>NZ_OZ060372.1:0-610921 GCF_964058935.1 Buchnera aphidicola (Pemphigus populi) | reverse complement strand
AAAAATATCGAACTTATAATTTAATAATATTTAATATTAAGTCAATAAAAATAAAATTTATCAAAAAATAAAAAATAATCGATTAATTAAAGAATTAAAAACATCAAAAATATAATTTATATCTAAAAATGAAAAATGAAAAATTAAAACTTGTACTTATGAATATTTTCAATGAATATGAGAACACCAAAACATTTATTTTTTATATTTTAATATATTGGAGAGCATTGATAATGCAATTCACTATCACCATAATTGGACGTCTTAATGTAGGAAAATCTACTTTATTTAACAAATTAACAAAAACTAATAATGCTCTAATAGATTCCGTTCCTGGATTAACTAGAGATAGAAAATATGGAGAAATTTTTACAAAAAAAGAAATATTATCATTGATTGATACAGCTGGAATTATCACAAATCCAAAAAATATAGAAATAGATATATTAAAACAAACGATGACTGCCATAAAAGAAGCAAATTTAATTCTATTTATTGTGGACAATAAAGATGGGTTAATGTCAGAAGATAAAGAAATAGCAAATAAAATACGTTTGTATCAAAAAAAAACAATAATTATTGTTAATAAAACAGAAAAAACAAATGCTAACTTAGCTTCTGCTGAATTTTATTCTTTAGGATTTAAGGAAATAATTCCTGTTTCGGCAATGCATAATATCGGTATTGATTCTTTATTAAATAAATATATTATTCCTATAGCAAATAAATATATTTTATATAATACAAAAAAATCAAAAATATCAATATATAAAGAAAAAAATAATACCGATTACCAGTTAAATCCTATAAAAATAGCTGTTTTAGGAAAACCGAATGTAGGTAAATCTACACTAATTAATACATTTTTAAAAGAAGATAGGCTAATTACATATAAAAAACCAGGTACTACTCGAGACGCTATTTGGGTATCCATTAAAAATGCAAGAAAAAATTTTGTTTTTATTGATACAGCTGGCATAAATAAAAAAAATAAAAAAAATGATAATATCAATATAATTACAAAAAATGATACTTTTAAAAATATCAAACACGCACATATCATTCTTGTTATTATAGATGCTACAGAAAACATTTCAGATCAAGATTTATCTTTATGTAATTCTGTACTTAAAATAGGAAGAGCTATTATTATAGTTTTTAATAAATGTGATTTACTGAAAAAAAAAATAAAAAAAGAAATAAAAAACAATATTAACTATAAATTAAGATTTTTAAAATTCGCTAATATTCATTATATTTCTGCAATACATAAAACAGGACTTAATAAACTTTTACAATCTATATATACAACATACAAATCAACCACAGACATTTTTACCACATCTCAATTAACAAAAATTATGCAAATGGCAATTAAAAAACAAGAACCACCAATCATTCAAGGTAGTAGAATAAAATTAAGATATGCCCATCCTGGAGGATACAATCCACCAAAAATTATCATCCACGGAAAAAAAACGAAATATTTAAATCAATCTTATAAAAAGTACCTAAAAAACTATTTTCAAAATATGTTAAAAATAACAGGATCATCAATAAATCTATACTTTAAAGACAATATTAATCCTTATAATAGTTAATAACTACGCTAAACAATGTTTAAATTATTTTAAAATAACTTAAACATTGTTCAATAAATCGTGTCAAGATTTTATAAATATTTACATATTACTATATGGAATTTCCACTTCTATATCTTCATCTCCTAATTTTGCTTGACAACTTAATCTGCTTTCTAACTCCAATCCCCATGCTTTATCTAAAATATCTTCTTCCTTCTCTTCACAAAAAGATAAAGATAAAAATCCTTTTCTTACAATGCAGTGACATGTTGTACATACACAAGATCTTTCACATACATGATTAATTTTAATATTATTACGTAAAGCTATATCTAAAATACTTTCTCCTTTATTTCCATAAAAAACACCACCTTTAGGTAACAAGAGTTTATGTGGTAAAAATGTAATTTTTGGCATTATTGAACCTTATAAAAAATATTAATATTTAATTCTTATAAAATTAAAATATTAATTTTTAATTAAAATTATTACTATATTCCTTACACTTGACAAAAAATTTATTTAAAAAAATAAATATCATTGTTTTAATTCTTCTAAAACATTTTTTAAATTTCTAAAAAAAAACAATTTGTTAACTATAACAGCTGATTTTCTCCAAGATTTTATTTCTAATTCCTTTTCCATCTCATATTCATATTTCTTTTTAATTTGATTAATACGTATTAATAAACTATTATAATTTTTTTTATTAAAAGATGATTTTTTTAATATATCTATTTCTTCATAAAAACTTAATTGTTCAATTAAAAAATTTTTTTCATATACAATATTCTTTCTATCAGAAATATTTAGTCCATTTAAAAATAAAAGATGTTCTGCACGAGTTAAATAATCTCTTAAAATCCTATAACCTTGATTAACTATAGTAGAATTATTCAAAGCTTTTATTCTTATCAACTCAGACTGAGTATTAAATAAATCAGGATGAAATTTACGTTGTAATTGATGAAATTTTTTAGATAATTCTACTATTTCAATATTAAATTTTTCAGGTAAATTAAATAATTCAAAATAATTCATATACCACTCAATATTTTTCAGTATTTCACATATTTTAGGATAATTTTATATACATTTTAAGAATGTAAAGATATAAGGTTTATTTATATCATTCAATATATTTTACAATCATATTGTGCTGAGCTTACCTATTTCCCAGCACTTAAATTTAATAAATTATTTTTTTTTATTATTATAATCAGCAATAGCTGCTTTAATTGCATCTTCTGCTAAAATAGAACAATGTATTTTTACAGGTGGTAATTCTAATTCTTCAGCTATCTTAGTATTCTTAATATTTTCAGCTTCTTTTAATGATTTACCCTTTACCCATTCTGTCATTAAAGAACTGGCAGCGATGGCTGATCCACAACCATATGTTTTAAAACATGCGTCTTGAATTATTCCATTATCTACCTTTATTTGCAATTTCATTACATCCCCACATGCAGGCGCTCCAACTAAACCCACTCCTATACTAGAATCTGAAATAGCAAAAGAACCCACATTACGAGGATTTTCGTAATGATCTATTACTTTTTTACTATAAGTCATATTTGTTTCCTTTAATAAATTATTAATATTTAAATTAATTAATTTTCCACTCTACGGAATCTAAATCAACTCCAGATTTAAACATTTCCCACAATGGAGATAATTTACGTAATTTTTTAATCGCTTGATGCACCAATAGAATCGCATAATCTATTTCTTCAATTGTTGTAAAATGACTGAATGAAAAACGAATAGAACTATGGGCTAACTCATCTTTTAATCCTAAAGCTTTTAGTACATAAGAAGCTTCTAAACTAGCAGACGTACAAGCTGATCCAGAAGAAACAGCTAAGTCTTTTAATGCCATTATTAAAGATTCACCTTCAACATAATTAAAACTAACATTTAAAATATAAGGTGACCCATGTTGAAGATCAGAATTCAAATATACTTCTTCTATATTTTTAATACCATTCCAGAATAGATTTCTGATTTTAATTATGTGTTGATAATTAATTAATATATTCTTTATTGCTATACTGCAAGCTTCCCCCATCCCTACAATTTGATGGACAGGTAAAGTTCCTGATCTCATACCTCGTTCATGCCCACCTCCATGAATTTGCGCTAATAAACGAATACGAGGTCTACGAGATACATATAAACCTCCAATACCTTTCGGGCCATATAATTTATGAGCTGAAAATGACATTAAATCAGGACCTAATTCTTTAACATCAACAGGTATTTTACCAACACTTTGAGTCGCATCAACATGAAATAATATTTTATGTAATTTACAAATTTTAGATATTCTACTTATATCTTGTATAATACCAATTTCGTTATTTACATGCATGACAGAAACAAGAATTGTTTTTTTACTAATTGCATTTTCGAAATCTTTAAAATTTATCAAACCATTTTTCATAGGATTCAGATAAGTAATACAATATCCCTGATCTTCAAGATTTCTGCATGTATCTATAACAGACTTATGTTCAGTTTTAACCGTAATAATGTGATTACCATTTTTTTTATAAAAAAGACTACTTCCTTTAATTGCTAAATTATTTGATTCTGTGGCACCAGAAGTAAAAATAATCTCACGAACATCAGCATTAATTAAATTAGCTATATTATTTCTAGCAATGTCAATGGCTTCTTCTGCTTTCCAACCGAATTGGTGCGAACGAGATGCAGAATTGCCAAATATTCCATCTAATGTTAGATATTCCATCATTTTTTTTGCAACATTATTCTCAACCGGTGTAGTTGCTGCATAATCTAAATAAATTGGAGATTTCATTGATTTTTGTACACTTTATAGTGAATATATTTTAATTTAATAATTAAAAGTTAAATTGCAAAATTTTTCATATAAATAAAAGTAATTAATGTTTTTTCTTTTAAAAATATTTTTATTTAATAGAAATTATTTATGTGAATAAAATACAATTAATAAAAATATGAAAAATTTTTAATAATTGATAATTAACTAAATCTGTATTTTAAATATAATTATCTTAATTTATAATTTTAATTTTGACAGTTTCATTTATTACAGTCAATATGAAAATTTCATTAAAAAAATTGAAATTTATCTTTCAATTAAATTATCTTTATAACTAAATATAAATTTAATTTATTAAAGGTATTATTCAATTAATATTGATAGACTTTAATTTTTTTTAATGATAAAATATTTTAAATAATTACATAAAATTAATAATAGGGGTGTAGTTCAATTTGGTAGAGCATCGGTCTCCAAAACCGACTGTTGGGGGTTCAAATCCCTCCACCCCTGAAATAAAAAGTATAATCAATTTTATATCCTATCCTAAATATATTTTATTAAAAATAAAAAATAAAAATTGTCTAAAAATAGTAATTTTTTACTATATCCTTATATTTTCTAATTTTTAAAAAAAACTAATTCTTCTTCAAATATTTTTATATATCTATAATTTTTTTATTTCGCTAAAAATTTTAAAAATTAAACAAATATGATTATGAAAACATATTAATTAATATTAATATATTAACTTAAATTTAACATAAAATTTTAATATATTGTTTCAATACAGAGAAATTCAATTATGCCAAAATACCGTTCTAATATAACAACTCATGGACGTAACATGGCTGGTGCAAGAGCTTTATGGAAAGCAACAGGAATGACAGATGAAGATTTTAATAAACCCATTATCGCAATTGTAAATTCATTTACAGAATTCGTTCCTGGACACATACATCTTCGTGAATTAGGTAAGTTAGTAGCAAAGGAGATTCAAATAGCTGGAGGGGTAGCAAAAGAATTTAATACTATTGCTATAGATGATGGAATTGCAATGGGACATTCCGGAATGTTGTACTCACTCCCTTCGCGAGAATTGATAGCAGATTCTGTAGAATATATGATTAATGCTCATTGTGCAGATGCTATGATATGTATTTCTAATTGCGATAAAATTACACCGGGTATGTTAATGGCTACCATGAGATTAAATATTCCATCTATATTTGTATCAGGTGGACCTATGGAATCTGGAAAAACTACTATTAATAAAAAATATATAAAATTAGATTTAGTAGATGCAATGCTTTATAGCGCCAATCCTAAAACTTCTAAAAAAACAATAAAAAAAATAGAAAATTCTGCTTGTCCTACATGTGGTTCTTGTTCTGGTTTATTTACTGCAAATTCTATGAATTGTTTAACAGAAGCAATGGGATTAGCTCTTCCAGGAAATGGCACATTATTAGCCACACATGCCGATCGTAAAAAATTATTTCTTGAAGCAGGTAAATTAATAGTTGAGTTAACTGAACGATATTATAAATTAGATGATGAAAGCGCATTACCTCGCAAGATTGCTAATAAAAAATCTTTTTATAATGCCATGACATTAGATATCGCTATGGGAGGATCAACTAATACAATATTACATTTATTAGCAGCAGCTCAAGAAGGTAATATCAATTTTGGCATTAAAGATATTGATAATCTTTCTAGAAAAACTCCTCATCTCTGTAAGATAGCACCTAGTACATCTTTATACCACATGGAAGATTTACATAGAGCTGGAGGTGTAATGGGTATTTTAAGTGAATTAAATCGTGCAAATCTAATATACACAGATACAAAAAATATATTAAATCTTACTTTAAAAGAAACATTGAAAAAATATGATCTAATATCAACTCAAGACAAAAAAATTATTAAAATGTTTCAGGCTGCACCTATGGGAATCAAAACAACAATACCATTCTCACAAAATTCCAGATGGAGTAATGTCGATAAAGATCGTAAAACAGGATGTATAAGAGCTTACCAATATGCTTACAGTAAAGATGGTGGATTAGCGGTTTTATATGGTAATATAGCTAAACATGGTTGTGTTGTAAAAACTGCAGGAGTAAGCAAAAATAATCTTATATTTCAAGGTTATGCAAAAGTATATGAAAGTCAAGAAGAAACGGTTCAAGCTATTTTAAATAACAAAATAAATGCAGGAGATATTATAGTCATTAGATATGAAGGACCTAAAGGTGGTCCGGGTATGCAAGAAATGCTTTATCCAACTACATACTTAAAATCTGTTAATTTAGATCAATCCTGTGCTTTAATCACTGATGGAAGATTTTCTGGTGGAACTTCAGGATTATCCATAGGTCATATTTCACCAGAAGCAGCTAATCGGGGTTTAATAGCATTAATCAAAAATGGTGATCTAATATCTATAAATATCCCAAATCGAAATATTCAATTACATATTAAAAAAGAAGAATTAAATCTTCGCATTGAGCAAGAAGAACTACGAGGTCAATATGCATACACTCCACATTCTAGAATTCGTTTAATCTCTTCTGCATTACGTACATATGCCTATTTTGCTACGAGCGCAGATAAAGGAGCTGTTCGTAACAATGAAAAACTACTTATCTAAATATTAATAAAAATTAATATTTTATATATTTATTTGATAAACGCATAAATAAAAAAGATCACTTTATAATATTTTTCAAGTACAATATAATTTTTAATTTAATTAGTTTATTTTTTAAAAAATATTAATTCATTCATTTTATTTTAAAATTAATATACAATAATGTTAATTATGCTGAAATTTAAATCGGAATTGAAACACTATGATAAATTATTTTAATACATTAAGTTTCCGTAAAAAATTAATACATTTAAAAAAATGTAGATTCATGAAAAGAGCAGAATTTTCTGATGGTATTAAATTATTAGAAAATAAAAAAATTGTTATCATCGGATGTGGTGCACAAGGTCTTAATCAAGGCTTGAATATGCGTGATTCTGGGTTAAATATATCATATGTACTACAAAAAAAATCTATTTTAGAAAAAAATCATTCGTGGCATAGAGCTAAAAAAAATAATTTTCAAATTGGGACTTATGAACAACTAATTCCATCAGCAGATTTAATTATTAATTTAACTCCTGATAAACAACATAATTTAGTAATTAAATCATTAGAATGCTTAGTAAAAAAAGGAGCAATATTAGGATATTCTCATGGTTTTAATATTGTTGAAATGGGAGAAAAAATTAGAAAAGATATTACAGTGATTATGGTTGCTCCAAAATGTCCAGGAACCGAAGTAAGAGAAGAATATCAACGTGGTTTCGGTGTACCAGCATTAATCGCTGTACATTCTGAGAACGATCCCAATCATATAGGTATAGAAATTGCAAAATCTTGGGCTGTAGCAATAGGTAGCCATCGTGCAGGGGTATTGCATTCTTCCTTTATAGCAGAAGTGAAATCTGACTTAATGGGCGAGCAAACTATTTTATGCGGATTACTACAATCTGCTTCAATTTCATATTATGAAAAATTAGTTTTTCAAGGATACGATTCAAGTTATGCAGGGAAAATAATTCAAAATGGATGGGAAGTAATTACTGAATCTTTAAAACATGGAGGTATCACATTAATGTTAGATAGATTATCAAGTGCAGATAAAATTAAAGCTTATGAACTATCTATTAGGTTAAAAAAAATACTATTGCCATTATTCAGAGCACATATGGATAATATTCTTTCGGGGAAATTCTCTTCTGAAATGATGCAAGATTGGAAGAAAAATGATCAAAAACTCTTATATTGGAGAAATAAAACTAAAAATACAGATTTTGAAAATACATCCGTATATGAAAAAAATATTCATGAACAAGAATATTTTGAAAATGGCATTTTTATGATTGCTATCATTAAAGCAGGTATTGAACTTTCATTTGAAATAATGTTGGAATCAGGCATGATTGCAGAATCAGCATACTATGAATCATTACATGAATTACCATTGATTGCTAATACCATAGCCCGAAAAAAATTATATGAAATGAATAAAGTGATATCAGATACAGCAGAATATGGAAATTATCTCTTTTCACAATCAGCTATACCTTTATTGCAAGATTTTTTGAAAATATTGCAAGACAAAGATTTAAAAAAAAATAATGTATTTAACCAAATCAATAATTCTTATTTATATAATATCAATGAATCTATAAAAAATCATCCCATCGAAAAGATAGGTAAAAAATTACGAAATTATATGAAAGATATGAAAAATATTACTGTTGAAAAATAAGTCAATTAAATATGATTTTTAATATCATAACATTATAAAAGCATCAAATTTATATGTTGATAATATTAAATGTATATAATACATTTAATATTACATTTAATTTTTTAACAAAATAATAAATATAGAATATTTCTATGTCTCTTAATTTTAGTCAAAATCAAGCTATAAGATTTACTCAAGGTCCGTGTTTAATATTAGCTGGCGCAGGATCTGGAAAAACTAAAGTAATTATTAATAAAATAATTTATCTAATTGATAAATGTGGATATAAAACAAATGATATTGCTGCTGTTACATTTACTAATAAAGCAGCACAAGAAATGAAACATCGTATTTCAAAATATATTTCCACAAAAGAATTAAATAAAATAATTATTTCTACATTTCATGCGTTAGGTATGAAAATAATTAGATCTGAATTAAACATATTAGGAATAAAATCTAATTTTTCATTATTCGATGAGTATGATCAAATGATCATATTGAAAGAAATTAGTGTAAAAAAACTAAAAAATGATAAATTTTTATTAAAAAAACTTTTTCTATTTATTTCTAATTGTAAAAACAAATTATTAGATTCAAAACAAGTTTTAAAAATAGCTAAATCTAATTTAGAAAAAACATTTGCTGAATGTTATAAAAAATATGAAAATTATTTAAAATCTTGTAATATACTAGATTTTGATGATTTAATTTTTTTACCAACATTATTACTAAAAAAAAATAAATCCGTTAGATTGCGTTGGCAAAAAAAAATACGTTATCTTTTAGTTGATGAATATCAAGATACAAATGAAATTCAATATGAACTAATTAAATTATTAAATAATCATAATTCTAATTTTACTTTAGTTGGTGATGATGATCAATCAATTTATTCCTGGAGAGGAGCTAGACCACAAAATATCTTATGTTTAAAAGAAGATTTTCCTACTTTACAAATAATAAAAATGGAACATAATTATCGTTCATCTAAAAGAATTTTAAAAGCAGCAAATATATTAATTTCTAATAACCCTCATATTTTAAAAAAAAACTTATTTTCTGAACTAGAAAACGGTTCAAAAATAAAAATTTTAATTACAGAAAATGAAGAAGAAGAAGCTAAAAAAGTAATTAAAAAAATTGTTTTCCATCGTCTTTCAAATCATACAGGATATAAAGATTATGCAATCTTGTATCGTAGTAATTATCAATCCAGAATTTTAGAAAAAATATTAATTCAAAATAAAGTACCATATCATATATCTTCTGATAATTCTTTTTTATCACGTCCGGAAATTAAAAACTTAATAGCATATTTACGTTTTATTATTAATCCAGATGATGACATTACTTTTTTAAGAATAATCAATACCCCTCCACGTAAAATTGGTTTAATTACAATTAAAAAATTAAGTCTATTTGCAAAACAAAAAAATAAAAGCCTTTTTAATTCTAGTTTTGATGTTGAAATAAAGAAATTTTTAACAAAAAATACTTTAAAAAATTTACAAAATTTCACCATTTGGATAAAAGATTTAATAAATATGATCGAAAAGGACTCATTTTTTATTTTAGATAAAATTATTATTGATATAAAATATAAAGAATGGCTGAAGAACAGTTCAACAGATTTAAAAATTATTAATTGTAAAATTAAAAATGTAGATACTTTAATAAAGTGGATCAAACAAATGTTAATAGGTAATAAAATTGAGAAACCACTTGATTTATCTAAAGTTATCGAAAAATTTGCACTTCGTGATATTATTGATAATAAAGATAATGATACTCATATAGATAAAATAAAATTAATGACATTGCATGGTTCTAAAGGATTAGAATTTCCATTTGTTTTTATTATTGGTATGGAAGAAGGTATTTTGCCACATCATAGTACTATAAACGATAATGTAGAAGAAGAACGTCGTTTGGCTTATGTAGGTATTACTAGAGCTAAAAAAGAACTATTTTTTAGTTACTGTGAAAAAAGATATCAATATGGAACAGTATTATATCCTCAACCTAGTCGATTTTTATTCGAGTTACCTGAAAAAGATATATTATGGGAAAAAAGGAATAAAAATAATTTTTATAATTGTAAAATAAGTAATCCTTATTCGAAAATTATTGCTTTAAAGAAAATTTTAAAAAATAAAATGTAATTATTTTATACATTTTTGCAATTATTTATTTCATTATATAAAATATTAAATTTTAATTTAATTATGCTTATCATTTTTTAATACTAAAAGATATATTTATACTTAGAATAAGTATAGAAAATTAATAATAAAAGATTAAAAATTAATTAAAAAAATTTAATATTAATAATTAAAAAAATATTTTTTAAAAAATAATTTAAATCTATTTAATAGTATTAATAAAATTTTATTTTAAAAATTGCATGAAAAAATAAAAAATAATATTTATTATTACAAATATTTTTTATAAGTTTAATATAAAAATATTTATTTCTATATTAAATAACTCTATTAATTAAAATTATTCTCATATATATATTAATTAATATAGAAATTTTTAAAAAATAGTTTTTTAAAAAAATTTTTAATAAAATTAAATAATATATTAATATTTAATTGGAATTAAAACTAATAGGATAATTTAATAATGACTGAACAAATTATTATTTTTGATACAACTTTACGTGATGGTGAACAAGCACTTCAGGTTAGTCTTAATGTAGAAGAAAAATTAAAAATTGCTTTAATTTTAGAAGAAATGGGAATTGATATTATTGAAGCAGGTTTTCCTATTTCATCTCCGGGTGATTTTCAATCTGTAGAAATAATTTCTAAAACATTAAAAAATAGTAAAATATGTAGTTTGGCTAGGTGTGTTAAAAAAGATATTGAAATTGCTGCTGAAGCCATGCATTTTGCAAAAAATTTTCGTATCCATATTTTCTTAGGAACTTCGCCATTACATATACAATCTAAATTAAATAAAAGTTTTTCAGAAATAATTGATATGGCTACATCTTCTATTAAACTAGCAAAACGTTATACCAATGATATTGAATTTTCTTGTGAAGATGCAGGAAGAACTCCTATAAATCAATTGTGTTATATTGTCGAAAATGTTATCAAAGCAGGAGCAACAACAATTAATATCCCAGATACTGTTGGTTATACAATACCTAATGAATTTGGTCAAATTATTAGATCTTTGTATAATAAAGTACCGAATATAGATAAAGTAATTGTATCTGTACATTGTCATAATGATTTAGGTATGGCAGTTGCTAATTCAATAACAGCAATACAAGCGGGTGCTCGTCAAATAGAAGGAACAATAAATGGAATGGGTGAACGAGCAGGTAATACAGCATTAGAAGAAATTATTCTAGCAATTAAACTAAAAAAAAATAGTTTAAATCTAAATACTAATATTCATTATGAAAAAATATATAAAACTAGTCAAATAATTAGTCAAATTTGTAATACTATCATTCCCGAAAATAAAGCTATAGTAGGAGCTAATGCCTTTTCTCATTCATCTGGAATCCATCAAGATGGTGTTTTAAAAAATAGAAAGAATTATGAAATTATAACACCTGAAAGCATAGGCTTAAAAAATAATAAATTGAACTTAACATCACGATCCGGTCGTGCTGCTCTTAAATATCATATGAAAGAAATGGGTTATGGAGAAAAATTATACAACATAGATAAATTATACAATGCTTTCTTAAAACTAGCTGATAAAACAGGACAAGTTTTTGATTATGATTTAGAAGTATTGGCTTTTATGGATGAAAAAGAACAAAATACAGAATATTTTCGTTTAGAAAAATTCAATATCAAATCTAAATCCAATGGTATCTCTTCAGCTAGTATAAAACTATATTGTGGAAATAAAATAAAAACTGAAACCATGGAAACTCAAGATGGATTTATTGATGCAATATATAAAACTTTTAAAAAAATAACTAATTTTTCCATGAATTTTAAAAAAATTAAATTTATTGCTTTAAAGAAATCAATTAATACCTTAGATGCAGTAAAAATTACAGTTGAATATAAAAACCGTCAATTTTATGGTATTGGTTATAATAAAGATATTATCACATCATTGATTCACGCCATGATTCATATATTAAATAATATATGGAAATCAAAAAAAGTAAATATAATATTAAAAAACCTAAAAAAATAAATAAAAATGTTAATAATAATAATATTTCTTAATATTAATTTTTAATTGGGTATCTATAATTTTATTATCTTATTTATAATGAAAAAATATTTAAAATAATAAATAAAAATATATTGATGTTAAAAAATAATGAATATTTGCTTTTTTAAATATAAACATTCAAATGTTACGTATCAAAATTGATATTTAAAATTTAATAATAGCAAAAAAATATAGAAAAATATTCTATTAATAACAAGAATTAATAATATAAATTTAAACTGATAAATAAAATGATATAATAAATACTAAAAATATAATGGTATATATAAATATTTTATTATTAAATTTTTATATATTTATATTATATATAAAATAAATATTTTTAATAATTTATATATTATTATTAATATATATATTAAATATAAAAATATTTATAAAATTATAGTAATATAAAAATATTTTTATTTAATATAAAATATTAACTTAACTTTTTTTAAAAGTGGATTTTTATGAAAAAAATATATAAATTAGCAATTTTACCTGGTGATGGCATAGGGCCGGAAATAATGCAAGAAGGATATAAAATTTTAAAAGTACTAAAAAAAAAATATAGATTAAATATTAATACAGAAGAATATGATATTGGAGGTATTGCAATAGATAAATATGGACAAGCATTACCAGAAAAAACACTTAATGGTTGTAGAAAATCAGATGCTATTTTATTTGGTTCTGTAGGTGGACCAAAATGGCAAAAATTACCCGCTGATCAACAACCAGAAAGGGCAGGTTTATTAACACTAAGAAAGTATTTTAATCTATTCTTAAATCTTAGACCTGCTAAATTAAACACTATATTAAATAAATTATCTCCTTTACGAAATGATATCAGCATTAAAGGGTTTGATATTTTATGTGTACGAGAATTAACAGGAGGTATTTATTTTGGTCAACCTAAAGGTAGTATTAATCATATTCCTGATAAAAAAGCCTTCGATACCGAAGTATATTCTCAATCTGAAATTGAACGGGTTGCACATATTGCTTTTAAATTAGCAAAAAATCGTAAATTTAAAATCACCTCTGTTGATAAAGCTAATGTATTAGAAAGTTCCATATTATGGAGAGATACAGTCAATATGGTCGCAAAAAATTATCCTGAAATAACACTATCTCATTTATATATAGACAACGCTACCATGCAAATAATTAAAAATCCCTCTCAATTTGATGTTATTTTATCTTCAAATCTTTTTGGTGACATTTTATCTGATGAATGTGCTATAATTACAGGTTCTATTGGAATGTTACCTTCAGCTAGTTTAAATGAAAAATTTTTCGGTTTATATGAACCAGCAGGAGGATCAGCACCAGATATTGCCGGAAAAAATATTGCGAATCCCATAGCTCAAATTCTCTCAATAGCAATGTTCGTACGTTATACTATGAAATTAAATTCTATTTCAGATGATATAGAATTAGCTGTCACTGAAGCTTTAAAAAAAGGACATAGAACTTTAGATATGATTTACGGAAATGAAAAACATATCAGCACTAGTGATATGGGTGATATTATTGCCAACA
The DNA here is from genome assembly GCF_964058935.1 of Buchnera aphidicola (Pemphigus populi). Lineage (NCBI taxonomy): Bacteria > Pseudomonadati > Pseudomonadota > Gammaproteobacteria > Enterobacterales > Erwiniaceae > Buchnera > Buchnera aphidicola. The sequence continues at coordinate 596,468 of NZ_OZ060372.1, read as the reverse complement.
TATTAAATAAGAGCGTATAAAATGACGAAAACTTTATATCAAAAATTATACGATACACACATAGTATACGAAGAAAAAAATTTAACAGCTGTTCTATATGTTGATTTGCATTTAATTCATGAAGTAACTTCACCTCAAGCATTCCATTCACTACGTTTAAAAAACAGAACAGTTAGACAACCGAAAAAAAGTTTTGCTACCATGGATCATAATGTTCCTACCCATAATCGAAATATTAATGAGTCTGAACATATGGCTAAAATACAAATGCAAGAATTATCTAAAAATTGTAAAGATTTTAATATTAAGTTGTATGATATCAATCATCCCCATCAAGGTATAGTACATGTATTAGGACCAGAGAAAGGTATGACATTACCTGGTATGGTAATTGTATGTGGGGATTCTCATACCTCTACTCATGGAGCATTTGGGGCCTTATCTTTTGGAATTGGAACTTCAGAAGTTGAACATGTTTTAGCAACTCAAACATTAAAACAAAGTCGTTTAAAAACAATGAAAATTGACATTACTGGAATACCTCATCCTACAGTTTTTGCAAAAGATATTATTTTATCAATAATAAGAAAACTTGGTACTTCCGGTGGTATAGGTTATATTCTCGAATTTTCTGGTAATCTTATTTCTAATTTAAGCATGGAATCTCGCATGACTATATGTAATATGTCTATTGAAATGGGTGCAAAATCAGGATTAATTGCACCTGATGAAATAACATATAATTATTTAAAAGATAAACCTTATAGTCCAAAAAATAAATATTGGAATAATGCGATAAATTATTGGAATACTTTAAAATCAGATAAACATGCTGTTTTTGATAAAAAAATTTCTATCAATGTATCTAATTTAGCTCCACAAATCACATGGGGGACGAAGCCAGATCAAGTAATATCGATAGATGAACCAATTCCAAATATAAATTCATTTCGAGAAATAGCTGAGCAAGAATGTGCAAAAAAATCTTTATTATATATGGGTTTAAAATCAGGAATGTATTTAAATAATCTTGCTATTGATAAAGTTTTTATTGGTTCTTGTACTAATTCAAGAATTGAAGATCTACGAGAAGCTGCAAAAATTATTAAAAATAAATATATTGCTAAAAATGTTCATGCTATAGCAGTTCCTGGATCAGGATTAGTAAAATTACAAGCTGAAAAAGAGGGATTAGATAAAATATTTATTAAATCAGGTTTTGAATGGCGTCTACCTGGTTGTTCAATGTGTTTAGGAATGAATCAAGATCGTTTAAAACCAAAAGAGCGCTGTGCCTCTACAAGCAATAGAAATTTTGAAGGAAGACAAGGTAGAGATGGAAGAACGCATTTAGTTAGTCCTGCAATGGCTGCTGCGGCTGCTATTTTTGGTCATTTTGTAGATATTAGAAAAATTTGAAAAAGGAAGAAAATGACTTTATTAAATCAATATACCGGTATTGTTACACCAATGAATATAGCTAATATAGATACCGACGTAATTATTCCAAAACAATTTTTAAAGCAAATCACTAAAACAGGACTTGGTCAATATCTATTTTATAATTGGCGTTTTCACGATAATAAAGGGAAAAATATTAATAAAGATTTCATCTTAAATAATCCATATTATAAAAAATCATCTATTTTATTAACCAGAGATAATTTTGGATGCGGATCCTCTCGAGAACATGCAGTATGGGCTTTAATAGATTATGGTTTTAAAGTAATTATTTCCTCTAGTTTTGGAGATATATTTTACAATAACAGTTTAAATAATCAATTAATTCTTATAATTTTATCCGAAAAGGAAATAAATAGTTTATTTGATATTGTATTGAATAAAGTTCATTTAATTTTTACAATAGATTTAGAAAATAACAAAGTTTTAGTAGGCAACAGTTCTTACTGTTTTAAAATTGATGAATTACATAAATTTTATATTATAAATCAATTAGATCAAATAGACTTAACGATAAAAAATGAAAAAAAAATTACCAATTATGAAAAAAAAATATTTGATTTCTTTATAAAAAAATAATTTTTTATAAAATACATTTATATTAATTTTAACAGTATAATATTAAATACTATTTAAAAAATAATAAATAATTCAATTTATAAAATAACTGGAAAAAAAAATGAATAATAAAAAAATAATTAATATTAGTGATAATGATTTCGAAAAAAAAGTTCTACAAGAAAAAAATTTTATATTAGTGGATTTTTGGGCGGAATGGTGCAATCCATGTAAAATATTAGCACCTGTTTTAGAAGAGATAGCTACTGAATATAAAGATAAGTTAATAGTAGCAAAAATAAATATTGATAAAAATCCTGACACAGCACCAAAGTACTCCATAAGAGGAATTCCGGCTTTATTGTTATTTAAAGATGGAAAATTATTAAAAACAAAAATAGGTGTATTATCTAAATCAGATTTAAAAAAAATATTGAATAAATACATAATATAATTTTATAGATGATAGCGGTTTTTTTAAATTTATACAGAACCGCTAGACTTTTAAGAAAAACATGATAATATAAAAATATGTTTTTATTAAAAATAAATAATTTATTTTTAATAAATTTGTATTTTCTTTTTAAAAAATAAGATAGATTGATGTAACCATATCTCTTATAAACCTCATTTAAATGTTTACCTCAAGTTTATTAAGAACCCACCATTATGAATCTTACCGAACTAAAAAATATGCCAGTTTCTGAATTAATTACTCTTGGCGAAAATATAGGGTTGGAAAATTTAGCACGTATGCGAAAGCAAGATATTATTTTTTCTATTTTAAAACAACATGCTAAAAGTGGAGAAGATATATTTGGAGATGGAGTATTAGAAATATTACAGGATGGATTTGGATTTTTACGCTCGGCTGATAGTTCTTATTTAGCTGGACCTGACGATATATACGTATCTCCTAGTCAAATCCGTAGATTCAATTTACGAACAGGTGATACTATTTCTGGTAAAATTCGACCTCCAAAAGAAGGAGAAAGATATTTTGCTCTGCTTAAAGTAAATGAAGTAAACTATGACAAACCGGAAAATGCTAGAAGTAAAATTTTATTTGAAAATTTAACTCCATTACATGCTAATTCTCGTTTAAGAATGGAAAGAGGAAATGGATCAACAGAAGATTTAACTGCTCGTGTTTTAGATTTAGCCTCGCCTATTGGTCGAGGGCAAAGAGGTTTAATTGTAGCACCTCCTAAAGCTGGCAAAACAATGTTGTTGCAGAATATTGCTCAAAGTATAGCTTATAATCATCCAGATTGTGTTTTAATGGTTTTACTGATTGATGAGCGTCCAGAAGAAGTTACAGAAATGCAGAGATTAGTTAAAGGAGAAGTCGTTGCTTCTACTTTTGATGAGCCTGCTTCTAGGCATGTTCAAGTAGCTGAAATGGTAATTGAAAAAGCAAAAAGGTTAGTTGAACATAAAAAAGATGTTATTATTCTTTTAGATTCTATTACTCGTTTAGCTCGTGCGTACAATACTGTGGTTCCTGCATCTGGAAAAGTTCTTACAGGAGGTGTAGATGCTAATGCACTACATCGACCTAAACGTTTTTTTGGTGCAGCTCGTAATGTAGAGGAAGGGGGAAGTTTAACTATTATTGCTACTGCTTTGGTGGATACTGGTTCTAAAATGGATGAAGTGATATATGAAGAATTTAAAGGGACAGGAAATATGGAATTACCTTTATCAAGGAAAATTGCAGAAAAAAGAGTTTTTCCAGCTATTGATTATAATCGTTCTGGTACTCGAAAAGAAGAATTATTAACTAAACCAGAAGAATTACAAAAGATGTGGATCTTAAGAAAAATTATTCATCCTATGGGTGAAATTGACGCGATGGAGTTTTTAATTAATAAATTGGCAATGACTAAAACTAATGATGAATTTTTTAATATGATGAAAAGATCTTAATTTCTATTTTTAATAAAAAATAATTTAACATTTTAATTTTTTATTTATTAATATTTATCTTATTTTTATAAAAAAGCTGGACATTAGCTCTTAATAATTTTATTATTATATTGAATAATAAATATGATTTTGCGTCCGTAGCTCAATTGGATAGAGTTCTGCCCTCCGAAGGCAGAGGTTTCAGGTTCAAATCCTGTCGGACGCAATGATATTTTCACTATTATTTTAAATTATAAAAATTTTTTGGTGGTTATAGCTCAGTTGGTAGAGTGCTGGATTGTGATTCCAGTGGTCATGGGTTCAAATCCCATTAACCACCCAGTTTAAAAACTTCGGCGAGTAGCGCAGTTTGGTAGCGCAACTGGTTTGGGACCAGTAGGTCGGAGGTTCAAATCCTCTCTCGCCGATAAATATAAAAATTAATTTTATATATTAGATCTAACTAAAGTAAGTAAATTACTTACTTTATTAAAATATCTAATAATTTATCATTACTGGCACCATTTACTATTTTAACATTATTCCATCCTAATTCTTTAGCTAGAATAGCTATTCTTCTGCTAGCGACAAAAATCTTACAATTAAATAACCATCTATTTTTTTTAGAAATAGAAATAATACTATAAAAACGTTGTAATATTAGTCCACTAGTAATTACTAATTTTTTTATATTATTATTTTTCAGTTCTTTTCCTATTTTAAAAATATCAATATTATTGAACATAATTTGGTAACATTCAATACTATTCACTTTTACTCCACAATTTTTTAATGTCTCTTTAAGTAAAGTTCTTCCATGTTTATTTTGTAAAATAATAGCTGTTTTATTTTTTATCTCCTTTATGTTTAACATGTTTATTAATCTTTCAGTATTATATTTTTTTTTAGGATAAATTATAGTATGACCACTATATTTATGTAAAATATGTCCAGTTTTTGGTCCAATAGCATAATATTTTACGTGAGATGGCCATCTTATATTTTTTTTATTTAAATAATTATTAGCATAATAAATAGATTGTTTTGAAAGACTAAATATCATATCTTTATTTTTTAATTTATTTATTTCATTCGATAATTTGGCTAACTGGGATCCTGGACTAAACGTGATTAAAGATAAATAATATGCTTGAATACCTAAATGATTTAACATTGATACTAATTTTTTACCATCTGGTAGTGGACGAGTAATTAATATTGTCATAAAAATTAATAATTCTATTAAAAGAAAATGTTTTTTAATATCTTTAAGGCACCTTTATTTAATAATTCGGAAGCTAGTTCATAGCCCATTTTTTCTCCAAAATTTGGTTTTCCTATACGCTCTCCTGATAGAAATATTTTTCCATTAGGGGAACAAACTAAACCTCTTAACCATAGTTTATTTTTTTTTAAAATAGCATAACTAGCAACTGGAATATGACATCCAGAATTCATTTTTTTACAAAAAGATCGTTCTGCCATTGTAATATATTCAGTATTTTTATCTTTTATTTTTTTTAAAAGTAAAGAGATATTGTGATCATTTAATCTATATTCCACGCCAATCGTTCCTTGTCCACAAGGAGGAAGACAATATTCTGCTGGAATAATTTGATTGATTCTATTTTTTAATCCTAATCTATTTAATCCCTCAGTAGCTAAAATAATAGCTGTATATTTTCCTTCATCTAGTTTTTTTAAACGAGTATCAATATTTCCACGTAATGGTTGAATAATTAAATCAGGACGATATCTAATTAATTGAGCTTTTCTCCTAAGGCTAGAAGTTCCTATTATTGCTTGTTTAGGTAATTGATCTATAGATTGGTAACAATTAGAAACAAAAGCATCTAAAGGGTTTCCTCTTTTAGAAATACTGGATAAACATAATTCTGATGGTATAGTATTAGGAATGTCTTTCATAGAATGTACAGCTATATCTGCTCGGTTATCTAGTAAAGCTAATTCTAATTCTTTAGTAAATGATCCTTTTCCACCAATATTGGATAAAGATTTATGTAGAATGAGATCACCGCGTGTAACAATAGGTATTAACGTAATAATTAGATGAGGATAAAAATATAATAGATTTTTTTTTATAAAATTGCTTTGTAGTAAAGCTAAAGGGCTTTTTCTAGTAGCAATTCTTAATATTTTTTTTAACATTTTTATGTTATTTTTTAAAATAGATAGAGATCTTTTAGTAATACTTCTATGTACTCAATATTTTTATTAATTATTTATATTAATATAAAAAATATTTTTAAAATAAATAAAAAAATAATTTTTATAAATCAATGATTTTTATATATTTTTTTGAAAAATTATTAACTCATTAGTTTCTATTAAAAAAGTGTTAGTTAATATATTCCAAATATTATCTTTATATTTGTCACATATCCATTCTTTTTTTTTATATTTAAAATGATATCCATTCTGTTTTGTTGCTAACCAAATTTGTTTTAATGATTCTTGTCGATTTATTATAATTTTATTTTTATTGTAAAATGTTATCGTCATAGTATGATACTGTATTTCATAATCTATGTCGATATTACTGCAATAGTTGTCTAATTTATCTTCTATAGTGAACATTAATTCATCCACTATTTTATGAAATTTTAAAATATTAATTTTTTTCCCTTATTTTATATAAAATATATTTTTTTTTATTATTTTATATATATTAAAATGTCTTTATACTTAAAATAAAATATCAAGAAAATTAATATACTATTAATAGAATAATTGAAAAATAAAGTTAAGTAAAGGATGAAACAATATTAAATATGATAAAAAAAAATAAAATATTTTTTTCTAAAATGCATGGTTTGGGTAATGATTTTATGGTAATAGATAATATTAGGCAAAATATGGTTAATATCACTTCAAAATTAATTTTTAATTTGTCTAATCGAAATTTAGGAGTAGGTTTTGATCAACTATTACTAGTTAACAAATCAAATGATTCCACTATAGATTTTTATTACCGTATTTTTAATGCTGATGGCAGTGAAGTAGAACAATGTGGGAATGGAGCTAGATGTTTTGCTTATTTTGTATATCTAAAGGGATTAACAAAAAAAAACAGAATATTTGTTAGTACTAGTACAAAACGTATGGAATTAGAAATTATCAATCATAATCAAATAAAAGTAAATATGGGAGAACCTATATTTGATCCCTTATTAATTCCATTTTTATGGATGGAGAAAAAGAAATATTATTCTATAAAAATATTAAATAAAAATTTACTATTTAGCATAGTATCTATTGGTAATCCACACTGTGTGATCATCGTTAAGAATTTACATACCTATCCAGTAGAATCTATAGGTTCATTAATATCCAATCATACTTTATTTCCTGAAAAAATTAATGTTGGTTTTATGGAAATCATAAATAGTAATCATATTGCTCTTAGGGTATATGAACGAGGAGTTGGAGAAACACAGGCTTGTGGTAGTGGAGCATGTGCAGCTGTAGCAATTGGAATTAATAACCAATTATTATCTGAAAGAGTGAAAGTATCTTTATCTGGTGGTGATTTATATATTAATTGGAAAGGTTTAGATAATGATATGTATATGACTGGTCCAGCAATCCATGTTTATGATGGACATATTTTTTTGTAATAATTTTAATTAAGAATTAAATGTTTTAATTCAATTATAAATTTTATTTTTTAATAAAATTAAAAAATTTTAAATCATATTTATAAACTTTATTATATATAAATTTTAAAAATAATAAAATTATTAAATTTTTAAAATATTTAATATGATTAATTATAATAAAATATTTTAATTTATATTTATCAATAAGTTATATATATAGAGAATATATTATGGTTTTTTTCATTCTTATAAAGATTATTAAAAGGAAAATTATTTCATATATGCAAAAAAAATATTTACATTCAAAATTAAAAATAAACGTTAAAAAAAATAAAATAATATTTAATAAATCTATTATAAAAAAAGAAAAAATATATATAAAAAAAGGAACAAAAAAATTTACTGAAGTTATTTTAGCATTTTTTTCAGCAGGTTTATCTACGTTTGCTATTTTATATTGTGTACAACCTATTTTACCTTTATTTTCTGAAAAATTTCATTTAACTCCAGCGCAAAGCAGTTTATCTTTATCTTCAGCTACTAGCACAATGGCAATTGGTATGTTATTTACAGGACCGTTATCAGATATTTTTGGTCGTAAAAAAATTATGACTAGTTCTTTATTTTTAGCTGCCTTATGCACTATTTTTTGTTCAGTAATGCAAAGTTGGGAAGCTATTATTATTATGAGGTCTTTAACTGGTTTAGCGTTAAGCGGAGTGGTAGCTGTTGCTATGACTTATTTAAGTGAAGAAATAGATCCAATTTTTTTAGCTTTTGCTATGGGTTTATATATTAGTGGTAATACTATCGGAGGATGTTTAGGTAGATTTTTAACTAGTATTTTAGCAACTCATTTTTGTTGGGAAATAGCATTAAGAGTGATTGGTGTTAGCGCCTTGATTTCTGCTAGTTTATTCCTTTATTTTTTACCTAATTCAAAAAATTTTAATAGTTCTCCTCTAAATATAAAAAAATTATTATCTGACTCTTTATTTCAATGTAAAGATCCAACATTATCTAAATTATTTTTTATGGGTTTTATCATTATGGGTAGTTTTGTAACTTTATTTAATTATGTTGGATACCGGTTAATGTCATCTCCTTTTTATATTAATCAAACAATTATTGGTTTTTTATCTCTATTCTATTTAATAGGTGTATATAGTTCTCCACAAGCTGGTATTTTAACTGAGAAATATAATAAAGGAATTGTATTAATTAGTGCTTTATTGTTAATGATATCAGGTTTATTTATTACCCAATTTAATTATTTATATTTTATTTTTTTTGGTTTGATGTTATTTGCAGCCGGTTTTTTTGCTGCACATTCTGTAGCCAGTAGTTGGATAGGACACCATACTACTGATAGTAAAGTTCAAACATCATCTCTTTATTTATTTTTTTATTATTTAGGATCTAGTATTTTTGGAACTTTTGGTGGATTTTTTTGGTTTTCAGGTGGATGGACTAGTATTTCTTTATTTATTTTAAGTATGTTAATTTTTGGTATATTTTTAGCCATACGATTAGAACGTATAGAAAAAATATAATTACATATAGATTCTTATTTTGGTATATATTTCATATATTATCATGCGATACAAGTTGTACATATTAAATATCAGTTTTATTTTTTGGCGTGTTGGATTTAAGAAATCTATAATATATTTATTAGAGTTTTATTATAATTTATTTTTTGTCTCGCACAATAATTAAATTATTAATTTAATTCAACAATATTTTTAGTATAGTTGATTTTATTACTATAATTTTTTTATTTTAGATCACAATTTAGTACATATTTCATTTCTTTACAGTTTTTAAGTATACATCAATAATTTCATTTGTCATGCATTAGAATATATTATTATTAATAATACTATCAATAATAAAATTATTCTTGTTAATATTATTAATAATTAAATATTAACAAGAATAAAATTCAAATATGTAAAATTAGTAATTATTAATAAATTAAAAATAAATTTACATTGAACTATATTATATAAATATATATAAAAATTATTCTATTATTGTTTATTTTTAATTTTTATTTTCAATCATTACTAGTCTCTTAAGATAAGATAAATCAATAAATTTAATGTAATTTTTATAGAATAAAAGCGTATTTTATATTAAATATTTCTAATAAAATCAGTTTTTTATATAAAAATATATTTAAATATTTTTAATTTAATTAAATTAAAATAAAAGAATATGTTTTATATAAGCATACAAATATTCAATATGTTAAAATAATATAAATATATTTTAATCAAAAAAATTAATTTAAAAATATTAAAAAACGTTTACTATACATTAATTAAATAAAATTATATTTTATAAAGGAGAATAAATATCAAAACGGTGTTTTTTAGATATAATAGCATTCTTAGTTTTTATTCCAGATAAATAGGGAGCATAAAGTTGTCGTTTTACAATTACACGTTTTTTAGAACATTTTCTAGCTAATGTTAATAAGTCACCCGAGTCTTTATCTTCTCCAATGAGTAATCGTAAAAAATACATGTCTTTTTTAACCATATTTTTTTTTGTAATAGGATACATAGGATCTAAATATGTGACATCTGGTTTATATTTTAATTTTTTTAATATACTCAAACTAGAAGCGTAAATTAAACTCATTTTTTCCTTAAGTAAGAGATTAATATTATTATATGGATAATTTCTTTTTAAAGCATCTTCTAGTAAAGCAGCTACGATGGGATTGCGTTCTATCATACATACTTTACATCCTAAAGCTGTTAATACTAAAGCATCTTTACCTAGTCCAGCTGTTGCATCCACTACATTGAGATAATTATTCTTTTTGATACCAATCGCTTTTGCTATAGCTTCTTTTTTTAGTACCTGGCTTTGTATCCTATATATTAGTTTCTTGTGAGCAAAGTCAATCCAGAAATTTCCTAAATTAGGTTCATCTCTTTTAAATATCTCTAATCTATTATTTTTAATAATTAAAGCCATTAATGCATTTTGATCATGTTCTAACCCCCATTTATCTATAATATTTTTTTTTCTTTTAAAAGATTTATTAATAATATATATTTTCATTTATTAGAGTATATTTTTAATTTTTTATAAGTATATATAAATAATATTTAATCTTATTTTTTAACTATAAAAAATTTTTTATATGGTGTTTAAAAAAAATTATTTATTTAAAATAATATATTTATACAACTTTTTTATATTAAATGAATAATTATTTTTTAATATGATATTTAAAAATTTTAAACAAATAATATTCTCAAATATAAAGAAATCCTTTTTCTATCTAGGTTTTTTTGTACAGATAATGTTATTAATAATATTAATTATTATTTATTTTTTCAAAAATTACATTATTTTTTAATTAATTAACTCGTTGATAACTTGACTAAAAAACTAAATTCAAGTAAAAAGGAATTATAAAAAATAAAGATAGGACATAATGTTATGTCATCCATATCAATTTTAAATCCAACACAAATTTTAGATATAAAAAATAAAATAAAAATAGGAGAAAATAAAAATACAAAAGGAAAAATAAAAAAAAGAGATTTAAGCAATCTTACATCTTCTTCACTACCAAGTAGTGAATCAGTTAATTTCAAGTCTGAAAAAAAATCTCATCTTTATATGATATCTACTATTAATATTGATTTCAATAAAAAAAATACGATTAACAAAAAAAAAACATGTAAAAATAGGTTTTCAAATTCTGAATTATCTAAAATAGATAAATATATTAATTCATTTATTGCAAATTTATCAAATCATAAACCGGTTAAAATTTCATCTAAGTCAATAGCTGATACTGATAATGCAGTGATGCAAATTGCTAATAAATTAATGGATATAGGAGAAACAACTTTTAGTTCATCTATTTTGTTTACTAAAAAAATGATTCATATATTTATAAGTCGTTTTAATAAATTAAAAAGATATAAAATTATTAATGAAGAAATAGTTAAACAAATAAATAAAAAAGAAAAAAAAGTTTCTACAGATAAAAATTATAAAGATAAATCTTTTAAATATATTAATAATAATAATATTTTACCAGAAAAAAAACATTCTATAAATAATGTATCTTTGTATCAATCTAAAAATAATCCTTTTTCTTTATTAAATGATCAAGATCAAGATTCACCAGCTTGGCAACCTTTAAATGAATTAAATTCATCTTTAGATGTTGCTAATTTTGTCAATCAATATCAAGAAAATTTTCATTCTTTAAAAGATACAGGAAGATTGGATAAAAATTTTATTTATACAGGAGAAAATTCTTTATTGACTGTAAATGGAAATAAAATTTCTAAGAAGTCACCAATGGCAATGTTGCATGGATTTAAAAAAATTATACCAAATCTTAAATCTAGACAGCTACTTTCTGCATATTTACATCCTGGTATTTTTAAACAAGCATACTATGAGTTTTATATTAAACACCAAGATTTATCTGAATGTACACAAAAAAAACCAACTATCTTATATAATGTTCAAGAATTAAATAATGGAAAATTCAAATTAACTGCAACAAATGTAGCAGAATTAATGTCCATCGATAAAAATGCTGTTAGTAAATATAATATTCTTGGTATTAAAGCATCAATGATATTATCAAAAGATCAAGCACCTGAAGTTACATATTCATCTTTTATTCAGTAAGTAAGATACAATGATATCTTATGTATATTTTTGATACTTATATTTATGTAAATTTAAGCAATTGAGTAATGGATATATTTTATTAAATTTTAAGTAGGAATATAAAATGGAATTTATATTCCTATATAAATATTTATTATTTTAATATAATAATATATTTATTATTATTTAGAGTCTGCTGATATTTATATGAATATCAGCAGACTCTAAATAATGTGATCATTTACATGATACAATAATATTAATAAAAATTAATTACCAATAATTTTCACAAGTAATATGTCCGGGATTACGACGATAATTTTTACGCATGTTTTTATTTTCTAAAAGAACTTTGTTTGTATCTCTTACCATATTGGGATTTCCACATAACATAATATGTGAAACATTAGTGTTAATTTGAAATCCTACCTTATTTTCTAATTCTTTGTTTATTATTAAATATGGAATCCTACCCATCAGAGAATCCTTTGAATTTTCTCTACTAACTATAGTATGAGTATGTAATTTACCATTATAATTTTCTTTTATTTGTTTTATACGATCACCATAATTTAATTCTTTAGTATATCGTACAGCATGTATTAATATAATATTCTTGAATTCTTTAATTTTATTATTTTTTTCTTGTAATATAGATAAAAAAGGACCAATAGCTGTACCAGTAGCAAACATCCATAAATCTCTACATATAGGTATCTCTTCTATAGTAAAAAATCCAGAAGCTTGTTTTGTGATTAAAATTTCATCATTATATTTTAAATTATATAAGCGGAAAGTCATTTTTCCTTTAGGGATTAATACTATATAAAATTCTAAATTTTTATCATGAGGTGGATTAACATATGAATAAGCACGTTTTATCTCTATTGCTTCTTTAAAAGATAATTTAGCAAATTGACCAGCAGTAAATGGTGTAATTGATGCATGCAAGATGATACTAAATAAATTTGAAGTCCATTTATTTACTTTAATGACTTTTCCTGTAATCCATTTGTTCATATGTAATTCCTATTGTTATATGATATTTGATCATAAAAATATTTAAAATATCTGTTATATTTCAGTTTCAGATAAAAATATTACTATCAAAAAATAATATATTTAATTTTTAATTTTTTTTGGAATAAAGATATTTTTTACAGTTTTTATTGACAAAAATATAATATTTGACTTTTTTCTAAAAACATCTTTTTAAGATGCAACTTTCCTATTTTAGATATATTTCTAATATAGGAAAGTTAATAATTTTTTATAAATAATGTTAATATTTATTTTTTATAAAATAAATTTACTGAGATCTTCATCTGAAATTAATTTATCTAAGTGTATTTTTACATAATCTTGATCAATATTAATAATTTCTCCATTTTTTTCATTAGAATGAAATGAGATTTCTTCAGTTAAACGTTCTAACACAGTATATAAACGGCGTGCTCCAATATTTTCCATTGATTCATTTACCTGCCAAGCTGTCTCCGCTATACGACGGATCCCTTTTTTAGTAAAATTAATAATAACTCCTTCTGTTTCCATAAGAGCTTTATACTGAGTAGTAATAGAAATACTTGGTTCTGTTAATATTTTTTCAAAATCATCTATGGTTAAAGCTTGTAATTCTACACGAATAGGTAATCGACCTTGTAATTCTGGAATAAGATCAGATGGAGTAGCAGTTTGAAAAGCGCCAGATGCAATAAATAGAATATGGTCCGTTTTAACCATACCATATTTGGTGGATACAGTACATCCTTCTATTAAAGGTAGTAGATCACGTTGTACTCCTTCACGTGAAACGTCTGGTCCAGAAGAAGAACCACTGCGTTTACAGATTTTATCAATTTCATCGATAAATACAATACCTTGTTGTTCTACAGCATTGATAGCAGATTTTTTTAATTCATCTTGATTAATTAGTTTAGTGGCTTCTTCTTCTTTTAATAATTTAATTGCATCTTTTATTTTTAATTTTCTAACACTTTTTTTATTTCCCCCTAAATTTTGGAATATAGATTGTAATTGACCAGTTAATTCTTCCATACCTGGTGGAGCCATAATTTCAACTCCCATAGGATTGGTAGCTACATTAATTTCAATTTCTTTTTCATCTAATTCACCTTCACGTAATTTCTTTCTAAAAATTTGAATAGTTCCTGCAGGTCTATTAACATCTTCAGATTCCTGCCAGTTTTTTTTTGCAGTAGGAATTAATATATCTAATATTCTTTCTTCTACTCTTTCATTAACTTGACTTCTATTTTTTTTAATAGTTTGTGTGCGTACTATTTTAATAGCAACATCTGTTAAATCTCGAATAATAGAATCAACTTCTTTACCAACATAACCTACTTCTGTGAATTTAGTCGCCTCTATTTTTATAAATGGAGAATGAGCCAATTTAGCTAATCTTCGAGCTATTTCTGTTTTACCTACACCTGTAGGTCCAATCATCAGTATATTTTTAGGTGTAATTTCACATTTTAGTTCATCATTAAGTTGCATACGTCTCCAACGATTACGTAATGCAATAGCTACGGCGCGTTTTGCTTTTTCTTGACCAATAATGAATTTATTAAGTTCTCTGACGATCTCACGAGGAGTCATTTCAGACATTGGGATAATCCTTACTTTTCTGAAGGTAATTCTTTAATAGTAAAATTATTATTTGTATATATACAAATTTTAGCAGCGATGTATAGTGATTTCTCTACAATTTGAATAGCTGGAAGAGAACTATTTTCTAACAATGCAAGAGCCGCTGCTTGTGCATAAGGCCCACCTGATCCAATAGCAATTAAATCATTTTCTGGTTGAATAACATCTCCATTTCCCGTAATAATTAGAGATGTATCTTTATCTGCAACAGCTAATAAAGCTTCTAATTTACGTAATATACGATCAGTTCTCCAGTCTTTTGCTAATTCGATAGCTGAACGTAGTAATTTTCCCTGATACATAGCTAATTTTTTTTCAAATAATCCGAATAATGTAAATGCATCTGCAGTACCACCAGCAAAACCAGCAATGATTGTGTCATGGTATAGCGATCTTACTTTTTTAACGTTACTTTTCATAATAGTATTGCCTAGAGTGGCTTGTCCATCTCCACCAATAACTACTTTATCTTTTAATCGAATACTTAATATTGTTGTCACAGATTAAATCCTTTATAGTAATAAATATCCAGTATACTTAATATATAATTCAATATTATAATAAAATTAAAAAATAAATATATTTTATTAACAATAATTAATGAAATTGATATAGAAAAGTTATAAATCATAAAAAATAAAATCTATAAAATATGTATCATAGAGATATTTTTTAAGAAAATAATATTTATATTATTTTTTAATAATCAACATATAAAAAATAATATAAATAAGAATAAAAATAAAATTAGTGATATTAACTGCATTGATGTAACTATTTTCATTTTATTTTTATGTAAGATAATAATTTTTTATTATGTGATTATCTTAATTATTTTATGAAAAAATGTTCTAATATAGCTAAATTTTATTCAATTGTATATTAATACACTTTGTTTCTTATAAAAATATTTCTATAAAACAAAAAATATATTTATTTATTTTATATAAAAAATTTTTTATAATACTAATATATATATTTTATATTTTATTTTATTAAATGATAATAATTTTTATTAAGGTTTCATATGAAAAAGAAAATTCATCCAAGTTATAATAAAGTTAAAGCTTCATGTTCTTGTGGTAATAAAATTTTATTTTATTCTACTATTCATAAGGATATTAATCTTGACGTATGTTCTAAATGTCATCCTTTTTATACAGGAAAACAAAGAGTATTGGATACAGGAGGGCAAATAGAAAAATTTAATAAACGTTTTAAAATGGTGAATAAAGTATAATTTATTATTCAGACAATCTTTTCAGTTTAATAAAAATAATATTCAATAACAATTCTACATTTATTTTAAATAATATTGATAATCTAAAAAGAAGATTCTTATCTGTATATATAAAAAATATTTTTTAATATTAATTAAATACTATAAGTAATTAATATTAAGTAATACGTAAAAATATTTTATTAAAAATATTAATAAAATCTGATGCTGTTAATAAAGATAAAAACATAGACGCTCTTTTATTTTAAAACTAGGATTTTTCAGATAGGATTGATTTAATAGCGGGAAACGAGATTCGAACTCGCGACCCCAACCTTGGCAAGGTTGTACTCTACCAACTGAGCTATTCCCGCATTAATGAAATATTATTAATAAAATATGTTATTTTAAATAAAATATCATTTTTATTATATAAAAATATAAATATATATTCAAGTGTTTATTGGTGATTAATATTACTAATAAAATATATTTAGATTATAAATATACATTTTTATTATTATTTTTATTTATTAATAAAAAATTTACGATAATATAATAATTCTTTTATTGAACTTTTTATGTCTTGTAATGCTGAATGATTATTTTTTTTTATAAATTTTTTTAAGATATTGGGTTTCCAAAATGAAATCACTTCTCTAATACTACTGACATCAATATGTCTATAATAAAAATATTTTTCTAATTTTGGCATGTATTTATATAGAAAATGTCTATCATAATGAATACTGTTGCCACACATAGGAGAAGTATTAAATAAGCTCCATTTTTTTAAAAAATTAAGAGTCTGCATTTCAGCATGTCGTTCACCATATAAACTTTTTTTTACTCTATTAATTAAACCACTTTTTGTATGTATTTTGATATTCCATTTATCCATATATTTTAACGTTATTTCAGATTGATGTATTGCAATTACAGGACCTGTGGATAAAATATTTAAATTTTTATCTGTAATCAAAGTAGCTATTTCAATAATTTTGTTTTTATTCGGATTCAGTCCTGTCATTTCCAGATCAATCCAGATAAGATTGTTTTTTTTATCTATTCTATTTTCCATAATTGATAATATAAGTAATATAATGAAAAAATATATTATATTTTTTATTTTAATATATATAAACATTTATTTGAATTAGTGTTCTTGATAATTATTTAATATATTGAGATTTTTATCTGTAATAATATTATTTTTACTTAATAATACTGTAATAAATTTTATATAAGTATACATATACGTCTTTATAGAGTACAAATAATGTTTTAATTATAAATTAATAATTTTTTAAAATTAAATTATGTAATTTACTTTATATTTTCGGTGATTAGCATTTATTAAATATTTGGGTAATGTAAAGTAAATTAATTTCTTTATGAGATAATAAATATTATTATTCAATAAAAATATTTATTGTTGATGCTATTTAAAATTTTTTTCTATTTTTAACCGTATTTTCATTGGAAAATTAACATTGTTATGTTAATAGTATAATAAATAATAAAATAATCAGTATAAAAACAGGGTGAAAGATAACAAAAAATATTTTTTTATAAGATAAAAAATAAATATTTTTATCTTATTGTTTTTATTAAAAAAAATTATTTTATTTTTATGAATACAATATTGAAAAATTTTTATGTCACTGTATTTAATACAATATATTAAAATTATATTTTAAGTGGTTATAATATCATTATTTATTTTACAATATTAAAGAGTACATATGGATAATATCAATCCTATTAAAACTATTGCTTGGCAGGAATTAAAAAATCATTTTAAAAAAATAAAAAATGTTCATATATCAGATTTGTTTTTTAAAGATAATCAACGTTTTAAAAAATTTTCAATTTGTTTTAATAATGAAATACTGTTTGATTTTTCTAAAAATTTAATCACTGAAGAAACTATATTGAAATTATTAAATTTAGCTAAAGAAATAAATTTGTCCAATGCTATTAAAGCTATGTTTAAAGGAGATAAGATTAACAAAACAGAAAATCGTTCAGTATTACATATTGCATTAAGGAACAAAATTAATTCTCCCATTATGGTAGATGGAAAAAACATAATGTTAGACGTGGATATTGTTCTAAAAAAAATGGAATGTTTTTCTGAAATGGTTATTAACGGTAATTGGAGAGGTTGTACTGGTAAAAAAATTACCGATATAGTAAATATTGGGATTGGAGGTTCTGATTTAGGACCTCGTATGGTAACTGAATCTTTATATCCTTATAAGAATCATTTAAATATACATTATGTATCTAATATAGATGGCACAGATATCTCTGAAGTTTTAAAAAAAGTATCCTATGAAACTACGTTGTTTCTTATTATTTCAAAAACTTTCACAACTCAAGAAACAATTACAAATGCATATTCTGTTAGAAATTGGTTTTTGAAACATGCAGGTGATATAAAAAATGTAAAAAAACATTTTATTGCTGTATCCATGAATACAAAAAAAGTAATAAATTTTGGGATTGATTTAGAAAATATTTTTCCAATTTGGGATTGGGTAGGAGGTCGATACTCTCTCTGGTCTGCTGTTGGTTTATCTATTGTACTTTCTATAGGATTTAAAAATTTTTCTAAGTTATTAAATGGAGCTCATGATATGGATATGCATTTTTATCAACTTCCATTTAATAAAAATATTCCGGTATTATTGGCTCTTATAGGTATCTGGTACAATAATTTTTTTTGTTCAGAGACAGAAGCTATCTTTCCTTATGATCAATATATGCATCTTTTTTCTACTTATTTTCAACAGGGTAACATGGAATCAAATGGTAAAAATGTAGATCGTAATGGTAATGATATTTCATATCAAACAGGACCTATCATTTGGGGAGCGCCAGGAACTAATGGTCAACATGCCTTTTATCAATTAATACATCAGGGTACTAAATTTGTACCTTGTGATTTTATAGCTCCAATTATTAGTCACAATTCGTTATATGATCATCATGAAAAATTATTATCTAATTTTTTTGCACAAACTAAAATATTGGCATTTGGTAACACAAAACAAAAAATTAAATATAATAAAATAGATTTTTTAAAAAAAAATAAAAAAGAATCATTAAATCTTTCTTTATATAAAAATATAAAAGGTAACGTTCCAACAAATTCAATTTTGTTAAGAAAAATTACACCTTATAACTTAGGTGTATTAATTGCAATGTATGAACATAAAATTTTTACACAAGGTGTAATATTTAATATTTTTAGTTTTGATCAGTGGGGGGTGGAATTAGGTAAAAAAATAGCTAATCAAATTTTAGATGATCTTAAAAAGAATAAAAAAACTATTTGTTATGATAGTTCTACTAATGGTTTAATTGATTTTTATAATGTATGGCATGATAACAATAAGTAAAAATGGTACACAATATTTTTATAACAAAAAATAATTAAGTAATTACTTTAATATAGTAAATTTGTTTTATTAATAGATATAGATCTATATATTTTATATTTAATATCTTATATATGTAAGATAATTAATTTTAAATAATACATAAAATTTTTTTATTTATATTAATTCATTTTTTATATATCTAATATATGTAATAAAATTTAATATTTTAAATATTATTTAAATATTTTTAACAATGTATTATAAATTATTCAATATTTTATAAGAGTTTATATGATGATTCGCATGCTTCCTATAGAAGTCATTAGTCAAATTTCCGCAGGAGAAATTATTCATAGTCCCAGTTCAGTAGTAAAAGAACTTATAGAAAATAGTATAGATGCAGGTGCAACTAGTATTCGTGTTAACATTGAAAAGGGTGGATTGCAATCAATTAGAATTTCTGATAATGGTTTTGGTATGAGTAAAAAAGATTTAAAAATAGCTATTTTACGTCATACCACTAGTAAAATTTTTTTTTTAAATGATTTAGAAACTATAAAAAGTTTGGGGTTTCGTGGTGAAGCATTATCGAGTATTACTGCAATTTCACGTACTACTTTAATTTCTTGTACTAAGAAAAACACTACAGCATGGTTATTATATACGGAAGGATATAATAATCCAATTATATTAAAACCGACTTCTCATCCTATAGGTACTAGCGTAACAGTATGTGATTTATTTTATAATGTTCCTGTACGTCAAAAGTTTATGAAAACTGAAAAAAGTGAATTTATTAAGATTCATGAAGTGGTGCGTTGTATGGCATTATCTAAAAAAAATATTGATATTACATTAAAACATAATAATAAATTAATAAAACATTATGTTAGAGTTGATAATAACTCACAAAATATTATTAGACTACAAAGTTTATTTAATCACAATTTTGTAAAGAAATTAATACCAATAGATTTTAAAAAAGATTTTATGTATGCATCCGGTTGGATTTCATTATCTGAAAAAAAAATTTTCAATCAAAATAAACAATATTATTATGTTAACAATCGTATTGTAAAAAATAATATCATTCGTCATGCTGTACATCAAGCTATTCAAGAAATTTTTGGTAATAATGTTTTTTTTCCTTCCATTTTATATATTATAATTCCAAATAATAAAATTGATATAAATATTCATCCTGATAAATCTGAAATTGAATTTAACCAATCTCGTTTAGTACATGATTTTGTTTATCAAGCAATAATATTTTCTTTTAAAAAAAATAATAAGAGCACTGTATTAATAAAATATGATGACGTGATATTGAAAAATTCAAAATTATCTGATGAAAAATTTTTTAAAATTTCAGGAAAAAATAAGGATAAAATACCTAAAAAACTATTGTTAAAAAATTTTTTAAATAACGATTCCAATCTACAAGAAAAATGGAAAAAATATTATTTTTTTGAAAAAACTGTCTTATTTAATAATTTTTATAAATGTTTTGGTTATTTGCTATCTTTAGTTAATAAGTATTATATGGTTATTGAAAATAATAAAGGTTTTTTTTTAATTTCTCTTCCTATGGCTCAAAGATTAGTTTTTATTAGTAATACAAAAAATATTTACTCTAATAAAATAGAGTTATTTATTTTACCGAAAGCTTTTAAAGTTAAAATTATTGCTATAGAATTACATTCTATTATTAAAAATAAAAATATTTTATTTAAATTTGGATTGTATTTTTTTATTTTTTCTCATTATCTTTATTTAAAAACTATACCTATGGTTTTGAAAAAACAAGATTGGAAAAAATTATTTTTATATTTTTTAAAACATTTGTTTTTAAAAAAAAGTATTACTTATTCATCATTATTAAAATGGTTTGCATTACGTATAAAAATATCACAAATAAAATGGGATAATATTAAAATAATAAAAGTATTATCAGATATGGAAAAATTTTGTCCTATTTTTATAGAATTCCCTCCTTCAGAATTATTACAACCAATAAATTTTAATAAAAAAATGAGTGTTTTAAAAATATGAATTCAATTATGGAAAGAAAATCTATAGTAATTTTTCTCATGGGTCCAACCGCATGTGGAAAAAGTAATTTAGCCATTAAATTAAGAAATTATTTGCCTGTAGATATTATTAGTGTAGATTCAGGTTTAGTTTATAGAGATTTAAATATTGGAACAGCTAAACCAACTAAACAAGAATTAATTCAAGCTCCACATAAATTAGTTGATATTAAAAATGCTGAAGATAACTATTCAGCTGGTGAATTTAAAAAAGAAGTTTTAATTGCAATATCAGAAATAATAAATAATAAAAAAATACCTTTGTTAGTTGGTGGAACTATGTTGTATTATAAAATATTGTTAGAAGGATTAACAGAATTACCTTCTGCAGATATTAAATTACGAAAGCATTTTATTAAAGAAGCAAAAATAATAGGTTTAAGTTGTTTCCATAAAAAATTAAAAATAATTGATCCGGTTTCTGCAAATAGAATTCATCCTAATGATTTACAAAGAGTTGTGAGAGCATTAGAAGTTTATTTTATTTCAGGAAAAACATTATCAGAATTAACTAATAAAAAAAATTATTTTTTTCCCTATCAAGCTATTCAATTTTCATTGATACCAAGAAATATATTATTTTTGCATAAAAAAATTGAGAATAGATTTAGAGATATGTTAGATTTAGGTTTTCAGAAAGAAGTCGAACATTTATTTAATAGAAAAAATTTAAATGTTAATTCATGTTCTATTAATAGAATAGGATATTTCCAAATGTGGAAATTTTTATCTGGTAATATAAGTTATAAAGATATGATAGAACAATCTATTACAGCTACACGTCAGTTAGCTAAACATCAAATGACATGGTTAAAGAAATGGCGTAATGTTCATTACATATATAATGATAGTACCGATTTATCTATAAAGAAAATATTAGAAATTTTTAAATACTATAATTCTAATACGATATTTTAGAATTAAATATATTTTATGTAACTAAAATAATTTTTTATTATTAATAATAACGTATATACAATAAATATTAAATAAATTATTTTTATTTATATAAAACTTATTTATTAAATTTATTTCTCCATATATTTATATTTAGCTCAATATTAAAATATATTTTTAAGATATAATTGATATTAAAAGATTATTGATTTCATTAAAGTAAAATATTATTTTCATTTTTATTAATTATTAATAATTAATATATTAACTAATATAAATATGTTAGTTTTATAATAAACAATATCAATAATGAAATTTTTAATTAATAGTTATAAACTATAACTAAAATTTTTTAAAAAATAAATATAAATTTTAAAAAATATATATCATACATAATTAATTGTAGACGTACGGAGTATGCATATGGTCTGGAATGAACCTAGTGATGATAAATTTAATCACGATCCATGGAGTAAAAAAGATAATAAATCAAATAAAGATATAAAAATAAATAGAAAAAATAAAATATTTTCTTTTAATAAAAAATATTTCTTTTCTTTATTTAGACATATAGTAAAAAACTATGGTAGAAACTTTAATAGATTTAATAATATTAAAACTTCAATTTTTATAATATTAAGTTTGATTTTGTTATGTTCATTTTTTAGTGGATTTTATATTATTAAAGAAAATGAAAAAGGTGTAGTAATACATTTAGGAAAATACAGTCATGTAGTTGATCCAGGATTACATTGGAGACCTATTTTAATTAATAAAATAAAATATATTGATGTTGACATTATACGAGAAATTACATTTTCTAATTTATTATTAAGTATAGAAGAAAAATTATTAAATATAGAAATCAATGCAAAGTATAAGATCGTTAATTTTGAAGATTATCTTTTTTCAGTTGAAAATCCTGATGATAATATTCGTCAAATAATTCGTGGTGTATTGTACAATATAATAGGACGTCATAATATAGATACAATTTTTGTAAAAAATAATGATATCATTAAAAATGAAATTAAAAAAGAAGCAGAAGAAAAGATAAGAATATATAAATTAGGTATCTCTATTACAGATATAAATCTTAAAAAAGTTTGCTATCCGAGAGCAGTGCAATCATCGTTGAATGAAATTAGATTAGCTTATAAGAATAAGCAAAAATATATTAAAATGTCTAAAAATTATGCAAATGAAGTTATTTTTTTAGCTAATAGCAAAGCTCAAAATATTTTAACTCAATCTAAATTATATAAAATGTATAAGATAGAAAAATCAAAAAGTAACATAATTCTTTTCTCAAAAATATTACATGAATATAGAGTTAAAAAAAAAATAATCTTAGAGCAAATTTACATTGAAACCATTGAAAGTATATTAAGTCATATAAAAAAAATATTAGTCGATACAAATCATAATACAATATTATTAATTCCATTAAATAATTTATTACTCAATGATTATAAATTTAACTTATCTCCATATTTTTCTTCTAGAAAAAATATTCAGTTACATTCTTTTCTTTCTATTATAAACAATGATCATGTTGATTATTTTCTATAAAATTTGAGAACAGCTCTTTATAAAATCTTAAAAAATATAGAAAGTATTATTAAAATAGAGGAATTTTTAAAAAATATGAGAAAAATGTATATTTTATTATTAGGTATTTTTTGTTTTTTTTTAAGTACCGGTTTTTTTTTGATTGAAGAAGGAGAACGTGGAATTCTGTTTCGATTCGGGAAAATAGTAAAAAATAAAGATAAAAATATATTACTGTTTACACCGGGATTACATTATAAATTACCTTTAATAGAATCGGTAAAAAAAATAAATTCTAAAATTCAAACCACAGAAAATAGATTACATATTTTTATTGATCAAGAAAAAAAAGATTTAACAATCGATTGTTCCATTCAATGGAAAATAAATGATTTTGGTCGTTATTATTTATCTACCAGAAATAATCATTTCTATAAAATAGAACTTGCATTAAAACAGAAATTAGAAAATATATTATTTTCTACCGTTAATAAATTAAATCAAAATACATCAATTGAAAAAAAAATAAATTTGTTAAATAAAAAAATATATGAAAAATTTAATTTTTATTCATTTGGATTAAAAGATCCTGTTCAAAAATCTTCTTTTTTAAATAAAAAAAATACTATATTAACCAATAAAAATATTAGAGAAGATAGTTTTTCTCTAAAACAACTTATCAATTCTAGTGATATTGAAAATTTAGGGGTACAAGTAGTAGACATATCTATAAAAAAAATTACTTTATCTATTCTAATTTTGAATGAAATTTATCATCATATGCAGTTAGAAAATGAATTTATTGCCAGAAATGAAATATTGAAAGGAAAATTGATAGCTAAAAAAATTAAATCAAAAGCAGATTATGCAGCTATAAAAATATTGTTAGATGCAAATATAAAAGGGTTAATTATTAAAGGAGAAGGTGAAGCAATATCATTAAAATTGTTATCTAGTTTTTTTATCAAAGACCCTAATTTTTATCGTTTTCTTAGAAAACTACAAGTATATGAAAAAATTTTCAATACAGGTAAAAATTTTATTATAATACGTTCAGATAACATTTTTAAAACATATGAAAGATAAAAAAATAATTTTGTTAATTTAAATTGAGATTATTTTTAAAATATTAAATTATATAATAAATATGTTTATTAAAACATATTTATATTTTTTATGTATGAAGACATATTATAGAATTGTATGAAGATCATGTTTTTATAAAATAGGTTATTTTAAAATTATGTATAAAAATATAATAATATTAGGTGCTCAATGGGGAGATGAAGGAAAAGGTAAAATTGTAGATTTATTAACTCAAAAAGCTAAATATGTTGTACGTTATCAAGGAGGTCATAATGCGGGACATACTTTAGTTGTTGAGGGTAAAAAAATAATTCTTCATATAATTCCTTCAGGTATTTTACATAAAAATGTAATAGGTTTACTTGGTAATGGTGTTGTTATTTCTCCCTTTGGATTAATAGATGAAATAAAAAAGTTAGAACAACAAGGTATTTTTGTTAAAGATAAAATATTAATTTCTGAACATTGTTTTTTGATATTACCTTATCATGTAAGAATGGATATAGCACGAGAAAGAAATAGTGGAATGAGTTCTATCGGTACTACAAAACGAGGAATTGGTCCCACATATGAAGATAAAATAGCAAGACGTGGTGTTCGGATTGGAGATTTACGAAATAAAGATAATTTTTCTGTCAATTTAAAAAAGATAATAAAATATTATAATTATCAATTAGTTAATTTTTATAAAGAAAAACCTGTAAATTATAACAACATTTTAAAAGATGTTATGGATGTATCTGATATTTTAATCGATATGACAGCAGATATTCCAAATATCTTATATTCTGCAATTGAATGTAATCAATTGATAGTATTTGAAGGAGCTCAAGGTACTTTATTAGACATTGATCACGGTACCTATCCTTACGTAACATCTTCTAATAGTACTTCTGGAGGTGCAAGCACTGGTTCTGGAGTTGGTCCGTTAAATTTTGATTATATACTTGGAGTTGTAAAAGCATACGCTACTCGCGTAGGGTTTGGTCCTTTTCCAACAGAAGTATTTAATGAATTAGATAATTATTTTTGTAACTATGGATCTGAATTTGGTTCTACGACAGGAAGAAGAAGACGCACTGGTTGGTTAGATATGGTTGCATTAAAACGATCGATAAGAATTAATTCTTTATCTAGTTTAGCTTTAACAAAATTAGATGTTTTAGATAGATTAAAAGAAATTAAAATTTGTATAGCATACAAGAATTTAAAAAACAATTCTATTACTGTTGATACTCCATTTTCTATAGAAGGTTGGAATGAAATAGAACCTATTTATGAAACTTTATCTGGTTGGAATGAAAGTACTTTAGGAATTACTTCTTTATCAAAGTTACCTTTATTAGCACGAAATTATATTAAACGAATAGAAGAGATAACAAAATTACCAATTGATTTTATATCTACAGGGCCTGATCGTAAAGATATAATAAAATTAAATAATTTATTTAATATTTAATAATTATTAAACTAGGGCTAATTTTAAAATTAGTCCTAGTTTAATTTTATAAAACTTTTAGAAAAAATATAAAAAGTTAAATAAATTTTTTAATAAAAATAATTTTTAATTATATGGAATATCGTGTATTGAATTTTTTTTATTACTGCTATATATTATAGTAATAACGTAATTATTTTTTAATAAATTTATTTACTTTTATAAAAATTAATTTTTTAAAAAATCTTATATCCAAAAAGAGTAATTTTATGAGTTATTATGAGATAATATTCATGGTTCATCCAGATCAAAGTGAACACGTACCAAAAATGATAGAACAATATAAAAAATTAATAAAAAAAAATAATGGCACCATATATCGATTAGAAGATTGGGGTAGACGTCAATTGTCCTATTCTATTAATAAATTGCGTAAAGCGCATTATGTGTTAATGAATATAGAAGTTGATTCTAAATTTATTAATACATTATCAAACGATTTTAGGTTTAACACCGCAATCATTCGTAATGTGATTTTAAATATGAAAAAAGCAATAATTGAACCATCTCCTATGGTCAAAATAAAAGAAGAAAAAATAGATAAAAAGGAAGGTATATTGATATAAAAAATGTTTATAACAAATTGTATTTTATAGTTATAATAATCAATATTATATCGTTAATAATAATAACAATTATAAACTATTATTTTTCATAAAAAAAAGGAAAATGTGAATATGGCGCGTTATTTTCGTCGTCGTAAATTTTGTAGATTTACTTCAGAAAAAATTAAAGAAATAGATTATAAAGATATTTCTATATTAAGAAATTATATTACTGAAAGTGGTAAAATTGTACCTAGTAGAATTACTGGCACTAGAGCTAAATATCAACGACAATTATCTCGTGCTATCAAAATAGCTCGTTATTTATCATTACTTCCTTATACCGATCAACATCAGTAATTAAATTTATATTTTTTAATGGAGGATCCATTAATGCAGGTTATTCTTCTTTCTACAGTAAAAAAATTAGGTAATTTAGGTGAATTAGTTCATGTCAAATCAGGATATGCAAGAAACTATTTATTACCTCAAGGAAAAGCAATTTTAGCTACTAAAAGAAATATTGAGATTGTTGAATCTCAAAAAACAAAATTGAGAGAAAAGATAGCTAATAAGTTAAATATTGCTCAATCTAGAGCAAGCAAAATAAAATTAATAGAATCAATAATTATACGATCTAAATCTGGAGAAGAAGGTAAATTATTTGGGTCTATAGGATCCCGTGATATAGCAGAAGCAATAACATTGTTGGGGGTTGCTGTCAACAAAAATGAAATTCGTTTGCCAAATGGTGTACTACGTCATATAGGTAGACATCAAGTAATATTCTATCCTCATAATGAAGTAAGTTTAAATATTAATGTAGATATTGTTTCTAACTCTTAGAGTTTTTGTATATTTTTATTTTTATCAATTATTTTGCAATAAAAGAGTTTTTAAATGTTAAAAAAAATTTTGGTATTAGTTAAAGAAGTTGGATTTATATTAATGAAATACTATCGTAATGAAGTGAAAATGAATATTTCCTATAAACTTGATAAATCTCCTGTAACAGAAGCGGATAAAATAGCGCATAATATTATTAAAAATAAATTAAGTCTTCTAACTCCAAATATTTCTTTTTTATCTGAAGAAAATTTATCTGATTGGAATAAAGATAAAAATTGGAACAAATATTGGTTAATTGATCCATTAGATGGTACAAAAGAATTTGTAAATAAACGAGATGAATTCACAATTAATATTGCATTAATAGATCAAGGAACACCTGTGTTTGGTGTTATTTATGTTCCATTTTTTGATATATTATACTATACAGATAATAATAAAGCTTGGAAACAAGAAAAAGGATATAAAAAAGAAATACATGTCCGTAAATTTTCTCCTCCAAATATTGCTCTGAGTTATTATCATAATAATCATAATATATATGATGCTTTAGAAAAGTTAAAGCCTTATAAAATATTTAAAATAGGTTCTTCTTTAAAATTTTGTTTAGTAGCAGAAGGTAAAATACAGTTGTATCCCCGTATTGGTAAAACAAAAATATGGGATACTGCTGCCGGTGATGCTATTGTTACTGCTGCTGGAGGTATAGTTCGAACATGTAACAATATGCCTTTGAATTACTTTCCATCTATAAATTTTTGTAATCCAGGTTTCTTTGCTGCAAGTGATCAACGATATAAAATAGAATTTTACAAAAACAAAATTAATAATTGATTGATATTAAAATAAAAGTTAAAATGAAAAAAATTAATATTAAGGTATTAGATTCCAGATTAGGCAAAGAGTTTTTATTTTTAAAGTATGCGACTGAAGGTTCTGCAGCTTTAGATTTAATAGCATGTTTAGAAAAAAAATTGAGATTATTATCTTATCAAACAGTTTTATTACCTACTGGAATTGCTATTCATATTGCTGATGCTAATATTACTGCTATGATATTACCTCGTTCTGGATTAGGTCACAAATTTGGCATTGTTTTAGGTAATTTAATAGGTTTACTTGATTCTGATTATCAAGGTGAAGTTATGGTGTCGTTGTGGAACAGGAGTAAAAAAACATATTTTATAAGACCGGGTGATAGAATAGCACAAATAGTTTTTGTTCCTATAATTCGTCCAGAATTTAATATAGTAAATAATTTTACTATAAAGACTGATCGTGGTAATAAAGGATTTGGCCATTCTGGAGATTAATAATTATAATATTTTATTTTTTAGTTCCATATTGTAAACGATAATTATTTAATTTATTTAAATTAAATTTCATATCTTTTTCTTCTGAAAGATAATTAATTACATCTTGTATATTAATTATAGAGATTACTTTACAAGTATATTTACTTTCTATTTCTTTTACGGCAGAGTTTGTTTTATTACCTAATTCTTGACGATCTAAGGATACTATTACTGCAGATATAGATGTTTTATTTTTTTCTTCTATTTTTTTTACTGAATTTTTAATTGCTGTACCCACTGTGATAACATCATCTATAATTATGATGTTTTTTTTCAAATTATGTCCTATTAATTGCCCTCCTTCTCCATATTGTTTTATTTTTTTTCTATTAAAACAAAATGGTAAATTGATATTATAGTATTTATTTAAAGCAAAAGCTGTAGCTGTCACAATAGGAATGCCTTTATAAGCTAATCCATACAATACATTACCATTTATTTTTGATTCAACTATGGCATGAGCATAAAATTTACCTAATTTAGAAATATCTTTTCCGGTATAAAATAAACCGGAATTAAAAAAATAAGGGCTTTTTCTTCCGGATTTTAATTGAAAATCTCCAAACTGTAATACTTTCTTTTTTAAAGAGAATTTAATAAATTCTTGTTTCCAATCAACCATATTACTTATCCTGTGATTTGATAAAAATATCGTTTAAAAAAATTATATTTTAAAAAATAAAATTTTTTTATAAATATAAAAACAATTTTATTTTATAAGAAATAAACATTTTTACATTGTATGTATTACGCTTTCAATCATATACTAGAAATAGTTTTTGGCCCTTGCTGGATTTGAACCAGCGACCAAGCGATTATGAGTCGCCTGCTCTTACCTCTGAGCTAAAGGGCCGATTTCTTTTTTATCTCAGCTATTATATATTATGATTTAAATGATAATATATCAAGTGATATTCTACATATTTTATTAATATTTTTTATAAAAATAAAATTTAAATACATATCATTATAAAAAGAAATTTATTGATATAAAAAAAAAATAATGTTAAAATAATTCTTTCCTCTGTAGTTCAGTTGGTAGAACGGCGGACTGTTAATCCGTATGTCACTGGTTCGAATCCAGTCGGAGGAGCAATTGATTTTCTATTAACAGATTTTATTTCTTTTTACATTTTCTTCTCTTGTTTGATAATATAGTTGATTTAGCTATATAATCATCTTTTCTATTTTTATAATAACTTTTATTATTATCTAGAATATATCGAATTTCTATTCAAATTAATTTTTTAATATAATCACTAATATAATATAATAAAAATATTTTCTTTTTATTATGACGTATTTTCTACATGGTAAATTTTATTTTTTAATTTATTTTCTTACGAAACGAATAAACATAATTATATAGATTATGCAAATTTTTTTTGGATTATTCATATTTTTTACTTTATATTTTTACATTTTTTTGTTTTTATAAATATAAATTTTTTAATTAATTAACAGCGTGTAATTACATCATGATAAGAATTTTAAAAAAATATAAAGATGATACGTTAAAATTCCTATTTTATGATTATGAAACATTTGGAACTAATCCTGCTTTAGATAAACCCGTTCAATTTGCATGTATTCGTACCGATGTTAATTTTAACATGATTGAAGAACCGACAATATTATTCTGTTATCCACCAATAGATTATTTACCTAATGCAGAAGCAATATTAATTACAGGTATTACTCCACAATATACATTTTCATCAGGTTTTAACGAATTTTATTTTGCTAAGAATATTTATAATATACTTAATACAGGTAATACTTGTGTGATCGGTTATAATAATATTCGTTTTGATGACGAGATTACTCGTAACATTTTTTATAGAAATTTGCTTGATCCTTATTATTGGACCTGGATGAATGGGAATTCACGTTGGGATTTATTAGATGTTGTTCGTGCATATTATGCATTTCGACCTAATAAAATTAATTGGCCAATAAATAAATTAGGTATTCCTAGTTTTAAATTAGAAGATATTAGTAAAGCAAATAATATTTCTCACTTCATGGCACATGATGCTCTTTCAGATGTTTATGCAACTATTTCATTAGCAAGATTTTTGAAAGAAAAAAATACTAGATTATTTCAATTTTTATTTCAAAATCGTAGTAAAAAAAAATTATTAAGT
The DNA here is from genome assembly GCF_964058935.1 of Buchnera aphidicola (Pemphigus populi). Taxonomy (NCBI): domain Bacteria; kingdom Pseudomonadati; phylum Pseudomonadota; class Gammaproteobacteria; order Enterobacterales; family Erwiniaceae; genus Buchnera; species Buchnera aphidicola. The sequence goes on along the minus strand of NZ_OZ060372.1, from coordinate 564,963 downwards.
ATAATAAATATTCATAATATGAAGCCAATGTTTTATGTATCAGGATTATTTGGAAATGCTCGTAGTAACGTTAGTTTAATTGTACCTTTTTTATGGCATCCTAAAAATAAAAATATATTAATAGGTATTGATTTAACAAAAAATGTTTTAACTTTAATAAGTTATTTAAATAATATATATACACAACCAGTAAATTATAATACTATTTTTTCACTTGGACTGATTTTTGTCTATATAAATAGATGTCCAATATTAGCTCCAGAAAGTTGTCTTTCAAAAAAAGATTTAAATAGATTGAATATTGATGATAAATATTGTTATAAAAATTTACATATTTTAAAAAATACAGTATTAATTAAAAAAAATATTTTATTTATTTTAAATTTTGATCATGTAATGGTATCTAAAGATATTGATGAAAGAATTTATGACGCTTTTTTTTGTGATAAAGATAAGAATATTATTAAAAGATTAAATCGGCAACTTCCATTAAATTCTATTAGCAATAGAATTGAGTTCTGTGATGATAGAATAAAAGATATATTATTTCGTTGTAAAGCACGTAATTTTCCTTATTTTTTGAAAAATAATGAAAAAATTACATGGTTAAAGTATTGTCGCACAATATTAAATAAAGAATTAATATATAATTATAGATCCAATATTGAAATTTTATTAAAGAAATATAGTAATCATATAAAAAAAAATTTTTTATTAAAAGAATTATTACTTTATGTTAAAGATTTAGAAAACTATATTTTCTCATAATTTATAATATAAATATTTTCTATTTATTAAAATTATCAAATATAAATATGTAATATTATTTTGGAAATAAAATTCTTATTTTTAGTTATGATTATTAAGCAAATATTTTTTATTAACAATATGATAGATATTTATATATCACTGAATTAGATAAATAATTTAAGAAATTACACATTTTATTTTTTAAAAATCAATGAAAGATATCATCTTTAATTGATATGATAAATAATATAATTATTAACAATATACTTATTCCTTAAAAATAATATTTTTATATTAAGAATAGATTTATTAATCGTATTAATTATTTTATAAATAAAGATAAATATATATATAAATTTATTTTAATAAACAATATAATTTTAATATTGGCACTTATTATTTAATATCTTCCATTATAAATAATGTATTGATTATTAGATGCAGATCTATTTTTTATGGGGAAAGTTTTTATTTTATATTCTTAAACAAGAAATTTATCATATGTTTTTCTATTATCTTCCTGTCATTGACAGAGAATGTGTTTAATTTTTTTTCATTAATTAATATAGTTTGTTTAGATATCCACATGTTCCAAGCTAATTTAGAAATTTCATTATAGATACGTTTGCCTAACGTACCTGGATATATCTGATAATCTTGTCCTTCTGCTTTTTTTTTTAAGAATTTACAAAAAATAATACGATTCATTTTATATTTTTATCTCTTATTATATTTTAAAAAATCACAGTTTATTTAGTATTTTTTTAACAGGACTAGATAAACCAATTAATTGTGGTTTTGTAAGATTATACCAAATAGCATTGCTATTATGATATATATTATTTTTTTGTAAAAGAGTTAAATTTATATATATAGGTACAATATATAATTGTAAATGAGTTAAATAGTGATACATAGGATTGATGATTTTTTTTTCATTTTTTTTAATTTTTTTATTTTTCATCCAAGATAGTGCATTTATTTCATTATAAAATTCTGGAAAAGAAAATAAATTTGCCCAAATACCGTATGAAGGTCGTTTTTTAAGTAATACATAATGATTATATTGTAAAATCAAAAAATAAAAAGTTTTTTTTAAAATATTTTTATTAGTATATTTTTTAGGATACTTTTCAAAATTTTTTTTGGATAAAGTAATACAATTAATATGTAACGGACAGATATTACATTTTGGATTTGTACGTTTACAAATTAAAGATCCTAAATCCATCATAGCTTGATTAAATTTTCCAGTATTATAGATTGGAGTGATTTTATCAATAGTTTTCCATAGTTCGTTTTCTGTTTTGCGTTTATTCATTTCTGTGCTAATTGCATAGTAACGAGTTAAAACTCTTTTAACATTTCCATCTAAAATAGGGTAATAATATCCAAATGCTAGTGATAAAATAGCTCCAGCTGTAGATTTTCCTATTCCGGGCAGTTTAACAAGATCTATAAAATTATCCGGAAATTGATTATTATATTTTTCTGCAATAATTTTAGTTGTTTTGTATAAATTTTTTGCTCTAGTATAATATCCTAATCCACTCCAAAGATATAAAATCTCATTTATAGAAGCCAACTTTAAACTATTGAAATTTGGAAATTTTTTTATAAAAACATTGAAATAAGGAATTACTGTTTTTACTTGTGTTTGTTGTAACATGATTTCAGATAGCCATATTTTATAAGGTGTTTTTTCTGTTTGCCAAGGCAAATTTTTTCTACCATTTACGTGGTACCAATTTATAATTAACTGATGGAATTTAGAAAATGTATTTATCATATACTTATGATCCAGTTGATTTATAATATTTTATTTCCAATGGAGTATAAAATATTTTTACATGATTTTGTAAATAAAATATAAGGATAGTGATGTGATAGAAAATATAATTGTTCCACAATATAACAATAATGGTATATTTTTACGTCAGATTCGTAGTTTTGTTGTTAGAAACAATAAATTCAATGATTCTGAGTTAACAATAATAAAAAAGATTTTTCCTATAATAGGTTTATTGTTTCAAAAAGAAAAAATAAATTTTGAAAATATTTTTGATAGTTTTTCTCCCGTAGTATTAGAAATTGGATTTGGAACGGGAAATACATTAGTAGATACTGCTATTTCAAATGAGAGTAAAAATTTTTTGGGCATTGAAGTACATAAAATAAGTATCATAAAATGTTTAAAATATTCGTTTTTAAAAAAAGTAAAAAATTTAAAAATAATATATCATGATGCAGAAGAGGTATTATTTTATATGATTAAAAACGAAACTTTGTCCAGAGTACAATTATTTTTTCCTGATCCATGGCATAAAAAACGACATCATAAAAGAAGAATTTTAAAAAAAAAATTTATTAATTTAATTTTAAAGAAATTAATGTTAGGTGGTATCTTACATATAGCTACTGATTGCCAGTATTATGCAGATAGCGTGATCGAGATAATAAAATTTATTCCTGGTTATAAAAATTTATCTCAAGAGAATAATTATATTCCAAGACCTGTATTTCGCCCCATAACTAAATTTGAAAAAAAAGCTATTTTTTTAAAAAATTCTGTATTTGATTTAATTTTTAAAAAGATAATGTGATTTCTAATCATGCAGAAAAATTTCTAATAAAGAATTTAAAAATAGTTTACCTTTTTTTGTTGTTTTCCAAGTTTTTGAGGTTTCTTCTAAATAACCTTGAGAAATAGCCAGTTTAATATCTTTTTTAATATAAGTTTCGTTAAGAAAAGTATATTGGTTAAATTTGTTTCGATATGTTGATTGAAATAATCTTAAAGTATTCATAAAATATTCGAAAGGTTTATCTTTATCTTTTACTTTATATTTTTTTTTTATATATTTTCCATTTATAAAATCTGTGACTCCTTTATTTTTAATAATTCTTATTAATGTTCCGTTTTTTTGTGTTAATTTACCATGAGCCCCACAACCTATTCCTAAGTAATCACCATACTTCCAATAATTAATGTTGTGTTGGCAATGATATCCTTTTTTCGAATAAGAAGAAATTTCGTATTGTTTGTAACCAAATGTATTTAATAACTTTCTTCCTTGTTCCCATATTTTCCATATTTCTTCTGTATTTGGTAAATTTAATCGTTTGCTATAAAAGATAGTATTTGGTTCGATAGTTAATTGATACCAAGAAATATGAGATGGATTTAAAGAAATGGCTTTTTTTAGATCTGATAAAGCATCATTGCATGATTGTGATGGCAGTCCATACATGATATCAAAATTGATATTTTTAAGTTTACAATTATACATAATATTTTTAATAGTGTTTATATTAATACTTTCTTTATCTCGTTCTAATAAATTTAATTGTTTTTTATTAAAGGTTTGTATACCTATAGAGATTCTGTTAATACCAATTTCTTTGTATTTTAAAATTTTTTTATATGTAATAGTGTTTGGGTTCGCTTCTAAGGTAATTTCTGCTGATGGAGAAATGTAAACATGTTTTCTTATCTCTTGTAACATAAATTGAATAGATTCACTTTTAAACAAACTCGGTGTACCTCCACCAATAAAAATAGTGTTAATCATTCTTTCAGAAATAAAAGGTATATCATATTTTAAATCTAATATTAGATGATGAATATATTCTTTTTCGTTAATTTTGTTTTTTGTTACGTAAGAATTGAAATCACAATAAGGACATTTTTTAATGCACCAAGGAATATGAACATATAAACTAAGAGGAGGAAGAGCAAACATAGAATTATTTTAACCATTTGATTATTATATATTTTATAAATTTATTAATTTTTTTATTCATGACATAAAATATATGTATTAAAAATAGAAAATTAGAATATACCATATATATTTAAATATATTTTTTCTATAGGTATAGAAACGTTTATTGATTTTATATATAAGATAATAATTGATTATTATATAAATATTTCATATTAGTAATATTTAATATTTTTTAAGAGTGTAAATTTTTTTATATTTTTATCATAAAATTTCAATTATTATGTAAGTTACAGTAATACTTATTTTTTATTAAAAATCATTTTTCTTTGTCAAATAAGTATTTAAGAACCAGCTTTCTAATATAATTACTGCTGACATAGAGTCAATCTTATTTTTTTTAAGTGCTTTAAAACCACCTTTTTCAAATAATATAGATTTAGCTTCTACTGTACTCAAACGTTCATCATGTAATTTTACTGGTAAAAAAAATTTTTTTTTATTAATTTTGCAAATTTTTCTGCTCTTTTTGTTATTTTTTGTTTACTACCATCTATATTTAATGGGAGACCAACTATAATAGATTGTGGTTCCCATTCTAATAAAAGAGAATTTATTTGGTTCCAATTTGGTATACCTAATTTAGCTGGAAGAGCATTTAATGCATGTGCTGTAAAAGTTAATTTTTGTCCTACAGCTACACCAATATTTTTTATTCCAAAATCAAAAGATAATATATTCATATTTAAATATCTCAAAATAAATAATACCATTTATAGTGGTTTTAACCGCTTATTTTTTTCCTTTTTATTATTTCTTTTTCGATAGTATTGATGATTAATTCAGTTATAGATATATCACAATAAGATTCAATTTCGCAAATTCCAGTAGGACTAGTAATATTAATTTCTATTAATTTTTTTCCAATGATATCAATTCCCACAAACAGTAATCCCATTTTTTTTAAGATAGGGGCAATATTATTAGCTATCATAAAATCATTATCATTTAATTTTTCTGGTTTACCGATTCCGCCAGCAGATAAATTACCTCTAGTTTCACCAGATTTCGGAAATCTGGCTAAGCACCATGGAAATACTATTCCGTTTATAATAAAAATTCGTTTATCTCCTTGTTCTATTTCTGGTAAATAATTCTGTGATATACAATATGAGGTTTCATATTTTGTCATAGTTTCAATAATAACTGAGATATTAGGATCATTTTTTTTTATACGAAAAATAGAAACTCCTCCCATACCATCTAAAGGTTTTATTATTATATCTTCATGTTTTCTTAAAAATTGACGAATTAAAGTAGAATTACTAGTCACTAATGTTTCTGGTATAATTGTAGGAAAGTATGTAGCGAATATTTTTTCATTATAATCTCTTAAACTTTTAGGTTTATTAATAATCAATACACCTAATTTTTCTGCTGATTCTAAAATATACGTTGCATAAATAAATTTATTATCTACAGGAGGATCTTTACGCATTAAGATTACATCTAAACTAGATAATGCTATGTATTCTTCTTCTTTAAAAAAGAACCATTTTTTTTTATTTTTTTCTATTTTTAATTTTCGAGTTCTGGCATAACTGTTATTTTTTATCAAAAATAAATCATTAATTTCCATATAATAAATTTCATATTTTTTTTCTTGTGCTTTTAATAGTATAGCAAAACTAGAATCTTTATTAATATTAATAGTAGAAATGGGATCCATTACTATGCCTAATTTAATTTTCATTTTTTCAGTCGTTTTATTTAAAAAATCAGAAAGTTGTGTCCTCATTTTTAATGAGGTATTGAATATAATTAGATAAGGTTAATTTTATTTTTTCTTAATTTTAAAATTTAATTAAATATTGTTACGATATAAGATATATATTAAAAAAATACTAATTTTATAGTAGTAAGAAATAATTCTAATTTTTTATCGATTATTATGGATACATAAAATATATATTTAGATTAATATTTATTAATTCAATTTCATTATTTATTTTTTCAAATAATATAGATAAGCGATTATTTAATCGTCTAATTAGTTAAAAATAATTTAAATATATATTTTTTATCTTCTAATTATGATTATAGCGTATATAAAATGTAAAGCATATAAAAAAGATTATCTTATAGATAAAAAATACATTTTTAGTAAATATTGATATCATATATGGTTCATTCTTCATTATATTGAGGGCCTGCATAATTATCAAATCTAGACCAATGTCCATTAAAAGTTAATCTTATTTTTCCGATAGGACCGTTTCTTTGTTTACCTATAATAATTTCTGCAACGCCTTTTAAATCGCTATCTTCATGATATACTTCATCCCGATATATAAACATGATAAGATCAGCATCTTGTTCCAGAGAACCTGATTCCCGTAAATCTGAGTTAACAGGTCTTTTATCAGATCTTTGCTCTAGCGATCTATTGAGTTGAGATAATGCTATTACGGGAACTTGTAGTTCTTTTGCTAAAGATTTTAAAGATCTTGAAATTTCTGCAATTTCCAATGTTCGGTTATCAGATAAGGATGGTACTCTCATCAGTTGTAAGTAATCCACCATAATTAAACTTAATCCATTATTTTCACGATATATGCGACGAGCTCTTGAACGTACTTCACTAGGAGTTAAACCAGAGGAATCATCGATATACATATTTTTCTTTTTTAATAAAATATTCATTGTACTAGAAATTCTTGACCAATCTTCATCTGTTAATTGTCCAGTACGAATATTAGATTGATTTACCCTAGATAAGGAAGCTAACATTCGCATCATAATTTGTTCTACTGGCATTTCGAGGCTAAATATTAATACTGGTTTATCATAAATCATAGCAGAATTTTCACATAAATTCATAGCAAAAGTAGTTTTTCCCATAGATGGTCTTGCAGCTATGATGATTAAATCAGAACGTTGTAATCCAGATGTTTTTTTATTTAAATCTTGGTATCCAGTATTAATTCCAGTGACCCCGTCATGTGGATTTTTGAATAATTTTTCTATATTCTCTACAGTCATATCAAGAATTTTTTCTATATTTTTAGGTCCAGAATCTTTTTTAGATCTTTTTTCTGCAATTTCAAACACGCTTGATTCAGCGTAATCTAATAATTCTTCGCTTTTTCTTCCTTGAGGATTATATCCAGCATTAGCTATTTTATTTGCGACTACTATCATTTCTCTGACTACAGCACGTTCTCGCACTATGTCTGCATAAGCTGTAATATTTGCAGTACTGGGGGTGTTTTTTGATAGTTCTGCTAAATAAGAAAATCTACCAACTCTTTCTAGAGCTCCTTTTTGTTCCAAAGACTCTGATAAAGTAATTAAATCAATAGGATTACCAAGATCTAGCAACTGTTGCATTTCACGAAAAATTAAACGATGAGGAAGGCTAAAAAAATCATCAGCCACAATACGTTCTGAAACTGTATCCCATCTTTCATTATCCAGCATTAAGCCTCCTAATACAGACTGTTCTGCTTCTAGTGAATGCGGAGGTATTTTAAATGTATGTATTTGATTTTCTTTTATTTTTTTTTTATAAAATTTATTTTCTGACATATGTATATTATATTATCATGTAATGAATAGATTTAAAATTATAACCTAATTTTGATGTAAGAAACTATATGACAATGTATCTATTTACACCTAGTTTCACAAAAATATTTTTAGTTTTTTTTAATTAATAACTTAATTACTTTTATTTTTAGGAATCAATAAAATATTTTTTTAGATTCTAATAATCTGATTTTTTATGTTCTATTACACTAAAAGTTCTATTTTTTTAGAATATAAATTTCTATAGCATATATCTAATATATGATTTAACATTTCTATTGGTTTTTTGTAATTAATTTTTATTTTTTATGAAAATATTGTATATGGAATGTGTTTAATATTTTTTAGGATCATTAAACATTTGAAAGTAATTTAAATAACAGTAATTAACTTTATAATATGTGTTTTCTTATCTTAATGTCTTTATTGTGTGGTTATAATTTATTTTATTTTATGAATTTTATGCAACTATTAATGGTAACGAATAAACTTTTTAAATATTTTATAATCTATAAAATTCATAATTTAGAAAGAAATATTTATATCTTTATAAAGTTTTACGTATATAGATGATACATTTTATGCATGTTTTTTATTTTATAATTTCTTTATAAAGAAATTATTTAAAGAGTAATATATATTATATTATCTTTGCTAATATGTTTAATAGTAAAAATGAGTTTAATACAGCTAAAACATTTTTAATGGAATTTATAGAATTTTATTTTTTATTGGATCTTTTTAAAAGGATTAATTTAAGTCATTTAAAGGAATAGTCTATATTAAAATCACTTTTATTATACATTTTTTATCAGAAATTTTAGTATTACTTTTAATAATTTAGATAGAATAAAATTAGATGTTTATCTTTCCATTGAACGTTAATCTGAATTATTAAAGATTACTTTATTATACTTATAATTAAGAATAGTATTGATAGTCATTTTTGTGGTATATAATGATGTATTAGATGGTTAATTTGAGATTAAAATAACAATAATATTACTTAATATAATTTATTGTGGGTGTTAAAGAAAATTTATTTTTTATTATTTAATAGCATGTTATCATTTTTAATGATAAAAAATATAATTAAAATAGATGTTATTTTATTTTATTTAAAATCAATTGTATATATTCATATTGATTGTTACTTTTATATAATTATTTTTAATAAAAAATTTACTTTTATATAAATATATTAATATTTATTTAATCATTATTATTAATAATAGTTAATATTTTTAAGTATTTACCTATGTGATATAGTTTTATATATAAAAAAATATTTTATATTAAAAATATATTAAAAAATAATAATGTAATTAAATATATTGAATAGGTAAAAAAATGGCAAGCAGAGGTATAAATAAAGTAATTCTCATTGGTAATTTAGGTCAAGATCCAGAAGTTCGTTATATGCCTAATGGTGGTGCTGTAGCAAATATCACCCTAGCCACTTCTGAGACATGGAGAGATAAAAATACAGGAGAAATGAAAGAAAAAACAGAATGGCATAGAGTGGTATTATTTGGAAAATTAGCCGAAATAGCCAGAGAATATCTTAAAAAGGGTGCTCAGGTATATATAGAAGGTGCATTACAAACCAGAAAATGGCAAGACCAAAGTGGTATAGATCGTTATACTACAGAAATTATCGTAAATATTAGCGGTACAATGCATATGTTAGGAAATAGAAATTCTAATCATTCAATGTCTAGTGGATATGTAAAAAAAAGTAATATAATATTACCAGAACAAAATAAATTAGAGAAAAATGATAGACAATCTCATCAATCAAGTTCTTATAATAAGAACGAGACTTCTGTTAATGATGAGAATCAAATTGATTTTGATGACGACATTCCTTTTTAAAAAATATGTTTTTAAAATTAGTATAATCATAGCGCCCCGTATTTAGGGGGGCTAGTAGTTTATTAATTGTTTTAAAAACATATTTATAAATAATTTTAATTTTTTTAAAAAATCATTTTTATTAAATATTTTTAAAATAAAATTTCATGAATAGTAAAATTTTATGAGTAATTATATTATATAATGCTTTTTTTAAATTTTAATAAATATTTACAAAATTCTTTTGGTTTTGTAATAAAAGGTGCATGTGCTGATTTTTTTATAATAATAGAGTTACTATTTGGTATTTTTTTATCTAAAATATTGGCTATTTTTTTGGGCACAAGGGGATCTAAATCACCATATATTCTAAATAATGGAATTTTTAACTTTTTTATGCTATGTCTTAAATCAATAGTACATAAAATTTTAAATCCTTCTTTTAAAGCTTTTTTTTTAGGATGGGGATATGATCCCATCATTTTTTTTAATATTGAAATACCATTATAAGGTTTAAATGAATTAAAAATTTGTAAATCTATAAAATTTTGAATAGTTATTGAATAGTGATTAACTAAATTATGAAAAATATTTTTTAATTTTTTGGAATGAATTCCTGGCCATTTTGGATGAGTTATAAAACAAGGAGAAGAAGCTACGTTAATAATAGCTCGAATATTTTCAGGATAGTATAATCCCATAGTATTAGCAATTAATCCTCCTAGAGACCAACCTAACCAAATAGCGTTTTTTGGCATATGAGAAGATAAAATTTGTATTATTGATTCCAGCGTTATTGCTGAACAATTTCTACTTAACCCAAATCCAGGTAGATCTACTAAATATAATGTAAAATGTTTATTCAGTTTAGGAATAATATGATACCATATTTTTATGTTAGATCCCCATCCATGTAAGAGTATTAAATTAATATTTCCTGATCCTATCTTTTCCCAATATAATCTATCCATATTTTTCTAAAAAAATATTATTTAAGATGCTATATGTAATATATATTACAATAGATAAAGATATTTTAATGTATTTAATTAATATTAATGATCTTATTTTCTATTAGTCAAGAAAATAAATAAATTTTTATCTTGTTATAAAGTAAGCAAATGGGTATTATAAAAAATTATTTACTATTAATATTTTACTAAATTTTTCTTACTATGATTTATATTTCTAAATTAGCTCAACAACATTTTAAGACATTACTTGCAGATAAAAAAATAGGAACACAAATCCGCGTATTTGTTATTAATCCTGGCACATCCGGAGCAGAATGTGGAGTATCTTACTATAATAAAGATGAAATAAAAAAAAATGATGTGGAAATAACATATTCTGGGTTCAATGTCTACATTAGAGAATCTGATGTTCCATATTTAAAAGATGCAAAAATTGACATTGAATTAGAAGGTGTAAATTCTGAATTAACTTTAAGCGCTCCTTTTGCTAAATATAGAAACAATAATGCAAATTTATCTTTAAAAAATAGAGTTCAGTCTTTATTAGATATTGAAATTAATCCTAATTTATCTTTACATGGTGGTCGCGTAGTGTTAATAGATGTTACGGAATCAGGATATGTTAAATTGAAATTTAGCGGAGGTTGTAATGGATGTTCAATGATTAATGTAACATTAAAAGAAAATATAGAAAAAAAATTATTACTCGCTTTTCCTGAATTAAGAGGTATTACTGATTTAACTATGCATAAATATGGCAGTCATTCTTATTATTAATAGCAGTGTAATTTTTATATATTATTATCTAATTTTAATGTAATTTTGTTTTAAAATAAATCAATTAAATATATTTTTACATTCTGGAGTTAATTCTCCTCTTATATTTTCTTGCATTATTTCTCTTATTTTTTTATTAGATAAATTTTTACTAAATAAAAAATGTAGTTTAGTAAGAGTTGCTTCTATGGTTAAATCATATCCACTGACGACTCCAATATCGGCTAATGAATTTCCTGTTGCGTATCCTTTCATATTTACTCTTCCAGATACGCATTGTGTTAAATTAACAATAATTATATTATGTTGGCAAGCAATTCTTAATTCATTTAAAAAATTCCTATCCTGAGGAGCATTACCTACTCCATAAGAACATAAAATTAATGCTTTCACTGGTTGTAGTAGAAAATTATGAATGACTTTAGCTGAAATTCCTGGATAAATTATAATGACTCCAATCGGTTGTGGAGTTACGTAATGTCTTGTAAAATTTTTTCTTATATCTGTTATAAGAGGTTTAAATATATAACGAATTTGTATCCCTATTTCAATTAATGGAGTGAAATTAGGAGAAATAAATGCATTTAATCCGTCTGCATTAGCTTTAGTTGTTCTATTACCTCGGTATAATTTATTATTAAACAGTAGCGTGACTTCAGAAATAGGATAATGTGCCGCTATAATTAAAGCATTAAGTAGATTTTGTCTGCCATCAGAACGTATTTCAGAAAGAGGTATTTGTGAACCTGTAATAATTACTGGTTTTTGTAAATTTTCTAATAAAAAAGATAGTGCTGAGGCAGTATAAGACATGGTATCAGTACCGTGTAAAACGATAAATCCATCATATTTTTTATAGTTTATATAAATATCGTTTGCTATGATTTGCCATTCTATTGGTGTCATATTAGACGAATCAATTAACGGTTGATACTCATGTATTATAAAATTAGGAATTTCTGATTTGTGGAAATCAGGCATATTACTTAATTGTTTTTGTAGATAACCAGATATAGGAATATAACCATGTTTTGATTTTTTCATTCCAATTGTACCACCGGTATAGGCAATATATATAAATTTTTTATTCATTTTCGTCTCTAAATATTAAAAAATTAAAATATTAAATATTGATTTATATTACTATAATATTAATTTTTATAATATATTTAATATTTATAGATATTTTTTTAAAAGACAAATGAATCATTTTTTATAAAAACATTTTTGGTTATTGTATAATATTTTAAATATTAATTTAAAATAGTGTTATTTATAATGATTAAAAAAAAATTAGATTCAAGTTTTTTTTCAGAAATAAAAAAAAGAAGAACATTTGCAATCATTTCTCATCCTGATGCTGGGAAAACAACTATTACTGAAAAGATATTATTGTTAGGAAAAGTTATTCATAAATCTGGTACTATTAAAGCTAGGGGTTCAGGTAAATATGTTACATCTGACTGGATGAAAATTGAAAAAAAAAGAGGGATTTCTATTACCAGTTCTGTTATGCAATTTTATTATAAATTGCATTTAATTAATTTATTAGATACACCTGGCCATGAAGATTTTTCAGAAGATACTTATCGCATCATTACTGCTGTAGATTGTTGTTTAATGATTATAGATGCTGCTAAAGGAGTGGAAGAGAGAACAAAAAAATTAATTGATGTTACTAGATTAAGAAATACTCCTATTATCACTTTCATTAATAAATTAGATAGAGATGCTAAAAATCCTATAGAATTATTTGATGATATTGAGAATCAATTAAAAATATCTTGTGCTCCTATTACTTGGCCAATTAATTGTGGTAATTTATTTCAAGGAATATATCATATACAGAATAAAGAAATATGGATTTATAATAAAAATGTAAAAAATAATAAAGAAAAATTATTTTTTTTTAAAATAACAGATTTGAATGATGATTTTTTAGATAAAAAAATAGGAAAAGAATCAGCTAAACAATTACGTGAAGAAGTAGAGTTAATCCATCAGTGTTATTTGTCATTCGATTATTCTTTTTTTTTACAAGGAATTTTAACTCCGGTATTTTTTGGCAGTGCTTTAAGTAATTTCGGTATAGAGCATATGTTGAATAGTTTAATCAATTGGGCTCCATATCCAATATATAGAAAAACTAACATTAGAAAAGTGGAGCCTAATGAAAAATATTTTTCTGGTTTTGTTTTTAAAATACAAGCTAATATGGATCTTAAACATAGGGATCGTATTGCTTTTATAAGAATAGTTTCAGGAAAATATACTAAAGGTATGAGATTACTACATGTACGAACCAGGAAATATTTTGTTTTAAACGATGCTCTTACATTTTTAGCTGGAGATCGATTTTCAGTAAATTACGCTTATCCAGGAGATATTATAGGCATACATAATTATGGTTGGATAAAAATAGGCGATACTTTTACACAGGGTGAAATAATGAAATTCATTGGTATTCCTAATTTTTCTCCTGAAGTGTTTCGTTGTATTCGGTTGGTTAATCCATTTAAACAAAAACAATTGCTAAAAGGATTAAAAGAATTATCAGAGGAAGGTGCTGTACAAATATTTCGTCCAGTATTAAATAATAATTTAATATTGGGAGTAATAGGTGAATTACAATTTGATATTGTTATTGAAAGATTGAAAGAAGAATATTATATAGAGGCTATTTATGAAAGTATAAATATTATCACTGCAAGATGGATTTCATCTATTGATAATAAACAGCTCAATGAATTTAAATTAAAATATGTGGCTAATTTAGCCATTGATGGTAATAATCAATTAGCATATATTGCTCCGAGTTTGGTTAACTTAAATATTGTTACTTCACGTTATCCAAATATTACTTTTTCTAAAATTAGAGAAAATTAATATTATTTAATAATTTTTAATATTTTTATTTTTAGATAAAATAATAAAAAATTTATATAAGTTATAATTTAAGGGTAATTTAGTAATAACTTTTTAATGTTATCAGGATATATAATAATATATGAAACGTGCATTTGTTTTAGTGTTAGATTCTTTTGGTATAGGTTCAAGTAGTGATGCATATAAGTTTGATGATGATGGTGCAGATACTTTTGGACATATATTACAAGCCTGTTCGAATGGATTAGCTAATAAAAATAGAAAAGGTCCATTAAAAATACCAAACCTAATGTCTTTAGGTTTAGGTGAATTAGTAGAAAAATCAAAAAAAAAAATATTATTTTCTGCTAATGATACCATCAATATTATAGGGAGCTATGCATACGCCAGCGAAATTTCTTCAGGTAAAGATACTATTTCTGGACATTGGGAAATAGCTGGTGTTCCTGTATTATTTAATTGGGATTATTTTAAAAATAAAGAAAATAGTTTTCCTCGGATGTTACTAGAAGAAATTTTAACACGTTCTCATTTAACAGGATCGTTAGGAAATTGTCATGCTTCTGGAACAACGGTATTGGATAATTTTGGTGAAGAACATATTCATACGGGAAAACCTATTTTTTATACTTCCGAAGATTCAGTATTTCAAATTGCCTGTCATGAAAAGATATTTGGTTTGCAAAAACTGTATAATCTTTCTTTAACAGTAAGACAAATATTAAATGAAAATAAATATAATATTGGCAGAGTCATTGCTAGACCATTTATTGGTTTTAAAAAAAAACAATTTATTAGAACAAATAATAGAAGTGATTTTTCCAATCAACCTCATTCTGTGACGGTATTAAAAAAATTAATTGATGAAAAATGCGGTATTGTGATTGGAATAGGTAAAATTTCAGATATTTATGCTGGAGTAGGTATTACACATAATATAAAATCTACTGGATTAAATAATTTGTTAGATGACACTATGAATCAAATAAAAAAATCTGTGGATAATACTATTATTTTTACTAATTTTGTTGATTTTGATTCTTTATGGGGACATCGTCGTGATGTTTCAGGATATGCTAAGGGGTTAGAGTTATTTGATTCTCGTTTACCTGAATTATTAAAATTGATAGAGAAAGAAGATATCTTGATTATAACAGCTGATCATGGTTGTGACCCAACATGGTTGGGTACTGATCATACAAGAGAAAATGTACCTATTTTAATTTATAGACCTGGTATGACATCTAAATATTTGGGCCATCGTAAAACATTTGCAGATATAGGACAGACATTAGCACAGTACTTTAGTTTATCTAAAATGAAGTATGGAATTACTATGTTATAATTTTATGTATATACATATTATTGTCAATAAAATATCACACAAAAGGAAATCAATATGGTTACTCCTCATATGAATGCCAAGATGGGAGATTTTTCAGATATAGTAATTATGCCAGGTGATCCAATTAGAGCGAAATATATAGCTGATAATTATTTAAAAAATGTTATTGAAGTAAATAATATCAGATCAATGTTTGGATGTACTGGTACTTATAAAAATCGTAAAATTTCCATCATGAGTCATGGTATAGGTATACCATCATGTTCTATTTATGTAAAAGAATTAATTACTGAATATCAAGTAAAAAAAATTATAAGAGTGGGGACCTGTGGAGCTGTAATGAATCGTATAGGTTTACATGATATCGTGGTTGGCATGGGTGCATGTACTGATTCAAAAGTTAATAGATTAAATTTTAAGGATAATGATTTTTCAGCTATTGCTAGTTTTCCCATGTTATTAAATGTATTTACAGCAGCTAAAACTCTTAAGATAAATATAAATATAGGAAATTTATTCACAACTGATTTATTTTATTACGATAATAAGGATATGTTGGATATAATAGAAAAATATGGAATTTTAGGGATAGAAATGGAAACAGCAGGAATATATGCTTTAGCAGCAAAATACAATATTGAAGCTATTTCTATTTGTACGGTAACAGATCATATCAAAAAATCAATTAAAGTTACTGCAGAAGATAGACAGTCTACTTTAGATAAAATGATTTATTTATCTTTGGAATCTATTTTATTGTAAATAAAAAAATTAATGTGTATTTATCATACATTATATATTTAAGATGGATAAAAAATTAAATTTTAAAAAATAATTTTATAATTTTTTGGTGAGGAAGGGATTCGAACCCTTGATACGTTTCCATAATACACGCTTTCCAGGCGTGCTCCTTAAGCCTCTCGGACACCTCACCTATTTTAAAATAAATTTTAAATATTTTTAATATATAATAATTAACATAAAAAATAAGATCAAGTTTTTTATATTTTTAATTATTTCAACGTTTCTTATTACATAAGATTGAAATATGATTGTGTAAATAAATATTTTTATAAATTAAATTATTATTATAATAATATTATTTAATTTTTCAATTAACATTTTTTTAGATGAATAATCTATTTTGTATATATGGAATATGTAAATTTTTTATAAAGCAGTATTCTTATACTGATATCATAGAGTATTAATTTTTTATTAAAAATTAATTACTTATTAATTTAATACAATAAACATTGTTCATAATTAACTATAATTAATAGTTATTATACACATATTTTAAAATAAATATTTATAATCTTTGATGTGAAATATTTGGTGCTATTAAAATTATTTAGTAATATAGTTAAGTCTTTTATCTAGTAATAAAATATTGTTAGTGATTCACAAAAATACAAATTAAGTATGAATAGTATTAATGAATAAAATATAAAAAAACTTTAAAAGTATAATTTTAATTGATGAAATTTTTAGTAATGTGATAAGATAGATTTTTTATAAGTTTGATTTTTTAAAGCACGATAATTATTTTTTAATTTTGATATAACTTTATTTTATGCTTTATTTGAATTTTTATAAATTTATGTCCTACTAGCTTAGTATTTCTGACTGTAGGTATGATTAACAAATTATATTTAATAATATTTAAGAAAAATGGCAGAAAAAAGAAATATCTTTCTGATTGGACCTATGGGTGCTGGTAAAAGCACTATTGGTCGTCAATTATCTCAACAACTTAGAATGGAATTTTATGATTCTGATCAAGAAATTGAGAAACGAACTGGTGCTGATTTAAGTTGGGTGTTTGACGTAGAAGGTGAAAAAGGATTTCGTGATCGAGAAAAAAAAATAATTGATGAACTTACTAAACTCCATGGTATTATATTGGCCACAGGAGGTGGTTCCATAAAATCTAAAGAAGCACGGAATCAACTTTCATCGAGGGGTATTGTAATTTATTTAAAAACTACAATTGAAAAACAATTGTTGCGCACACAAAGGGATAAAAAACGTCCATTATTGCAAAAAGATATATTGACTCGTCGGGAAATTTTAGAAAACCTGGCATACGAAAGAAATCCATTCTATCAAGAAATAGCAGATATAGTAGTTAATACAGATGAAAAAAGCGCAAAAATTGTAGCTCATCGTATCATTTATTTGTTAGAAAAAATTCATTAGATTTTGACTAGCATCTTTTATAAAAGTTGATTAAATATGGAAAAATTGATCGTTGATTTAGGAAAAAACAGTTATTTCATTAGCATAGGTTCTAATTTATTAGTTAAAAAAAATATATTTTGTCCTTTAAAATCAGGTGATCAAGCAATGTTAGTTACTAATAAAACATTAGCTAATATTTGGAAAGACAAGGTTTTATATTACCTTAATAAGGCAGGAATTAGAGTAAATCAAGTAGTTTTACCAGATGGAGAAAAATATAAAAATTTATATGAAATGGAATCTATAATTTCTGCTTTATTAGAGCATAGGCACGGAAGAGATTCTACTTTAATTGCATTAGGAGGTGGAGTAATAGGTGACATTACTGGATTTAGCGCAGCTGTATATCAGAGAGGTATCAGATATATTCAAATTCCAACAACATTATTATCTCAAGTTGATGCATCTATAGGAGGTAAAACTGCTGTTAATCATCTTTTAGGAAAAAATATGATAGGTGCTTTTTGGCAACCTAGTTCAGTATTAATCAATATAGATTTTTTACATACTTTACCTAAAAGAGAGTTAATTTCAGGTATAGCCGAAATAATAAAATATTCCATTATTTTTGATGTTGATTTTTTTGTTTGGTTAGAAAATAATATTGATGGAATATTAAGTCTTGATAGTGAGGTAATAAAATATTGTATTCTTAAATGCTGTGAATTTAAATTAAAATTAATTGAACTAGATGAACGAGAAATGAATCTTCGTGCTTTATTAAATCTTGGACATACCTATGGTCATGCTATAGAATCTCATGTAGGTTATGGTAATTGGTTACATGGAGAAGCTGTATCAGCTGGTATTGTTATGGCAGCACGTACTGCAGAAAAAATGGGAAAGTTAGATAATAAAGATGTTCAACGTATAGAATTATTGATTGATAGAGTAGGTTTACCCATTAAAGGACCTAAAAATATGTTACCTTCTTCTTATTTTCCTCATTTTATGAGGGACAAAAAAGTTTTATCTGGTATGATTAGAATGGTTTTACCAGTTAAAATTGGTCAAGCTGAAATATTTACTGGAATTGATAAAAGCGTGATTTCATCTGTAATTGAAGATTGTATTTAAAAATATTATTTATAATATAAATTATGTTCATATTAAAAATAATTTTTTATGAAAATATATATTTCAATAATATTTATTATAAATATTATTTCAACTTAAAATATTTAATATTCTTAATATTTGTAATTTTCATTACAAAATTTATAATTATATATAAAGATATTAATTAAAAAATAAAATATTTTTATTTATATTTAATAAATTTTACTTTTACAAATATAAAAATTTTTATTGAATATATTAATTTATAAATTCAAGTATATGTATGTAATATATTTTTTTTGGTAATAAAATATATATAAAAATACATTATATATTAGTAATTTTTTTAATTTTTTTGAAATTTATTTTATTTATGATAGAAATGTTAAGTTTAAAATAAGATTTATATCTTTATTGAAAAAAATATTTTTTAGTGTATACATCAATTATTTTTATTATTAAAAATAAATAGATATTTTTTTTATAGAGTGAATTTTATTTTTTACAGATATATTATTTAGTAGGTATAAAATAGTTATAGGAAGCATATGAAAAAATTTTTATTGTCATCTTCAATTTTGTCTGCCGATTTTGCCTGTCTTGGAGAAGATACAAAGAAAGTATTAGAATCAGGTGCAGATATGATCCACTTTGATGTTATGGATAATCATTTTGTTCCTAATTTAAGCATGGGACCAATGGTTTTAAAAGCATTAAGAAATTATAATATTCATGCTGACATTGATGTGCATCTTATGACAAAGCCAGTGGATAATTTAATTCCTCAATTTGCAGATGCAGGAGCGAATTATATAACTGTTCATCCGGAATCTACATATCATTTAGATCGTACTTTAGATTTAATCAAGTTTCATGGTTGTAAAGTAGGATTAAGTTTCAGTCCGGCTACACCCATTGGTTTTCTTGATTATGTAATGGATAAATTAGACATGATATTACTAATGTCAGTAAATCCAGGATTTGGTGGACAATCTTTTATTCCCTCTGCTTTAGATAAATTACGTGAAATTAGAAAAAAAATTGATTCAAGTGCATATAATATTTTACTGGCAGTAGATGGAGGTGTAACGGTTAATAATATTGCTAATATAGCTTTAGCCGGTGCAAATGTTTTTATTATTGGTTCAGCAATTTTTAACTCTGATAATTATAAAAAGGTTATAAAAAATATGCATAATGCGTTGGAAATAGTAAATTATGGAGCTATTCATTAATTTTTTTTAATTGTATTACTATTTAACAGAAGAATTCTATAATGGAAAAAAATAAATCTATTTTGTTAAGTGCTATACAACCAACGGGTTGTTTAACTATTGGAAATTATTTAGGTGCCTTATCTCAGTGGAATAAAGTACAAAAAGAATATAATTCTATTTATTGTATAGCTGATTTACATTCAGTTACTGTTCAACATAATAATAAAGATTTACGTAAAAACATATTTGATACATTAGCTTTATATTTAGCTTGCGGTGTTGATCCAAAAAAAAGTATTATTTTTGTACAATCACATGTTTATGAACATACTCAATTAAATTGGATATTAAATTGTTATTCTTATTTTGGAGAATTAACACGCATGACGCAATTTAAAAGTAAATTAATTGATGGTAGAAAAAATATTAATATTGGTTTGCTTAATTATCCTGTTTTAATGGCATCGGATATTTTATTATATCAAACTAATCATGTGTTAGTGGGTATCGATCAAAAACAACATGTAGAATTAGTTATTAATATAGCTAATCGTTTTAATAATTTCTATAAAAGTAAAATATTTACTATTCCTGCTATATTACTATCTCAACAAGGTTCTAAAATTATGTCATTGTTAGAACCTACAAAAAAAATGTCTAAATCTAATATAAATAAAAAAAATACTATTTTTTTATTGGAAGAAATAAATTCTATTAGAAAAAAAATTAAAATGGCTGTGACTGATTCGGAAGAACCGGCAAGAATTTATTATAATTTTGAAAAAAAACCTGGAATTTCTAATTTACTAACTATTTTTTCTTGTTTTACAGGAAAAACAATTGCTGAATTAGAAAATGAATTTTCTAAAAATTCATATTTAGAATTTAAGGAGGCGTTATCGGATGCATTGTCTACTGTAATCTGTCGGTTACAAAGGTCTTATTTTGAATACCGTGAAGATGAATCTTATCTAACAAGGATTATAGTTAATGGAGCATCGCAAGCACGTGAGTATGCAAAAAAAACACTAGAAACTGTATATTATGTTTTAGGTTTACGTTAAACATGTGTATTTATTATACATAGAGGTATTAAATATAATAGATATCTTATCAAATATTAAGAATTTTACTTAATATTTTAGTATTTTTAATAAAATTTTATTTTAAAAATTAATGTTTTCTATGTTTTGTAAAAAAACCTAAAATAAATAATAAGATAAATACTATCAGATATAATATATTTGCAGTTATTAATGCTGAAGTAATACCAAATTTTGCTACAATAGGACTGGTAACAATAAACGTTAATAACGTTCCCATAGTACCAGCAGTTAAAATAAAATTAATTATTTTAGGTGAATTTCTTTTAGTTTGTAATGACCCTAATGTAATAATTAAAGTATAAATAGCACTAGAAAAAAATCCTAATAAAATAATTATCCATTGCAGGTATTCATAATTTATATTTTTAATAAATAAGTACATTAATGTACAGGAAATACCTGTAAGAAAAACTGCTATACGTTGTAAATCAAAGAATTTTAAGATACCACTGAAACACCACATACCTAACATGTATGCCATCCAGAAATTACTTACTAATTTACTAGCATCGACAATATTTGTTCCTATTAATTTTATTGAAAATTCGGGAATCCATGAAATAAATCCTAATTGTCCTAAAATATAACATAATGCGGACAGAGATAGTAAAAATATACTAATAGTATATTTTTCTTCTTTATTTATTTTTTTTTCTTGAGTTACGATATTTAAATGAGGAAATTTCGAGTTTATTGTTAATAAAAAAATAAATAAATAAATAATTCCTATTAATAGATAGATCCAGTACCATGTAATATTTTTTTTTAGTAAAAAAGCAGTAAAAATAGGAACAAGCATACCAGACATACTAAAAAAAGAATCTGTTAATAGCAGTAAGGAAGCTCTTTTACTTCCTTTATATAAATTAGTAATTAAAAAAGTTCCTATTGACATCGTAATACCGCTAATTATACCAAGCATAAAAATGCTAAATGAAAAAAATATTAAACTATGATTTAATATTAATATACATATCGATAGGATCATAAGAAAAAATCCTAAAATTATTTGTTTTTTTAATGGAATAATTTCCATTAGCCAAGCATTTAAGAATATAGATATTAAGATTCCAGCATTTAAAAAAGTAAAAATATTACTGGTATATGATAGTGATATTTGGAAGTATTCTGAAACTTTTCCCATAACTAATCCAGTAACAACAATTAATGCACCAGTTAAAGCGTAAGAAAAAAAACTAATCCAAATAAGACTTATACGATTTATTTTTGTCATTTTCTAATATCCTGAATTAAATTTATTCAATTTTATTAATTTTACATTATAATTAAATAATTAATATGAGTTGATTAATATATGATATTTTCGTATACAATCAGATAAGATATATAGAATATTAAAAATATAACTCATTTTCTATTTTTAAATATAAAAGTTAAATCAATAAACATTTAAAATATATTTTTAATACTAATTAATTTAATTATTATTAGAATAATTTTTATATATATCATGTATTTTTTAATACATATATTTTAGGTATTATAGGATATAAAAAATTTTTAATATATTTTAGGATAAATTTATGTTTTTATTGGTATTGTAAAGTTGATATTTATTTTTAATAATATTGCTTTATTTTTTAGTATAATATATTTGAATATGGGTATCATTTATTAATAGAATGATAATATTCTACGTAATATAAATAATATAATTATCATTTATATATAATACATGTTTAAGAAATATTTTTATAAATTAAATTATAGATAAAGTAATAAAAGAATTCATTTAGGTTTAATAGATAATGATTAATTGTGATGTTTTTAATAAATTTATTATGGTTATTTATGATATTTATAATCGCATATAAGTTTCAAAGAAAGAAGTGAATTATTAATTTTATTAATAAAAGAGTATATTTATTTTTTAGATCATAGTTGTGAGAAATTAGTTAGTGTTGTTTTAATTATTTTTAATTAACACTATGTAGGAAAAGATAAATAATTATTAAATATTGGTAGAATAGTAATTTATTAGTTAGTTTTAAAATTAGATAAAATTAATTACTAATAATTTCTTATTAATTCTATTAATAGAAGAAATAAGAAATTTCTAAATTAAAGAAATATTATATTAATAATATATTTAATATTAATGAAAAACAAGTTTTTTTATAAAAAATTTAATAATGAGAGATTCTTATAGTTTTCATCATTATTTGATAAAAAATTTTGATATTTTTAGTATTAAAAATATAGATATTGTCTTTTTATTTTTAAAATTTATTAAAATAATTTAATTTTTATTAAAAAATACTCATTTCAATATTTTTATTAAATTTATTTAATAATTTTCTTATTTTCAATATATCTATTTTTTAAATAGCATAAAATTTTTATTGATATGGATCATATCCATTTTAATGATCAGTGAAATATAAACTAAAATAGTGAAATTATTTCCTTATAAAAATTGGGTTTTTATCTTTAATTAATAACTTAAATAAATATTTAGTATTAATTTTTTATAAGTGGAATATAGGTGTTTAAAATAACTCATTTTGTTATAATTAGTATTGATTATTAAAATAATTAAGAATATTTTGGTATTATTTATATAAGAAAAATTAGATATTTTAAATATATTAATATTTTATTAGATAAAATACATATTATATAATATTTTTAAACAGATATACATTATATTAATAATAAATGAAAAATTGTTTCATGAGATAAGAGATAAAATGGTAAATAGTATTGGTATTTATAAAAAACAAATATTTTTTAATTTAAACTTATTTAAATTTTATTTTTTAAAAAAAATATTCATCATATTTATGATTTATGGAATAAAGTAGATTTATTTAATTTTTTAATAGATAATTTTATTATTGGAGTATTTTTTATTTTTCTAAAAAATTTATCTAGGTATAAATAAATTTAATATAGCATGTAAAATAAAGATTTTATGTTGATAATAAAGTATAATATTTGTCTATAACAAGGATAAAAAAATAATATAATTATGAATATTAAAAGTAATACTGTTCTCAAGAAATATCTCAATATATTTAAGTGTATTTGCATACTATATGGTGTATTTTTAATGCCTAGCGTATTTTCAGCATATAAATATTTTGAAACCACATCATTGAAAGGAAATATATCTTATATAACTCATGCACCTAATTTTAAAGAAGATAATGAAAAAACCTCTTATGCATTAGGGGCTTCATTAGGTAATTATATGGAGCATTCATTGATGGAACAGGAAAAATTAGGTTTTTTTCTAAATAAGATGCAATTTATTGCAGGGATAAAAGACACAATATTAGGAGAATTAAAATTATCTAATGAAGAGATTGCAAACAGATTAAAAAATTTAGAAAATAAATTAAGAGGTACAGAAATGATTTTTTTAAAAAAACAAACTGAGGAAAATAATAAAAAAGGAAAAATATATATATCTAAATTTATCAAACAAGCAGATGTGAAGAAAACAAAAACAGGATTATGCCTTTTAATAAAAAGAGCAGGAGATGGTACTACGCCTAAAAGTAATGATATGATTTTAGTGAATTATAAGGGAATATTCATTGATGGCACTGAATTTGATAATTCATATGTCAGCGGACCAATATGGTTATCTTTAAAAAATGTAATTCCAGGATGGCAAGAAGGTATAAAATACATAAAAAAGGGTGGACAAATTAAATTAGTAATACCTCCTCAATTGGCTTATGGAGAAAATGGGGTACCAGGTATTCCTGGTAATTCAACTTTGATTTTTGATATAGAATTAATAGATTTTAAATCTGTATTAGAGTAAAGAAATATTGACTATTAATGTCAATATAATAAAAATTCTTATTACTTAATTTTAAAAAAATGTTTTATTTATATTAAACATTATTTATTTTTTAAAATATTTTTGGTTGCAATAATGTATGAATTATTTGGTAATAGTAACTGGTTCGGCGTATGGCACAGAAAATGCTAGTACAGCTTTATTATTTTCTAAAGCTTTAATTGATTGTGGGCATGAATTGAATAGTGTTTTTTTTTATTTCAATGGTGTGTTAAATGCTAATAAAATGATATTTCCAGCTGATGACGAATATAATTTAGTTAAAGCTTGGGAAGATTTTAATGATCAGTTTTCAATTAAATTGAATATTTGCATTAGCGCAGCATCCAGAAGAGGCGTTATAAGTGATGAACAAGCTTTAAGAATTGGGCTTCAAAAAGGAAATTTGGCAAATGGATTTCAATTAGCTGGATTAGGTGCATTATCTGAAGCGATTCAAAAATGTGATCGTATCATACAATTTTAAATTAATTTTATGAAAAATATTGCTTTTGTTTTTTCCCATGCTCCACATGGTACTGCTTTTGGAAGAGAAGGTTTAGATATGATCTTATCGGCTTCTTTGACAATACAAAATATTTCTATTTTTTTTATTGGTGATGGAATTTTTCAATTAGTAAAAAATCAAAAACCAGAAAAAATATTATCTCAAGACTATGCATCTGCATTTTGCATTTTACCTTTATATGGTATCAATACATTTTATTTTTGTGCTAATTCTTTAATCGAACGAGGAATTTTAGAAAAAGATATTTTTTTATTAGACATAAATATTTTAGATAAATATGTTTTTCAAAAAAAAATTAGCACATGTGATGGTATTATCAATTTTTAAGAAGTTCTTATTATGCTACATACTTTAATGAATTCCCCTTTTAAAAGTAATATGGTATTATTATTAGATAATTTGAGAAAATCAGATGATTTTTTAGCGTTACAAGATGGTGTACTTATTGCTGTAAGAAAAAATTATTTTTTAAGAGATATCTTAAACTCATCAGCTAATCTCTATGTATTACAAGAAGATGTTGAAGCACGTGGTCTTAGTAATAAAATTTCAACGGAATTTATGATGATTAGTTATCAGAAATTTGTTTTTTTAACTGAAAAAAATAAGCAGCAAATGAATTGGTAAGTAATTAGTATTTTTTATAAAGTTTGATATCTTTGATTAATCTAAATTCTGCATGACCATAGCATTCTCAATTTAATTTATTATCTTAGCAATTATGAAAAATTTTATAATAGGAGTTTTTATGGCCACAATAAATCAGTTGGTTCGCAGACCTCGTGTTCGTAGAATTACAAAAAGTAATGTACCAGCATTAGATGGATGTCCACAAAAAAGAGGAGTATGTACCAGAGTTTATACAACTACTCCTAAAAAACCTAATTCAGCACTAAGAAAAGTTTGTCGGGTACGATTAACAAATGGTTTTGAGGTAACTGCCTACATTGGTGGAGAAGGACATAATTTACAAGAGCATTCAGTAATTTTAATCAGAGGTGGACGAGTAAAAGATTTACCAGGAGTTCGTTATCATATTGTTAGAGGTTCATTAGATTGTGCGGGAGTTAAAGATCGTAAAAAAAGTCGTTCTAAATATGGTGTAAAAAGATCAAAAGCGTAAATGTAACATTTACATATAACTGATATCCTTTTTGCAATTAGTTTGTTTATAAAAAATATAAATTTTCCCAAATGGAGTGTTTATGCCTCGTCGTCGTGTCATTGGAAATCGTAAAATTTTACCAGATCCAAAATTTTCGTCTGAAACGTTAGCTAAATTTATTAATATATTAATGGTTGATGGGAAGAAATCAATAGCTGAAGTAATTGTATATCGAGCGTTAAAAAAATTATCTCAACGTATAGGTAAATCTGAATTGGATATTTTTAATCTTGCATTAGAGAATGTACGTCCTACAGTGGAAGTTAAATCTCGCCGAGTGGGAGGATCTACTTATCAAGTTCCGGTAGAAGTACGTCCCGTAAGAAGAAATGCTTTAGCGATGCGTTGGATTATTGAATCTGCACGTAAACGATCGGATAAATCTATGTTTCTCAGATTATCTAATGAAATTTCTGACGCTACAGAAAATAAAGGAAACGCTGTTAAAAAAAGAGAAGAGATTCATAGGATGGCGGAAGCAAATAAAGCTTTTGCGCATTATCGTTGGTAAAATATTTTTTTATTTTTTAAGAATTAGTATTTTTATATATACATAAAGCCATTATTTTTTATTTATTAATGATTTAGACTATTTGAGGATCAGAGGAATAAAATGGCTCGTACTACTCCTATTACAAATTATAGAAATATTGGAATTAGTGCTCATATAGATGCTGGAAAAACTACTACGACTGAACGAATTTTATTTTATACAGGAATTAATCATAAAATAGGTGAAGTACATGATGGTGCGGCTACAATGGATTGGATGGAACAAGAACAAGAGAGGGGTATAACCATTACTTCTGCTGCAACAACTGCATTTTGGTCTGGTATGGCCAATCAATTTATGCCTCATAGAATTAATATCATTGATACTCCAGGACATGTTGATTTTACGATAGAAGTGGAACGCTCTATGCGTGTCTTAGATGGTGTTGTAATGGTTTATTGTGCAGTAGGTGGGGTGCAATCTCAATCTGAAACTGTTTGGCGTCAAGCAAATAAGTATAAAGTACCTAGGATTGCATTTGTTAATAAAATGGATCGGATGGGAGCTAATTTTTTAAAAGTAGTTGAACAAATTAAAAATCGTCTTGGTGCGAATCCTATACCTATTCAACTGGCAATTGGTAGTGAGGATACGTTTACAGGAGTAATTGATTTAATTAAAATGAAAGCTATTTGTTGGCTTGATACAGATCAAGGAGTAACTTTTACTTATACAGATATTCCGATTGATATGTTAGAATTATCTAAAAAATGGAATCATAAATTAGTTGAGTCTGCTGCTGAAGCTAATGAAGTTATCATGGAAAAATATTTAAATGGAGAACCATTATCTGAAGAAGAAATAAAATCAGCATTGCGACAAAGAGTTGTAAATAATGAAATCGTTATTATTACTTGTGGATCTGCATTTAAAAATAAAGGAGTACAATCTTTATTAGATGCAGTAATAGAATATTTACCATCTCCTATAGATATACAAAAAGAAAAAGAAATTGTAGACAAAAATGGAAATATAACTACTTTACCCAGTTCTGCTGATTCAGCACCATTTTCAGCATTAGCTTTTAAAATTGCTAGTGATCCATTTGTTGGTAATTTAACATTTTTTAGGGTTTATTCTGGTGTAGTTCGCTCGGGAGATACTGTTTTTAATTCTGTAAAATCTCAGAAAGAAAGATTTGGGCGTATTGTGCAGATGCATGCAAATAAAAGAGAAGAAATTAAAGAAGTACGATCTGGTGACATAGCTGCTGCTATTGGATTAAAAGATGTCACAACAGGTGATACTTTATGTGATAAAAAATACAAAATCATTTTGGAACGTATGGAATTTCCTGAACCAGTGATTTCTATTTCTGTAGAACCTAAAACCAAATCTGATCAGGAAAAAATGGGATTCGCTTTAAATAGATTAGCAAAAGAGGATCCTTCGTTTCGAGTGTGGATAGACGAAGAATCTAATCAAACTATTATTGCAGGCATGGGTGAATTACATTTAGAAATTATTGTTGATCGCATGAAAAGAGAGTTTAATGTAAGTGGTAATATTGGTAAGCCTCAGGTGGCTTATAGAGAAACAATTAAAGAATTAGTAAAAGATGTAGAAGGTAAACATATTAAGCAATCTGGAGGAAGAGGTCAGTACGGGCATGTAGTGATTGATTTATTTCCATTAGCACCAGAAACTAGTGAATCTAATTATAATTTTATAAATGATATTAAAGGTGGAGTAATTCCAGGAGAATATATTTCAGCAATAGATCAAGGTATTCAAGAGCAGCTAAAATATGGGCCCTTAGCAGGATATCCAGTGGTAAATATAGGTGTTCGTTTACATTTCGGATCTTATCATGATGTAGATTCTTCTGAAATAGCATTTAAATTAGCAGCATCTATAGCATTTAAAAATGCTTTTAAAAAAGCTAATCCAGTATTACTTGAACCTATCATGAAAGTAGAAGTAGAAACTCCAGAAGATTATATGGGAGATATCATTGGGGATTTAAATCGTCGCAGAGGCGTGATTGAAGGTATGAATAATATAATTAATGGGAAAATTATTTTTGCTAAGGTTCCTTTATCTGAAATGTTTGGATATGCTACTGATTTGAGGTCTCAAAGTCAAGGAAGAGCTATTTATTCTATGGAATTTTTACAATATTCTGAATCTCCTGCTAATATAGCTAAAAATATTATCTTAGAAAGAGAGAAATAAAATTTTTTTTATTTTATAAAGTATTAATAAGGGTGATAAATTATGTCTAAAGAAAAATTTGAACGCTTAAAACCTCATGTAAATGTAGGAACAATAGGACATGTTGATCATGGAAAAACTACTTTAACAGCGGCTATTACTACAGTATTAGCCAAAAAATATGGTGGATCTCCTCGTGCATTTGATCAAATAGATAATGCTCCTGAAGAAAAAGAAAGAGGTATTACTATTAATACTTCTCATGTTGAGTATGACACTCTTAATAGACATTATGCGCATGTTGATTGTCCTGGTCATGCTGACTATATAAAAAATATGATTACGGGAGCTGCTCAAATGGATGGAGCTATTTTAGTAGTAGCAGCTAGTGATGGTCCCATGCCGCAAACACGTGAACATATTTTATTGGGTCGTCAAGTAGGTGTTCCCCATATTATTGTATTTTTAAATAAATGCGACGCTGTTGATGATGAAGAATTATTAGAATTGGTAGAAATGGAAGTGAGAGATTTATTAACGCAATATGATTTTCCAGGTGATGATACCCCTATTATAAGAGGTTCAGCTTTAAAAGCATTAGAAGGTGTGCCAGAATGGGAAGAGAAAATTGTTGATTTGGCTAATTTATTAGATAGTTATATTCCGGAACCAAAAAGATCAATTGAAAAATCATTTCTGCTGCCTATAGAAGATGTTTTTTCTATTTCTGGTAGAGGAACAGTGGTAACTGGTAGAGTTGAACAAGGTATAATTAAAGTTGGCGAAGAAGTAGAAATTGTTGGCATAAAAAATACTATAAAAACAACATGTACTGGTGTTGAAATGTTTCGTAAATTATTAGATGAAGGGAGAGCTGGAGAAAATGTTGGAATATTATTAAGAGGTACTAAACGAGAAGATATAGAAAGAGGACAAGTATTAGCAAAACCAGGAACTATTCATCCTCATATTAAATTTGAATCTGAAGTTTATGTGTTATCAAAAGAAGAAGGAGGTCGTCATACACCTTTTTTTAAAGGATATCGTCCTCAGTTCTATTTTAGAACCACAGATGTAACTGGTTTTATTGAATTACCTAAAGATATAGAAATGGTGATGCCTGGAGATAATATTAAAATGACTGTTACGTTAATTCATCCTATTGCAATGTCTGATGGATTACGTTTTGCAATTCGTGAGGGTGGTCGCACAGTTGGAGCAGGTGTAGTTGTTAAAGTGATTAGTTGATTGGTTTTTATTAAAGCAATGATTAAAAATCACATTGATATTAATAAAAGGAAGAGCTGATAAAGCTCTTTCTAGTTTCGAAAAATATAAAAAATAATTTTAAATACTATGGTTTACAAAGATAGATATATTTTTTATGATATATATCACATACGTATTTTTTAAATATTGATGTATTTTCTACTTTTTTTAATTTTTAAAATATCTACCATATGATATAAAAATTTTAATTTCATCTGATGTAAAATTTTTAATTTTAAATTATTGGAATTTCTTATATAATATAAGAAATTTAATACTCCTAATTTTGGAGTTGTGCATGAAACTATTACGCTTACTTACTAATTATATAGTGAGAAAAGTGTTTTTTATTTTCTATAGAATTGGAGTTCTGGTCTTATGCAGAACCAAAGAATACGTATTCGTCTTAAAGCTTTTGATCATCGTTTGATTGATCAATCAACCACAGAAATTGTTGAAACAGCTAAAAGAACTGGAGCACAAGTTCGTGGTCCTATACCCTTACCTACGCGTAAAGAACGTTTTACTGTTTTAATTTCTCCTCATGTGAACAAGGATGCGCGTGATCAATATGAAATTCGTACACATAAGCGACTGATTGATATAGTGGAACCTACTGAAAAAACAGTAGATGCTTTAATGCGATTAGATCTTGCTGCTGGTGTAGATGTACAAATCAGCCTTGGTTAATAAAAGAATGAAGTAATCAAAGGGTTGAAAAATCATGATTGGTTTAGTTGGTAAAAAAATAGGTATGACAAGAATTTTTAGTAAAGAAGGTATTTCCATACCTGTAACAGTGATTGAAGTACAAGAAAATCGAATCACTCAAATTAAAAATTTTGATAATGATGTTTATCAAGCTATACAAGTTACTACAGGTACAAAAAAGTCTAATCGGTTAACCAAGCCTGAATCTGGTCATTTTATTAAGTCAGGTGTAACAGCTGGTCGTGGTTTATGGGAGTTTAGAATTTCTAATATTAAAAATTTTAAAGTAGGTAATATAATTGACTTGAATATTTTTTCAAATATAAAAAAAGTTGATATTACTGGTTTTTCTAAAGGAAAAGGATTTTGTGGTACGGTGAAAAGATGGAATTTTCGTACTCAAGATGCGACTCATGGTAACTCATTATCTCATCGTGTGCCTGGTTCTATTGGTCAAAATCAAACTCCAGGAAGAGTATTTAAAGGTAAAAAAATGGCAGGGCATGTAGGAAACATTCGGGTAACAGTTCAAAATTTAGAAATAATTAGAATTGATACTGACCAAAACTTGCTGTTGATAAAAGGTTCTGTTCCTGGTGTGACCGGTAGCAATCTTATTGTTAAACCGGCTATTAAAGCACAAGGAGTATAAGATGAAATTATTACTTAAAGATGAATCAACCTCACTTAATTTATCTGAGGTAATATTTGGACGAGACTTTAATAAAGCACTTGTGCATCAAGTGGTAATGGCTTATCAGTCTGGATCTAGACAGGGTACACGTGCTCAAAAAAGTCGCGCTGAAGTTTCTGGATCTGGAAAGAAACCATGGCGTCAAAAAGGAACAGGACGTGCAAGAGCTGGATCATTTAGAAGTCCATTATGGCGTTCTGGGGGGGTTACATTTGCTTCTAAACCAAAAAATTATGAACAGAAAGTTAATCGTAAGATGTATCATGGTGCTATGCAAAGTATTTTTTCAGAATTAGTGCGTCAAAATCGTCTTTTAGTGTTTAAAAAATTTTCTTTGGATTTACCGAAGACTAAATTATTAGTGGGTAAATTAAGGGATATAGGGCTAAATAATGCATTAATTATTATAAAAGGTATAGATAATAATTTATTTTTAGCTGCTCGTAATTTGTATGGAGTTGATGTTTGTGATGTTCATTTAATAAATCCGGTTAGTTTAATTTCTTTTAAAAATATCATTATAACTGTTGAAGCTATCACTAAAATAGAGGAAATGTTTGCATGATGTATGAAGATAATCTTTTTAAAGTATTATTAGCTCCTAGAATTTCAGAAAAGTCTTCTTTGTCTGCAGAAAAATCTAATACTATAGTTTTTAAAGTCATGGCTAATGCAAAAAAAAAAGTGATAAAAAATGCTGTACAAGTATTATTTAACGTAGAAGTCAGTGCTGTTAATACACTGTTGATAAAAGGGAAAAAGAAACGTAAAGGGAATCAAGTTAGTCGCAATAAAAATTGGAAAAAAGCTTATATTACTTTAAAAAAAGGTCATAATGTAGATCTATTAGGTAGTACGGATTAGTTTTTAGGGAAATAGAAATATGGCAATTATTAAATGTAAACCAACATCTCCTGGGCGTCGTCATGTTATTAAAGTTATTGACAAAGGTTTGTATAAAGGTAGATCATTTTCTTTATTAACTAAAAAAAATACCAAAACAGGTGGAAGAAATAACGATGGTAGAATTACTACTCGTCACATAGGTGGAGGGCATAAAAGAGCATATAGAATTATTGATTTTAAAAGAATAAAAGATGGTATACCGGCTATTGTGGAACGTCTTGAATATGATCCTAATCGTTCGGCCAATATTGCTTTGATACTTTATAAAGATGGGGAACGTAAGTATATTTTAGCTCCAAAAGGGTTATCTATCGGAGATAGAATAATTTCTGGTGTACAGGAAGCTATAAAAGTAGGCAATGCGTTACCTTTAAAAAATATACCAGTGGGTGAATTGGTTCATAATATAGAGATCAAACCTGGAAAAGGAGGACAAATAGCACGTTCTGCTGGTAGCTATGTGCAATTGGTAGCTAGTGAAGGATCCTATGTTACGGTTCGATTAAGATCAGGTGAAATAAGAAAGATTTTATCTAATTGTCGAGCTACTATTGGAGAAGTAGGAAATTCAGAACATATGTTAAGAGTACTGGGTAAGGCAGGTGCTGCACGTTGGAGAGGTATTAGACCAACAGTACGAGGTACTGCTATGAATCCTGTTGATCATCCGCATGGAGGAGGAGAAGGTAGAAATTTTGGGAAACATCCAGTTACTCCATGGGGTATTCAAACAAAAGGAAAAAAAACTAGAAAAAACAAACGTACTGATAAATTTATCTTACGTAGTCGAAAAAAATAATTATATGGGATAAAAAATGCCGCGTTCTCTGAAAAAAGGTCCTTTTATAGATTTTAGTTTGCTTAAGAAAGTAGAGAAGGCTGTTAAAAAAAATGATAAAAAACCATTACGGACTTGGTCTCGTCGTTCTACTGTTTTTCCTAATATGATAGGTTTAACTATAGCAATACATAATGGTCGACAACATATACCTGTTTTTATTACTGAAGATATGGTCGGACATAAATTAGGAGAATTTTCTTTAACTCGGACTTATAAAGGTCATGCTGCTGACCGAAAAGTGAAAAAACGTTAGTTAAAAAAAGAGGAATAAATGGAAGTTTTAGCGCAATATCGTCAAGCTCGTTCTTCTGCTCAAAAGATTCGTTTAGTGGTTGATTTAATTCGTGGTAAAAGAGTACAAAAAGCTTTAGAAATACTGATGTATTCTAATAAAAAGGCATCAAATTTAGTAAAAAAAGTCTTGGAATCAGCAATATCCAATGCTGAACATAATGATGGTGCTGATATAGATGATTTAATAATAAAAAAAATTTTTGTTAATGAAGGTCCAACTATGAAACGGATGATGCCACGTGCTAAAGGTCGTGCTGATCGAATTTTAAAACGTACTAGTCATATCACCATAGTTGTTTCTGATCGCTAATATTTTGGAGACTAGTCATGGGTCAAAAGGTGCACCCTAATGGTATGCGATTGGGTATAATTAAATCTTGGAATTCTATTTGGTTTTCGAATAGTAAAGATTTTGCTGATAATTTAAATAGCGATTTTCAAGTTAGAAGTTTTTTAAAAAAAGAATTATGTAAGGCGTCTGTATCTCGAATTATTATTGAGCGTCCCGCTAAAAGTATTCGAATTACAATTTATACAGCACGTCCGGGAATTGTTATAGGAAAAAAAGGAGAAGATGTAGAAAAATTAAGAACTGTTATTACAGCTATAACAGGTGTTCCAGCACAAATTAACATTTCTGAAGTAAGGAAACCAGAGTTAGATGCAAAATTAGTAGCCGATAATATCACATCTCAACTAGAAAGAAGAATAATGTTTCGACGTGCCATGAAACGAGCAGTGCAAAATGCTATGAGACAAGGAGCAAAAGGAATAAAAGTAGAAATAAGTGGACGTCTGGGAGGAGCTGAAATAGCAAGAAAAGAATGGTATCGTGAAGGTAGAGTTCCTTTACATACATTGCGCGCTGATATTGAATATAATACCTCAGAAGCGCATACAACATACGGAATTGTTGGAGTAAAGGTATGGATTTTCAAAGGAGAAATATTAGGTGGTATGTCTTCTATTAAAAAATTAGAACGGCCGCTTGCACAAACTAAAAAATATTATCGCAGGCACCGTAAGTAAGGAGATTCACTAATATGATGCAACCAAAACGAACTAAATTTCGAAAAATGCATAAAGGACGGAATCGTGGTCTTGCTGTTGGAACAGATGTTAAATTCGGAAGTTTTGGTTTAAAGTCTGTAGATAGAGGACGTTTAACAGCTCGTCAAATTGAAGCAGCTCGAGTGGCTATTACTCGTTCTGTAAAAAGACAAGGAAAAATGTGGATACGTATTTTTCCTGATAAACCTATTACTCAGAAACCATTAGAAGTTAGAATGGGAAAAGGGAAAGGTAATGTTGAATATTGGGTTGCTTTAATTCAACCAGGAAAGGTTCTGTATGAAATAGAAGGTTTATCAGAAGAATTATCTCGAGAAGCATTTAAGGCAGCAGCTGCAAAATTACCTATTAAAACTATATTTGTTACTAAAACGGTGATGTAATGAAAATTTTTGAACTGCGTAAAAAAAATATTATAGATTTAAATTGTGAATTATTAAATTTATTAAGAGAAGATTTTAATCTTCGTATGCAGTTTTCGTCTGGTAAACTTAAAAAATCTCATTTGTTAAAAAAAGTACGTAAAAGTATTGCTAGAGTAAAAATGTTGTTGTTAGAAAAGGAACATTCATCATGACCAAGAAGTATAATATCTTACAAGGTTGTGTTATCAGTGATAAAATGCAAAAGTCTGCAGTTGTATCCATAGAGCGTTTTGTCAAACATCCTATGTATGGAAAATTTATAAAACGTACTACAAAATTACATTTTCATGATGAAAAAAATGAATGTGTTGTTGGCGATATAATAGAAGTTCGAGAATGCAGACCTATATCTAAAACTAAATCTTGGATTTTAGTGCGTATACTTGAAAAAGTAACACTTTAAAATTTTATACCACCAGCATGAACAGTAGTTATTAGTGAGCTGTTCATGTTTTTTGGAAATAAATAAAAAATAATGTTATGATATATTTTTAATATGAGCATTAATGTCTTGTTTTTTTAGAATGAATAAGTGTAATAATTGGAGCTTGAAGATGATTCAAGAACAAAGTATTTTACATGTAGCAGATAATTCGGGTGCACGGGCAGCTATGTGTATTAAAGTTTTAGGTGGTTCTAGGAGACGTTATGCAGGAATTGGGGACGTTATTAAAGTAACTATAAAGGAAGCGACTCCTAAAGGTAAAGTAAAAAAAGGGGATGTTCTTAAAGCTGTAATTGTTCGTACTAAAAAAGGGATTAGACGACCAGATGGGTCTATTATTCGTTTTGATACCAATGCATGTGTAATTTTAAATAATAGTACTGAACAACCTATAGGAACTCGTATTTTTGGCCCGGTGACTCGAGAATTAAGAATAGAAAAATTTATGAAAATTATTTCTTTAGCTCCTGAAGTACTATAAATAAAAAGGAAAAATTTTTATGGCAGCTAAAATACGTTGCAATGATAAAGTAATAGTTTTATCAGGTAGAGATAAAGGTAAAATCAGTATTGTAAAGAAAGTATTATCTAATAATAAATTAATCGTAGACGGGATTAATTTAGTAAAAAAACATCAAAAGTCTATTCCTGCTAAAAACAAACCAGGAGGAATTATCAGTAAAGAATCAGGTATTCATGTTTCTAATTTAGCTATATTTAATTCGACAACAGAAAAAGCTGACCGTATAGGTTTTAGATTTGAAAAAGGTAAAAAAGTTCGTTTTTTTAAATCTAATAATAAGACGTTAAATAATATGGAGTCTTAATCGTGTCAAGTTTTTATGATTATTATAAAAAAATAGTATCACAACAGCTTATGATTAAGTGTGGTTATCATTCTTTAATGCAAGTTCCTAGAATTGAAAAAATAACTTTAAATATGGGCATTAGTGCTGCTATTACTGAAAAAAAAACACTGGATCAAGCAATGCTAGATTTATCATTAATTTCTGGTCAGAAACCTTTAGTTACTAAAGCTCGTAAATCTATAGCAGGATTTAAAATTCGTCAAGGGTATTCTATTGGTTGTAAAGTCACCTTAAGAGGTAAACGTAAATGGGATTTTTTAGAGCGGTTGATTACTATAGCCATACCGCGTATTAGAGATTTTCGTGGTTTATCTAAAAATTCTTTTGACGGTAAGGGGAATTATAGCATGGGTATTCGTGAGCAAATTATTTTTCCAGAAATTGATTATGATAAAATAGATCGTATTCGTGGTATGAATATAAGTATTACTACTACTGCCAATTCTGATCAAGAGGGTTTATTATTATTATCATATTTCCATTTTCCATTTCGTAAATAAAAAGGTACTAAATGGCTAAACAATCAATGAAAGCACGTGAAGTCAAACGTATCAAGCTTGCTAAAAAATTTTCTAAAAAACGTATAAATCTAAAAAAAATTATTTCTGATATGTCTAACTCACAAGAACTACGCTGGCAAG
Source organism: Buchnera aphidicola (Pemphigus populi) (assembly GCF_964058935.1). Classification (NCBI taxonomy): domain Bacteria; kingdom Pseudomonadati; phylum Pseudomonadota; class Gammaproteobacteria; order Enterobacterales; family Erwiniaceae; genus Buchnera; species Buchnera aphidicola. The sequence continues at coordinate 527,057 of NZ_OZ060372.1, read as the reverse complement.
CTGTACTGAAATTGCAAATTTTACCAAGAGATTCTAGTCCTTCACGTCAACGCAATCGTTGTCGTCAAACGGGTCGACCGCATGCATTTTTACGTAAATTTGGTTTAAGTAGAATTAAACTTCGGGAATCAGCTATGCGAGGTGAAATACCTGGTCTTAAAAAAGCTAGTTGGTAAGTTATTACTCATTACATTTATTAGGAGTTAAAAGATGAGTATGCAAGATCCTATTTCAGATATGTTGACATGCATTCGTAATGGTCAAGTATCTAATAAATTGTCAGTTATAATGCCTGCATCCAAATTTAAAATAGCTATTAGTCATGTTTTAAAAAAAGAAGGGTATATCAAGGATTATATAATTAAAGGTGGAATAAAATTAAAGTTAGAAGTGATACTCAAATATTTTAATGGCAAAGGTGTAATTGAGAGTATTAAACGTATTAGTTGTCCTAGTTTACGAATATATAAAAAAAAACATGAATTACCAAAAGTAATGGCTGGTTTAGGTATCGCTATTATTTCGACTTCTAGAGGTTTAATAACTGATCAGGAAGCGAGAAAAACTGGTCTTGGCGGTGAAATTATTTGTTATGTTTCTTAATTGGAGAAAAATATGTCTCGTATCGCCAAAAATCCTGTTGTCATTCCCTCTGGTGTAGAAATTAATTTAAAAGAACAACAGATTTTTATTAAAGGGAAACATGGTGAACTAACTTATATTTTTCATAAAAGTGTAATAATAGAACAAAAAAAATCTTTATTATTTTTTACGGCACGTTTAAATTATGTCGATGGTTGGTCACAAGCAGGTACATCTCGAGCATTAGTATATTCAATGATAATTGGTGTAACAGAAGGATTTTCAAAAAAATTACAGTTAATTGGTGTAGGATATCGGATAAGTCTCACAAAAAAAAATGTTATTAATATGTCTTTGGGTTATTCACATCCTATTAAATATGAATTACCTTGTGGTGTTTCGGCGGAGATTACATCTCAAACAGAAGTTGTGCTAAAAGGTGCAAATAAACAATTAGTAGGACAGGTAGCGGCTAATTTACGTTCCTATCGTATACCTGAATCTTATAAGGGAAAAGGTATTCGTTATGAAAACGAAGTAGTGCGTATAAAGGAGGCTAAAAAAAAGTAGTATGACATTTATTAAAAATAAAAAATTATCCCGAATACGTCGTGGTTTTAATACACGATATCGGTTGAAGAAATTAGGTGCTGTTCGTTTAGTTGTACATCGAACTTCTCGTCATATGTATGCACAAATTATTTCTTCAATTAATGCTAAAGTAATGGTAGTAGCCTCTACACTAGAAAAAAAAATAAGTAAAGATATTATTTATACTGGCAATAAAATGGCGGCAGCTGTAATTGGAAAAGTTATTGCTGAACGAGCATTAAAAAAAGGTATTATAAATGTTTCTTTTGATCGTTCAGGTTTCCAATATCATGGTCGAGTCCAGGTATTAGCAGAATCTGCACGTAAAGCTGGATTAAAGTTTTAAGGATAACGTACAATGGTGAGTATTGAGAAAAAAAATCATTCAGAATTTAAAGAAAAATTAATTACAGTTAATCGTGTATCTAAAACAGTAAAAGGTGGTCGTATATTTTCTTTTACTGCATTAACAGTGGTTGGAAATGGTCAAGGTAAAGTTGGTTTTGGATATGGAAAGGCGCGTGAAGTACCTGCAGCTATTCAAAAGGCAATGGAAAAAGCACGTAGAAATATGATTAATATAGAAATTAAAAACGGCACTTTGCAACATTCTGTTACAGGTTCACATACAGGTTCTAATATATTTATGAAACCTGCATCAGAAGGCACAGGAATCATTGCTGGAGGTGCTATGCGAGCAGTATTAGAAGTTGCAGGTGTACATAATGTATTAGCAAAAACATATGGTTCTACTAATCCTATTAATGTGGTGCGGGCAACAATGAAGGGATTAGAAAGTATGAAATCACCAGAATTAATTGCTGCTAAAAGGAATAAATCTGTTTCAGATTTTATGGGATAAATTAATAATGAAAAAAACTATTAATATTACACAAGTAAAAAGTTCAATAGGTCGGTTATCTCACCATAAATCTACATTAATTGGTCTCGGTTTGCGTTACATTGGACATACGGTAGAACGTGAAGATACACCAGCTGTTCGGGGTATGATAAGATTATTATCTTATATGTTGAAAATACAGGAAATATAAAAAATGTATTTAAATAGTATTTCTCCGGGAAAAGATGCCCATAAAAAAAGAAGACGAGTAGGAAGAGGGATAGGTTCTGGTTTAGGTAAAACATCTGGTAGAGGACACAAAGGACAAAAATCACGTACTGGAGGTGGTGTTAATCGAGGATTTGAAGGAGGTCAAATGCCACTATACCGGAGAATACCTAAATTTGGATTTGTATCTCAAAAAAAACGAATAAAAAAAGAAGTTCGGTTATCAGTATTAGGTCAGTTTAAAACGCAATTAATTACTTTAAATTTATTAAAAGAATACAATATTGTTAATAAAAATATTAAATTTGTAAAAATTATTTTATCTGGTAGTATTTCTTCACCAATTAAGATATCAGGTTTGCGTGTAACGAAAGGTGCACGTATAGCTATTGAGACCTATGGTGGTACAATACAAGAATAAGTAGCATATAATATGATTAAGAAATTGGGATTAGATTATCAAAATAATCGTGGTGGTTTTAATATACTTAAAAAAAGAGTGATGTTTGTTACATTAGCATTAATTATTTTTCGTATTGGTTCTTTTATTCCCATTCCTGGTATTGATGTTACTCTCTTATCGAGATTATTAGAGAAACAGCACGGTACTATTATTGAAATTTTTAACATGTTTTCTGGTGGTTCTTTAAGTCGGGCTTCTATTTTTGCATTAGGGATTATGCCGTATATTTCAGCATCTATAATTATTCAATTGTTAACATTAATTTGTCCAAAATTAGTAGAAATAAAAAAAGAAGGTGAATTTGGAAGACGTAAAATTAATCAATATATAAGATATACTACTTTATTATTAGCAATTTTACAGTCTATCGGTATTGCGATGAGTTTACCTAATATACCTGTTTTACGTTTTTTAATTATTCATCCTGATTTATATTTTTATTGTATTGCTATTATTAGTTTAGTAACTGGTACTATTTTTTTAATGTGGTTAGGTGAATTAATTACTGAGAAAGGTTTAGGTAATGGAATCTCGATAATTATTTTTTCTGGTATTTTGGCTGGATTACCTTCTGCCATGAGTCATACATTGGAACAAGTGAGAATAGGTGAATTAAATTTCTTATTGTTTTTATTTATTATTTTTTTTATTTTTTTTATTATTTTTTTAGTAGTACTAATTGAACGTAGTCAAAGAAAAATTAGCATATTTTATGCAAAACGGCAGCAAGGAAGACGAATTTATGCTGCACAAAATAGTTATTTACCATTAAAAGTTAATATGTCAGGAGTTATTCCTGCTATATTTGCTTCTAGTATTATTCTCTTCCCAGCAACTCTGTTTTCTTGGTTGGGGGATGGTAGTAAATGGCAATGGTTAATTAATATTTCATTGTATTTACAACCAAGTAAATTGATTTATATGTTTCTTTATGCTATTGCAATAATTTTCTTTTGTTTTTTTTATACGGGTATAGCATTTAATCCTCGTGAAACAGCAGAAAATTTAAAAAAGTCAGGAGCGTTTATTCCCGGTATTCGACCTGGTGAGCAAACTTCAAGGTATATTAATAAGATAATGTTACGTTTAACACTTATTGGATCTATATACATTACGTTTATTTGCTTAATTCCAGAATTAATGCGGATGGCTATTCATGTTCCATTTTATTTTGGTGGTACATCTTTATTAATTGTAGTAGTTGTTATTATTGATTTTATTTCTCAAGTGCAAACATTAATAATGTCTACACAATATGAGTCTGCATTAAAAAAATCCAAGTTGAATTTTAAAGATATTTATAGAGATTAAAGATCTATTTGGAGATTCAATGAAAGTGAGAGCATCTGTAAAAAAGTTATGTCGTAATTGTAAGATCGTACGAAGAAAAAATGTTATTCGTGTAGTTTGTACTCATGAATTAAAACATAAACAACGTCAGGGTTAAATTAATTATTTATATAGTAATTAATTTTTTAGTTGTTAGAATTTATATTCTCAAAAATGTCAAACTGTAGGAGTGAATAGTGGCTCGTATTGCAGGTATCAATATTCCTGATAACAAACATATCATTATTGCATTATTATCTATATATGGTATTGGTAAAACTCGTGCTAAATTAATTTGTTCTGTTTCTGGTATAAAAGAGAATATACAGGTTAAAAATTTAGTTGAAGAAGAAATAGAATTATTACGTACTGAAGTAAGTAAATTTGTTGTGGAAGGTGATTTAAGAAGAAAAAATACATTAAATATAAAAAGATTAATGGATCTTGGATGTTATAGAGGATTGCGTCACCGTCGAGGATTGCCTGTCCGTGGTCAACGCACCAAAACAAATGCTCGTACGAGAAAAGGTCCGCGTAAATCTATAAAAAAACAATAATACAGGGATTCTAATTTATAATGGCAAAAATACCGGCTCGTATTAAAAAACGTATTAAAAAACAGGTGTTAGATGGTGTAGCTCATATTCACGCTTCATTTAACAATACTATTGTTACAATTACTGATAAATACGGAAATACCCTAGGTTGGGCAACTTCAGGTGGTTCTGGTTTTAGAGGTTCCCGTAAGTCTACTCCATTTGCTGCTCAGGTGGCTGCAGAACGTTGTGCAGAATCAGTAAAAGAATATGGAATAAAAAATTTAGAAATTATGGTAAAAGGACCTGGACCAGGTAGAGAATCAACTATTCGTGCATTAAATGCCGCTGGTTTTCGTATTACAAACATTACTGATGTAACTCCTATACCTCATAATGGTTGTCGTTCACCAAAAAAACGTCGTGTATAAGATTTTTATATCAATGGAAGAGTGAAAAAATGGCAAAATACTTAGGTCCTAAATTAAAACTATGTCGTCGTGAAGGTAGTGATTTATTTTTAAAATCTGGAGTGCGTTCTATCGATACTAAATGTAAGCTAGAGCAACCTCCTGGTCAACATGGTAGTCGTAAACCTCGCTTGTCTGATTATGGTATTCAATTAAGAGAAAAACAAAAAGTACGCCGTTTATATGGGATATTAGAACGCCAATTTCATAATTATTATAAATCAGCTGCACGTTTAAAAGGTAATACAGGGGAAAATTTACTAAAATTACTAGAAGATAGATTAGACAATATTGTTTATCGTATGGGTTTTGGTTCAACTAGGTCAGAGGCTCGTCAATTAATTAATCATAAATCAATTTTAGTGAATAGTCGTATTGTTAATATTGCTTCTTATCAACTCTCTATTAACGATCGAATAACTATTCGAGAAAAATGTAAAAATCAGTCTCGTATTAAAGCAGCTTTAGAATTATCTGAACAAAGAGAAAAGCCAAATTGGTTAGAAGTAGATATTAACAAAATGGAAGGTGTTTTAAAGCGTTTTCCAGAGAGATCTGATTTACCTGCAGAAATTAATGAACATTTGATAGTTGAACTTTATTCTAAATAAAGTTTAAATTAACAGAAGAGGACATAATGCAGAGTTCTGTCACTAATTTTTTAAAACCTCGTTTAGTAGATGTTGAACATATTAGTCCTACACATGCCAAAGTTATTCTTGAACCTTTAGAGCGTGGTTTTGGGCATACTTTAGGAAATGCACTACGTAGAATATTGCTTTCTTCTATGCCAGGTTGTGCAGTTACAGAAGTTGAAATTGACGGAATATTACACGAATATAGTACTAAGGAAGGAGTACAAGAAGATGTTCTGGAGATTCTGCTTAATTTAAAAGGTTTAGCTGTAAAGTTATACGGTAAGGATCAAGTTATTTTAACTTTAAATAAATCTGGAATCGGTGAGGTTACAGCTGCAGATATTATGCATGCAACTGATGTAGAAATTATTAATCCTAAACATATTATTTGTCATTTGACTTGTAAACAGTCTGTAATTAACATGAGAATCACAATACAAAGAGGGAGAGGTTATGTTCCGGCTGCCACTAAAATATCTTTAGAAGAACATAATCGTTTTATAGGAAAGTTATTTATAGATGCTTGTTATAGTCCTATCGATCGTATTGTATATACTGTAGAAGCAGCTCGTGTGGAACAACGCACTGACTTAGATAAATTAATAATTGAGTTGGAAACTAATGGAACTATTGATCCAGAAGAGGCAATTAGATGTGCAGCAACTATTCTAGCTAATCAACTGGAAGCTTTTGTTGATTTACGTGATGTCAGCGAACCTGAATTAATAGAAGAAAAACCGGAATTTGCACCTATTTTATTACGAACGGTGGATGATTTAGAATTAACCGTTCGTTCTGCAAATTGTTTAAAGGCTGAGAGTATTCATTATATTGGTGATTTAGTTCAGAGAACTGAAATAGAATTGCTGAAAACACCTAATTTAGGTAAAAAGTCTTTAACAGAAATTAAAGATGTACTAGCTGCAAGGGATTTATCTTTAGGTATGCGTTTAGAAAATTGGCCTCCAGAAAGTATTTTAGATGATTAACAAATTTTTATCTTTTAGTTTTATGTAAAAAGGAGAAAATAATGCGTCATAGGAAAATTGGTCGTCGATTAAATCGTAGTCCTGATCATATAAAATCGATGTTTCAGAATATGGTATGTTCATTATTACATTATGAATTAATTAAAACGACTTTAGCTAAAGCAAAAGAATTACGTCGTATAATAGAACCATTAATTACCAAATCTAGAATAGATAATATTAAGAATCGTAGATTAATATTTGCTAAAATTAGGAATAATGATATGGTTGCTAAATTATTCACTGATCTGGGTCCTTATTTCTCAAATCGTTCAGGTGGTTATACTCGTGTATTAAAATGCGGATTTAGATCAGGTGATAAAGCTCCCATTGCTTATATACAATTTGTAGGTAGAGTTAAATTAAAGAGAGAAATATTATCTAAAAATTAAAATTTTATTTTATATGAAAAATATATTTTTATAGGTTGAATGTCTTTAAAACTAACGGTAACAAACGGCATATCATGCCGTTCTGTTTTTTCAATTATTTTATTAATATTGTATGTTTAGAGCGGTATTTAATTTTTTATTTTTTTTTAAAATAAATTTTATCATATGAAAATAATTATTCTTGGATCTGGTCAGGTTGGTAAAACTGTAGCAGAATATTTACTTACTGAAGATAATGATATTACTGTAGTAGATAATAATAAATTACGTTTATTTAGATTACAAGATAGATTAGATTTACGCGTTGTTTTAGGCTGTGTAGGATATCCTGAAGTATTGAGAGAAGCAGGTGCAGAAGAATCTGATATATTAATTGCTGCTACTGATTCGGATGAAATGAATATAATGGCATGTCAAATGACATGTTCTTTTTTTTCTATTCCAAAATGTATTGCGAGTATTCAATCAACAGATTATATGGAAATAGAGGATAAAATTTTTTCTAAAAATAAAAAATATATTAATTATTTTATACATCCACAAAAAATGATAATAAATGGTTTAATTAATTTTATAAAATATCCTGGAATATTAAAAATTATTTATTTACTTGATGGTAACATAGTTTTAGCGTTATTTCGAGTATCTAATAATAGCCATTTAGTTGATGCATCAATTTCTGATATAAAAAATAGAATTGCTAGTATAACTTTTAGCATCCCTATTATTGTTCGTAAAAAGATTCCATTTTTTCCTATTAATTCAACTATTTTAAAAAAAAATGATGAATTTTTGATTTTATGTTTAAGTAAGAATTTTTTAAAATTAATAAAAAATTTTAAAAATTTTACACAAGTAACAAATAGAAATATTGTTTTATTAGGTGGGGGTAATATAGGATTCGGTATAGCTCGTAGTTTAGAAAAAAAATATAATGTAACAGTAATAGAATCAAATAAAAAAAGGGCTAAAAAAATATCTAAATATTTAAAATATGCAACAGTACTTTTTGGTAATGTTTCTGATATTGGATTTTTTTCTGAAGTAAACATCAATAATATTGATGTTTTTATTTCGGTGACGAATAATGATGAAATAAATATTATATCTGCAATTATTGCAAAAAAGATGTTATCAAAACAATCTTTATCCTTAGTAAAAAATGAATTCTATCTAAATTTAATAAATTTTTCAAAAATAATTGATGAGTTTTTTTTTCCTCAGGAAGTGATGATTTCTGAATTATTAAATAAGATTAGATCATCTAATATAATTAGTTTATTTTTTTTTCAGATAGGAAAGATAGAAGTTATTGAAATTATTATTAGAAAAAAAAACAACACTAATTGTATTATTGGTTCTTTACTAACAGATATTAAATTACCGTCTAGTATTATGATTTTTGCTGTTATTCGGTATAATAATTTTATTTTTTCTAAAAACCATTTTTATGGTATTCGAATAAAGGAAGAGGATCATATAATACTATTAAGCACTGATAGGAAAAATATTAAAGTGATTGAAAAATTATTTTAAAAAATATTAATGTATTGAATATTATTTTTATGAATATAATCATCAATATGATTAATCTAATTTTGTTCCCGGCAAAAACCATTTTTTTTTAGAATTAAGGAAATCCAGTGTTGATATTATTTTTTTACCGGGTATTTGTAGTTTAGTGATATTTAATATATTATTAACAGTATTAATTTGAATTCCATTTTTATTACATATGATAATTTCTCCTATTTTTTTATTTTTATTACATCCATAACATACATTTGCTTGCCAAACTTTAATAAATTGGTTTTTAATTAAAAAAAATGATATTGGATAGGGATTAAAAGCTCGAATTAATCGTTCTATTTTTTCAGCTGAGGTATGCCAATTTAACCTACCTTGTTCTTTTTTTATTTTACTTGCATAAGTAGCATTAATATCATTTTGTATAATATAGGTATTGGTATTGAAATTATATCGGTCTAATACTATTAACATAGATTTTATTCCGATTAAAATTAGTTTTTTCTCTAAACTTGCAGAAGTGTCATTTGATGTAATCGCGCAAGGTGTAGAATACAATATTTTCCCCGTATCGATACCTTGATCCATTTGGATAATGCTGATACCAGTTTGTTTATCTCCATTTAAAATAGCCCATTGGATAGGTGCCGGACCTCGCCAACGAGGAAGTAAAGAAGCATGTACATTAATACATCCTAACGGAAATAAATTGAGTATTATATTGGGTAAAATAATACCATATGCTACAACTAACATAATATCTGCATTTAGTTTTCTTAATATCTCTTGAATATCTAAGGTATTCAGAGAAATAGGTTGTAATAATGGAATGGAATGATTTTTAGCTATTATTTTTACAGGAGAAAAAAAATTTTTTTGTCTTCTACTAGAAGAATGATCTGGTTTTGTTAGAACAGTTATAACTGTATGTTTGGAAGAAATTAATGCATAAAGATGCTGAGCAGCGAAATCAGGTGTTCCTGCAAATATAATTCTTAGTTTTTTATATTTTTTTGTATTTTTTTTTGGAAAAGAAATCATTTTTTTTTGCCAATTTTTTTATTTTTTTACGTATATATATTTTTTTTAATAGTGATAGATAATCTATAAATAATTTTCCTATAAGATGATCCATTTCATGTTGAATGCATATTGATAAAAGAGAATCTGCTGTTATTTTGATTTTTTTTCCAAAATAATTTAAAGCATTTACTGTTATGTATTCAGATCTTGTAATAATAGCACGTTGTTGAGGAATAGATAAACATCCTTCTTCAACTTTTTTTTCTCCATTTTTACTAATTATTATAGGATTAATTAATACTAAGGGATGATCATATTTATGAATATTACTAATAACAATTATTTGTAAAGGAATATTGACTTGTGTTGCAGCTAGTCCTATTCCTTCCTTATCATACATAGTTTCAAACATATTATCTACTATGGTCTGAATATTTGTATTTATTTCTTTGACAGGTTGAGCTCTAATTCTTAGCTTTTTGTCTGGATATTGTAGTATTTTCAAAATAGTCATATAATTCTATATATTATAATTTATTTAACATTTTTTATATTATAAACTTTTTTTTGTTAATTGACAGATATATAGTAATAGATTTTTAGGAGTAAAATTATTAAATATTAACGATATATATAAAAATATTTATATATAATCCATATATATTTTAATATATGAAAATATTTTTAAGATATAATAATACTATTATTATTTTTTTATTTAATATTTTAAAGATATTAGAGAATATAGATTAATTTTATGGTATTTTACTATATAAAGTTTACTTTATATAAAGTATAATATTTTCTACAATATATTTAGTATAGGATATGTATAATATTTTTAATAGAATTAAAGTATTATTTTTAAATAATAAAATATATTATTAGTCAATAAATATATAGCGAATTATGGTTTATACAAATTGTTAGTAACATATAATTATTCTTTTTTTTAAAAAAATCTATTTTTTTGATAAAAACAATATTTTAAATTTTTATATAATTAATTTTTAATCGGGGATGCAATGCTTGACGTATTAATATACTTATTTGAAATATATATTCATAGTGAAATAGAAATTTTTATCGATTATGATAAATTAGAAAATGATTTACTTGATATAGGATTTCAAAAAAAAGATATTTATAATGCTTTCAATTGGTTAAAGAAATTAGCTGATTATCAAAATGAATTAACAGTTTCAGTACCTTTATTATCTGAAAAATTTCCTGTTCGCATTTATACTAAAGCAGAATCTCAGAGATTAAATATTGATTGTAAAGGATTTCTATTATTTTTAGAACAATTACAAGTGTTAAATTTAGATACTCGTGAAATAGTAATAGAAAGAATTATGGCGCTCGATATTGAAGAATTTGATTTGGAAGAACTGAAATGGGTAGTATTAATGGTATTATTTAATATACCAAATTGTGTAGATGCTTACAGAAGATTAGAAGATCTTTTGTTTAATTTTAATAAAACATTTATTTTACATTAGTTTTTTAATCATTCAAAAAATAATTTTTAATTATTACATTTTATATTTTCAGTTTTTAATTTTAATAATTATTTTTTCTGATATGGTATATTTTCTTATTAATTTAATTAGATGTAAAAATTTAATTCACATAATATATCTCAATTAAAATTTTATATTAAACTAATTTTTTAATTAAATGTTTTTGATAAGTTTAAATTATATATTTCTGATAATATCAGATATATAATTTATTTTTTTGGTAAATATAATATTTTTAAAATGAATTTTTTATTTTACAGTTGGTTGAATAATGAAAATTATTCCTTAATATACTAAAAAGTAGCAGAGGTGTAATTAATATTTTTATGTATTACTGTTAGTAAGAAATATTAATAATATAAGTTTTTTGTTTTTAAAATATTTTAAGGTGGAGATAAAATAGTTAATGGAAATAAAAAAAACATATTTTGCAGTTTTTGGAAATCCCATAGACCATAGTCAATCACCAAAAATTCATAGTTTATTTTCTCAATATACTAAAATTATACATCATTATTCCGCTATTCATGTTCCATTGGGAAAAATTACAAATGTGTTAGATTTTTTTTTTCACATGATGGGAAAGGTGGTAATATTACATTACCATTTAAAGAAGAAGTATTTAATTTTTGTAATTTATTAACAGAATCTGCAGAAATTTCTGGTGCAGTAAATACTTTAAAAAAATTAAAAAATGGTCGAGTGTTAGGTGATAATACAGATGGTATAGGAATACAAAAAGATTTAGAGAGATTAAAATTTATTAAAAAAAAATATAATATATTATTAATCGGTGCCGGTGGCGCAGCTAGAGGTATTATTTTTACATTATTATCTTCGGATTGTTTTGTTTTTATTACTAATAGAAATATGAAAAAAGCAGAAACTATAGAAAAAGATTTTAAAAAATTTGGGAAAATAGTTGCTATTGATTTTAATGATTTAAGTAAAATAAAGTTTAATCTTATCATTAATGCTACGTCCAGTGGTATAGATGGTTTATCTCCTATTTTACCCGATGAGATCATATCTCCTGATACTTATTGTTACGATATATCGTATCAATCTTTGGTTACTCCATTTTTATCTTGGTGTAAAAAATTAGGAGCAGTTTATATTTCTAATGGAATAGGGATGTTAGTTGGTCAGGCTGCATATTCTTTTTTTCTTTGGCATGGAGTATTACCTAATATTATTCCTATTATTAATATTTTAACAGTTAAAGATAAATAATTTTTTAAATATATTTTTATGATAAAAATATGATTTTCATATATAAATGTGTTATTTTTAGGTTTTTATTTACTTAAAAGTAAAAGTAAGAAAAAAAATCTTGACTCTTTTATCTCATTCTGTAACATATAGATTATAATTTATATTTTATGAATAAATATATTTTTAAAATATAGTAGAATTTTTTTAGTCTCCTTCGTCTAGAGGTCTAGGACATCGCCCTTTCACGGCGGCAACAGGGGTTCAAATCCCCTAGGAGACGAAAAAAATAAAATTATATCTGTACTATATAATATAAATATGTTATTCTTAGTTTGTTTTTGATATATTCATTATTAAATTAGATCAATAATAAAGTTCTTTAAAAATTTGGAAAACAAGTATATATAACTTATAATTTAAAAACATCTGTGGGTTGTAAGGTTAAGCGAATAAGCGTATATGGTGGATGCCTTGGCAGTTAGAGGCGATGAAGGACGTGCTAATCTGCGAAAAGCGTCGGTAAGTTGATATGAAACGTTATAACTGACGATATCCGAATGGGGAAACCCGATACTTTTAAAATAGTATCATTGTTAACTAAATAAATAGGTTAACAAAGCAAACCGGGAGAATTGAAACATCTAAGTACCCCGAGGAAAAGAAATCAAACGAGATTCCCTTAGTAGTGGCGAGCGAACAGGGAACAGCCTAGAGCTATAATCAATATAATTTTAAGTAGAATATTTTGGGAAAAATAGCGATACATGGTGATAGCCCAGTATACAAAAAAAATTATTTTGTGGGCTCAAAGAGTAGAACGGGACACGAGAAATCCTGTTTGAATATGGGGGGACCATCCTCTAAGGCTAAATACTCCTAACTGACCGATAGTGAACTAGTACCGTAAGGGAAAGGCGAAAAGAACCCCGGCGAGGGGAGTGAAATAGAACCTGAAACCATGTACGTACAAGCAGTAGGAGCTTATTATTTGTAATTATAAGTGACTGCGTACCTTTTGTATAATGGGTCAGCGACTTGTATTCTGTAGCAAGGTTAACCGTATAGGGGAGCCGAAGGGAAACCGAGTCCTAAATAGGCGTTTAAGTTTCAGGATACAGACCCGAAACCCGGTGATCTAGCCACGGGCAGGTTGAAGGTTGGGTAAAACTAACTGGAGGACCGAACCGACTGATGTTGAAAAATCAGCGGATGACCTATGGCTAGGGGTGAAAGGCCAATCAAACCGGGAGATAGCTGGTTCTCCCCGAAAGCTATTTAGGTAGCGCCTCGTGAATTCATCTTCGGGGGTAGAGCACTGTTCCGGATAGGGGGCCATCCCGGCTTACCAAACCGATGCAAACTCCGAATACCGTAGAATGTTATCACGGGAGACACACAGCGGGTGCTAACGTTCGTTGTGGAGAGGGAAACAACCCAGACCGCCAGCTAAGGTCCCCAAGTCATAGTTAAGTGGGAAACGATGTGGGAAGGCATAAACAGCCAGGATGTTGGCTTAGAAGCAGCCATCATTTAAAGAAAGCGTAATAGCTCACTGGTCGAGTCGGCCTGCGCGGAAGATTTAACGGGGCTAAACTATGCACCGAAGCTGCGGCAGTAATAAATTATATTTATTATTGGGTAGGGGAGCGTTCTGTAAACCAAAGAAGGTGTATTGTGAAATACATTGGAGGAATCAGAAGTGCGAATGCTGACATGAGTAACGATAAAATAGGTGAAAAACCTATTCGCCGAAAAACTAAGGTTTCCTGTCCAACGTTAATCGGGGCAGGGTAAGCCGACCCCTAAGGTGAGGTCGAAAGGCGTAATCGATGGGAAACAGGTTAATATTCCTGTGCTTTGTATTACTGCGAAGGGGGGACGGAGAAGGTTAAGTTATCCAGGCGACGGTTGTCCTGGTTTAAGCGTGTAGGTATAAAGGTTAGGCAAATCCGGCCTTTTTTAATCTGAGGCGTTATGACGAGTCATTAAGGTGATAAAGTAACCTATACCACGCTTCCAAGAAAAGCCTCTAAGCATCAGGTAATATAAAATCGTACTATAAACCGACACAGGTGGTTAGGTAGAGAATACTAAGGCGCTTGAGAGAACCTGGGTGAAGGAACTAGGCAAAATAGTGCCGTAACTTCGGGAGAAGGCACGCTGGAATGTAAGTGATAGAATTAACTTCTAAAGCTAAATCCAGTCTAAGATACCAGCTGGCTGCAACTGTTTATTAAAAACACAGCACTGTGCAAACATGAAAGTGGAAGTATACGGTGTGACGCCTGCCCGGTGCCGGAAGGTTAATCGAAGGGGTTAAGGGTAACCTGAAGCTCTAGACTGAAGCCCCGGTAAACGGCGGCCGTAACTATAACGGTCCTAAGGTAGCGAAATTCCTTGTCGGGTAAGTTCCGACCTGCACGAATGGCGTAATGATGGCCAGGCTGTCTCCACCTAGGACTCAGTGAAATTGAAATTGCTGTGAAGATGCAGTGTACCCGCGGCAAGACGGAAAGACCCCGTGAACCTTTACTATAGCTTGACACTGAATATTGATTTTTAACGTGTAGGATAGGTGGGAGGCTACGAATATTAGACGCTAGTTTGATTGGAGCCGTCCTTGAAATACCACCCTTTAAAATTTAGTGTTCTAACCTAATACCGTAATCCGGTATAGAGACAGTGTCTGGTGGGTAGTTTGACTGGGGCGGTCTCCTCCCAAAGAGTAACGGAGGAGTACAAAGATTGGCTAATCACGGTCGGAAATCGTGAGATTAGTGTAAAGGCATAAGCCAGTTTAACTGTAAGCGCGATAGCGCGAGCAGATGCGAAAGCAGGTCTTAGTGATCCGGTGGTTCTGTATGGAATGGCCATCGCTCAACAAATAAAAGGTACTCCGGGGATAACAGGCTGATACCGCCCAAGAGTTCATATCGACGGCGGTGTTTGGCACCTCGATGTCGGCTCATCACATCCTGGGGCTGAAGCAGGTCCCAAGGGTATGGCTGTTCGCCATTTAAAGTGGTACGCGAGCTGGGTTTAGAACGTCGTGAGACAGTTCGGTCCCTATCTGCCGTGGGCGTTGGAAGATTGAGGGGATCTATTTCTAGTACGAGAGGACCGAAGTGGACGCATCACTGGTGTTCGGGTTGTCATGCCAATGGCATTGCCCGGTAGCTAAATGCGGAAAAGATAAGTGCTGAAAGCATATAAGCACGAAACTTACCCCAAGATTAGTCTTCCCTGAAACATTTTTGTTTACTGAAGGGACGTTGAAGACTACGACGTTGATAGGCTGAATGTGTAAGCATAGTGATATGTTAAGCTAATCAGTACTAATGACCCGAGAGGCTTAACCTTACAACACCAGAGGTGTTTTTTGATAAGTATATATTTTCTTGTTATCTAAATTTAAAAAACATTTTTTATTTTAAAAAGCCTGGTAAAAATAGTGTTATGGTACCACCTGAATCCATTCCGAACTCAGAAGTGAAACATTTCAACGCCGATGGTAGTACGGGGTTTCCCCGTGTGAGAGTAGGAAATTACCAGGCAACACATAAAAAACAACCAAGGATAAATTTATCCTTGGTTGTTTTTTATGTGTTGCCTGTTATTATTATATAATTTTAAACATTTTTTAGTTCATTATTATAAGAATTTATGTATAATTTAAAATTATAGGAATTATTTAAAAATAATAGCAATATTTTTGTTTAAAAAAATTTTTTTCTATTTTGATATAGAAAAAGTTCTAAAATCTTTTTATTAACTTATTATAGTAAGTTAGTTTATATTTTCATGTAAAGGTAATATAGATGTCCAAGATTAAAGGTAATGTTAAATGGTTTAATGAATCTAAGGGTTTTGGGTTCATTACTCCTGAAGATGGAAGCAAAGATGTATTTGTTCATTTTTCAGCTATCCAAAGTAACGGATTTAAAACTTTGACAGAAGGTCAAAGTGTTGAATTCGAAATTACCGAAGGAGCAAAAGGTCCATCTGCTGCTAATGTAATTAGTTTATAAATTAATATTATATTTTTAATTTAACTCTATAGTGCAGTGCTAATTAGTACTGCACTATTATTTTTTTAAAATTGTTTAAAAATGTAAATTCATATTATCAACTTTATTTATATATTTGTATATATGGAAAATTTTAATTTTAATAAATTTTTATTTAAATTGATTACTTAAAATTATATATTTTAAAGTTAAATTTATTTATTATCTAAAATAGATTATTCTTATAAAACCATACGTACCATATTAATTTGACTTAAATCATGATATAAGGTTTCTATTTGAGAAAAATTTTTAGCGCATATTGTAATAGAAATAGAAAGATAATTGCCTTTATTACTAGATTTTATTTGAGGTATGTAATCTCCAGGTAATCTAAATTGAATTACTTGTACAATTTTATCAATTAATTCTGGTTTTGCTAAACCTATTATTTTGTAAGTAAATGAGCAAGGAAATTTTAACATTTTTTCTAATTTTGTTTTCATTTTAATTCCTTTCTATTTTTAAAAAATATATTAAATTATTTTAATAATATTAAATAAAATATTTTTTAAAATTAAATATTTATAATGAATAAAAATTTAATTTTGATAAATAATAATATTTTATTAAACAATTTTTTATATATAATGAAACATTTTTCTTATATTTTTATTGATTTTTTTAATATAAAAACTATAATATTTCATTTTTATGTATATTGATATTTTAATTTAACTTTTTATTTTTTAAGCATATATTTATTAGATTTATATAATTTATAGTTTTTATTATTTTTTTTATATATATATTATATATTTTTTTAATTAAAAAAATTTTTTTATTTTAAGATTATTAGTAATAAATCAATATATCATTGATACTTATAAAAAATACATGCAGTCATACTATTATTACAATAGTTATATTAAATTTAATTTTTATAGTATAATTAATGCAAACAGAGACATGTTTATGTTGAAAATTTTCAATTCATTAACCAAAAAAAAAGAATATTTTAAGCCTATTATTTCTAATAAGGTTGGCATGTATGTCTGTGGAGTTACTACATACGATTTTTGTCATATTGGTCATGGAAGAACTTTCATTATATTTGATGTGATAGCTCGTTATTTACGTTATTGTGGATATCAATTAAAGTATGTTAGAAATATTACAGATATTGATGATAAAATAATTAATGCATCTTATCAGAGAAAAGAATGTATAAATATATTTACAAATCGTATGATAAAATATATGAATCAAGATTTTAAATTATTAAATATTTTATCTCCAGATGTAGAACCAAAAGTAACAGAATATATAACAGTTATTATTGATATGATTGCTGAATTATTAAAATTACATCATGCATACATATCTCAAGATGGGAACGTAATATTTTCTGTAAAAAGTGATATCAACTATGGTATGTTATCTAAACAATCTTTGAGTTTTTTACAATTTAGCGATAAAATTAAAAAAATAAATACTATAAAAAAAAATACATTAGATTTTGTTTTATGGAAGACATCTAAAAATAATGAACCGTATTGGAACTCCCCCTGGGGACGAGGGAGGCCTGGATGGCACATTGAATGTTCTGCTATAAGTAGATCCATATTGGGTAATACGTTTGACATTCATGGTGGTGGGGCGGATTTATTATTTCCTCATCATGAAAATGAAAGATCTCAGTCTATGTGTGTAAATCAAAGAATTTATGCAAATTATTGGATTCATGCAGGTTTAGTTAATATAAATAATAAAAAGATGTCTAAATCTTCGGATAATTTTTATATATTAAGAGATATTTTAAAAAATTATGATTCTGAAATTCTTCGTTATTATTTTTTATCAACTCATTATAGACATCCTCTTTATTTTTCTGAAGAAAATTTAAAAAAATCTAGTTGCTCTTTAATAAGATTATATAGAGCATTACAGAATACTAATTTTAGTGATAGAATAATTTATAACTCTATTTTTGAATTAGAATTTAAAAAAGCTATGGATGACGATTTTAATACACCTATGGTATTTTCTATTTTTTTGAAATTAGCAAATAGAATTAATATTCTAAAAAAAGAAAAAAATACTATGCAAATTAATAAATTTGCATCAATATTAAAATCTCTAGGAGAAAAGTTAGGATTATTATTACATAATCCAAGTGATTTTTTAAAAAATATATCTAATTATACGGATAAACAAATACAAGAGATAGAGAAGTTGTTAGAAATAAGAAATATTGCTAGAAAATTTAAAAAATGGACTACAGCAGATAACATCCGTAATTATTTATTAAGTCTAGGTGTAGTGATTGAAGATAACCAAAATGAAACGATTTGGTACGATAAAAAACAATCTTAGTATTTTTATATTTTTATATTCTTAAAATTTTTTAATATTATCTTTTTATATGGATTATTTTTAATAATTATGATAATGCTCACAGGCATATAAAGTATTATTTAATAATGTAGCAACAGTCATAGGGCCTACTCCACCTGGTACAGGAGTTATATAAGATGCTTGTAAATATACAGATTGAAAATCAATATCGCCTACAATATTTCCAGAATGTAATTTATTAATTCCTACATCGACGACTATTGCGCCTTTTTTAATCCATGTTCCATCTATAAAATTTGGTTTACCAACAGCTACAATAAGTAAATCAGCATTTTTAACATAATATTTTAAATTTTCTGTAAATCTATGTGTAATTGTAGTGGTACAACCAGCTAGTAATAACTCTAGACCCATTGGTCTGCCTACTATATTGGATGCACCAATAATTACAGCGTGTAAGCCATAAGTATTAATATTGTATTGATTTAATAAGGTCATTATACCTAATGATGTACACGGTCTTAGTTGAGGGTTTTTTTGACAAAGACAACCTATATTATATGGATGGAATCCATCTACATCTTTTTTAGGCAAAATTTTACTAACTATTTTCATTTGATCGATATGTTTAGGAAGAGGAAGTTGTATTAAAATTCCATCAATACTATTATCATTATTTAGTGTTTCAATTAATTCTAATATTTTTTTTTCAGAAGTATTAATAGGAAAATTCCAATTTTTTGAAATAAATCCTACTTTTTTACAAGCAAGTATTTTTTTATTAATATAAATTTTAGAAGAGGTATTATTACCTATCAGAATCACTGCTAAACCTGGTGTTCTTTTTCCTATTATTAATCTTTTTTTTACTTTTTCTTTAATATTTAATTGCATAGCATCAGCTATTTTTTTACCATTCATAATAGTTGCTGACATAAGAACTCTCAATTAACATATAAAATATGTATTATTAATTTTATTTTTCATTAAAAAAGAAATATTTTTATTTTTAACGCAATAACAAATTTTATCACTTATATAAAAATAATTTTTTTATTTATAAATATAAATCTATTACTATATATGATATAGTATGTTACTAACTTTTTGATATAAAATATATTTAAAATAGTTTTATGCACCCTTAGCTCAGTTGGATAGAGCAACAGCCTTCTAAGCCGTAGGTCACAGGTTCGAATCCTGTAGGGTGCACCATTAATTATAGTTATTTTAAATTTAATAACTATTTTTTAGAATATTTTTTATATTATTTTTTATTTTTAATGCTGTAGCATTCGCATCTATTTTATAATATTTTACATTTCCCAATATTGACTCATATTTATAGTATTGTATTAACGGAACAGTAAATATCTTGTATTCTTGAATCCTTTTTTTTATTTTTTCTTGGGTATCATCTTCACGAGTAACCAGCTTTTCCCCTGTAACGTCGTCGTAATTCTCTATTTTAGGTGGATTATAAGTTATATGGTAAATTCTACCTGACTTAGTATGTATTCTTCTTCCTTGAATTCTTTTTAATATCAATTCATCTTGTAGTAAAAATTCAATAACATAGTCTATTTTTATTTTATTTTTTTTCAATTCATTAGCTTGAACGACTGTACGAGGAAATCCATCTAGTAAAAATCCTTGATGACAGTCCTTTTCTTCCATTCTTTTTTTTATTAGTCTAATAATAATATTATCATCAACTAATTTACCATAATTTATGAATTTTTTAATCTTTTTACTCAATTCAGTATTATCTAATACAGTATTTCTTAATATATCTCCAGTAGATATTTTGGGAATATTATATTGATTTGTAATCCACTGAGCTTGAGTTCCTTTTCCTGTTCCTGGAGCCCCAATAAATATAATACGCATTAGAATCATTTCCTAAAAATTCTGAATATATATTTATAAAAATTTTTAATATTATCTATATTTTAATTTTTTTAATTAATGAGTAATTTATTCATTCTATGAATGAATTTATTAGGATCATCTAAATTTCCCTTTTCAGCAAGTAAAGCTTGTTCTAGTAATAATTGAATCCATTCGTTCAGTAGAACGTCGTTATTTAAATTCATGATTTTTTTTACCAAAATATGATTTGGATTAATCTCAAATATATATTTTATTGGAGGAACAGTTTGTCCGGCTGCTGAAAATAATTTTGCCATTTGAGTGGTCATTTCATTAGAATCTGTCAGTACTATAGCAGGAGTATCGATTAATCGGTATGTTAAACGTACATCTTTTATTTGGTCTTTTAATATTTCTTTTATTTTTTTTATGAAATTTTCATTTTCTGTTTCTGAATACGTTTCTTTTTTTTCATTTTCATCTATTAGTTTATTTAAAGATTCATCGTTTTTATTAATTGATTGAAATTTTTTTTCTTGAAATTCAGTTAAATAATTCATCATCCATTCATCAATACGATCTGACAGTAATAAAACGTCAATACCTTTTTTTCTAAAAAATTCTAAATGAGGACTACTATTGGCTGATAAATAACTATCGGACGTGATATAGTATATTTTTTCTTGTCCTGGAATCATATTTTTAACATAATTACTTAATGACAATATTTGTTCTGGGCTATTCGTTCTGATAGAAGAAAATCTTAAAAGATTTGCAATAACACTTTTATTTATAGTGTCTTCAGCTGGTCCTTCTTTAAGAACTAATCCAAATTGATTCCAAAATATTTTATATTTTTTATGATCAGTATTGGCTAACTTTTCTAGCATTTGTAATATTCTTTTTGTAATTCCTTGACGTAAATTTTGCGTAATACTATTAGCTTGAAGTATTTCTCGGGATATATTTAAAGGAAGATCATTTGAATCTATTAAACCACGTACAAATCTTAAGTAATTAGGTAAAAATTGTTCAGCATCATCCATTATATAAACACGTTTCACGTAAAGTTTGAGACCGTGTTTATTTTCTCTGTTCCAAATATCCCAGGTTGCTTTTTCAGGAATATATAATAAACTAATGTATTCGTGTGTGCCTTCTACATGATTATGGCTCCATATAATAGGATTATTAAAATCATGCGTAATATGTTTATAAAATTCTTTATATTCTTCTTTAGTAATGTCAGATTTTTTTAATGTCCATAATGCTTTTGCCTTATTAATTTGATCCCATGTACCTATTTTTTTTTGTTCATCATAATTAAATATTTTTACAGGTGCTGCTATATGATCTGAATATTTATTAACTATATTACGTATTTTCCATGTATCTAAAAATTCTATTTCTTCTGGTTTTAAAAATAAAATAATTTCTGTTCCCTTTTCTTTTTTAACAATTTCATCAATTGTATATTCTCCGTCTCCGGAAGATTCCCATTGAATACCTGTATTTTCTTTATTTTTTGCTGCACGAGTGCGAACAACAACTTTTGTTGATACAATAAATGATGAATAAAAACCTACACCAAATTGTCCTATTAATTGATGATCTTTTTTCCCTTTTTGTCCTAACACATTTAAAAATTCTTTAGTTCCTGATTTAGCAATAGTACCTAAATTTTCAATAACTTCTTGTTTATTCATACCAATACCATTATCACTAATAGTTAAAGTATTATTTTTTTTATTAGTGGAAATATTAATCCATACATCGGAATCGTTATGATATTCTTCAGGTGAAGAAATAGATTTAAATCTTAGTTTATCTATTGCATCAGAAGCATTAGATATTAGCTCTCTAAGGAAAATTTCTTTATTGGAATAAAGTGAATGAATCATTAGATGAAGTAATTGTTTCACTTCTGATTGAAATTTATATTTTTCTTTTTTTTTAATATTCATAAATGAATTCCAAATTAAATTTTGTATTATTTTTAATAAATAAAATATTTATTATTATATTTAATATAATAAATTATATTTTTATATTGAATATTTCACCATTCTATAATGGTAAGGTAAATTCAGGAGGTAAATCCACTCCTGGAGAAATAGATGACATTTTTTGTTTATGTGCTTCAGAAATTCTTCTTTCAGCATCATTAAATGCTGCTGCAGCTAAATCCTCCAACATTTCTTTATCATCTTTTAATAAAGATGGATCTACTTCTACTTTTTTACAATTATGAGCTCCGTTGATAGTTACTTTCACTAATCCTGCACCTGCTTCTCCCGTAACCTCCATATCTGTGATTTCTTGTTTTATTTTTGATATTTTTTCTTGCATCTGTTTTGCTTGTTGCATTAAGTTTCCTAATCCATTTTTAGTAAACATATTTTTCTTCTTTAATGGGATTTATTTTTTGAAATAAAAAAATGAGTATAGACTATTTTATCATATTTTTTTATTGTTATTAAAATATTATACTATTTTTTCTTAATAAAAACATAATTGAATATATTTTGAATATTTATATAATATGACGATATATTAAACATTTGTGATTTTTTTATGTAACTATTTTAATAATAATTTATTAATATTAAGTAATATAAGATAAATAGTATTTATGATTAGAGGATTAATATTGTATTAGTTTTAATATTTAATGTTCTTAATAAAATCATTTCTATGCCTATTTTATAATTAGGAGCCATATCTAGTTCCGTTATACCAGATATTAATGTTTTATAATATAATTGAATATCTTCATGATTTATGGTATCAATTATTATTGATAACCATTTTTTTTCAGTATCATCGTAATTATTATCATCCCATAGTGATGGGATTTTTTGTAACATGGTAATCTGATGTAAAGTTCTGAGAATTTCAATTAATATTTCTTTCCAATTACTCCCTTTTATATTTAATGTATTAAGCAATGAAATAATCTCATTAGCATCTTTTTTTAATATGGCTATAGTTAAAATTAATGATTGTTTCCGATCAATAGTTCCTAGCATATTTGTCACATTATTTATAGATACATTACCTTGTCCCATAGATATTACTTGTTCAGTTAAATTTAAAGCATCTCTTAAACTACCAGAAGCAGCTCTAGATATTATTTTTAATCCTTCGATATCGTATGTTATTTTCTCATCGTCTAATATCTGTTTTATTTTAGTATAGATTTCTATTGGTTCCAGCTCTTTTAAATTGAATTGCAAACAACGTGAAATAACAGTTTTTGGAATTTTTTCTGGATGAGTAGTTGCCAAAATAAATTTAATATGTTTTGGTGGTTCTTCTAGCGTTTTAAGAAGGGAATTAAAGCTATGTTTTGATAACATGTGTATTTCATCAATTAAATAAATAATAAAACGACCTTGTACAGGTGAATATTTTATATTATCTAATATTTCTCTTATATCTTCTACTTTAGTTTTAGAAGCTGCATCTATTTCTAATAAGTCAAGAAAAACACCTTTTTCTATATTTTTACAATTAGAACATATTCTACATGGTATCGAGGTGATACCTAATTTACAATTTAAACTTTTAGCAAGTAATCTGGATATAGTAGTCTTTCCTATTCCTCTTGGTCCAGAAAATAACCAAGCATGGTGAATTTGACCAATAGATAAAGCATTGGATAAAGCAGTCAGTATATATTTATGACCAATTACTTGCTCAAAAGATTGTGGTCTCCATTTTCTTGCTAATACTTGATATTTCATCATATAAATACAATTTTTTCATAAATTATTTTATCCTAACATATAATTATATTTTTTTAATAGTCTTAATTACTCATTAGAAATTTAATATTATAAATAAGCTTGCAATTTATTTAATTTTAGGTAATTATAGTTAAGTTATGATTTATTTTTAAATTTTTTAGTACTCTATTAGCGATTTAGTACTGTATTCTTAAAAATCTGGTCAGATTTGGAAAAAAGCAGCCATATTAAGTAATCAGGTACTTAAATTTAGCTAATAGAGTCTTTTTTATAATTATATATTTTAAATACAATTTAATTGAGCTGTATGCATTTTCCAATACTGTCCTTTTTCTTTTATTAATTTTTCATGAGAACCTTGTTCTATTATTTTACCTTGATGTAATACAATTATTTTATCTGCTTTAATGATGGTAGAAAGACGGTGAGCAATGACCACTAGTGTTGCAAATTCTCTTACTGCTATTAATGCTTTTTGTACGTTTTTTTCTGTTTCTGAATCTATATTAGCTGTTGCTTCATCAAGTATTAATATTTTAGGGTGCATAACCAGTACTCTGGCAATCGCTAATAATTGTTTTTGTCCTATGGATAAATTGTTTCCTCTTTCTCCTAGATTTGAATGTATTCCTTTTGACATTGATCGCACTAAATTATCTAATTGTACTGTTTCTAATACTTTCCAAACTTTTTTTTCTGATATATTTCTACCAAGTGTTATATTTTTTAAGATAGTATCTGCTAATATTAAGGGTTCTTGTTGAACAATAGATATACTTTTTCTTAAAGTATAATGACTTAGAGTATGTATAGGACGTTTATCTATATATATTTCTCCTGAATAGATGGGATAATAACCCATTATTAAATTAGCAAGAGTGCTTTTACCACTTCCTGTATGACCGATAAATGCAGTAAAGCTTTTGGAAGGGATGATGATATTTACATTACTTAAAATATTAGATGTTTTACATGTGTAACTAAAATTAAGATTTTTGATTTGAATTAATCCACTTTTTAGCTTTGTGTAATCGGATCCATAAATTTGTTTTGGTGTGTCGATTAATTCAAATATTCTTTCTCCTGCAACGATAGCTTGTTGTAATATAGATTGTTGAGTAGTAATGGCTATTAGAGGTTCATTTAATCTGCCTAGGTAACTAATGAATGCATATAGAATTCCAACTTTAAATGAATTTATGGAAAAAAAATTAAATGATGTAATTAATCCGCATAATACAATAGCTGACAATAAACTAAGTAGAGGTCTGAGCAATAGACCGTCTAATCTTAAAATTTTCATGCGAGTTAAATAATGCAAATTACTGGTTTTTTTTATAGATTCTTGAAATTTAGATTCTTGACCAAATTGTTGAATAATTTGCATTCCATTGATAATTTCATTAAATTTGTTATTTATATTTTCTACATATTCTCGTACTTTTCTTAAAATTGGTGTACTATATTTTTGGTAATATAACATTACCATTATTACCATTGGAAATATAATAGTTGCAATACTAGCCATATGCCATTCAAGAGTAAACATAGCTATTAATGTAACAATAATCAAGACCACACTACGAAATACAGTGGCGATAACTGTATCATAAAGTTCTTTTACTATTTCTGTATCATTAGTAATTCTAGATATAATTTGTCCTATAGGTTGTGTATCGAATATATGTAATGGTTGATATAGAGCGGATTTAATAACATCTAATCGTAAATGTTGAACAATATTTACAGCAGTATTATTAAAAATAATAGTTTGAAAATAGTTAAGAATAACTGCAGTAATTTGTAACATTATAAAACTAATTATTATTGAAAATATTAATATAGTATTTAAATTATGAGGGACAATAATATGATTAATGAAATAGCTAATTAATATTGGTCCTAATACTTCTGTAATTGATGCAGCTAATAAACAAAAAAAAGCTAAAATTAGCTTTTTTTTCCAAATTTTTATATAGTTTAATAAACGTTTCAGAACAGTCCAAAATCTGATCAAATTAGGAGTACTATTTAATAACATATGAATTTCGTATCCTTATTTAGTTAAATATTTATTTTTTGATAATTATACATCATATTGTACCATTTTTTTTCTTTCATTAATTCATAATGATTTCCTATTTGAGAAATAGATCCGTTTTCTAATACAATTATTTTATCAGAATTTATTAAAGTGGATAGTCTATGAGAAGTAATTATTAAAGTATGTTTATTTTTTTTCCATTTATTTATATTTTTTAGTATTTTTTGTTGACATTTTCCATCTACAGCAGATAAAGCATCGTCTAATATAAGTATTTCAGTATTAGTTAATAAGGCTCTAGCAATAGAAATTCTTTGTTTTTGACCACCAGATAACATAATTCCTCTTTCTCCGACTTGAGTATTATATCCTTTAGGAAAATTTAAAATATCTTGATGGACATTGGCTAAATAAGCTGCTTGTTCAATTTCTTTTATGGTTGCGTGAGGTTTTCCTAAAGATATATTATTGGATATGGTGTCTGAAAATAAAAAAGAAGTTTGGTTAACTGTAGATATACGACGACGCCATGATTTTGTTTCAAAAATAGATAAAGAAGTATTATTATAAAATATATCTCCATCTTCTATATCAAATTGTTTTTGTATTAGATTTAATAGAGTACTTTTCCCTGATCCAGTTGGCCCACAGATTCCTAATATTTTACCAGGATGCAGTGTAAAAAAAATTTTTTTTAATGTATATTTTTTATTTTTTGGATAAGTAAAACTATTAATTTTTATTTTCAAAGTACATTTTTCTGTTGTAAATATTTTATTTTTTGATGTATTGTTAGATAGATTTTTCAAAATAATCGATTGTATTCTTTCCCAAGCAGCACTTCCTCTTTCTACAATATTAAACATCCAAGCTAAAGCTAACATTGGCCATACCATTAATCCAAGATACATAATGAAACTGGTTAATTGACCTAATGACATTTCTTTATTCCAAATAAGATAACCACCTTCGATAATAGCAATTAAATTGGACAATGAAATTCCTAAATGTATAGTTGGATCAAATTTAGCATCTATTTTTGCTACTTCCATGTTTTTTTTTCCAGCTATTTTTGCAACTTGATCAAATTTTTTACATTGTTCTATTTCTAGACCAAATGCTTTTATCATTCTAATATTAGTCAAACTTTCTTGAGTTTGATTTGTCAATGTAGAAAATGCTATTTGAGCTTGACGAAAAGTATTATGTAATTCTGTTCCATATTTTTTTATAATTAAAGCCATAATAGGCATAGGTATCAACGACAATAATGTTAATTTCCAGCTAATTTGAGTAATCATTATTATTAGTACCGATAACCCCATTATCAATGAATCTACTAATGTTAAAACTCCTTCTCCGGCAGCAAATACTACTTTATCTACATCATTTGTAGCTCTAGCCATGAGATCACCAGTTCTATTTTTTAAATAAAACATAGCGTTTTGACAACTTAGATAGTTATAGAATTGTACTCTTAATTCTATAGCTAATTTATAAGCGGCTCCAAAAAGCAAAATTCGCCACACATATCTGAGAATATAAACTAATATAGCAGTACACAACATAATAATAATCCAATGCAATATTTGCATATTATTTACTTTTTTTGTCATAACTAAATCAACTAACATACCGACTACTTTAGGTGGTAATAATTGCAAAATAGCAATAGAAATTAGTAAAAAAATTGCACCTAGATAACGTTTCCATTCACGAATAAAATACCAACTTAATTGATTAAATAATTGCACAGAAGATTCCTAAAGTTTTTATTGAAAATAATTATCATATTTAATATATTTTTTATAGCTATAAAATTTTAAATATATTTTAATATTGTAGTCATATTATCATATGATGAGTACTAATTATGTAGTATATATATTTTATTATTATTATATTTTTAATATAATCATTAAAAATATAATAATAATATTTTATTAAGTTGTGAATGCAATATTATTTTATATTGTATATATATTATAAAAATATATTTTTAGTGAATATAAATTAATAAAAATTAAATAAGTGAATATATTTTTTATAATAAATTAATCGTTCTTTACGATAAAAATTTATTAAATATTTGTATATCTATTTTAATTTTATTTATTTTTTTAAAGATTATGTTATTTTGTAAGTTAATTTATTAGTATAATAAATAAATTTAATCAAGATAATCTCTATAAGTCAATTTTCATATAATATATAATTATTATTTCTTCTGTTATTATGTAATAATAAGATTATGTATAAAAAATTTATCTTTATATTTATATAAAAATATAAATTTATTAATAATAACAATTATGTTATTTTATGATTCATAAAATATATATAAAAATTTTTAAATTTATTTAAATATTATCTATTTTAACGTTTTTATTTATATAATAATAGAAATTATTCCATATATAAAAAAACTGAATGAAATTTTATTTTTTAATTTTTTATTTATTTCTATATTTAAGATATTTAGGAAGAATAGATTTTAATCTAATAAAAACAAGTTGAAAAAATAAACAATATATTCAACTTATTTTTATTATTAAATAATATATTTTCAACTTTTTTAAAAAATAAAAGGTTTATTTTCTAAAGCAATATCAAATACTTCTGTTATATTTTTGACAGGATGTATTAATAAACCTGAAATAATATTTTTTGGTATTTCTTCTAAATCTCGCTTATTTTCATGAGGAATTAATACTTTTTTTACTCCGCCGCGATGAGCAGCTAACAATTTTTCTTTCAGTCCACCTATGGTTAGTACTTCACCTCGTAGAGTAATTTCTCCGGTCATCGCAACATCAGCACGAACAGGATTTTTTGTAAGAGATGAAACAATAGCTGTACACATTGCTATGCCTGCACTAGGTCCATCTTTTGGAGTAGCGCCTTCTGGAACGTGGACGTGTATGTCATGTTTCTCGTAAAAATCTTTTTTTATTCCTAGTTTTTTTGCCTGAGCTCTGACTACCGTTAAAGCTGCTTGAATAGATTCCTTCATTACCTCGCCTAGAGATCCAGTATAGGTAAGCT
Organism: Buchnera aphidicola (Pemphigus populi); assembly: GCF_964058935.1. Classification (NCBI taxonomy): domain Bacteria; kingdom Pseudomonadati; phylum Pseudomonadota; class Gammaproteobacteria; order Enterobacterales; family Erwiniaceae; genus Buchnera; species Buchnera aphidicola. The sequence continues at coordinate 497,596 of NZ_OZ060372.1, read as the reverse complement.
TTCCTTTTCCAGATACGCAAGTAGTTTCGATTGTAAGTAAATCACCACCAGCTTCTGTCCAAGCCAACCCTATTACTTGTCCAATTTGATTTTTATCTCCTGACTTACCATAGTCAAATCTTTGAACACCAAGATATTTTTTTAGGTTATTACAGGTGACTTTAACTTTTTTTAGTGATTTATTAAGTACTAAATTTTTGACCGTTTTACGACATATTTTGGATAGCTCTCTTTCAAGATTTCTTACTCCTGCTTCTCTCGTATAATAACGAATAATATTCATAATGGCATTATCTGATATTTTCAGTTCTTTTGAATTCAAAGCATTTTCTTGTATTTGTTTTGGTTTTAAATATGCCTTAGCTATATTTAACTTTTCATTTTCTGTGTATCCAGAAAGATAAATTATTTCCATTCTATCAAGTAAAGGTGCAGGAATATTAATAGAATTAGAAGTAGCTACAAACATCACATCAGAAAGATCGTAGTCTATTTCTAAATAATGATCATTAAAGGCAATATTTTGTTCTGGGTCTAATACTTCTAATAAAGCAGATGCAGGATCTACTCTGATATCACAGGACATTTTGTCTATTTCATCTAGCAAGAAAAGAGGATTTTTTACTCCTATTTTAGCCATTTTTTGAATTATCTTTCCAGGCATAGATCCAATATATGTGCGACGATGACCTCTTATTTCAGCTTCATCTCTTATACCACCTAAAGCCATTCTAATATATTTCCTTCCTGTTGCTTTAGCAATGGATTTTCCTAAAGAAGTTTTACCTACTCCAGGAGGACCTACTAAACATAAAATTGGTCCTTTTATTTTGCTAATTCTATTTTGTACAGCTAAATATTCTAGAATTCTTTCTTTAACTTTTTCTAATCCAAAATGGTCTTTATCTAGTGTTGCTTGAGCAATTTGAATGTTTTTTTTAATTTTACTTCTTAAATGCCAGGGTACTTGAATCATCCAATCTATATAGCTTCGAATAACAGTAGCTTCTGCGGACATAGGTGACATTAATCTCAATTTCTGTAATTCAGATTTAGTTTTTGTTTTTGCTTCTTTTGGCATTTTTGCAGCATTAATTTTCCTTTTTAAGACTTCATTTTCGTCAGGAGTTTCATCCATTTCTCCTAGTTCTTTTTGAATGGCTTTCATTTGTTCGTTGAGATAATATTCTCGTTGACTTTTCTCCATTTGTTTTTTTACGCGATTGCGTATTTTTTTTTCCACTTGCAACAAATCTATTTCTGATTCCATAATAGCCATTAAAAACTCTAATCTTTTATTAATGTTAGGGATTTCTAATATTGCTTGTTTATCAGATAATTTAAGAGGCATATGTGCAGCCATTGTGTCTGCTAGTCTGGCAGCATTATCGATATTATTAAGTGAATTTAATATTTCAGGTGGGATTTTTTTATTAAGTTGAATATATGATTCAAATTGATTAATAGTTGTTCGTACTAGTACTTTTTGTTCTTTATTATGGATTTTCGGAGTATTAATTAATTCTATTTCTGAAATAAAGTAATGTTCATTACTAGTTAATTTATTTATTTTTGCACGTTGTAACCCTTCTACTAGTACTTTAATAGTACCATCTGGCAATTTTAACATTTGTAAAATAGAAGCAATAGTTCCTACGGTGAATAAATCATCGACTTGTGGTTCATCTATTGATGCTTCTTTTTGTGAAACCAGCATAATTTTTTTATCTTGTGACATAGATGCTTCGATACATTTAATTGATTTTTCACGACCTACAAATAGCGGAATGACCATATGCGGATACACTACAACATCGCGTAATGGTAATACGGGAATTTCGATCTGTTCGGAAGATGTACGATTCATAAGTTTTTCTCTGAGTTTTATTTTTTCTTTTAGAGCTATATTTAATAATGGGTGAATGTAAATTTTATGGTATATGGTGAGTATATAGTAATAAATATTGGATATTCAATGATGCGTAATGAAAAAATGAAAGGGGTATTCCCCCTTTCTAATAAGATTACTAGGTATTTTTTATTTATGATTCATGAGGTATTTTCTCATGTATGATTATTATTTATCAGTAATGGTAATGTTATACCTTGTACTACTGATTTATTAATCACTATTTTTTTTATATTTCTCATAGAAGGTAATTCGTACATAGTGTCAAGTAAAATATTTTCAATAATTGAACGTAAACCTCGAGCTCCTATTTTTCTAGTTTTAGCTTTTTTTGCGATAGCTATAATTGCTTCGTCATGAAACTCTAATTCAACTCCTTCTAGTTTAAATAAAGTTTGGTATTGTTTTATTAAAGCATTTTTAGGTTCTTTTAGAATTTTAATCAGTGCTTCTTGATTTAATTCATTTAGAACACTAATAATAGGTAGTCGTCCTATAAATTCTGGAATTAATCCAAATTTAATTAAGTCTTCTGGTTTTATTTTTTCTAATAATTTTTTATTTTGATTTTTTTTATATTGGTTTTTTATAATTGCACCAAAACCAATACCAATATCTATTTCTGTTCTTTCGGAAATAACTTTATCTAAACCAGGAAACGTACCTCCACAAATAAATAGTATTTTGGATGTATCTACTTGCAAAAATTCTTGCTGAGGATGTTTCCTACCACCTTTAGGTGGAATTGATGCTATAGTTCCTTCTATTAATTTCAATAAAGCTTGTTGTACTCCTTCTCCAGATACATCTCTAGTAATAGAAGGATTATCTGATTTTCTTGATATTTTATCTATTTCATCTATGTAAATGATACCAATTTGAGCTTTTTTTATATTATAATTACACTTTTGTAATAGTTTTTGAATAATATTTTCTACGTCTTCTCCCACATATCCAGCTTCTGTTAAAGTAGTGGCATCAGCTATTGCAAAAGGTACATCTAGTAACTTCGCTAGTGTTTCTGCTAGCAAAGTTTTTCCGCTACCCGTCGGACCAATTAATAGTATATTGCTTTTTCCTAATTCAATATTATTATTATTGTTAATATAACTAATTTTTTTATAATGATTATAAACGGAAACTGATAATATTTTTTTTGTTTTATTTTGTCCAATTACGTAATTATCTAAGTGTTTTTTAATTATATGAGGAGTAGGTAAGGGTTTGATATCATTTTTTGCGGATGTATCTTTGATCTCTTCTTTGATAATATCATTACATAATGTAATACATTCATTACAAATATATACTGAAGGTCCAGCGATTAGTTTTAGTACTTTTTTTTGATCTTTCCCGCAAAAAGAACAGTATAGTAGCTTTTCAGTGTCGTTTTTTCTTTTATCAGACATGAATTAATCTCTTTTTTATATTATTAACTCTTTTACTTAAAACTATTATAGATTAAATTAATATTTAATATGTAATGTTATTGACAAATAAATTATATTATAGAAATAGATATTTTATTTTCGATGAGTCAATATTGAATCAACTAAACCATAATTGACTGCTTCTGATGCTGAAAGAAAATAATCCCTTTCAGTATCTTTATTTATCTTTTTAATAGAATTTCCAGTATGTAAAGCGATAATTTCGTTCATTCTTTTTTTTATTTTTATAATTTCATGAGCATGTATGATAATATCAGATGCCTGTCCTTGATATCCCCCTAAGGGTTGATGAATCATAACTCTAGAATTAGGTAAACAAAATCTTTTTCCTTTTTCTCCGGTTGCTAATAATAATGCACCCATTGAACACGCTTGACCCATACAAATAGTACTGATATTAGGTTTTACAAACTGCATAGTATCATAAATAGACATTCCTGCTGTAACAACTCCACCTGGAGAATTAATATATAAATTAATGTCTTTTTCAGGATTATCAGCTTCTAAAAATAACATTTGTGCTACAATAAGATTAGCGACATGATCTTCAATATTTCCTGTAATAAATATTATTCTTTCTTTTAAAAGACGCGAATAGATATCATAGGCACGCTCTCCTTTTGAATTTTTTTCTACGACAATAGGGATCAAATTCATATGATTTGTATTTTTTTTGTAAAACATGATGTGCTCCAAAAATATTTTTTTAAAATTAGCTTTCAGAATATTAAATAGTTTTAATTTTTATTTATTATATTGAATATATTTTTTAAAAAAAAATATATTTTTTGATACATAAAAACAAATATTGGATATAGTTTTATATATAAGTTTTATGTATCTAACATTATTAAATTTTTGCAGGATACTTTAATACATAAATATTTTTATATAATTATTTATAAATATTAAAATTATATACGTCATTATAGTAATTTTGGTTACAGTTAATTTTTAGTTTGATATTACTGATATTTTTATTATTTTATGTGTTAAAAATTTTTTAAAAGATGATATACTATTTTAATACACATGATCAGTAGTGCTAATATTTTTATTAATATACTTCTTTATTAAGAAGTGATAACTGAATTACTCAGTGTTGAATAAAATTGTGTTAATTTTTTATGTTATATGGCATATATTATGGATTTTATTTGAATATATTTTTTCTTTTTTATGAATATTAGAATCAATAGGATGAGATATATCAAATCTTACGTATTATGATTTGGCATTTTAAAATTAGTTTTTATAAAAAAATTATTTTAACATTATATAAATATCAATATTATTGTCATGATATTAAAATCAATTAATAATTTTTTATGTTATTTTTTTATATTTTAATTTTTAAAATACCTATATCGTCAATTAATATTAATTAAAAAATAATAAATTAATAAAAATAATAAATAAGAAAAATATGACTTGAAGATTAATAGAAATACATAAAGATCATTATTCTAATGATCTTTATGTATATTACTTTTTTTTATACAATTAGGCGATATAATATCATTATTTTTTACATTTAAAAATTCAGATTTTGTATAAGTATGCAATGATATTGCATGAATATTGTATTTATAAATTATATTTAATAATAAATTATAAATTATTTTATGTCTAATGGTTAAACTTTTCTCAGTAAATTCATCGCTAATAACTGTAATATTAAAATGACTTGATTGTCTATTTAAAAATTTATGTTTTTTACTTTCATCATATATAATAATATTTTTTTTACCAAATCTCTTGTTTAATTCTTTTAGTATTTTATACTTTATCATATTTTTTTCTTATTGTTTTTTAATTAGTTATGTTGTTTAACATGTGTATGTTAGTTTTAATTTATTGTTTCTAACATATTTTATAAAAAATAATTATATTTAATGATAATTAAAAATTATAATTTTATATTGAAATTATTATGAGTATTAAATGGATGGTATATATTTTAAGATATTATTTATACATAAAATATATGAAAACACTTTATAGTAATATTGATATCGCAATTGTCAATATTTTATAAGATATTATTATTTTTTTTAAAAATATAATTTACATACTAGTATTTTTCATTGAGGTTCTCAAATAAACAGTAATGAAAACAAAAAAAATTTTTTGGATTTTATTATTAATTAGTTCTTTTTTATTTTTAAGTGGTTGTCAAAGTTCTATATTGAATCCTAAAGGTTATGTATCAACGGAACAAAGTTACTTAATTTTAACTTCTTTTTTTATGATGTTACTGATAATTGTGCCAGTAATTTTTATGACTTTATTTTTCATATGGAAATATCGTTCATCAAATATAAATGCACAATATAGTCCAAATTGGGATAAATCTCATAGAATAGAAATTCTAATTTGGACTATTCCTATTTTAATTATTTTCTTTCTTGCCTACCTATCCTGGATATCTACTTATAAACTAGAACCGAGTAAACCCATACATTCTTTAATAAAACCAATAGAAATAGATGTGGTAGCCTTAGATTGGAAATGGTTATTTATATATCCTGAATATGATATTGCTACTGTTAATGAAGTGTCATTTCCTATTGAGACACCTATAATATTTCGAGTGACTTCAAATTCAGTCATGAATTCTTTTTTTATTCCTGCTCTCGGAAGTCAAATATATGCAATGGCAGGGATGCAAACCAAGGTATATTTATTAGCTAATGAATCGGGTAGTTATAAAGGATTTTCTGCTAACTATAGTGGATCTGGTTTCTCTGATATGAAATTTTCAGTTTTAGCTAGCAAAAATAGAGAATTATTTAATACATGGATAAAAAATATTAAAAAATCTCCTTATACATTAAATACTATGAAAATGTTTCATTATGTTGCTGAATCAAAAAATAAAGTTTTTGTTCAATATTTTTCTCATGTGAATAGAAATTTATTCTTGCAAATTATGAGTCAATTTAAAAAATAAATATTTTTTATATTAATTAAAAGTTAAAAATATACCATTATTAATGGTACATATTAAGTTTAAGGAAAAAATATGTTTGGCAAATTAACATTAGATGCTGTGCCATATAATGAACCTATTATTATGGTTACTTATTCTATTATTATTTTCATTATTTTATTTATTTCAGTTATATTAACTTATTTTAGAAAGTGGAAATACTTATGGTTAGAATGGTTAACTTCTGTTGATCATAAAAGAATCGCTGTAATGTATATTATTCTTTCATTTATTATGTTATTTCGTGGTTTTGTTGATGCAGTAATGATGCGTATTCAACAAGTTTTGGCATCATCTGGTCATGCTGGTTTTTTGCCTCCACATCATTATGATCAAATTTTTACTGCACATGGTGTAATTATGATTTTTTTTGTAGCTATGCCGTTAGTTATAGGTTTGATAAATTTAGTAGTTCCTTTACAAATTGGAGCTCGTGATGTTGCATTTCCTTTTCTTAATAATTTAAGTTTTTGGTTAACTGCTAGCTCTGCTATTTTGATTAATTTATCTTTAGGTATAGGTGAATTTGCGCAAACTGGTTGGTTAGCATATCCACCATTATCTGGTATTCAATATAGTCCAGGTGTTGGTGTTGATTATTGGATTTGGAGTATACAAATTTCTGGAATAGGAACAACTTTAACTGCTATTAATTTTTTAGTTACAATATTAAAAATGAGAGCATCAGGAATGACAATGTTTAAGATGCCGGTTTTTACATGGACAGCTTTATGTACCAATGTATTAATGCTTGTATCTTTTCCAGTTTTAACTCTTACCCTGTTCTTACTAGCTTTGGATCGTTATCTAAGTTTTCATTTTTTTACTAATGAGCTAGGTGGTAACGTTATGATGTACATTAATTTAATTTGGATTTGGGGTCATCCTGAAGTATATATTTTAGTGCTACCGGTATTTGGTATATTTTCTGAAGTTGTATCTACTTTTTCTAAAAAATCTTTATTTGGGTATCATTCTCTTATTTGGGCAACAATTGTCATTACAATCTTATCATTTATTGTGTGGTTACATCATTTTTTTACTATGGGTGCAGGTGCTAATGTCAATTTATTTTTTGGTATTACAACGATGATTATAGCCATACCGACAGGAGTTAAAATATTTAATTGGTTGTTTACTATGTATGAAGGTCGTATTTACATGCATTCCTCTATGATGTGGACTATGGGATTTTTGATTACTTTTTCAATTGGTGGTATGACAGGGGTATTGCTGTCCTTACCGGCAGCAGATTTTGTATTACATAATAGTTTATTTTTAGTTGCCCATTTTCATAATGTTATCATAGGTGGTGTTGTTTTTGGTTGTTTTGCTGGAATTACATATTGGTTTCCAAAATTATTTGGATTTACTTTAGATGAAATTTGGGGTAAACGTGCATTTTGGTTTTGGTTTATAGGTTTTTTTATAGCTTTTATGCCACTATATTTTTTAGGTTTTATGGGTATGACTCGTCGTATCAGTCAAAATATTGATCCTGAATTTCATTTAATGTTACTTGTAGCAGCTTTCGGTGTATTTTTGATTATGATAGGAATAATCTGTCAAATTTTTCAGTTCTATACTTCTATTCGTAATTCACAAAATTATTTAGACTTGACAGGAGATCCATGGGAAGGACGTACATTAGAATGGTCAACATCTTCTCCACCACCTGTATATAATTTTGCTAAAATTCCTACAGTACATAGTAGAGATGAATTTTGGAGGATGAAAAAATCAAAAAAAAATAATTTAGAAGAAATTATTTATTCTAAAATTAGAATGCCTAAAAATACTGGTTTTGGTATCTTCATTAGTTTTTTTTCTTTATTGTTTGGATTTTCTGTAGTTTGGAATATGTGGTGGTTATCTTTTTTTTCTCTGGTATTTATTATTTATTTATTAATTTTAAAAAGTTTTAAACATGGTATTCATTATACAATATCTGCAGAACAAGTCGAAAAAATTGAAAATGAACGTTTAAAAAATTTAAATAAAGTAGGTTTGAAATGACAATCAATAATTCAATTAATACTATTAGTATAAGGAAAAAAAAATATGTGGATGATACAACAGGATTGAAAAAAATATTTGGTTTTTGGTTATACTTAGTTAGTGATTGTATTATTTTTGCAACAATGTTTTCTGTTTATTTTGTTATGGTTGATAATGTATCAGATGGTCCTATTGGAAAAGATATTTTTCAATTGTCTTTTTTAGTCTTAGAAACTATGTTGTTATTGTTTAGTACTGTTTTTTATGGAATGGTAAAGATTTTAGTACATAAAAAAAAATTAATGTATAGTATTATTGCTTTATTTATTACGTCTGTTTTTGGTTTAGGTTTTGTTATTTTAGAACTATTCGAATTTTATACTTTAATTATGAAAGATTACGGTCCTAATCGTAGTGGATTTTTATCTGCTTTTTTTACATTAATAGGACTTCATGGCATACATGTCTTTTTTGGTATTATTTGGATTTTAGTTATGATATCTCAGATTATAAAATTTGGTCTATCACGAATAATATGTATTCGTATCGCATGTCTTGGTTTGTTTTGGCATTTTTTAGATTTAGTATGGATTTGTATATTTACTTTTGTATATTTAATCGGTATTGTCTAATATTAGGTAATGAAAAAGTCTGCTATGAAAAATATAATTAAATACTATGTATTAGGATGTATGTTTTCTTTTATTTTAACAGTATTACCATTTCTATTAGTTTCAACAAATTGTTTTGATAAATCGGAACTTTATTTTATAATTAGCTTTTGTGCTATAATGCAGATTGTTCTTCATTTTAAGTATTTTTTACATTTAAATACTTCCATTGAAAATAGATGGAATCTTATAGCAGTATTATTTTCTACTGTGATTATTTTTATTATTATTTTCGGTTCAAGTTGGATTATGTCGAATTTGAATTCTCATTTAATGAAAAATTAAATTATATTTTTTATGATACAATTATATTTCTTACGTTATTTAGAATTAATTAAACCAAAAATTATATTTGGTAATTTAATTTCTCTTATTGGTGCTTTTTTTTTAGCTTCTAAAGGAGATGTTAATTTTAGTTTATTGCTTTCAAGTATGATAGGGACATCATTGATAATTGCATCAGCTTGTATAATGAATAATATCATAGATAGAGATATAGATAAAAGAATGCAAAGAACTAAAAATAGAATTTTAGTAAAAAATATTTTTTCAATAAAAATGGTTTTCTATGTTTCTTTACTTCTTTTCATTATAGGAATGTGTATATTTTATTTTTTTGTAAATATTTTATCGATGTTACTTATTTTAATGGCTTTTTTTATATATGTGGTTGTGTATAGCATATACATGAAGAGGAATAGTATTTATTCTACTTTTATAGGTAGTGTATCAGGTTCTATTCCTCCGGTAGTAGGATATTGTTCTGTTGTTAATAATTTTGATATTTGTGCCTTTATTTTATTTTTAATGTTTATTTTTTGGCAAATTCCTCATTCTTATGCTATCGCTATTTGCTATTTTAATGATTATAAAAAAGAAAATATACCTGTACTACCTATATCTCGAGGTATCTTAGTAGCTAAATACTACATTATTTTATATATTTTATGTTTTATTGTTCTTTCATTAATGTTAACCATCATGGGTTATACTGGTTATAAATATTTTTTATGTTTACTGTTATTAGGATTGGCTTGGTTGTATTTAGGAATAAAAGGTTTGTATATTACAAATGATTTTATTTGGGCTCGTGAATTATTTTATTTTTCTATTATTTTAATTTTTATAACAAGTATTATGATATCTATAGATTTTATTCCTTAATATATAAATAGTTTTTTATTTTTACTAACGTATATTTTTTAAATAATTTTAGTTAATAAATTTTTCTATATAAAAGTATAGACTTTCTTTAAAAGATATAATGGTTTTATAAACATGATTTTGGTTTGGGAACACCAGCAATAGCACTAATTTTAACGATAGCGTTATCAGAAAAAAGTATAAATAAATATTGACTATTTATTTTTTTTTTATTTTTTTTTTCTATATAGGCTAATAACATTCTCATTGATGGTGTTATCTTAAATTTTACATAGAATTTTCGTACAATATATATAATTTCCCAATGTTGGGGGCTCATTTTAATAAATTTTTTTTTTGCAATTTGTTCACCTATATATTTATTCCATGTTTTATATTTTTCATTATTATTACTATGGTGTTTATTTTTTTTTTATGTGTATGTATCATGTTATATTATAGATATTAATTAATAGAAATGTAAAAATTATAAAATGAAAAAAAAAGAATTACAAGCTGTAATTGGATTATGTATTGTTTTAAGTTTACGTGTTTTAGGTGTGTTCATGATCCTTCCTGTTCTTAGTACTTATGGTTTATTTTTAGAACATGGAAATAAATTTTTAGTGGGTTTAGCCATTGGTGTTTATGGAATCACACAGTTATTATTTCAGATTCCATTTGGTTTTTTTTCAGATAAAATTGGCAGAAAATCAGTTATTTTATTTGGATTAATATTATTTTCTTTAGGAAGTTTAGTTTCTGCTATTACTCATTCTATATGGGGTTTAATAGTAGGTAGAGCATTACAAGGATCAGGTGCTATTTCTGCTACTTGTATGGCTTTTGTATCTGATTTAGTTGAAGAATTACATCTTACAAAAGTAATGGCTTTAATTGGTATTACTTATGGATTAACATTTGCACTGTCAATTATTGTTGGACCGATGATTATTAGTATATTTAACTTTAATGCTTTATTTTGGATTACTTGTTTTTTATCTTTTTTAGCTATTTTAATAACTTATTTTTTTATTCCGAATATTCGTATATTATCTAATGATTTTAACATACATAGTTTTAAAGATAGTATTATTAGTATAATAAACAATCATGATTTAATGAAATTGTATTTTGGTATTTTCATATTGCATATATTGCTGATGTTTAATTTTATTTTGTTACCTATACAATTAGAATTTTTAAAATTTACTTTAGAAAATTATTGGAAATTATATTTGATTATTATGTTTATTTCTTTTCTGTTTGTTATGGTATTTTTTTTAAGTTCTATAATAAAATCATGGACGATACCAATATTATTAATATCAAATATTTTACTTATTTTATCAGAGCTTATTTGTTATCACTTTATTTCTTCATTTTATATTTTCTTATTTGGTATTCAAATATTTTTCATAGCGTTTAATATTTTAGAATCTTTAATTCCATCTTTAGTAGGTAAAAAATCTTCTTTTAAATACAAAGGTACAGCTATGGGTACGTATTCCACGGCACAATTTTTAGGTATATCTTTTGGAGGAATATTAGGTGGATGGATATTTAGCGTATTTAATGTATTAGGTTTATTAATATGTGGATTAATAATTTCTATATTATGGTTTTTAGTTAGCTGTAGAATAAAGAATTAAGGTTAATTAAAAAATAGAATATTTTTAATATTATTTCATTTTTTGTTCAACTTATTAAACATCTTAATAAGATAGATTAATAAATATTAGAAATATATTGATCACGATAAAAATAAATAATTTTTTAAAAATAGAAAATACAGTTTTTTAGGGAAAATTAAAAAAATTTTTTAAATAAATATGCTATATTTTTTATTTCATTGATTTTAGATAAAAATATGAATATTTATTAACTAAAATAAATATTCATATTTTTTTATTAAAAATATTTTTATTATGAAAATAATGGTATATTTTAATACGGAGTTATTGATAGAATGAATAATTTTATAATTATGAATGATAAATATTTGTTATAAAAATTTGGTAATTTATTAATTCTATATTTAATACATATTTGATATATTAATAATTTTTTCTCTTAAAATTTTTTGCAATTTATTAGTAAATCTTATTAATTTTTTTAAATAGTATGTAGTATACGACTGTTTTCTTCGATTTATAGGTATTTTACTACTATTATAATAATGTTATATATAAAAAATATTTTTTCTTTATTTTTTAATATATTAAAAAATAAAAATTTATCTTATTTAAATTTTATCATGTAAAATATTACATATTTAGTATTAGATAAAATTTGTTTTTAATTGATAATTGAATATTTTTAGTACAGAAAAAAATATTACTATTGAAAATAGGGAAAATGTAAAGAGGATTAGTTCTATTTAAAGTAAGCACATGATATTTTTTATAGAATTTAGAATTATAAATAGTACTGTTGACGGTAATAGTAACGCGTAAATAATAGTAAAAAATAATATTAATTTTTTTAATTAAAGTTTAAAATAAAATTTATTTAATAAAATATTATTAGATCATAAATAAATACTCAATATTAAAAACAATATCAATAATTATAATTATTATATAGTATGATGATATATTAGTATATATATATCACAATTTTTTAAGTTATTAATATATTTTTTTAAAGTTTCTATTTTCCATATTTGATGTTAGTCATTATTATTAATATTTTGATTTATTTCTTTATAATAGAAAAAATTTAGAATTTTTTATGATGATATAGTATTATCTTAAAGGATAATGATATTAATAAAAATTAATTAAATTAGTGGGAATAGCATTCTATTTTAAACACTGATGTCTCTTAATTATTAATTTAATTAAATATAGTTTTTAGATTATTTTTTATTTTTACATGTTTTTTATTTTTTTAATGAAAATATGGTTAAATTAGAGATAAGTATGTTTTTATATAAAATTATTTTTTATTTTTGCAATATATTTCATATAAGTATTATAATTATTAGTAATAAAGTTAATGCTATAATTTTGCATTAGTAAATTTTTTTATAAAAAATTATCAATGTTTTTTATGATTCAATTAGTATACTATTTACGAATTAAAAGTTTAAAATAAATTAAAATTATATCATTACGAAAAAATTTGAGTAAGAATAATTATTTTTAAATATTCAGATTGATTTATATTGATTGAATTCAAAAAACAATATTTTATTAGTTTTTTATTAAATTAGTAAAATTTATATGTAAAATTAATAGGATAATTTTTCTTATTATATTTTAATTGATATAAAATATAATTTTATTAATTAATTTATTTTTTCAGGTAAAAAGAAAAGTTAAGAGAAATAATTAGTTAGATATAAGGTATAAAAATAATATTTTTACTTAATACAATAAAAAATATGTAAATATTTTATTTTCATATTTATTTTTTTTAAAAAATTATTTTTTTAATGAAATCTATTTATTTTTGTTAATTCTTAATTTCCATGCTGCTTTATCGAGCACACCATTAATAAATTTATGACTATCTTCAGCTCCGAAAGATTTAGCTAATTCTATACTTTCATTAATAGAAACTTTATAAGGAATATCTGATCTTTTTAATAATTCGTAAAAAGATAATCTTAGAATAGCTTTTTCTATTTGTCCTACTTCTTCTAATGTGCGAGACAAATAAGGTCTTATTAATTCATCTATCACTTGGCAGTGATTTACAATACCCATAATTAATTCATGAAAATAATTGATATCTATTTCTTTAATATTTTTTTCTTCTAAAAATTGAGAGACAATATAGCGAATATTATTTTTAGATATTTGCCAAGAATACAGTGCTTGTATGATACATTCACGAGCTTTTCTACGAGAATTTGGTTTCATATTCATTCCCTAATGGAATTTATATTATTGATGAAATTCAATTTTTGTTTTTATTATTTTTTTTGCATTTTTAAAATAAAACGTATATCAGGGCCTATTTTAGTCACATCTTTAAAAATAAATTTTGGTACTTTTTTTAAATCTAAATAATTCTCTAATAGACATAATGGTTTTGCATGATTACCTAATAATTTAGGTGCCATGTAAATAATTAATTCATCTATTATATTTAATTTAATTAATGATCCAGATAGAGAAGCTCCAGATTCTATCCATACATTATTAATATTATGTTTTCCTAAATATGAAAACAACTTCATTAAATTGATTTGATTATTATATTTAGGCATTACTAGTTGTGATACATTATCAGGCCAAATTTTTCTATCTTTTTTTAGTCTAGCTAACCAAATTTCTCCCATACTGGTGATGCATTTATGAAATGGTTGCACTTGGTTTTTACTATCTATAATAACCCGTATTGGTTGTTTTATTTTTTTGTTAAGTTTTAGAAAAAAATTTTTAGTTGTGCAATTTCGCACATTTAACAATGGATCATCAATTAATATTGTTTGACTACTGCTTAATATTACTCCAGATTTTTTTCTAAAATATTGTACATCTCTACGAGATTCAGCAGAAGTGATCCATTTACTATTTCCATTTTTTAATGCAGAACGTCCATCAAGAGAAACTCCTAATTTGAGTTGAATCCATGGTAATCCAGTTTTCATTCTTTTAAGAAATCCTTGATTAAGATTTTTAGCTTCCTTGGACAAAACTCCTATTTTTACTAATATTCCTGATTTTTTTAACCATTTTATTCCTTTCCCAGATACTTTTGGATTAGGATCTATAATGGCTATTACTACGCGTATTATTCCTGCTTGAATTAGTGAAAGACAGCAAGGAGGCGTCAGTCCAAAATGACTACAAGGTTCTAAAGTTACGTAAAGAGTAGCTCCTTTAGTTTTTCCTTTTGCCATAGATAAAGCATGTATTTCTGCATGAGATTCACCTGGTTTTTTATGCCATCCTGTTCCAATAATAATATTATTTTTTACGATAATACAGCCAACATTGGGATTAGGTGCTGTTGTAAATTCTCCTAATTTAGCTAAATTTATAGCTTTTTTCATATAGAAAATATCTTGCATAATTCCTTATTAATACTATGAGAAAAATTGAGATACTATTTTTATGGTAATTTGAAATTTTTTATAAAAAATAATAATGGAATAAAACTATTAATGTAATTTTTATTTTTTTTAAAGTAATTATGCTTTATTAAAGTAATATTTAATTTTTCTTAATTTTAAAATATATTAAGTTTTTTTATTTTTCTTAATTGTTTTGATGAAAGTATAGGGTACTTTATTTTACCAAAACATCGATTGAAAATATTTTTTGAGGTATTATAAAGCATAATTCTTCCCCCTTGTTTTAACGACCAATTTGAACATTTTTTAAAATGTAAATTTTTTTAACATATTAGAAATAGGTATTTTATTTAAAATAAAATCAGTTGTACATCGACTTGCATATTCAATATGGTTTAAATATCATAATAATGCATTAAAAATATCAATATCAGAGTTTTCGATAGTTTTTAAATCTATACTTTATAAAATTCGTGGATAATGATGCAAACATTTTTTATTAAATATTTATATATTTTATGTTAATAAATGTTTTTTGTAAAAATATAATCTACAGAAATGGTTTTTAATTTACTTTAACTTATATTAATTTTTCAATTTTTCTCTATTATAAAAAATTTATTCTTTACAATTTTATATCCAAGAATACGTATTATAATATTGAATACTCCTTGAGTAGCATCTTCTCTTATTCGTTTTATAGTATATTTTTTATTATTTTCTGGTAATCTATTATTAAAATTTTTTAACCATATAGTACAAATTTTAAGTAAGGTTAAATTTAATGTTATCTATTTAAATTGAGAACCAGTAGAAGATTAATCACTAAGGTTGACAGCTATAGCTGTATATCTTAAATATTTTGGTGCAATATTATTAGGTAAAAGAGAAATAACTTCTACAAGAGTATTAGTACTAATATAAATTATTTTTTATTTGATATTTTAATAATTTCATAATTATCTTTAATTACTGGTATTACATTTTTTATAAAAATATTTTTTATAATTTCCAATGTATTATAGATATATTTTAAAAAATTTTAAGAGGTAAAATAATTAATTAAATACATTAATAATATTTTTTAAAAATTTTAGTTATAATATTTAAATATTATTTTTATACCAATAAAATATATATATTTAATATAACTTGTTATAGATTTTTTTAAATTATTTTCTTAATAGTTTGAATTATATTTATCATTTCTAATGCACATAATGCTGCTTCAATACCTTTATTGCCCATTTTGGCTCCAGATCTTTCGATAGCTTGTTCTATATTATCAGTAGTCAGAATACCAAAAGAAATTGGAATGTTATTTTCTAAACTAATTCTTGCTAAACCGGAACTTACTTCATGAGCTATATGCATGAAATGAGAAGTATTACCTTTTATTATAGTTCCTAATGCGATAATAGCATCATATTTTTTTAAATTAGCTATATTTTTTGCAATTAGTGTTAATTCATAAGCACCGGGTACTTTTATGATAGAAATATTTTTTTCTTTTATTTGCCCTATTCTTTTTAGGGTATTAATTGCTCCGTTCAATAGATTTTGGTTAATAAATTCATTGAAACGTGAGATTATGATACTTATCAATGAATCTTGAGAAACTACTCCTTCTTCTATGAATATCATTTTTATCCTTATTAAAAAATATTGGTTTATCAATAATGAGTAATATAATAACATAAATTTTTACAAAATATTTATTTGTTGCTTACTGATCTTTAAACTAATTAATTAATATTAAAAATTGAATAATATTATTAATAGTTTTAAACTTAGTATCTACCATTTTAGTTCATAAATATTTTAATTCGAATATTAAAATGTACTCATAATTTTTATAAGATTAGTGGGTTAAAAGGATCTTATTCCAATTTCTGGATTAATATACTTTTCTTTAAAATGTTGATTAATATTGAGTATTATTAATTAATATGGTTAATATTGGTCATGAAAAATTTGATTTATTTAGAGAAAATATTTTATTAATAGGATATCTTGATATGATGGAATTGCATAATTGACAGATATATACATTTTTTAAGAACAGCAATTCTTAATAAAAATATTTATTAACTTTTTGAAAGCATAAAATATATAGATATTATCTATAATATTCTATACTTTATATTTTAATTATTTATTTTTATTTCGTTTCTATTGGTTAATATTATTGTTATACAGATATACAAAAATTATTTTTAGCGTTATTCTTTAATATTATATTTTATTTTTTCATAATTTATAAGTTTTTTATGAAATTTATATTTCAGTCTATGATCTTTTATTTTTATTTTTGTCTTTAATTTTTTATATTCTAAATATAAAATATCTTTAATTTATGAAGATTTTATTTTTTAAAATATTGTATATTTTATATATATTTCAATTTAGTATGAATGTATTTGTTATTTTTAATATTTTTGTATAATTTTTTAAAAAATATTATATTTTAAATATTATTTAAATATTTTTTTGGGTGAACATCCCATAAAATATTTTATGAGTTAATAATTAAAAAAAATTTTAATTAAAATTATTTTTTTAAAATATATATATTTTGATTAAAAAATAAACGATTAAGTAATAATTTTATGATTTTTAAAAAAAAAGGTTGCATGATAATTATAGAAGAGTATAGTAAATATATTAACGAACGCGGGATGGAGCAGTCTGGTAGCTCGTCGGGCTCATAACCCGAAGGTCGTCGGTTCAAATCCGGCTCCCGCAACCAATATCAAACAAATTTTAAGAATTAGTAAAAGGTTTAATATATAAATTTATTTTTTCTTAATTTATTTACTATTCATCATATAAAAAATATTTTTATTAAAAAATAAAAATATTTTTTCTTATTTTTTTATTTTAAAAAATTATTTTTATATACAAATATTCATAATATAATATACATTATTTTAATGTCAATGTAGATTAATTTACTATATTTATATATGATATAAATATTCTATTTATTTTTAAATATATTAATTGGTAATGAATCATTGATTAAAAAAATAAAATAGATTTTTATATGCAAGAAATCGGTACTGAATGAGTTTAAGTGTTGTTTCACATTATTCCTGATATTAATTCCCATCTTGGTAAAAGATTTTCGATTGTTTTAGGAAGAGAAATAATTGAGCTTATAAATTTTTTTGGTATATATTAATGATATAGAGTTTCATAAAATTTAGTGATTCGTTTAATTTTTATATGGAGGAAGTTCTCCAGTTAATAAGATTTTTTTTAAATCAAATATTTAACTAAAATATCATAAAAATAAATGGATTACAGATTATTAAAATTTTAAAATAGCTAAAAAAAGCTGGTTAATTACCGTTAGATATTACATATAGGTTTTATCAATTAGTTTAAGTAATACATCTCTTCAAGAAGCCAATATTCATATTTTTAATATAAATTTTATTATTTTCAACTTTTTGTTGTTGCTATGATGGTGTAGACTATTAATCTAGTACTTCTATTTATAAAATAGACAAAGATACTATCCAGTGGTAAATGGAATTTAATATAGAAAAAATGATAGGTTTTTCTAAAAAATAAGGTTTAATGGATGAATATGAAGGTATTATATTTATAATGTTTTTTAATTTTATAGAAAGAAAAATTTATTCCCTAGCATGATTAAATCATTATTATTCTTCAATATTTCTTATTTTGATGTGACGTGTAAGTATTTTAAAATAGGTATATTATGTTTATTACATTAGTTATAAAAAAGATAGGTTTTTATTACAGGAATTATTTTTCAAAAGATGAGATAGATATAAAAATGTTAATTAAATTAGCAAATCAGATAAGATAGCAATATATACATATGATGTATGAGTTAATTAAGAATTAATTCTTATTTTAGAGAAAAATGGAATATTAATACGCTGGTTTCAAGAACTATTAGAGATTAAAATAGAAATATTTAAAATCTTTTAAAAAGATGATTTAATGATACTAAATCATTGATTTATATACCTTTTTAAAGAAAAATTGGATAAAATAGCTTTTTTTTGTGGTATATCCTAATTATTTAAATTTACTTAAGCAGATATTTTTATTAAAAGAAATAAAAATAAAAGATAAAAAATAATTTAAAAAATATTTTTGACTGTAGAAAGTATTTTGTCTTCTCAAGAAAAAGGTTTTAAGAAACTTAATTTAAGTAGGTATCCTCATAGTAAAAACGTATGATGTTTTCCGTTTTTCAAAAATACTTAAAATAAATATTTATTTATTTTTAATAAATAAAATAAATTAAGATATATCATTTTATAAATGTATCTTTATAATGGTGATAAATAAGTATTTAATCCGCTATATCTTATATTTGTTTTTTTCATTATTTTTAGTAATATTTTTTTTTCAGCATAAATAGTTAATTTATTACATGCTCTTGTTATAGCTGTATAGAGTAATTCTTTTGTTAAGATAGCATAATCTTTATTTGGTAAAATTAATACTGTATGTGTAAATTCAGATCCCTGTGCTTTATGAATTGTCATTGCCCAAGTTGTTTCATATTCAGAAATAAGTTCAATAGGTATTATTTTAATAATATTATAGGAAGATAGAAAAAAAATTTTTAATTTTTTTTTATTATCTAATAAAGTTATACCTATATCACCATTTAATAACTTTAAAGATTTGTTATTTTTAGTAATCATAATAGGTTTTCCGATATACCAAGTATTATTATTAATTTGATAAGATTGAATGAGATTCATTTTTTCCATTTCTTTTTCTATGTGTGTATTAATTTTTTTAATACCATATATTCCATTTTTAATAGCGCAAAGCACACGATATTCTTTAAATTTTTTAATTATATTTTTCGGATGTGTGTTTTTTTTTATTAAATTTAAATATTTACTATATTCTTGTACAATTTTTATTATCATATGATGATAATCATCATTATTATTAATTTGATACTGAGTAATATTTTTGTACTGATTAAAAAATATTTTTTTAATAACATTTAATTGATTTGTATTTAGATCTTCTTCTAATTGAGCAATATCTGATTTATCATGAAATCTATATTTTTTTTTTAAAATACAGATACTATCATTAAGAATAGTATTTGATAGATATTTTATTGTATTAATTTTACATCCGGTAATATTTGTTAATATTTTTGCGGTACTGTGGCTATAAGCATGATGATGATTAAAATATATGTCTTTTAAAAAACATCCAGGTTCAATTGAAGGTAGTTGATTGACATCTCCTAAAAAAATTACTTTAGTATTTTTAGGTAATGCATTAATTAGTGTTTCTATAAGTAATAAATCTATCATAGAAGATTCATCTATAATTAATACATCTATGTTTAACATGTTTTTAATATTAAAAAATGGTTTTTTATTTTTTTCTGTAATACCTAATAGAGAATGTAAAGTAATAGCTTCTTTTGGTAATATTTTTTTTTCTAATTCATTTAATTGAATTTTTTTTAAAGCATATGTTAAAGACTCAGTTAAGCGTGATGCAGCTTTTCCTGTTGGAGCCGTAAGTTTTATTTTGATTTTTTTTTCAGATATACGTATTAATGCTAATAGTATTTTCGCAATAACAGTGGTTTTTCCTGTTCCCGGTCCTCCAATTATAAAAATTATTTTCCATATCATAGTCATAGCTACAGAAATTTTTTGATAATAATCATTATCTTTATGGAACAATGATTTCAATATTTTTTTTAAAAATATAATATTTAATTTTTCTTTTTTATTATTCGATATAAACTCAAATACTTTTTTTTCAGCTTGCCATAAATAATTTAAATATAAATTATTTTTAGACAAAACTAAAGGTTTTAAATTATTATTGTAACCAACTATATTGCTATTAAGCAATATACTAGTTAAGTTTTTAAAGTTTCCTGCTAAATTCCATAGTTCATTTATTAGTTTTTTTTCTTTTTTCGGGAATACAAGTTTTTTTTTAATATTTAATATTGGTAAGCATACATGACCACAACCAACGCTATAGCTAACGCAAGTGGCTACTAACATTAGTGTTGGTTCTTTTTCAGTGGCTATATAAGTACCAAAATAAAAATCAATATCATTAATCATTTTTTTTTTAATGCTTTTTTTAGTAAAGTAATCATTTTCATAAATATTTCTTTATTAATACATATTTATTAAAACATTTCGTCTAATTTTTTAATAAGTTTTTTTTTAGGAAGAGTAAAAAATATTCCGTTATTTTTACTATGATTATCAATTGCTCGTAAAAACCAAAAAAATGTTCCTCCAAAATGTAAGTCATATCGATAGTGTTTAATTTTTTGTTGCAAGTATCGATGTAATGCTAAACAATACAATTGGTATTGTATGTCATATCGATTTTTTATCATATGATATTTTATTTTTTTTATATCATAAGAATGATTAGAATTACCTAACCAATTAGATTTATAATCTATAAAATAATATTTTCCTTTCCAATAAAAGACTAAATCAATAGATCCTGTTAACATACCTGTAATAGGATTAAAATGTAAAGCGGGAGATTTGTTGGAAATAGAATCATAGTATTTTATCAGTGAATTTATTTTAGTATCTATAATAGTATTTTTAATTGATAGGTAAAATTCTAGTTCTTTAATATATTTTTTTATATTTAATTTAGCTAAACTACATTTATCATCAATTAATGGAGTATTAAGAATTTTTATTATCCATTTTTCTAATATTAATAACCATTTATTACTTAAATTAATTTTATTTAGTTCTTTATCTAACCATATTTTATCTATATTTTTTTTAAAATTACATTTTTTAAGA
The DNA here is from genome assembly GCF_964058935.1 of Buchnera aphidicola (Pemphigus populi). Lineage (NCBI taxonomy): Bacteria > Pseudomonadati > Pseudomonadota > Gammaproteobacteria > Enterobacterales > Erwiniaceae > Buchnera > Buchnera aphidicola. The sequence goes on along the minus strand of NZ_OZ060372.1, from coordinate 475,582 downwards.
ATATTATGTAAAAAAATCCCGTACTTTTTTCCCTTAGGAAAACTATGAGTGGTATAAAATGGTTCATTAAGCAACGCATTTTTTTTTATTAAAAAATTTTCAGGTAAAATTTTATCTTCTTTTTTTGATATTTGTATTTTTTTTAATGCAGAATAACTGGTAATTGACCAATTATTATTTATTTTTCTATTGATATGAAGAGTAAAAATGTTTTTATGTTTTTTTTTCGCAAATGTAAATTTTTTATTATCTTGATCTTTATGAATTAATTCTATGCATTTATTTATACTTAATTTTTTTAGCGAAGTTTCTAATTTTTTAGTATGACATAGATTTCCTGACTGAATAATATATTCTAGTGCACTATTTTGTAAATCTGTAAAGTTATTTTTTTTTTTTATTTGAGCAATTCCTATACTACAGTGTAGTATAGATCGAGTTAGTGCAACGTATAATAATCTTATATCTTCCGATAAATATTCTATTTGTGCTTTTTTTAATTTTTGACTATTTATATTGAAATTAAGTATTGTTTTTAATTTATCTTTACTATGATATAAGTAATATTTCGGTTTTAAAAAATAAGTAGAAAAGGGTATCCATGTAATATTATATTCTAATCCTTTTGATTTATAAAAAGTAACAATTTTTATAGAATCTAGATCATAATATGATCTGGTATAATTTTTTTTTGATTGATCATCAGAATATAATATTTTATTTTCTAACCAAAAAACCAACGCATGAAGTGTTGTTATAGATCTAGATTTTTCTTGTAGTAATTCAGATAACTGTAGTATTAAAATAATATTATATTGATTTTTTTTATATAAATCATATTTTTTTTTATGATCGTAATCAATGATAATATTTTTTATCATATTAAAAATACCTTTTTCTTGCCAAATTGTTATGTATTGATTAAATTCTTTTATTAACTTAGCCCAATATTCATATTTTTTATTTAAATTATCGATATCATTAATGTTATATCCTAATATATTAGTAGACATGGCTTTTTTTAATAATTTTTCATTATTTGGATCCAAAATGGATTGTAATATCCACAGTACTTCTTTTGCTTCTATGGTATGAAAGATACTTGTTTTATTAGAATAATAATAAGAATTAATATTTACATTTTTTAATTCTTTTTTTATTATTTCTGATTCATTTTTATTCCTTACAAGAATAGTAATGTCTTTAGCTTGTAATGAAACAACTTTATTGTCTTTTTTAATTACTGCTTGACCTTTACGTCCATTATCTAACCAGTAAGCTATAGATTGTGCACATTGTTTTGCAATCCATTTTTGATATTTATCAATACATATATTTTCTCCTTTTTTTAAAAAAAATCGTAATGCAGATTGATTTTTACCATTAATTTCAAATTTTATGTTTTTATTACTAGAATATGTTGGTTCAAATTTAATTTGAGGTAAATAAAATGGATTTTTATTTTGAGTGAAGAGCAAATTAATGCTGTGATTCATATCATGAGAAGCACGCCAATTTTGATTAAGAAAGTACTGTTCTTTAATATCATTTTTAGCTTTAAGATAAGTAAATATACTAGCTCCACGAAAACTATAAATAGATTGTTTTGGATCTCCAATTAGTACTAATAGATTATTATTGTATTTTGTTTTATAAATTTTCTTAAAAATATCATATTGTAGATTATTGGTATCTTGAAATTCATCTATTAGTGCTACTGGATATTTTTTACATATTTTTTTAGATAAATTATTTATCTTTAATGTATTTATAAGTAATTTTAATAAATCGTCAAATTCTAAACATTCTTGTTTTTTTTTCTCTTTTTTTAACATTTTTGGAATATCACTTAATGCATGAAATAAGAAAATTTCTTTAAGTGAAAATTTAATTTTCAAAAAAGTATCAATATTATTAAATAGAATATCTTTAGGAATTATTCCAGTTTTTGTTTTTTCACATAAATAACTTTGTTTAAAGTATTTTAATTCAGTTGGTACCAAGTAATTTTCTGTATTATTATTTGCCCAAAAAGTGATTTTATTTATCCATCTGAATATATTATTTTTATGATATATTCGTTTATTAATATTAGAATTATTTATTAAATATGGAATATTTTCCTTTTTTTTCAACCATTTTTGTTTAAATGTGTTAATAATTTTTATTAATTCTTCATGATATTCGTCAATTTTGATTTTTTTTCTTAATGTGGGTTTAATAATTTTAGGAGAAAGTTGCAATATTGAAAAAATATCTTTTAATAGTAATTCAGGAGTACTCCAATACTGAAAAATAATTTTTGCAGTTTGTTTAGATAGTAAATTACTTTGTTTTCTCCAAAAATCGCATGTAACTTGATAATATAAAGGATATATGTCCTCTATAATATTTTTTTTTAGCAAAATATCAGAACAATATTCATGTACATGTAAAATATGGTTACAAAAACCATGAATTGTAAAAATAGATGCTTGATCTATTTGATTTTCGGCTTGTAATAATAATAGAATAGCATGTTTTAAATTAGTAATTTGAGATATAAGAATGTTAAAGATAGGATCTTTACTGTGTTCTTTTATGCAATCTATACGAAAATTGTAAATATTTTTTTTTATTCTTTCTCTTAGTTCTGATTGCATAGTTTTTGTAAATGTTACGATTAAAATTTCTTTTACTGAGAAAGTACGTGTATATAGTGGGTTATTATCTATTCCTAACAGTAATCTTAGATATAAAATAATTATAGTAAATGTTTTACCTGTTCCTGCAGAAGCCTCGATTATTTTTCTTCCATGTAAAGATATATTAAATATGTCTATTTTTTTTATGTTATTCATTTTAAAATTAATTAATTTTTTTATTAATAAATATGAATGATATTCATATATTTTATGTATGATGTATTGAAATTTAGTTAATTGATTGATGATTTAATATGGATGTTAACCAATATTTTGATGTACGGCATATTTTATCAATATAATTTTTATTTAGTACTGGAATTATTTTTTTTATATAGGGGTCGTTTTTTTCTCCAATATAATATTGATTACCATGCCATGTACTGAGTAATTTTTTATATCCTTTATTTTTTATAATATCATTTGTTGTCATTTTTTTATTTATTTTGTCATATACTATATTTATCCAATTCATACCTGAGGTGATTAGTAATAAAGGTTGTTGTAATCCCTGTATGTATCCAGATATATATTTTTTAATATAATGATAAGATTCTTCTTTATCTAGAGGATTAAAATTCCATTTACTATTATTGATACCTAACATTATACTTTTTTCTTTTCCGCCTAGAAAACAATAGAGTAGGTGTTCTAACCATAATAATATGCTATCATTGAAATTAAGAATTTTAGGTTTCCAGCGCAATAATCCAATTTCATAAATATTTTGTAGACTACCTTTTAGGTAATAATCGTTTATCTTAATATGAAAATTTTTTTTCATGCTAGATAATTGATGGATTATAGATATCTTTTTTGCTAAAGGTATAATTTCTTTTTTTTGCTGTTCTAAAAAGGCTAAACTAAAATTATTATATGGCAATAATCCAATATTAGTAAAATATTTAAAAATATTAGAAATGTCTTCATTATTAATTATTTTTTTAAGTATATGTAATCTTATTTTATAACGATTTAAAGAATTAGGTATAAAATCTTCTGTCATTTTTAATTTTTTCAAGTTTAAATTAATGTTTAATCTATTTTTAAAAAAATAATGAATGGGATTTTTCCAAAAGGATATAAGTTCTTTAAAATTTATATTTTTTTTTGTTTTAGGTAGTAGCGGTTGTATAAATGTCGATGATATATTTTTTTTTGAGTTAGCTATTTTTAACCATTCTGTATCAAAGCTTTGATAACGATCATTTTTAATAAAATTTTTTCTGTCAAAAGCTGTTTTTGTATGCAAGAAGCATAAATGTGAAATGATATTTTTTGAGTTTTTATCTGAACTCTTACTTTTTTTTGATGGGACATAAAAATTTTGAGTGATATAATTGATTAATTCATCTAATATAATAGATGGATAATTAACTGAAGGAAAATCAATAGTATCTCCTATATAACTAATATATAAATATTCTTTTACAGATAGCAATATTTCTAAGAATAAATATCGGTCTTGATTATGAATATTAGGATCACATATTCTTGGTTTTTTTTGTATTAAATTTATTTCTTGTGATATTGTTTTTTTTGGAAAATTATCATGATTAAACCCAAGAATATACACAACTTTAAAAGGTATTGTGGGTAATACAGAAAATTTTGAGAAAATAACTGGTCCGGAAAATAATTTTTTACAATTATTGTTTAAATGAAACTCATGAGAAAAAAGTTTATTACGCAATACTGAAATAGGAATTTTTTTTTATAATTTGATTTCATTCCAGTATGAATAATTTTTACCCATATTTTCTCAATTTTATCTAATATATTTTCAGTGTCAGAATTTATATAAAAGAAATCATCTATTAATTTACGACATAAAGGTAACCATGTTTTAAGCAATTTACATGTTGACAATTTTTTTTTCCATTTATGTAGTATTTTTATTAAGTATATAATTTTGCATATTACTTTAATATTTGATTTATTATTTATATTATATGGCACGGTATCATTCCAAGATGATTCTTGGTGATTAGTTGCATAACCTAACATTATTCTTTTTATACCATGTTCCCAAGTATGTTGGACATTGGTTGGTAATAATAGATTATTCATATGTTCTTCATCTATACCCCATCGAATTCCTGATTTATATATTAAATTGAATAAGATTGGAATATCTTTCTTATCAATATGGAATTTTTTTGCTAATATGTTTGATTGTAATAACTCAAATATTTCTTTGTTATATAGTCTATTTTTTTCTAAATTAAATAGTTTTTTTAAAATAGATAATATTTCATGGTGCTGATCAGGTACTTCATTAAAAATGATAAAAGGAATATAGTGTTTAATAGGTACAGAATTAAATACGTTTTTAATAAAAGGAACATATAAAGGTAATCGAAAAGTTTTAATAATAATATCTATTGGAAATAGTGAAGAATTTTTATTAAATAGACTTAACAAATTATCGTGTAATACTTCTACTTCTCTTTGTATATTACAGCAAATATGTATTGATATAGAATTATCTTTTGGATTCAGTATCATTTTTTTATTAGTAAAATTTTTATCTTGATTTTTATTTTTTTTATTTATTGACTGTAAAATATTTTTTTGAATATAATTTAATAAGTTATTTTTATAGGTATTTGTATAGCAATTAATATATTTATTTTGCATTGAAAGTAAAAAATATGAATATTCATATCCATAACCTCCGCAAGATAGTAATATTGGATTTACTTGATCTATGATGTTTAATTTATAACATTGTTCATATAAGTTATAATATTTTTTTTTAGAAGTTATATATATATTTGACTTTTTTTTGTTTTTTTCTTTTTTTATAAAAAATTCATGATTCATATAAGGGGTGATCATTAATAAATTTATTTGATAATATTTACTTAAAGAATATAATAAAGATAGATAAGATATGGGTATATCAGAGATATTACAAATAAAAAAACGGAATGGAATGAATGATAATTTAGTTCTGGAAGTTTCTATTTTTTTTAACAAAATAGATGATAAATTTAAAAAATCAAAATACTTTGAATTTTTAATGTAACTATGAATTAATTCATACCATAATTTTTCTTGCCATGTTTGTTCTTTATTTTTTTTAAAATATTGATTTTTTTTTCTTAAAGAACTAATCAAATCGGGACGGTAAACTAAATATTTTCTAAATAATTTAGATAAATAAGATGCAAACATTATTTTTTTTAATTGAGAGTCTTTTTTATTAATAAAATCAGTAATTTTTTTTTCTTCTATTAATTTTGTTATGTACCATGTAATACTAGAGTGGTAATATTTTTTTTTAGATATAACATCTGGATCGATCATTTTAAATAATTTCCATATAAAATCCGATGTTGTAAAGAATTTAATATTAGCAGATATTTTTAATTTATTTGCTATAAAAATTTTAATCCATTGGGTAGTTTCTATATTTTGTACCAAAAAAATTTCATTTTGTAAAGGTTCAGATAATGGGTTCTTTTTAATAATATCACATGCTTGATTGATCAGGATATCCAATCTATTAGATTTATATATTGAAAACATAATATCTCAATTTTGTTAATTTTAAATTAAAAAATTATTTTTATTTTCTTTTTAACATTGATTAGTAATGCGTAATATAATGATGAATAATTATTTAAAAATTTACTTTTAAAGATTTTGTTTTTGTGTAAACATGAATATCCATTTTAGGATATGGTACAGTAATATTATTACTATCCAATGCCTTTTTAAATTGAGCCATTAAATCCCAATATACTATATTTAAATCATCCGTGTTACTCCAACATCTTACTATAAATTTAAGGTAAGAAGGTCCTAGTTCGCTTAATCCAATAACAATACCTCGATCTTTTAATACTCTATCTTCAGAAATAATAACTTCATGTAATATTTTGATGATTAAATCAATATCAGAATCATAAGAGACAAAAATAATAAATTCATTTCTTCTAGCAGGTTCTCTGGAATAATTAATGATATTACCAGATATAATTTTTCCATTTGGGACAACTGCTATTTTCCCATCTAGCGTGCGTAGCATAGTGTAAAAAATATGTACATTAGTGACTGTCCCAGCCACATTTCCTAAATCGACGTATTCTCCTGTACGTAGTGGCCTAAGCGTTACTAATAAAACACCTGCAGCAAAGTTAGATAGAGATCCTTGTAAAGCTAATCCTATAGCCATTCCTGCGGCACCTAGTATAGCAATAACTGATGTAGTTTGTACTCCGATACAACCTAATGTTGCAATTAGGGTGAATGTCATTATAATATATCTGACCAAGGCTGCAAGAAAACCAGAAATAGTTGTGTCAATATTTCGGGTAATTAGAACTTTATTAACTCCATTAGCGATGATCCGTGCCACAAATAATCCTACAATTAATATAACAATAGCAGAAGTAAGATTAATTATGTATCCAAGTAGTAGTTCCTGATTTTGTATTAACCAATTTCCAGCATGATTAATATCATTCACTACATTTAAGTCTTCCATCTTTATCCCTATTAGTTTACTTTTTTTTAAATATATCAGTATATATATAATATAGATTATAGAATAATATTTTTATATCGGAATATTTTTAATATTATTTAAAATATTTTTAAATATTTTTTACTATAATAAAAATTATATTTTATTTTTTTTTAAAAAACAAGAAAAAGTAAGAATATAAGTATATACTATATTAGTGATATAGGATATCACTTGTAAGTGATTCAATATTTTTTAAATAACGTAAAAAATTTAATTAATTTTATTAATTAATATAAAAATCAGGGAGAATATATTTATTCTCCTCTAATTTTGTTTTTTAAGTTAGGAAATAGTTATAAAGTGTAACTGGCATTTAACTTTTGGAAAACTTTTTTTAAATATTTAGACATAGAAATTTGAGATTCTCTAATCCAGATTCGTGGATCATAATATTTTTTGTTTGGTTTATTGTTTCCGTTAGGATTTCCCAATTGATTGTGTAAATAACCTTGATTTTTTCTATAAAAATCTAATATACCTTTCCATGATGCCCATTGAACATCAGTATCAATATTCATTTTTACTACGCCATATTCGATAGATTGTTTAATATCTAATTCAGATGATCCAGATCCACCATGAAATACAAAATTTAAGGAATTATGTGGTAAATGATGTTTTTCACTAATATATTCCTGTGATTTTTTTAAAATAATGGGTTTTAATTGAATATTTCCAGTTTGGTATACACCATGAACATTTCCAAAAGAAGCTGCAATAGTAAAATTTGGACTGATAGAATGTAAAATTTCGTAAGCGTAATTAACTTCTTCAGGACGAGTATATAACGATGAACTATGTAGTTGACTATTATCAATTCCATCTTCTTCTCCTCCTGTGCAACCTAATTCTATTTCTAAAAAAATATTCATTTTTTTCATTATTTTTAGATATTTAGCACATATATTTAAATTTGTTTCTATTTTTTCTTTTGATAAATCGATCATATGAGATGAAAAAAGAGGTACTCCTGTTTCTTTAAAATGTCTTTTACTTGATTTCAATAAACCATTGATCCACGGTAATATTTCTTTATGACAATGATCTGTGTGTATAATAACTGGTATGCCGTAATACTTTGCCATTAAATGTACATGTTGAGCTCCAGAAATAGCTCCTATTATAGCTTTTTCTTCCATTTTTTTTGTTTTTATTCCTTTTCCAGAAATAAAAGATGAACCACCATGAGAGAATTGTATAATTACTGGTCCTTGAATTTCAGCTGCTGTTTCTAGTACAGAGTTAATGGAATCCGTTCCTATACAATTTACTGCAGGTATAGCAAATTTTTTTATTTTAGCTAATTGAAATAGCTTTTGAATATCATTACCAAAAATAACTCCTGGTTTTAGGAAATTTAATATTTTTAACATAGCTATTTTCCTATTTAAAAAAATTATTTATTTTTTATATATGCATAAAATAATTTTTTATATTTTTTTTAGTGATCTTTGTTGTAATATTTTTACAGTAGGTAAGGTATTACCTTCAAGAAATTTTAGAAAAGCACCACCTCCTGTTGAAATATATGAAATTTTCTTTTTTATTTTAAACATATCTATTACAGACAATGTATCTCCACCTCCTGCTATAGAAAAAGCATCACTATTTGCAATAGTTTGTGCTAATTTTTGAGTTCCTTTTCTAAAATTTGGAAATTCAAATACTCCTACAGGTCCATTCCAGAGAATAGTTTTAGCTGTATTTAAAAGATAAATCATATTTTTTATGGTTTGATCTCCAAAATCCATAATTTCTTCATTGTTATTAATTTGATTGATTTTTTTTATTATGGCAGGGCTATTTTCACTAAAATGAGTTCCAACTCTGGAATCAACTGGTATGAGGATATTATTCTTTTTTTTTAAAATTTTAGCTTGATTAATAAATTTTGGTTCATGCAAGGAATTTCCTACCGGATGATCAATGGAAATAAAAGTATTTGCTATGCCACCACCTACAATAATATTATCTGCTATGTTTACTAATGCATTTAATATATTAAATTTTGTGGATATTTTAGATCCTCCGACAATTGCTATCATGGGACGATCAGGATTTTTTAAAGCTTTGGATAAAGCAGTTAATTCTGATTGTAATAAAGGTCCCGCACACGCTATGGGTGCGAACTGTGCTACTCCGTAGGTAGATGATTCTATTCGGTGTGCTGTTCCAAAAGCATCCATAACGAAAATATCGCATAAAGCAGCATATTTTTTCGATAATGAAATATTATTTTCTTGTTCTCCTTTATTAAATCTTACATTTTCTAATAAAAATAGTTCACCTGAATTAACATCAATGCCATTGAGATAATCTTTACTAAAATGAATTTTAATATTTTTTATTTTTTTTTTAAGATATTCATAAATTGGAAATAAAGATAATTTTTTGTCATATGTTTCGTCTTGTGGTCTACCTAAATGGGACATAATCATAACTTTTGCATTTTTTTTTAATGCTAATTTAATTGTTGGTAATGTTGCTAAAATACGAGCATCTGATTCTATGATATTATTTTTAATAGGAACATTAAGATCTAATCTTATGAGAACTCGTTTATTAGAAATATCTAAATCTAATAGATTAATCATGTGTTTTCTCTATGTGGTAGTTTTCTGTTATTTAAATGTTAATATTTAGCATAAATGATTTTAAAATAGTTATTTTATATAATATTTTAAATTTTTTATTTAAGTAATATTTTTATATTAATTAAAATTAATATAAATAACAAAATGAAATATCAAGTATATCATAATTCGATTATTGGTATCTTTAATATATTCGTGTTTCTATGAATATAGAAACTAAATAGTATGCATATATTGAATATTAACTTATATTTATTTTAATTTATTTATGTTATATCATTATTTTATATAAATGTATTAAATATAGTTATATTAAGAAAGAATTTATTTTTTAATAAAAACAAAAATGTATTAATAAATTATATTTAATAAATAATATATAATATTATTAACATATAATTTCTTTATTTATATATAATATTTATTTTTATATAAATATTATATATATAAAATTTTTAGAAATGTTATAATATATTATAAATGATTAATATATCAGATTTATAATATAAATATTTATTAGATATAATGAATTAGATTTATTGTTTAAGTATAAAAATTAATTTAATGTTGAAACCAAGACTGAATTCCGTCCAGAAACATTTGAGTTGATAACATAATTAATACTAATCCCATTAATCGTTCTAAAGCACTCACGCCTTTTTTACTAAATAAACGTAAAAATAATTCAGATGAAAGTAATATTATTACCGTTACACTCCATGCAATAATTAACGCTCCAGATAGGTATAATATTTTATTTGGATACTGATGGGATAATAGTATTAGAGTTGCTAATAAAGAAGGTCCAGCAATGAGTGGCATAGCTAAAGGCACTAAAAAAGGTTCTTCATCAGAAATAATGATATTATTAGTTTCTTCTTCAGAAGGAAAAATCATTTTAACAGCAATCAAAAATAGAATAATACCCCCAGATATAGATACCGTTTCTGTTCTTAAATTAAGAGCAGATAATATTCTTTCACCTGCAAATAGAAATAGCAGCATAATGATTAAAGAAATAATCATTTCTCTAATAAGCACTATTCGACGTCGATTGGATTCAATATTTTTCAGAACTGACATAAAAATTGGTAAATTACCAAGAGGATCCATTATTAATATTAAAAGTATAGTAGCAGAAATTATTTCAGTCATTTTAAGTATTGCATCCTATTTATATTTAATGAATATATATATTATTCTTTAATATTTATTTTTATATATAGAAGAAATATTTTAAAGATTAGTTTTATTAAATACTAAATAATATTTGTAGATAAATTATTTAATAATATATTCTATTTATGATTCAGTAATTAAAGAATTTTATTTTTAATAAAGATATTAAAATATTAATATTTATCTAATATAGTATATTAAAAATTAATCATATAAAATAATTAATTTTTATCTATATTTATTTTTTATTTAAATAAATAATATTTTTAATAAAAATTAATTGTTTTTATTAATAAAAATTAAAAATAAAATAATTAACTGATATGATATGATATAATATATCGTGTATTTATTATTTTATTAGATAGTAAATATTTTTATATTATGTATAATATATCTAAAATAAACTATATTATGAATTTCATAAAGACTTGCTTTTTAATTTAGAATTAAATTTTGTATATTACATTTATATTATTTGTTTTTATAAAATAAATTATGAAATTAAGTAATTTTTGATTTAAAATCATTAAAGAATTTAGAAAAATAATACTGTTTTTTTAATAAATTTATGCATTAATAATATTTTATTAATAAAAGTACATATCTTATATATTATAGTTCATCTTGATTAATCTGATATTTTTTAAGAAAAAAAATGAAAAAAAAAGTTGGTTTTATTGGCTGGAGAGGAATGGTAGGATCAGTATTATTTAATAGAATGTGTATAGAACATGATTTTGATTCAATAATTCCTATTTTTTTTTCTACGTCACAAATAGGTCAAATGGGACCTAAAATAGAAGGTATTGTTTCATCTAAATTAGAAAATGCCTATAGTATTGAAGTATTAAAATCACTAGACATAATTATTACTTGTCAAGGTGGAGAATATACCAATACTGTTTTTGATCAACTGAGAAAAACAGGATGGAACGGTTATTGGATAGATGCTGCCTCCACGCTAAGAATGGAAAAAGATTCTATTATAGTTTTAGATCCAGTTAATAAGAATATAATAGAAAAAGGAATTAATTGTGGCATTAAAAATTTTATAGGTGGTAACTGTACGGTAAGTCTAATGTTGATGTCTTTAGGTGGTTTATTTGCTGCTAATTTAATAGAGTGGATAAGTGTTTCTACTTATCAAGCAGCATCTGGTTCAGGTGCGAAACACATGATGGAATTACTGCATCAAATGGGTGTTTTATATCAATCAGTATCTCAAGACTTAAATAATATAAATGCATCTCCATTATATATTGAAGAAAAAGTGACCAAGATTGCTCGTTCATATAAATTTCCAAAAAAAAATTTTTCTGTTCCTTTAGCAGGTAGTGTGATTCCTTGGATTGATAAATGGATGGAAAGCGGGCAGAGCAAAGAAGAGTGGAAAGGGCAAGCAGAGACTAATAAAATATTAGGTTTGGAAAATAAAATTTTAATTGATGGTATATGTGTCAGGGTGGGATCGCTTCGTTGTCATAGTCAATCTTTTACTATCAAATTGAAAAAAGATATTTCAGTATTAGCAATTGAACAAATTTTATCAAATCATAATAAATGGGTATGTGTGATTCCTAATAATCAGTATCAAACTGTGCACAGTTTAACACCTACTGCGGTTACAGGTAAATTAATTACTCCTGTAGGAAGATTGCGTAAATTAAGTATGGGTAAAAAATATTTATCCGCCTTTACTGTTGGGGATCAATTATTATGGGGGGCAGCTGAACCACTACGTCGTATATTAAAATTATTAATTTCATAAAAATTTTTTATATTGATAAACGATAAAATTTCTTTTTATAATTTTTTTTTAAAAACATTATATCAGTAATATATATTTATATGGCTAGATTCATTAATATTCAATATGGATTAATGTAAAATGGAAAATTCAATATGTATTGATGTCGTTCATGCTGTAAACATGTTATTACACGGTAGTATTATATTATTAGATATTAGAGATAATGATAGTTTTAGATCATCTCATATTTATGGATCTAGTCATGTACCATTGTATTTGTTAGAAAGTTTTTCTACATTAATAAGTGTATCGATACCCATTATGGTTATTTGTTATCATGGAATAAAAAGTAAATATGTTGCATCATATCTAAATAATCAAGGATTTAAAAAAGTTTATAGTGTAAATGGTGGATTCAAAGAATGGAGCGTTGCATTTCCCATGTTAATAGAATATAACTAATATAAAATTAATTTTTATTAAATAATAATATCACTTTTTTAATAGATATTGGTAAGGTATTTCATTAATATTACTATATAATAATACATGTCCCATAAAAAAACATAGTTGAGGAATTTCTCTTTTAGTAGAAGGATCATCTGCTAAAATGAGTATTACTTCATCTTTTTTTATTTTTCTTAATTTTTCTCTTAATTTCATTATAGGATCGGGACAACGTAAATTAATTAAATTTAAGATATAATCTTTTTCCGTATACATATAATTTGTCTTATTATTAAATTTATTTATTAAATATATGAAAATAAAATTCATACAAATGTAGTTTTTATATATTAGCGTGCTGATATTAGTAATAAAAATGTAGAGTTTTTCCTATTTTATAATTATTACTTTTATATATTGATTAAATATTAATATATAGATTGTTAAAAAATAATATCTGATTTATATTAATATAGTGGGCGATAATTTTTAATTTTATTTTTTATTTAGTTTTTAATGATAGAGATCATATCATATATTTTGTTCATACTGTGTTTAAAAATTAATAAATAAAAAAATTTAGTCAAAATTTCAATTTTCTTAATGATTAATTGATATTAAATTTTATTATCTAATAATAGAAAAAATTGATTTTTATATCTAATATTTTTTTTGATATGTTTTTTAATATATTGATTACATATAAAAATTTTTTAAGTTCTACAAAATTGATTTTAAAATAAATATTTTTATGGCTATATATCATATTTATTTTTTATATATTATAGGTATAACTAATTATATGAAATATAATTAGTTGTTAAAATAATATTTTTAAAGACATTTATTTAGTTAAAAATTAGGAGTAAGTGACATCATAATAATGAATCAAATTGAAATTTTTACCAAGTATTGCATATAATAATGATATTATTTGTCCTTATTTTATATTTTATATAATTAGAATTGTAAAGATAGTAATCTTAATTGTGTCCATAACGATTGATTACTATGGTTTTTTTTTATTTTTAATTCTAAATGTGTGATGATTTTTATCATTTTATATAAATTTTCGTTTTTGCTATTTATGCAAGCATTAATTAATATTAGATTTCGTTTATGACAAATTTTTTTTTCATTTAAAAATAGATGATAATTTATTTTTTGATTTCTTTTCATATGAATTAATATTAGCAAATCTTTTTGTATTAATCGGATTAAAAGTGTAGGATTATATTGTTGTTTATGCAATCTATCTATTATTTTAAGAGACTTTTTTTTTTATTTTCAAATATGGCATTTATCCATTGTACAGGAGTAAACAGTGATAAATCTTCTATTATTTTTTTTGATTGATGTAAGGTAATTTCAGTAGATGGATAAAGCAATGCAAATATATTTAATATATTTGATAATGCAAAGAGATTCCCTTCATAGTTTTGATATAATAATTTTTTTACATTATCATTGATATTTAGTTTCATTTTTAAAATTTTTTTATCTACCCAATTATACCAATCATTCAATTTAAGCGTATTACAGTAAATAATAGTGGATTTGGTTTGTAATTGATCAAAAAAATTTTTTTTTTGATGATAAATTTTGGTGTTTTCAAATTGCATAATGAATAAAATATTTTTATTAAATAGGAAAGATAGTTTTTTAAAATTTTTATAAAAATTATTATCTAATGTATCTTTTTTATATATTAAAATAATAATTTTTTTTGTAAAAAATATACTCTGATCTTGATACGTATTCATTATTTTTTGCCAATCTGTATTGGATTTAATATATACTGAAATTGTTTCAAAATATTGTTTTTTTTTTGCTAATTTTAATAAAATTTTTTTACTTTCTTGAATAAAGAATTCTTCTTTTCCAATAATAAAATAAGAATTATTTAATCCTTTCAGTAACTGATTTTCTAAATTTTCTGCATTAATTTTAAGAATCATTAATAACTTTTTTCGAATAGATTTTATATTTTTATATTTTATATGATATTTTAAAAAAAGTATAAGAATATTATTCTTATATTTTAAGATATGATAAAGTTTAATACTTTTTTAGGTATATAAATAATTTTATTAATAATGCGATTTTCGATGAATTTAATTATCGATGGTTCTTTTTTTGCTTGAGATAAAATCATTTCTTTAGAGTGATTAATATTTATTGATATTGTACAACGTGTTTTACCATTAATTTGTATTGCAATAATTTTTGATGTTTCTAATATTGCTTCTTGATCAGCAATAGGCCAAGAAATGTCATCTTTTATAGTGTGATTTTTATTTAATATTTGAAAAGTAATAAAACTAAAATGCGGTGTGAATGGATATAGCATTTTTATTACAATCATTAAAGATTCTTGCATTAATGCATAATCTTGTTCATTTTCTTTTTTTTTCTTTATCAAACAGTTTACTAATTCCATAATAGCTGAAATAGCGGTATTAAAAGTTTGACGTCGATTAATATCATCAGAAACTTTTATAATTGTTTTATGTAATTTATAACGTATTTGTTTTTGCTGAATAGTTAATTCAGTTGTATCTAGATTAATATGATAGTTTTTTTCATTTATATGATGATAAATTAATTTCCATAGTTTTTGTAAAAAACGATAGATTCCCTTTATACCTGATTCTTTCCATTCAAGAGAGGATTCTATTGGTGCTGCAAACATAATAAACAATCTAACAGTATCAGCTCCATATTTTTTAATAATTAATTCAGGTTCAATACCATTATTTTTTGATTTTGACATTTTTATCATGCCAGCATAAATTAATTTTTTTCCATTTTCTTTGTAGGTATGTGTAATTTTCCCATATTGGTCTTTTTTTGTATTGACTAATGAGGGAGAAACCCAATACCGTTGATTGGTATTCGTGATAAAATAAAACGCATCTGAAAGAACCATGCCTTGACATAATAATTTTTTTATTGGTTCATCGGTATTAACTAATCCAAAATCTCGTAATAATTTATGATAGAGTCGAATATATATTAAATGCATAGTAGCATGTTCAATTCCTCCTATATATTGATCTATAGGTAGCCAATAATTAGCAGCTTCAGTATTAACCATGCTATTAAAATTTGGAGATGTATATCTTATATAGTACCATGAAGATTCCATAAAGGTGTCAAATGTATCAGTTTCTTGAAAAGCTAATTGATTATTGATATTAATTGGATTTGATTTTTTTCCTTTTTTTAAAAAATCTTGAATTTCTTGTACAGTATTTTTTTCAGGCAAGATAATAGGTAATTGATCATCAGGTATAGGTATTATTCTATTTTTTTTATCTGTTGCCATAGGAATAGGTGTACCCCAGTATCTTTGTCTAGAAACTGTCCAATCTTTTAATTTATAATGTATTGTTTTTTTTGCAATACCCATTTCAAGTAACAAACGACTTATGTCTGAAAAAACTTCTTTCTCGTTGATTTTATTAAATTTTTGATAATTAGAAAATTTTCTTTTTTTTCTTATTACATTATTTATGGGTGTGGATATGTTGCTATTTAAGTTGCTAATAGTAGGTTTACTTTTTAATTTATACTGAATAGCGAAATTCATATCGTTTTGGTTATAAGCAGGTATAGCAATTATTGCATCCGTTATATTTTCCACCAGTAAGTAGTTGGTTATCCAAATAGGCAAAAGAGTATTAGTTAATGGATGAATAACATATTTTTTTGTATTTTTTCCTAATTTTTTTATAGAATCAATACAAGATTGTGAATCCATCATTTCATATGTTTTTTTTATAAATTTTGCTATTATTTTATTTTTAATTGCTAATTTTCGTGAAAATAGATGAAAAGGAGATATAGCAATATATGTTGCTTTCATAATTAAATTAGGTTGAGTAGTATATATTGTTATTTTATTTTTGCTATTTAAGATATTGAAAGTAATATTTAATCCTTCTGAACGACCTATCCAATTTTTCTGCATTTTTTTTACTTTTTCAGGCCAGTATTTTAATTTTTCAATATCATTGAGTAATTCTTCAGCATATTTTGTTGTTTTTATGAACCATTGCGGAATATGTTTAAATATTATTTTTGTATTACAACGCCAACAACAACCATTTATCACTTGTTCGTTAGCTAATACTGTTTTGTCTACAGGGCACCAATTTACAGATGAAGACTTTTTGTAAACAAGTTTTTTTTCATACATTTTAGTAAAAAACCATTGTTCCCAATGATAAAAATTAGGATGACAAGTTGTTATTTCTCGGCTCCAGTCATAACTAAATCCTAGTGATTTCAATTGTTTTTTCATTTTTTTAATATTTCTATAAGTCCATAATTTTGGAGATATATTATTTTTAATAGCAGTTTCTTCTGCTGGTAATCCAAAAGCATCCCAACCTATAGGTTGTAAAACATTTTTTCCCAACATTCTTTGATAACGAGCAATAACATCACTTATCGTATAATTTCTAACATGACCCATATGTAAATTTCCAGAAGGATAAGGCAACATGGCTAAACAATAGTACTTTTCTTTTTTATCATTTTCAGTTACGGTAAAAGTATTATTTTTATTCCAAATATTTTGTACGTATTTTTCTATTTCTTCAGGTTGATATATTTCTTTCATAATATGCTTTAATAAGAATTTAAATTAAAAATTATATTCTAAAAATAGAATAAAAAATGATTATTTTTTATTATTTTTAATAATATAAATAAGTGTTTTTTTAATATTGTATATGAAAAATTATAAATTTATATATAATTTAATGTTTTGTCTTGATAATTCATGATATATATTTTATATATAATTTTATTTAGTTTAGTTTCGTTTAAATATTATTTTAATATATAAAAAATTTAGTATTTTATTTAAATCTGGATTTTTTTTATTAAAAAAATAAGTTAAATGAATAGATATAAAAAATTTTATTTTTTTATTTTTTTAATTTTAATATTTTCTGGAATATTTACATGTAACTGTATGATACGTCTGCTATTTGTTGAGTGTATTGTAAATTGATATCCTTTTATATTGATAATATCACCTCTTCTTGGAAGATGACCACATTCTTGCATAACAAGTCCACCAACAGTATCTACTTCTTTATGTCTAAAATGAGTATTAAAGGTTTCATTAAATTCTTTAATATGAGTTAATGCTTTAATAGTAAATGTATGCTGATTTAATTGGCGAATATTTAAGTTTGTTATATTATCGTATTCATCTTCTATTTTTCCAACAATTAATTCTAAAATATCTTCTATGGTCACTAAACCAGACACCGCTCCAAATTCATCTATTACTATTGCCATGTGATATCGTTTTAAACGGAATTCCTTTAACATATGATTTACATACTTACTTTCTGGAACTACTATGGCTGGACGTAAAATGTTTTTAATACAGAATTTTTCTTTTGTGAGTTTCATAAAAGATAATAAATCTTTAGCCATAAGTAAACCTTCAACATAGTTGGTATCATTACTCATTACAGGAAATCGAGAATGAGCTGATTTAATGATCACATTTAAACATTTATTGATATTATAATTTAGTTTTAATGTAATCATTTGTGATCTTGGAATCATAATTTCACGTACACGTTGTTTAGTGATATCAATCACACCTTCTAGCATATCTCGTGTATCTTGATCTATTAGTTCATTTTTTTTTGAATCTCTTATAAAATTTAATAAATCTTCTTTATTTTTAGGTTCATCATGGAAAATATAGTTTAATAAGATAGAAAAAAAACCTTTCCGATTTTCTTTATTTTGTGTATTTGCATCATTCATAGTATTCTAATGTATATTTAATGATAAATATTTTTATTATGTGATTTTAAATACAAGTTATTTTTAATAAAAATGCATTATTAAGATTTTAAAATGTGTATGGATTTATATATCCTAATGCTAGCATTATATTTATTTCTAATGATTCCATTATTTTTTGTTGAATTTTATTTACATGATCATATCCTAATAAATGAAGAGCACCATGTATGGTCATATGGGCCCAATGAGATTCTAGTGTTTTTTTTTGTGCCTTAGCTTCTTCTTGTACTACTGTGTGACAAATAATTAAATCTCCTAAAAATTTTATTTTTTTTTTGTAGTGTCTAAATTTGGAAAAGATAATATATTAGTAGGTTGGTTTTTTTTTCTATATTTTAAATTTATTTCTTTTATTTCTTTTTTGTCTACTATTCTTATAGTAATTTCATATGTTAATTTTTTATTTTTTAAAATTTTTTTTAACCATATTTTAAAATCTTTTTTTCTTGGTATATAAATATTATTGGAATAGGATTTTTGTATGTCTAGTATTATATTTGTCATTAGTATATCTACGTAATTAATTTTTTTAACTTTTTTATTTTTTACTGATTTAAAATAAAATAATAAGTTATGATTCAATTACATGGCCTTGTAAAGTATTTCTATAATAATCTGTAATCTTTAAATTGATAAATTTTCCTATCATATCAGGTGATCCTGTAAAATGTATAATTCTATTTGTTTCTGTTCTTCCTGATAATTTCATAATATTTTTTTTAGAAACACCTTCTACTAATACCGATTGAGTACTGTATAATAATTTTTTATTCCAGTATGTAGTTTGTTGGTTAATTAGGTTTTGTAAGATATATAATCTTTGTTTTTTCTTATTTTGTGTTACATTATCTGCTAACCTAGCAGCTGGAGTTCCTGGTCTTGGTGAATATAAAAAACTATAACTGATATCAAATTTAATATCATTAATTAATGTTAAAGTATCTTGAAAATCTTGTTCTGTTTCTCCTGGAAATCCGACAATAAAATCAGAGCTAATTTGAATATTAGGTCTTACATTTAATAATTTATTAATAATAGTTTTATATTCTGATACAGTGTAAGATCTCTTCATTAATTTTAAAATTCTGTCTGAACCGCTTTGTACAGGTAAATGTAGAAAACTAACTAGTTTTGGTGTATCACGGTAAACGTCAATAATATCATCTGTAAATTCAATAGGATTACTGGTGGTAAAACGGATTCTATCAATTCCATCTATTTCTGCAATTAATCGTAATAATTCTGAAAATTTACATATTTTTCCATTAAAAGTATTTCCTTTGTAAGCATTAACATTCTGTCCTAATAAATTAACTTCTCTTACTCCTTTTTCAGCTAAAAGAGATATTTCAAATATAATATCATCACAAGGTCTGCTTATTTCTTTTCCTCGTGTATATGGAACTATACAAAAAGAACAATATTTGTTACATCCTTCCATAATAGATACAAAAGATGATATATTAGGAATATATGGTTCTGGAAGATAATCAAATTTTTCTATTTTAGGAAATGTAATGTCTATTATGGTTTTTTTTATTTTATGAGATAAATCTATCATTTTTGGCAAACGATGTAGAGTTTGAGTTCCAAATATAATATCAACATATTTTGCACGTTTTTTTATTTCTTTTCCTTCTTGTGTGGCAACGCATCCTCCAACTGCAATAATTAAATCCGGTTTTTGTTTTTTTAGATATTTCCATCTTCCTAATTGATGAAATACTTTTTCTTGTGCCTTTTCTCTTATAGAACAGGTATTTAGGATTAAAATATCTGCTTTTTCAGGTATATTAGTAATTTCATAGTGCTTTCTTTGTTTGAGTATTCCTGAAATCATTGATGAATCATATTCATTCATTTGACATCCCCAGGTTTTAATATACATTTTTTTTTTCATTTTTATTTATCTTTTCATTCTTTTACTAATAAAGGGATTATTAATATTTTTTTAAATAGAAAAATATAGTATTTCTCACTACTTATAATATTACTCTATATTAAATATTTAATAAAATTTTTATTATAAAATTAAGTTGATTTATGATATTTTTATATCATTACTATATTTTATATTTATCTAATGAATTTAATGTAGAATATATGCATATTTTACTATATCGAAATATCTGCTTTTATTTTCGAAAGAGGTTTGTATCCTATAAAAAGAAAATCTTTAATATGATACTCAAATAATGAGTTTGGTTTATTTTTAATGATTAAAGTGGGTTTTTTTCTAGGTTTTCTAAGGATTTGATTTTTTGCTTGTGTTAAATGGTTATTATATAGGTGAATATCTCCACCTGTCCATAAGAAATCTCCTACTTTTAAATTACATTGTTGGGCTATCATGTGGATTAATATTGCATAACTTGCTATATTAAAAGGAAGTCCTAGAAAAACATCACAAGATCTTTGATAAAGTTGACAACTTAAAGTATTTTCTATCACATAAAATTGAAATAAAACATGACATGGTGGTAGTGCCATTTTATTTATATCGCTTACGTTCCAACTTGAAATAATAATTCGGCGAGAAGATGGTTCTTTTTTTAACATTTTTAATGTATTTTTTATTTGATCAATATTCGTATCATCGTATGAACTCCAGTTTCTCCATTGTTTCCCATAAATAGGTCCAAGATCACCATTTTTATTAGCCCATTGGTTCCAGATTGATACGTGATTATCATTAAGATATTTAATATTAGTATCTCCTCTAAGAAACCAAAGTAGTTCATGTATAATAGATGGAATATGACATTTTTTCGTTGTGACTAAAGGAAAACCTTCTTTTAAATTAAATCTAATATGATGACCAAAAATTGATAAGGTGCCTGTTCCAGTACGATCTTTTTTCGGTTTTCCTTGTTTAATAATTTTTTCTACTAAAGTTAAGTATTCTTTCATAATTTTCCTAATAATAAACATTATACATATTTAATATTATTTTTAATCATTATAGTTATTCCAATAGTAATCATTGGTAATGATAGTATTTGTCCCATACTGATGATACCAAATAATAAACCAATTTGTAGATCTGGTTCACGAAAGAATTCAGCAATAACTCGCAGTACCCCATAACTAATAAGAAATATCGCTGATACAGTTCCTTTTTTTGTTTCCATTCGTGAAAAAAAATGTAAGATAAAAAATAGAATTATTCCTTCTAGAAAAAATTCGTATATTTGAGAAGGATGTCTTGGAAGAACTCCAAATTTATTAATTAAAATTTGTAGTTCTGGATGAAAAGTAGAAAGTATTAAATCTGTTTCTTTTGATCCCGGAAATAAAATTGATAAAGGCATATCAGTAGCCACTTTACCCCATAACTCACCATTAATAAAATTGCCAATACGTCCAGCTCCTAATCCAAAAGGTACTAAAGGAGCAATAAAATCTGTTATTTGTAGGAATGATTTTTTTGTTTTTTTTGAAAAAAAAATACATATATTAAAACTCCAAGGAAACCTCCATGAAAAGACATACCTCCTTCCCATATTTTTAATAAATGTGTTGCATTAGTGAAATAATAAAATGGATTATAAAAAATAATATATCCTAATTTTCCACCTATCAAAAGAGAAAAAAAAGCATTAAAGATAAGATCTTCTATTTCCTTTTGAGTCCATTGATTATTTTTTTTTATTTTTTTTTTCCCATGTATAGGGCAAAAAGGAAACCTAAAAGATACGTAATTCCGTACCAATGCAAAGTAATTGGTCCTATAGAAAAAACTATAGGGTTAAACTGAGGAAAAGATATATAAGTATTGTTCATACAGTTCCTATATATTATATGTTTAATATATAAATATTAAATTTTATGTTTATATTTGATATATACCAGATAGATATATTGTATATTTTATAAATTTTTCTTATTATTTTTACGGAATGTAGCATTCAGTTTCTGATTTAAGCATATCTGATATAGTTTGACGTTTCCTTATTGTATAAAATTTATTATTTTTAAAAAGTATTTCAGAAATTAGAGGTCGACTATTATAATTAGAAGACATGGAAGCGCCATAAGCTCCTGTATCGTGGAATATGAGATAATCTCCTATGTTTACGATAGGTAATTTTCTGGTTTTTATGTTTCCTATTTCTGTTTGTGTAAAAATATCACCTGATTCGCATAATGGTCCTCCTACTATAGTATTGATTTTTTTTTCTGTCTCTATTAGATAACCATGTTTAGAAAAAGCTGATATATGGTGGTAACTACCGTACATAGTTGGTCTCATAAGATCGTTAAAACCAGCATCAACAAGTACAAAATGATTATTCCCCATTTTTTTTACAGCTCTGACTTCAGTTAATAAAATTCCTGATTCAGCAATTAAAAAACGACCGGGTTCAATTTCTAGTTGAATTGGATGTTTTAAATAGTTGGCAATTTTTTTTCTTGCCTTGTCCCATAATGTAAAATAATTTTGAGTGTTAATTTTTTCATCATTAGGATGATATGGAATAGGTAATCCTCCTCCTGCCGATATAGATATAATATCATAATTTAAGTTTAAAACTTCGTTGACCATTGCATCGCAAACTTGTTTTAAATGTTCATAATCAGAACCTGATCCAATATGCATATGGAGACCAATTAGTTTTAGATTGTGCTTTTTTATGATAGATAAAGCTGCAGAAGTATCCCATATCCCGTGTTTACTATTTTCACCACCTGTATTGGTTTTTTTATTATGACCATGTCCAAATTTAGGATTAATCCTTAACCAAACATGATGTCCAGGAGATATTTTTCCAATTTGTTCTAACATATCTATTGAACCAGCATTAATAGTAATATTTAAATCTATTACTTTCAACAAAGTTTCTTTGTCAAAGAGGTCTGCAGTGAAAATTATTTCGTTATTTTTTGGTGTAAATCCTGCAATTATGGCTCGTTCTATTTCTCCTATTGAGACAGCGTCTATTTTTACATTAGATTGGCGCATAATTTTTAAAATATGAATATTAGAGCATGCTTTTTGCGCGTATCTAATGACATCAAATTTTTTTAATTCTTGTATTTTATTTTTTATTTTTTTTTCATCATAAATCCATATAGGAGTATGGTTTTTTTTTGTTAATGATATAATATTTTTTATGTTTATAATTTTTTTTTTATTTTTTAATAGCATTTAATGTTAATCCTGTTATTAAATAGATTTTTTAAATAAAAATATTTATTTTTATTTTGTTTACCATTTTTATATAAAAATAAAACTAATTCAATTGTATTAAATATATTAGTATTTTTATATAGGACGAAGTGTAGGGAATAAGATCACATCTTTAATACTGTGTTGATTTGTGAATAGCATAATCAAACGATCTAATCCAATTCCTAATCCAGCTGTTGGAGGTAATCCATATTCAAGAGCTGTAATATAATCTTCATCATATGAATATTGAGTATCATATTGAGATTCTTTATTTAAAATCTGTTCAGCGAATCTTTTTTTTTGATCTTCGACATCATTTAATTCAGAAAATCCATTGCCTATTTCATGTCCAGCAATAAATAATTCAAATCGATCAGCAATATTATTATTTAGGTTGTTTCTCTTTGCAAGAGGAGATACTTCTATTGGATAATTTGTAATAAATGTAGGTTCTATTAATTTCTTTTCTACAGTTTTTTCAAATATTTGCGTAATATAATGGCCTATTGTCCAATTTTTATTAATTTTGATTTTCAGTTCTAATGTAATATTCTTTAATATTTCTATATTATCTAAATCGAAAGGTGTTATATTTTTGTTAAATAAGAGAATTGCTTGTTTCATAGTTAATCTTTTAAATTTTTTAGAAAAGTCAAAAATATATTTTCCATAATATATTTTTGTAGTATTGTTTATTTTTTTGGATACTGTTTTTAATAAATTTTCTGTAAACTGCATCATATCTTCATAATTTGCATAGGTTATGTATACTTCCATCATAGTAAATTCAGGATTATGTCGTGTTGATAATCCTTCATTTCTAAAATTTCGATTAATTTCAAATATACGATTAAAACCTCCAATAATTAATTTTTTCAAGTATAATTCTGGTGCTACTCGTAAGTATAAATTTATATTAAGAGCATTATGATATGTGATAAATGGACGTGCAGTAGCTCCTCCTGGAATATTATGCATCATTGGTGTTTCCACTTCTAAAAAATTTTTTTCTAACATAAAAGTACGAATATTATTTAAAATAATAGAACGTTTTTTAAATGTTTTTAGTGATTCAGTATTGCTTATTAAATCTAAATAACGTTTTCTATATTTAATTTCTGGATCAGATAATCCATGAAACTTATTTGGAAGGGGACGGAGAGCTTTAGTTAATAATTGTAGAGTATTAGAATAAATTGTTAATTCTCCAGTTTTGGTTTTAAATATATTACCAGTAACCCCTATAATATCTCCTAAATTCCATTTTTTAAAATGTTCAGAATAAAAGTTTATAGGAAAAATTTTATTTGTTACATAAATTTGCATTTTCCCATCTGCATCTTGTAATGTAAAAAAAGAACTTTTACCCATAATTCTTTTTTGCGTCATTCTTCCAGCAATACTAATTTCAATTTTTTCTTTTTTTAGATATTGATTAGTTTTATGAAAATATAGCTCATGAATTTGAATTATAGTGGTAGTGGGTCTGAAATTGTTAGGAAAATTAAATCCTTCTTGACGAATATCAATTAATTTTTTTTTTCTTATTTTTTCTTCTTGATTCAATGATTTTTGAGTTTTATTGTTTTTGATATTTCTTTTAAACATAGTGTTTCCTAAAATCCTAATTTTAAATTAGTTGTAATAAATTGGTCTATTTTTCCATTTAGTACAGATTGTACATCACGGGTTTCCATTCCGGTACGTATGTCTTTTATTCTAGAATCATCTAATACATAAGAGCGTATTTGTTTTCCCCAACTTATATCCAATTTATTGCTATTTAGTTCTTTTTTTTCTATTTTCTTTTTTTGGATTTCTAATTGGTATAATTTTGCTCTCATTTGTTTCATAGCTTGTTCTTTATTTTTATGTTGAGATCGATCATTTTGACATTGAGTAATAATACCAGAAGGTAAATGAGTAATTCTTACAGCAGATTCCGTTCTGTTAACGTGTTGACCGCCTGCACCTGATGCTCGATAAACATCAATACGTAAATCTGTAGTATTAACATTAATGTATATTTTATCGTCTAAATCAGGATATATAAAGGCAGAACAAAATGAAGTATGTCTTCGATTATTCGCATTAAAAGGACTTTTACGGACTAAACGATGAATTCCACTTTCTGTACGCAACCATCCAAAAGCGTATTCCCCAGTAATTTTTACTGTAGCTGATTTAATTCCAGCTATATCTCCTTCTGATTCTTCTATGATATTTGTTTTAAATCCTTTTTCATTACTCCATTTTAAATACATACGCAGTAACATTTTTGCCCAATCTTGAGCTTCTATTCCTCCAGATCCAGATTGCAAATCAAGATAACAATCTAAATAATCGTTTTTTTTAGAAAACATACGATAAAATTCTAGTTTATTTATTTTGTTTTCTATTTTTTCTATTTCTTTTTTTATTTCATATAAAAAATTTTTGTTAGATTCTGATACAGAAAGATTTGAAAGATAAATAATATCTTCAATATTTTTTTTTATTTCTTTAATAGAATTTATTATTTTTTTTAATTGATGATATTCTTTATTAATTTTTTTTATTAGTTGTGAATTGTTCCATATTTCAGGATTTTCTAGTTCAGAATTTATTTCAATCACACGTTCTTTTATTTTATTATATTCAAAAACAGTTTCTAATATTTTTATTCGTTGATCTAGATTTTTTATCTTATTTTTTATTAAATTAATTTCAAACATGCTTATATACCCCTTGTTATATATGTTTAAATATAATTTAAGAATATTATAATTTTTTCAGAGATATGCATTATCATATAACTATAAAAAATAATATATATTAATTTTAATAAGTACTACTATGATATAGTATTAATTATTTTTAAATATTAATTAAAAATATTGTGGATAATGTTTTAATGGAAAATATAAATTTTGAAAAATTGGTTTACCCTTCTAAGAAACTAGCCTTAAGTTTGATTGAATTAGATGATTGGTCTTTAATTAGAGTAAGTGGTACCGATAGTAGGACGTATTTACAAAGCCAGCTTACAATTAATGTTGATTTATTACAATCAAATAAACATATTATTTGTGCCCATTGTAATATCAATGGGAAAGTATGGAGTATATTACGTTTGTTTTTTTTTAATAACGATTACGCTTATATTGAAAGAAAAGATGTTGTGAACATCCAAATTAGAGCATTAAAAAAATATTCTATTTTTTCACGGGTTTTTATTCATGAAGAAAATAATTTTTTATTATTTGGGGTAGCTGGATCTGGATACAAAGCTAGAGAAATGTTGTCTAGGTTATTCATTAATCTTCCAGATAAGAATAATACTCTAGTAACTGATAAAAATATAACTTTATTATGGATTGGCGTTCCAGAAGAACGTTTTTTATTAATTATTCCTAAAGATCATAAAATAATAAATAATATAAAAAAAAGCAATATTATTGTTGCTAAAAGTAATCAGTGGTTATCTTTGGATATTGAATCTGGTTTTCCGATCATTAATAAAAAAATGATGAATAAATTTGTTCCTTTGTTTTTAAATTTAGAAAAAGTAGATGGAATAGATTTTAAAAAAGGTTGTTATTGTGGTCAAGAAGTGATTGCTAAAATAAAATTTAGATCTATAAATAAGTATTCGTTATATTGGTTAGTAAGTGTTACACATAGTCAGAATCTTCCTGAGATTGGTTCATTATTAGAATTAAAAAAATTTAAACAGTGGTATGTAGTAGGATATGTACTAGTATCTGTCATCATGTATGATGGTTCTATTTGGATGCAAGCAGTACTACACAGTGGTTTAATAAAAAAAAGTGAATTTCGCGTATGTGGTGAAAAAAATAATTTTTTTTATGCAAAAACTGATTTTTTATAAAAATATTAGATATTTTTTGTTGTATTTCTTATTAAGTGATATAATATATTTTAATTTTGTTAAAAATATTTTTCATATATTTACATATATAGAATATGTATAAAATATATCTCTTTTTATTAAATTTATTTGCTATTAATTGCATGAGTGAAGATTTTTAAAATGTATTGCGAAAATCATGAATAAAGGCATAATTTTTATTATTTCTGCCCCGAGTGGTACAGGTAAATCCAGTTTAATTCGAGAAATTTTAAAAACTATTTATTTTTATAAAATAGAAGTTTCGATATCGTATACTACTCGTATGAGAAGACCAGGGGAAATACATGGTAAGCATTATTTTTTTGTATCAAAAAAAGAATTTAAACATATGATTGATACAAGAAAATTTTTAGAATATGCTAAAGTTTTTAATCATTATTACGGTACTTCACAAAAAAAAATTAATAATATTTTATTAAGAGGTATAGATGTTTTTTTAAATATTGATTGGCAAGGTGCTAAAAAAATTCGTAAAAAAATTCCAGAATCTATAAGTATTTTTATATTTCCTCCATCTAGTGACGAGTTATTTCGTAGAATTAAAGAACGTGGACAAGATAGTAATATCGTTATATTAAAGCGAATGAAAGAAGCGGAAACAGAAATGAGTCATTATTCAGAATATGACTATTTAATCATTAATGATAATTTTAATACAGCAGTATCTGATTTAAAATCGATTATTCATGCCGAACATCTTTGTGTTAAACGACAAAATTATAGAAATATACATATCATTAGAAAATTATTGAATTATGAATGAATTTTTTAACGTCTAATATTATTAATTTTTTAGAAAAAAAGTATTGAACCTTGATTAGAATAAGTAATGATATTAATATGTGATTAACTCATAAAGTTATTTATTCTAATCAAGGTTCAATTAATTTTGAATATAATAAAATAACGAATAAAAAATTATTTCATAGAAAAATATTTAATTTCTATTAGATCTAGATACTCGTTTTCTTTCATTTTCTGTTAAATATCTTTTTCTCAATCTAATTGATTTTGGCGTGACTTCTACCAATTCATCATCATTAATGAAACTTAAAGCGTTATCAAGTGTAATTTTTATAGGTGGAATTAATACTATGGCTTCATCTGTCCCTGAAGCACGCATATTAGTTAATTTTTTCCCTGTTAGACAATTGACAGTCAGATCATTAGAACGATTATGTATGCCAATAATTTGTCCTTCGTATACCTGGGTTCCGTGACCTAAAAATAACTTACCTCTTTCTTGTAAGTTGTAAAGAGCAAATCCTACAGCCATACCTGTATTGTTAGAAATTAATACGCCGTTTCTTCTATTTCCCGTATTATTGAATTGCATATTTCCGTAATGACTAAAGGATGAATAAAATAATCCAGTTCCAGAAGTTATATTAATGAATTCTGCTCGAAATCCAATTAAAGATCTGCTAGTCAATATATAGTCTAACCGAACTCTTCCTTTATTATCTGGTATCATATTTTTTATTTCTCCTTTTTTATGACCCATAACTGTCATGATTGCTCCTTGATGTTTTTCTTCTATGTCTAATGTTACATCTTCGAAAGGTTCTTGGATCTCATTCTTTTTTTCACGAAAAATTACTTTAGGACGAGATACAGATAATTCAAAACCTTCTCTTCTCATATTTTCAATTAATATAGATAAATGTAATTCTCCTCTTCCAGATACACAAAATACATTTGCATCAGTAGTTTCTTCAATAAGTAGAGCTACATTATGGATTTCTTCTTTTTTTAATCTTTTAAAAATTTGTCTAGAAGTTAAATATTTACCTTCTTTCCCAGAAAAAGGTGATGTATTTACACAAAAAAACATTTTTACTGTAGGTTTATCTATATTTAAATTTGGTAGTGGTTGTAATTTTTTAGGATCACAAATAGTATCAGAGATATTTAATTCATTAAGTCCAGTTAAAGCAATAATATCTCCAGCGTAGGCAATAGGCGTTTCTATTCGTTTTAATCCAAAATAATTCAATACTTTTCCTATTTTACCTGAACGTGTTATGCCATTATTATTAATAATAGTGACTTGTTGATTGGGACAGATTGAACCTTGTTGAATTCTCCCTATACCAATAATACCAAGATAGTTATTATAATCTAACTGAGATATTTGCATTTGCAAAGTACCGTTAGGATTAACATATGGTGGAGAAACATATTTTACTATAGCTTTATAGAGAGGACTCATGTCTTTTTTCATATTAATATAATCTGTTCCTGCTATACCAAGTAATGCGGAAGTATATATAATAGGGAAATCTAATTGTTCATCTGTTGCATTTAAGTTTACAAATAGATCAAATACTTGATCTACTACCCAATTTGGTCTAGAATTTTTTCTGTCAATTTTATTAATTACTACAATTGGTTTTATACCATGATTAAAAGCTTTTTGTGTTACAAATCTAGTTTGTGGCATAGGACCATCAAGAGCATCTACTACCAATAATACAGAATCAACCATAGACATTACTCGTTCTACTTCACCACCGAAATCAGCATGACCAGGTGTGTCTACAATATTGATACGATAGTGATTCCACTGAATGGCTGTATTTTTAGATAAAATAGTAATTCCTCTTTCTTTTTCTAGATCATTGGAGTCCATGATTCTATCAGTGGTTTCTTCATGATCTTGAAAGGTGCCTGATTGTTGTAGTAATTTATCTACTAATGTTGTTTTACCGTGATCGACATGAGCTATTATAGCTATATTCCTTAAATTTTTGTTCATTTTACTACCTTAAAATATTAGGGTATAATAATATCAATTATTATTTAAGTATTACTGATATCAGATAAAAATATAAAATATGTCGATACCATCTTTATTTATTTAAGATTAGTTAGATCTTGTATTATTATAAAATATAAAAGTGAATCATACTAATTTTTTTTATGTATTTTATGATTTCTTGAATATATTAACATTAAATTGAATTATATCTTATATAAAGGTATGTATTTATTTTTTTGATTTAAAAAAATGGAAAATAATATTTTGAAAAATAATTATGAAAATACGTACTTTTTAAGTAGTATGGCACATATAAAAAAACAAAATAATTCTGATGTATCCGAGGTTTTATTCGTTGGCTATTCCAATTCTGGTAAATCTAGCGCTATTAATGTGCTAACAAATAAAAAAAAATTAGCCAGAATTAGTAAAACTCCAGGTAGAACAAATTTAATTAATTTTTTTTCTGTGACGAAAAAATGTTATTTAGTGGATATGCCTGGATATGGTTATTCAAAAACATCTAAAGTATTAAAACTACAATGGGAAAAAATTATTATTAAATATTTAAAAATGAATAAATCCTTAAAAGGATTGGTATTATTTATGGATATTAGACATCCTATGAAGCCATTTGATAAAAATATGATTATCATTTCTAAGAAATTTAATATTCCAATATTAGTGTTGTTAACAAAATCAGACAAAATTATATTTGAAAGTCAAAGACAAAAATTAAAAATGGTTTCTGAAAAATTATCTCTATTTTTATTAACATCTTTGAATGTATGTTTATTTTCTTCTTTTAAAAAAATAGGGGTTGATGTATTGCGTAAACAATTAGACGATTGGTATAGCTAATAAGAATGAAATATTAATATATTTTTTATATCAAATTATTTTTTTATAAAAAATATTACAGATTGATTAGATAGTTTTTATGGTATCTTGCCAATTATGACCTATTTTAATTCTTACAGGTATTGGGGTATCTAATATGGTATTAGATTCCATAATATTACGTATTTCTTTACAGATACTATTTATTTTTTCTTTTTTTATTTCGAATACTAATTCGTCATGAACTTGCATAATTATTTTTGCATTTAAATGATGTTGTGTTTTAAAAAAATTATATATTTTAACCATTGCCAACTTGATTATATCAGAAGACGTTCCTTGAATAGCAGCATTTACTGCTGTTCTTTCTGCGGATTGACGTATTAAAAAGTTTTTTGAAGTAATATGTGGAATATGTATCTTTCTTCCATACAATGTCAGTACGTATCCTTTTTTTAGTGCAAATTGATAAGTATGTTTTATATATTTTTTAATACCTCTATAACGTTTAAAATATGTTTTTATATATTCTTTTGCTGTTAATATATTGATATTAAGTTTATTTGACAAACCAAAGGGTCCCATTCCATAAATTAAACTAAAATTGATTACTTTTGCATGCTGCCTTTGTTCATCAGTGACATTTATTATGGGAATATTGAATATTTCAGATGCTGTTATTTTATATATATCTGAATCGTTAGAAAATGCTTTAATCAATTCTTTATCTTTTGATACATATGCAAGAATTCTTAGTTCAATTTGAGAGTAATCAGCAGAAACGATGAAATAATTTTTTTCAGATATAAATGCTTTTCGGATTTCTTTACCTTCTTTAGTTTTAGATGGAATATTTTGTACATTAGGATTTTTAGATGATAAGCGACCTGTTAAAGTATTTGTTTGATAATAACATGTATGTATTCTACCTGTTATTTTATTAATTCTTTTTGGTAGTGGATCAATGTATGTTGATTTTAATTTATATAAACTACGGTAATTTTTAACAATATTAAGTAGCATATCGTTTTTTTTGATATTAGATGTAACACTATTTTTTCTATTTTTAATTATGAGTAGATTTTTCTTTAATTGTTGCGAAGAAAGTATATTAAATGATGTACCTGTTAATTGATAAGCATCATGTTTTAATTTAACTAATTGAGTAGTAATTTTTTTTGATTGTTCTTTTAATTGTTTAATATTTATTAAAATTCCATTTTCTTCAATATTAGCTATTATTTTTACTAATGGAATTTCTATATTTTCTATTATTTTTTTAATTTTTTCTTCTTTATTTAAATAAAGAAGCATTACTATGTATATTTTTAAATTTATTTCAGATTCTTGACCTATATTTTTTTCTCGATTAGTATTTTTTTTTTTATTATTCTGAATCCATAGATTTTCTAACTCTTCTATTTTTATATGGTTTTTATGTGTATTATTTAATACATATGATGCAATCATGGTATCAAATGTATTACCAGATAATTTAATATTATATTTTTTTAATAGATGATAATTGTTTTTTATATTATGACCTATTTTTAGTTGATTGTGATTTTCAAATAAATTTTTTATTTTTTTTAAAATATTATTTTTATCCTTAATTTTTAAAGATAATATGTTTTTATCAATTATGGGTATGTAAAATACTTGATTAATAATAACGGAAAAAGAAAATCCAGTAATATTATTAGTATGTATATCTGGTAAGTTTGTTTTAATTATAAAAGAAAAGTTGTTATATTTTTCTATTATTTTTAACATTTTTTCAAATTGTTCTTTTTTTAAAATTATATTGTATTCAATATTTTTTATATTTTCGGTATATTTTGTTATTACTGTATTGGTAACCATGAATCATTTTTTACCTGTTGATTCCATTTTTTAAAGTTATAGTAATGGAAAAAATATAATAGCTCTTGTTTTTTTAATTTTGATATTTTTAAATCTTTGAAATTAATATTAATTGGTACATCTAATCGAATTGTTGATAATTTTTTTGAAAGAAAAGCAATTTCTTTATTTTTTTTCATATTTATAATGATATTTTTTTTTCCACGAATTGGTAATATCATTATATTTTCTATTTTTTCATATATCTTTTCAAGACAACCAAAATTTCTTAAGAGTATTAAAGCTGTTTTTTCTCCTATTCCTGGTACCCCTGGTATATTATCAGAAGTATCTCCCATTAATGCTAATAAATCAATTATTAGTATTGGTGGTATGCCATATTTTTTTTTTACTTCATCAGGTCCTATTTTAATATTATATGTAGAATTAATAATTCTAATATTTTGAGTTACTAATTGCATCATATCTTTATCATTACTCATAATTAATACAGAGAAATTTTCTTTTTCAGCACAATAAGATAAAGTGCCGATGATATCATCTGCTTCTACTAATGGTACAGTGATTATAGGTATTCCAATTGATGTTATTATTTTATATAACATTGGAATTTGATTTTTTAAACTTGTGGGCATATTTGGTCTATTTTTTTTATAGTTTTTAAATAGAATGTGACGAAAATTTTTATGAGGTGAATCAAATACTACTATAATTGGATTTTCTTTATATTGTATTAATAATTTACGCAACATACTAATTACACCGTATATTGCTCCAGACGGTTCTCCCCATCTATTGGTTAAAGATGGAAAAGTATAGTAAGCACGATATAAATAAAATGTACCATCTACAATTAATATTTTTTTTTATTTTAGTATTCATGAACATCCTTAAATATATACGATACTAATCGTAATTATAATGTTAAAATATAGCATATATAATAAAAATTATATAGAGATTATAACAGATAAATATTATTTATACATACGTATCATTCATAGTACATGCTATTTTTATTTAATATGTAATTAATTGATTTACATTGCAACATTTCAACTAATTTTTAAAAATATATTATTTATCCTTTCATTGCGATAAAATATTATTTTATTTTTTACTCTATTTTTTAGATATAATTTTTTAAATATATTAATTTATTTTATTATGTCAAATAATTCATGTATGTATAAATCAAGAAGATATATATTTTTTATTAAAAAATAATTAAATTATATAACCAAATTATATTTTAATAAACCGTTATAGGAAATATATGAATAAAAAATATCAAATCAATCATCATACACCTATGATTCAACAATATCTTAAATTAAAATATAATTATCCAGATATGCTATTGTTTTATAGAATAGGAGATTTTTATGAATTATTTTATGAAGATGCTAAAAAAATTTCTAATCTATTAAATATTACTTTAACAAAAAGAGGCTATTCAGCAGGAAAAGAAATTCCTATGTCTGGAATACCTTATCATTCAGCAGAGATCTATTTATTAAAATTAATAAAATTAGGTGAATCGGTAGCAATTTGTGAACAAATGGAAGACTCCTCTTCTGGGAAAAAATTATTAAAACGTAAAATTGTTAGAATTGTTACTCCTGGAACTGTTACCGATGATATCTTTTTGAAAGATAATAAAGATAATTTATTAGCATCAATTTTTATGGAAAATAATATTTTTGGTTATGCTACTTTAAATATTTGTTCCGGTGAATTTATTATTTCAGAATTCAGTAGTACTGAAGATTTATTATCTGAATTAAAACGGACTGATCCTGAAGAATTATTATATCCCGAAAAATTTTTATATTATGATTTTATTAAAAAAAATCGTGGATTGCGTAAACGTTCCTTATTAGAATTTAAATTAGATACTGCACATCGTCAATTAAATTTTCAATTTGGTACTAATACTTTAAATGGTTTCGGTGTACAGATAGCGAGTGTAGCCTTATGTGCAGCGGGTTGTTTATTCCAATATGTCAAAAATACACAAAATTCTTTGTTACCTCATATAAAATCAATTAAAATACATAATATAAAAGATTATATTATTATCAATGCATCTACTCGTAAAAATTTAGAAATCATTAAAAACATTTCAGGAGGTTATAAAAACACCTTGTGTCATACCTTGGATCACACGTCTACGTCTATGGGCAGTAGAATGTTAAAACGTTGGTTAAATTCTCCTGGACGTAATGTTGATATCATCAAAAATAGGCAAGATAGCATACAAGCGTTACGAAATATTTATCATAAATTAAAAACTATGTTATATCAAATCTGTGATTTAGAACGTATTTCTTCTCGTATAGCGTTACATACAGCATCACCAAAAGATCTAATCTCTATTAGAGATACTTTTTTAAAATTACCTAAAATAAAAAAAATATTAATGAACATTGATGTGGGACATATTCAATATTTATCTAATTTAATTGGAAATTTTATAAATTTGTCAGATTTATTAAACCGCGCTATATCTTCATCTCCTGCTAAATCAATTCGTGAAGGTTCCGTAATAGCTAATGGATATAATATTGAATTAGATGAATTAAGATTGATAAAAAATAATGCACAACAGTATCTTAAGAATTTTGAAATAAAAACAAGACGTGTTCTAGGAATAGAATCATTAAAAATTGGAAATAATAGAATTATTGGATATTATATTCAAGTTAATAAAAGACACAGTCATTTAATTCCTAATTTTTATCAAAAATGTCAAACATTAAAAAATTGTGAACGATATATTGTACAAGAATTAAAAAATTATGAAAAAAATATTTTCATTGCCGGGGAAAAAAGTATAGAGTTAGAAAAAATATTATATAAAGAAATTTTTGATATTTTATTTTCTTATTTAGATGAATTACAAATTAGTGCTCAGGCATTGGCAGAAATAGATGTATTAACTAATTTAGCAGAACGTTCTGTTACCATGAATTATACACGTCCCATTGTGAAAGACAAAACAATAATTTCTTTGTTAGATAGTCGTCATCCTGTAATTGAAGAAGTATTAAATACTCCTTTTATTCCTAATTCCGTATTCCTTTCGAAAGATAATAGAATGATTATTATTACAGGTAGCAATATGGGAGGAAAAAGTACTTACATGAGACAAATAGCATTAATTGTTATTATGGCATGGATAGGTAGTTACGTTCCCGCTAAAACAGCAGTTATTGGTATGTTTGATAAAATTTTTATACGAGTAGGTTCAGCTGATGATTTATCAATGGGTCAATCAACTTTTATGATGGAAATGACAGAAATGGCCAGCATTTTAAATAATGCTAGTTGTTATAGTTTAGTTTTAATAGATGAAATTGGGAGGGGAACTTCGATTTATGACGGTTTATCTTTATCATTAGCATGTGCTGAATATTTAATAATTCATATAAAATCTATTACATTATTTTCTACACATTATTTTGAATTAACTTATTTAGAAAAAAAATTTAAAGAAATTAAAAATGTTCATTGTAAAGTAATCGAATATGATAATAGTATTTCATTTACGCATACTATAAAAGATGGTTCCACAGAAAAGAGTTATGGATTAGCTGTAGCTTCTTTAGCAGGTATACCAGAGACAATTATTAATCAGGCAAAAATAAAGTTCAAAGAATTAGTAGAATCGTCTAAAAATAATTGTAAAAAATATTTTCTTAAAAAAGTATTAGACAATTCTGTTTTAGAATATATTAATACGGTGGATCCTAATAAAATATCTCCTCGTCAAGCGTTAGATATTATTTATTATTTGAAGAGTATTATATAAATATATATTAATATTTTTAAGGTGAGTATTATATACATAATATATATTTTTTTATAAAAATAATTATATAGTTATTTCATAGTATAATATTTGTTCAAGATAATATATTGATATTCAAAATTATTATATTAATTTAACATTATAATGTTAGTTTTTTTATAAGAATTAATTTTTTAATTCAATGAATAACTTTATTTAATACAGAGATATATCTATATGTATATATATAATTTGTTTTTTATTTTTTATAAACAATTTTATATGAAATATATTTCAATTTTTTTAGTAAAAAATAATATATAGGTAATAATACAATGGAAGATATTCAACAAGATTATTTATTGCCTTTAAGTAAAAAAAAATTAGCGATGTTAGAGTTGATAAGTACTAATTTTTCTAGTACAGAACAAGTTTGGTTATCTGGTTATTTTTGGGGATTATCTAAACAAAAAAAAGATACATTACCCATAAAAAACATTATTTCTAATGAATGTATAGTTACGATATTATCTGCGTCACAAACTGGTAACGCACGTGCATTATCTAAATTATTATATAAAGAATGTAAATTAAAGGATATTAAAGCTAAATTAGTAAATGCATTTGATTATAAATTTAAAAAAATTAATAAAGAAAAAATATTTATTATTATCACTTCAACTCAAGGAGAAGGTGAACCACCAGAAGAAGCTTTGGATTTATATAGATTTTTGATGTCAAAAAAGGCTCCTAAATTAAATAATTTTTATTATAGTGTTTTTGGACTGGGTGATAGTTCTTATAATTTTTTTTGTCAATCTAGCAAAGATTTTGATAAAAAATTACATGAATTGGGTGGAATTCGGTTGTTTGATCGTGTGGATGCTGATATTGAATATACTGAAATAGCTCAAAAATGGTTTAAAGATATAGTTAAAAAGATTAGTGAATTATTAAAAAATATAAATATTAAAATTAACACTAGTTTTTCGGCAGAAAAAGAATCTATTTTTTCTTCTGTTTCTTATACGAAGGAAAAACCTTTTTCAGCTAAATTATGTGTTAATAAAAAAATTACTGGACGTAATTCCATAAGAGATGTGCGTCATATTGAAATAGATATCAGTAATTCTGGTATAATTTATCGACCTGGCGATGTGTTGGGTGTTTGGTATGAAAATGATCCTGTATTAGT
Source organism: Buchnera aphidicola (Pemphigus populi) (assembly GCF_964058935.1). NCBI lineage: Bacteria > Pseudomonadati > Pseudomonadota > Gammaproteobacteria > Enterobacterales > Erwiniaceae > Buchnera > Buchnera aphidicola. The sequence continues at coordinate 437,009 of NZ_OZ060372.1, read as the reverse complement.
AAAAGAATTATTAAAATTATTAAGTATTAAAAAAAATACTGTAATAATGGTAAAGAAGCAAAAAAAAATAATATATGATGTATTAAAAAATAATTTTGAACTTACTGTAAATAGTATTAATGTCGTATCTTTATATGCTAAATTATCTAATAATAAGATATTACAAGATATAGTTTTGAATAAAGATAAATTAAGAATATATGCTAATACTGTATCTATCATTAATATGATAAGGCAATTTCCTCCTATTAATACATTTAATCAAAGTATTCTAGATATTTTAAGACCCATGCAGCCTCGTTTATATTCAATATCTTCGTCTCAATCAGAAATGGAAAATGAAGTACATATTACTGTAAGGGTAATACAATATTTAGATCAAGGAAAGTTATATTTGGGAGGAGCCTCTGGATATTTAACTCATCGTGTGCAAGAAGATGGAATAATTAATGTTTTTATTGTTGAAAATGATCATTTTCGTTTACCTAAAGATCATAATATTCCAATCATTATGATTGGCGCTGGAACGGGAATTGCTCCTTTTCGTTCTTTCATGCAAGAAAGAGATAGTAAAAATGCAAATGGAAAGAACTGGTTATTTTTTGGCAATCCGTCTTTTACTGAAGATTTTTTATATCAAATAGAATGGCAAAGATATTTTAAAAAAGGGTTATTAACTAATATTGATCTAGCCTGGTCTAGAGATCAAATAAATAAAATTTATGTACAAGATAAAATTAGAGAAAAAGGTGGTAAAATATGGAATTGGATTAAAGACGGAGCTTACATTTATGTGTGCGGAGATGCGTCCAATATGGCTAAAGGTGTAGAATTGGCTTTGTTGGATATATTTATTCAATATAATAATATGAATTTAGATGAAGCTAAATATTTTTTAAATAATCTCCGGAAAGACAAACGTTACCAAAGAGATCTTTATTAATGAAAGAAAAAAAAAATAAAAAATTATATATTGAAGGAAAGTTAACTGATTTTGAACGTATAAAAATGAATAGTAATTATTTAAGAGGAACTATTAATGAAGATTTAAAAGATTGTATTACTAATGGATTTAATGGTGATAATTTTTCTTTGATTCGTTTCCATGGTATGTATCAACAAGATGATAGGGATATTCGATTAGAAAGAATTGAACAAAAATTAGAACCACGTTATGCTATCATGTTACGTTGTCGGTTACCAGCTGGAGTTATCACTACTAATCAATGGTTAAAAATTGATAAATTTGCAACTGAAAAAACTTTATATCGTACTATTCGTTTAACAAATCGTCAAACATTTCAATTTCATGGTATTTTTAAAAAAGATTTAAAGTCTGTACATAAGATGTTACATAGTATTGGATTAGATTCGTTAGGAACAGCTAACGATGTAAACAGAAATGTCATTTGTACTTCTAATCCTATTGAATCTGAATTGCATCATGAAGTGTATGAATGGGCGAAAAAAATATCTGAGCACTTATTACCACAAACTAAAGCTTATGCAGAAATTTGGTTAGATAAAAAAAAGATTTCTACCACTGATCATGAACCAATTCTCAGTAAAACATATTTACCAAGAAAATTTAAAACTAGTATAGTTATACCTCCACATAATGATGTTGATTTACATGCAAATGATATGAATTTTATAGCTATTGCAGAAAAAAGAAAATTAGTAGGATTTAACGTATTAATTGGAGGTGGTTTATCAATCGAACATGGGAATAAAAATACATGGCCATCTTGTGCTATTCCTCTTGGTTTTATTCCTATTAACAAAGTATTATCTGTATCTGAATCAATAGTGACAACACAACGTGATTGGGGTAATCGTACTAATAGAAAAAATGCTAAAACAAGATATACTTTACATCGTGTAGGATTTCATGTGTTTAAGAAAGAAGTTGAAAAAAGGGCTCATATAACGTTTGATAGTATTCGTCCTTATTATTTTACTACTAGAGGTGATCGTTTTGGATGGATTGAAGGTATTGATAATAAGTGGCATTTTACTGTGTTTATTCCAAATGGACGGATTATTGATAATTCAGATCAGTCTATTAAATCAGCTTTGGCTCAAGTAGCTAGAATACATAAAGGTGATTTTCGTTTGACAGCAAATCAAAATATTATCATAGCAGGTGTTGATCAAAAAGATAAAAAAGAAATCGAAAATATTTTTTTTGCACATGGCATGTTAAATAAAATAACTGAATTAAGAAAAAATTCTATGGCTTGTGTATCTTTTCCTACTTGTCCTTTAGCTATGGCAGAAGCAGAACGTAAATTACCTTTTTTTATTACTCAAATAGAAAAAATTTTATTAAAATACAATATGGAAAAAGAAAAGATAGTATTTAGGATTACAGGATGTCCCAATGGTTGTGGTAGATCTTTATTGGCTGAAATTGGATTAATAGGAAAATCACCTGGACATTATAATTTATATTTAGGTGGTAATCATATCGGTACTCGCATTGCCAAGATATATGCTGAAAATTGTACTGAAAAAGAAATACTGGATCATTTAGAGGAGTTAATAAAAATTTGGTCTGAGAAAAGAGATTATAAAGAATATTTTGGTGATTTTGTTATTCGATTTGGCATCGTAAAAGCTGTTATCAATTCAGAAACTGATTTTTGGATAAAATAAAAGAGGTTATTATGTCTACTTTGAATTTATTTGAAATTAATACATTGAATAAAGAAGAACAATATAACTTTTTTTCTCAGATAAATATATTTTTAAAAAATATTTCTGCAGAGAAACGTATTGCTTGGGCAATAGAAAATTTATGTTCGGAATTTGTTTTATCATCTAGTTTTGGAATTCAGTCAGCGGTATGTTTGCATCTTATTATCCAACAAAAACCTGATATCCCTGTTATTTTAATTGATACTGGATATCTTTTTCCTGAGACTTATATTTTTATTGATCAATTAACTGATAAATTAAAATTAAATTTACATGTATTTCGTTCAAAGATATCAGCGGCTTGGCAAGAAGCAAGATATGGAAAATTATGGGAAAAAGGTATTACAGGAATAGAATTCTATAATACTGTGAACAAAGTAGAACCTATGAATGAGGCTTTACAAAGTTTATCAGCAAAAACATGGTTTGCTGGACTTCGTCGTCAGCAATCTAGTAGTAGGTATCATTTATCTTTTATTAGTATGCAAAAAAAAATATTTAAGTTTTTACCTATTTTAGATTGGGATACTCATAAAGTATTTAAGTATCTTAAAAAAAATAATTTAAGTTATCATCCTTTGTGGGATAAAGGTTATTTATCAATAGGAGATGTGCATACAACTAGTAAGCCTTCATGTGGAATGAAGGAAGAAGATACGCGATTTTTTGGTTTGAAACGTGAATGTGGTTTGCATGTAGAATAATACTATTAAAATAAATTATCTTTTATTTATCGATGATCATATATTTTCATATAGAAATTTTTTAATTAATTTTCATTCAAAAATATTTTTATTCGTAAATTATTTTTATACATTTAAAGTTAGGTCAACGTGAATTACTTTCCTATTTTTGCTAATTTAAAATCCAGACGTATATTAATAGTTGGTGGTGGAGCAGTCGCAGCTCGTAAGGTTTTATTATTATTGCGTACAGGTGCAATAATTACTATTATTGCTTATAAAATTTGTTTTGAATTATTATCATTTTTTAAAAAAAACAAAATTAAATGGTTAAAAACTGGATTCAAAGAAAAATACTTAGATCAAGTATTTTTAGTAATTGCAGCAACAAATGATAGAAGTTTAAATGAAGAAATTTTTATAGCGTCAAATAAAAGATGTATATTTGTTAATACTGTAGATGATGAATCAAAATGTTCTTTTATATTTCCTTCTATTATAGATCGTTCTCCTATTATAATAGGAATCTCTTCAGGTGGTTTTGCACCAGTATTGTCGCGTTTGTTACGTGAACGTATGGAGTCTTTATTGCCTATAAAATTAGGTGTAATAGCAAATATAGCAAAAACAATAAGAGAAAAAGTTAAGAAAAAATTTATATTGTCGTCTGAACGACGTTTTTTTTGGGAACGTTTATTTAATGGTTCATTTTCTGGACAGATATTAAGTGGTAATATTAATAATGCCATAAATATTTTAAATAAAGAAATAATGACACCTCAGGTATCTATAGGAGAAATTATTTTAGTAGGAGCTGGTCCAGGAGATGCTGGTTTGTTGACTTTAAAAGGTTTACAAGTTATACAACAAGCGGATTATATTTTATATGATTTTTTAGTTAGTAAGGAAATATTAGAATTGGTTCGTCGTGATGCACATTGTGTTTATGTAGGAAAAAGTTCCGGTATAAAAGGGATGTCACAGCAAGATATTAATGAATTATTAATATCTTTAGCAAAAAAAGGGAAAAAAGTTGTTCGTTTAAAAGGAGGTGATCCTTTTATATTTGGTAGAGGTGGAGAGGAATTAATGTTTCTTAAAAAATACTCTATTCCTTTTCAAGTGGTACCTGGTATTACCGCGGCTATTGGTGCTGCAGCGTATTCTGGTATTCCATTGACACATCGATCTTATGCTCATAGTGTTATTTTTATTACTGGTAATCGAACGAATAATAAATTAGATATAATTAATTGGTCTCAGTTAGCTACTTCCGCAAGTACAATAGTAATATATATGTTTAAAGCAAACGTAGATGAAATCTATAAAAAATTAATTATTTATGGTTTTTTTAAAAAAACACCAGTTGCTGTGATTGAGCAGGCAACTACTTTAAATCAAAAGATTTTAATTGGTACCATAGCTAATCTTCCTAATTTATCATTACGTGTTTCATATCCATCAATTTTAATTATTGGTGAAGTGGTAAAATTACATAAAAAATTAAAATGGTTCAATTAATCTATAAAATAGATTAAATAATCTACATTATATTTTTGAGAAATGATATGAAAAAAAAGAAATTTACTTATTTAGAACAACTTGAATCAGAAAGTATTTATATTATCCGTGAAGTAGTAGCAGAATTTCAAAATCCTGTCATGTTATATTCAATAGGAAAAGATTCTTCAGTGATGTTACATCTTGCTAAAAAAGCTTTTTATCCGGGTAATATACCATTCCCTTTATTACATGTTGATACAGGTTGGAAATTTTCTGAAATGTATAAATTTCGCGATAAAGTAGTTAAAGATTTAGGAATTCAGCTAATTATTCACTCTAACAAAATAGGATTATCTTCGGGTATAAATCCTTTTATACATAGTTCAAATAAATATACCGATATCATGAAAACAGAAGGATTAAAGCAGGCTATTAATCAATATAGTTTTGATGCTGCTTTTGGTGGAGCAAGAAGAGACGAAGAAAAATCACGATCTAAAGAACGTATATATTCATTTCGGGACTCATCTCATCAATGGGATCCTAAAAAACAGAGACCTGAATTATGGAATCTTTATAATGGTCACATTAACAAGGGAGAAAGTATCAGGGTATTTCCATTATCTAATTGGACTGAATTAGATATTTGGCAATATATATATGCAGAAAAAATACATATTGTTTCTTTATATTTTGCTGATAATCGTCCTATTTTAGAAAGAAATGGTATGTTGCTAATGATAGACGATGAACGTATCGTTTTTGAAAAAAACGAGAAAGTTACACAAAAAATGGTAAGATTTCGTACTTTAGGATGTTGGCCTTTGACTAGTGCTCATTTATCAAATGCTAAAACTATTCCTGATATTATAGCAGAAATGTTAATAATAAATAAAAGTGAGAGAACTGGTAGATTAATTGATAACGATATTAGTTGTTCTATGGAATTAAAAAAAAGACAAGGTTATTTCTAAATATGAATAAAAAAAGTGATGTTTTTATTAAAAAGAATATTAGTGATACATTAATTCTTAAAAATTGGATTGATTCAGATAAAAAGAAAAGTTTGTTACGATTTTTAACTTGTGGAAGTGTAGATGATGGTAAAAGTACTTTAATTGGTAGATTGTTATATGATACAAAACATATTTATGAAGATCATTTGCTTTCTTTACATGGTGATAGTAAGAAACATGGAACTCAGGGGGATAAATTAGATTTAGCATTATTGGTAGATGGATTACAGGCAGAAAAGGAGCAGGGTATTACCATTGATGTTGCATATCGTTATTTTTCTACAAATAGGAGAAAATTTATTATTTTGGATACCCCAGGTCATGAACAGTATACTAGAAATATGGTGACTGGGGCTTCTAATTGTGATCTTGCTATATTGCTGATAGATTCTCGTAGAGGTTTATTGGAACAAACATGTAGACATAGTTTTATTGCTACTCTATTTGGCATTAATTATTTAGTGGTAGCTGTTAATAAAATGGATCTGGTTAATTACAAAAAAGATATTTTTGATAAAATTCAACAAGATTTTTTATCTTTTTCTAATAAATTAAAAAAGAAATTAAAAATTTTTTTCATTCCTATAGTGGCTACTATTGGGGAAAATATAGTTTTTGCAAGTAAGTTTATGAATTGGTATGTTGGGCCAACATTATTGCATATTTTAGAAACAGTAAAAATCAATAATGTAACTAGGAAAAGACATATTAGATTTCCTATTCAATATGTTAATCGTCCTAATTTAGATTTTCGTGGTTATTCTGGTACATTAGTTTCAGGAATTTTGAAATTAGATGATGAAATAAAGGTATTACCGTCTGGTATGGTATCAAAAATAAAAAGAATTGTCACTTGTAATGGAGATCAAGATCAAGCAAAAGAAAAACAGGCTATCACTGTAGTATTAAAAGATAATATAGATATTAGTCGTGGAGATATGTTAGTTAATTTAGATTCAGATTTAATTTGTTTAAAAAGAGCTATCATTTATATTGTTTGGATGTCCGAAACGGATTTATGTTTAAATAAATTATATAATGTTAAATTAGTGAACCAAAACACACGTGTGTGTATTAAAAAAATATTGTATAATATTAACGTGAATACACTGAAAAGAAATAAAACTAATAGTTTATACTTAAATAGTATTGGTGTAGTAGAAATTAAATTTGAAAAACCGATATTATTTGATTTATTTAGTTTTAATACTACAACAGGTAGCTTAATTATTATTGATCCATTAAATAATATTACTATTGCTGCAGGTATGATAAAAAAGAAATTAAAAAAAGACCATGTAGAAAAAAATAAAGATATTAATGGTTTTGAATTGGAATTACATTCTTTGATATCCAGATATTTTCCACATTGGGGGGTATAAGAAAACTTGTTTGATAATTAGGATGCAATGTTAATGACGATTAAATATAGAGACGACATCATTTGGCATAAACATGCAATTGGTAGAAAAGAACGTGAAAAATTAAATAATCACCAATCTGGTGTACTTTGGTTTACGGGTTTATCTGGATCTGGAAAATCAACTATTGCTAGCAAATTAGAAAGAGTATTGTATAAAAAAAAAATTAGTACATATTTGTTAGATGGAGATAATGTTAGACATGGTCTTTGTAGAGATTTAAGTTTTACTAAGAAAGACAGAAAAGAAAATATTCGTAGGGTAGCAGAAGTAGTAAAATTAATGGTGGATTCGGGTTTATTAGTATTAACTGCATTTATTTCTCCATATCGAAAAGATAGAAAAAATATTCGTAATATTATAGGTTGTAATAATTTTTTTGAAATATTTGTTGATACTCCAATTCATATTTGTGAAAAACGTGATCCAAAAGGTTTATATAAAAAATCTAGATTAAATTTGTTAAATAATTTTACTGGTATTGGTTCTGATTATGAAATTCCTAATAAACCAGATATTTACTTAAGCGGACAAGATTCTTTTTTTAAAATTATTAATGATATATTATATATATTAAAGAGAAAAAAATTTTTATAGTATGAATGTCAAATTCATAAAAATACTTTTATGGAATGTATGGTATGAATGAATAATATAGAATATATATTTTATTAATTATTTTAATTCATTTAATGATATTAACTATTATCAGAAAATATTATATATAATATTTATCATATTTATGTATTATTGAAAATAAAATAATAAAAAAATTAATAATTATGAATAAAAATCATTACTAGTATTGAATATTAGTAATATATTTTAAGTGTCAAAAGAAAAATTGTATTTTTGGTTTTTAATGCTAAATTACTTAGCATTTTTTTAATTTTATCAAAAATAAAAAGTAAATTACTTAATAATTTTTTTCTATTATATTAGAACAATAAAAAATATTATTAAATTATTTTTTAAAAATAATTACACTAAAGTTTGGTTATGGAAGGGTGCATTAAATATATCTATATTATGTTTTAATATAAAAGAACATACTATTTTAATAATTTTTTATTAATATTTATCATTTCATTTTAAGATAAAAAAATAATTCTTAGTGTAATTAAAAATAATTTTTATTAGTTATTTTTTAAATTTTTCTGTTTGTTCTGTTATTGAAAATATATTCTTTTTTTTGATGTATGAAGGAATTACATATTTTCTGAATATATTGAGAGATATTATTTTAAATACTTTATATTTTATATTTATTGATTTACATTGGTTAGATATATATAGAATATATGAATATTATTATTTATAAAAAATAATTTCATTAATATTTTATTTAAATGTTTAAATTATTATATCTTTTTTAAGATATATTCGGTATTCATTATAGAATGAAAATTAATTTTTTGTTTTATTCCATCTAAATTGTTATTATTATTAATAATAGGAAATATTAAAAGATAAAATTTTATAGATTGAGACATCTACATTGAAAAATATTACTTAATTACGTATTATGTAGAAATAATTATTATATAACAGTATTGTGATAATTGATGTATATCTTTTTTATTAATATAATTCATTATTTAATTAGCACATGAATTACTAATTACGTATTTTTAAATAAAAATCTAATATGATTAAAATTTAGTTTCATAGAATTTGATAAATATACTTTCCATTAAAAAATAATAATTAAAAATATTTAAATAATATTTATTAAAAAAATATTTTATAGAACATTAAAATATCTTTTATTTAAAAAGATTTTAGTCATGAAGATTTTAAATATTTATTTAGTTTTAATATTACTATTTTAGATAGTATCTTAGTTATAAAAATTTATTTTTTTTAAATCAATATTAACGTTTTTTATTTATTATATATAGCAATATAATAACTATTCATCAAGTATGACATAGGATTTATATCCTACAAAATAAATTATAAATATATCCTAAGATAATTATCTCATTAGTTAATAATTTATTTTAATTGTAAATAATCACGTTAGTATTAATAAATGAATTATTATTTTTCATTACTTATAATAAGATTATTACTGTGCTTAGTATTAGTATTGATAATTATTTTTTATTTATTAATTTTTTTTAAAAATTTTTTGTTTATTACATTTTCATATAATAAAGATATGATATCTATGAAATTATTCATAATTTTTTATATAAATCAATGATACCATAATTTTTTGTTATTACTTTATATCAATATAATTAATTTGGTTACATTTATTTAAAAAAATTATGATGTATATTTTAAATATTATTAAAAATATAGTTAGTATATTCTATATTTTATATAGTTATAAACGTTATATAAGTTGAAAAAAATAGTAAAAAGGTAAATATTTCTTGGTTTTTAAAAAAAATTATATTTGTATCTTACATTTGAAAAATAATTTGATAAATCATTTATCACTTAAAGGTAATTATATTTTATATAAAAATATTATGATAAAAAATATTTAAGTTATATTTATATAAACGATAATGTATCGATAGATACATAAAGATATAGTAAAATAGATAAAATTTTTATATATATGTTTTCATAGTATTTTACTATTGTTAATTTTTAAAATTAGTTATAAAAAATACTGATTAGCAATTCTTTAATTACATATCGTTACAAACGATAAATATATGAACATAAATGGTATATTTATTAATTATAATTTCATTTTTTAAAAATTAATTTTAACACTCTTGAACAGAAAATATTATTTTTTTATCTGTTATTTTTACAGTAAAATAAATAACAGGCTTTATCTATTTTAATAGATAGCTCAGCCGGTTATTTATTAATATTTTATTTTTCTTTAAATAAATTTATAATTTTTTATTTCTTTTATTCCATTAAACGGAGCAAATTCATTACCTAATGTTTCTTCGATTCTTATTAATTGATTATATTTTGCTGTTCTTTCAGAACGACTAACAGAACCTGTTTTAATTTGTCCAGACGCTGTTCCCACAGCTAAATCAGAAATAGATGCATCTTCAGTTTCTCCTGATCTATGTGAAATAATTACAGCATAGTTTGCTTTTTTTGCCATTTTAATGGCAGCAAGAGTTTCAGTAAGTGAACCGATTTGATTTAATTTAATTAAAATAGCATTAGCTATTCCTTGTTTGATACCTTTATTTAAAATATCAGTGTTAGTTACAAATAGGTCATCACCTACTATCTGTATTCGATTACCTAATTTCTTTGTTTGATAAGCAAAACCTTTCCAATCTGATTCATCTTGCCCGTCTTCAATAGAAGAAATTGGATATTTTTTAGTTAAATTTTCTAAATAGTTCGTAAATTCATAAGAAGTAAAAATTTTTTCTTCATTTTCTAATTTATATGTTTTAGTTTTAATATCATAAAATTCAGATGCTGCACAATCGATAGCTAAGGCAATATCTTTACCTAGTATATATCCAGATTTTTCAACAGCTTCTTTAATAATTTTTAATGCTGCATCATTGGAAGGTAGTTCTGGAGAATACCCTCCTTCATCTCCTACACCTGTATTCAAACCTTTTTCTTTTAAAACATGAGCTAACATATGGAATATTTCGGAAGATATACGAATAGCTTCTTTGATGTTTTTAGATCCAATTGGTTGTATCATAAATTCTTGTATGTCTAGATTATTATTAGCATGTTTACCTCCATTGATGATATTAATCATAGGAAGGGGCATAGAAAATATTCCAGGTGTTCCGTTAATTTCTGAAATATGTTGATATAAAGGCATACCTTTGGCTGCAGCAGCTGCTTTTGCTGTTGCTAAAGATACTGCTAAAATAGAATTAGCTCCTAGTTTAGATTTATTTTTGGTACCATCTAAATTTATCATGATGTTATCTATATTTTCTTGATCTCTGGCATCTTTTTTATAAATAGCTGAATATATAGGTCCATTAATAAGTGTAACAGCTTTGGTTACTCCTTTTCCTAAAAATCTTGATTGATCATTATCACGTAGTTCAAGAGCTTCTCTAGAACCAGTAGAGGCTCCTGAAGGTGATGCAGCCATGCCAACAAAACCTCCTTCTAAATGCACTTCAGCTTCAATAGTTGGATGACCACGAGAGTCAATTATTTCTCGAGACATAATTTTCATTATTTTAGACATGTTTTCTCCTTTTGTTATTTGAAATAGATTATATATTTAGTATATTTTCTCTTTTTTATATTTTTTTGCTGCTTGGATGAAACCTATAAATAGGGGATGACCATTTCTTGGTGTTGAAGTAAATTCTGGATGAAATTGACACGCAATAAACCAAGGATGATTAGATAATTCAATTATTTCTATGAATTTTTTATTTTCTGATCGTCCAGTAATTAAAAATCCAGATTTGGCTATTTTTTTGAATAAAAAACTATTTACTTCATATCGATGTCGATGCCTTTCTTGTATTTTGTTTTTTCCATATAATTTTTTAGATAGGCTTTCTCCTTCTAATGTGCATATTTGATTACCCAGTCTCATAGTACCACCTAAATTATTATTTTTTTTGTTTAGTTCTTTTTTTTTATTTTTATATTTATATTTCTTTATTAAAGTTATGATTGGATATGTACATTGTGGTTCAAATTCTGTGGAGTTTGCATCTTTTATTCCAATAACATGACGAGCAAATTCTATTATCGCTATTTGCATACCTAAACAAATTCCAAAATAAGGTATTTTTTTTTCACGAGCATAACGTACTGTTAACAATTTTCCTTTTATTCCTCTTTTCCCAAATCCTCCAGGAATTAATATTCCATCAAGTGAATTTAATAATTCAACACCTTTTTTTTCTATATGTTGAGAATTAATTAATTTTATTTTAACAGAAATACGTGATTTTAATCCTCCATGTTTTAATGCTTCTATCACAGATTTATATGCGTCTGGTAATTCAACATATTTCCCTATCATTCCGATGGTAACTGTTCCGTATGGATTTTCTTCATCATATATTACTTTTTCCCATTCTGCTAAATTAGCTTCTGGTGCTCGAATATTGAATTGTTCGCAAATATAATTATCTACTTGTTGTAATTTTAGTAATTTAGGAATTTTATATACCGAATTAACATCTTGCAATGCAATTACTGCTTTTTCTGGTACGTTACAGAATAAGGCAATTTTTTGTTTTGCATTTTTTGAAACAGGGTGTTCTGAACGACAAATAAGAATATCAGGTTGTATTCCGATAGATAATAATTCTTTTACAGAATGTTGAGTAGGTTTTGTTTTTATTTCCCCTGATGCAGAAATATATGGTACTAATGTTAAATGTAAATATATAATTTTTCTTTTACCTATATTTACTGCCATTTGACGAATGGCTTCTAAGAATGGTAGTGATTCGATATCACCAACTGTCCCTCCTATTTCAACAATAGCAATTTTATGTCCTTGTGCACCCATAATAATTCTATCTTTAATTTCATTAGTAATATGTGGTATAACTTGAATAGTAGCGCCTAAATAATCTCCTTGTCTTTCTTTTCTTAATACTTCAGCATAAATACTTCCTGTGGTAAAATTGTTATAACGTGTCATTTTATTGTGAATAAAACGTTCATAATGACCAAGATCTAAATCAGTTTCTGCACCATCTTCGGTTACAAAAACTTCTCCATGTTGTGTTGGATTCATAGTACCTGGATCTAAATTTATATATGGATCTAATTTCATTATGGTAACATTAATATTACGAGCTTCAAGAATAGCCCCTAAAGAAGCCGCTGTAATCCCTTTACCTAAAGATGAAACAACTCCACCAGTGATAAAAATATAATTTGTAGTCATGATTAACCACAGAGTTAAATTTTAATAGAATATTAAATATATAGCATTGAATAATGCCATGATATGTTTAAAATATATTAATTAAAGAAGTGATATTTTGTTTTTTAAGTTTATAAATTTGTTTTTAAAATAAAGTTTTTATGGATATAAAATATGTTATTCATTATATTTTTTAAAAAATATCATATATCATATATCATATATATGATATTAATATGTTTTGCACTACATATATTTTTAAAATACATCAAGAAAATTTAATATAAATATTATTTTTTTAAGTAAGTACTCTTGAGTGTAACAGTTTTAAGTTTCATAGGGAATATTCATTTTATATATCTTTTTAATGTGTATACATTTAGTTACTGTCCGGGACAGTAGTTTGATTAATTATTTAATTGATTAAACTTTAATATACGATATTATTTTTTATCAATTTTTTTATTTGTATTGCTTAGATTTATTATTTTATTAAATATTAAATCAGTATTTTTATCGTTTTTATCGATACAAAAATAACCTTCTCTTTCAAATTGAAAGATATTATTTATTTTTTTTATATTTAGTTCAACAAATCCTTTTTTGATTAAAAATGATTTTGGATTAACATAGTTTAAAAAATCTTTTTCTTTTTCTGGATTTTTTATAGTGAATAATTTTTCGTATAAGTGGAAAAAAGCTGGTAACGTATTTTTTGTTGATAACCAATGAATTACACCTTTTACTTGTCTATTTTTAGGGTTTTTACCTAAAGTATTTTTATCACAGGTGCATATGATTTGTACAATATTATTGTTATTATCTTTTTTAACTTCTATTGCTTTGATTATATAACCATAACGTAATCTTATTTCTTTTCCAAGTATTAATCCGTAGTTTTTATTATTGTCCACCTCATAAAAATCAAAGTAATCGATGTATAATTCATTGGTGAATAGTAATGGACGAAAACCCATACGATTATTTGCAGGATGGTTAGGAACCATAAAAATTTCTTGATAATTTTCAGGTAAATTACATAACAGTATTTTGATTGGATTTAATACAGCCATATTACGAGGAGCTGTTTTATTTAGTTCATCTCTTATGCAGGATTCTAGAGATGATGTTTCTATTAAATTATCTTGTTTAGTAATGCCTATGTTGTCACAAAATTTACGTATTGAAGATGGTGTATATCCTCGACGGCGTAATCCGGAAAGAGTTGGCATTCTAGGATCATCCCATCCATTTACTATTTTATTAGTTACAAGGATATTTAATTTTCGTTTAGATAGTATAGTATACTCTAAATTTAATCGAGAATATTCGTATTGATTTGGATGATGTTGAATGGTAATGTGATTTAATATCCAGTCATATAATCTTCGATTATCTTGAAATTCTAGAGTACAAATAGAATGAGTTATACCTTCTAAAGCATCAGATATACAATGTGAAAAATCGTATGTTGGATATATACACCATTTATCTTGAGTTTGATGATGTTTTGAAAAGATTATACGATATAAAACAGGATCTCTCATTATCATAAAAGGAGAGTTCATGTTTATTTTTGCACGCAGACATACAGAACCTGTAGGGAAATGACCGTTTTTCATTTTTTTAAAAAGTAATATGTTTTCTGCAATACTTTGATTACGATATGGACTATTGATACCTGGTGTTTTTAAAGTACCTCGATATTTTCGAATTTCTTCTTTATTTAATTTGTCCACATAGGCCAATCCTTTATTTATTAACTCTATAGCATACTTATTAAGTATATTAAAATATTTTGATGAATATAAAATTTCACCATTCCATTTAAAACCTAACCATTTAATATCTTTTTTAATAGCATGAATATATTCTATATTTTCTTTAATTGGATTAGTATCGTCAAAACGAAGATTACATTTTCCTTTATAATACTGAGCCAGTCCAAAGTTTAAACATATTGATTTAGCATGACCAATATGAAGATATCCGTTTGGTTCAGGTGGAAATCGTGTTTGTAAAGATAAATATTTTTTATCTTTTAAATCTTTTTCAATTATTTTTTTAATAAAATTAGAATTTGAATGAGTAGATATTTTCATTTTTACCTTAATAGTTATTTGATACTATTATATTTTTATATTTGAGAATACATATTCTATAATTATTTTTATAATAAACGAAATAATTATATAATATGTATTATTTTAAGTAATTTAATTTTTTATAAATATTAATAATAATTAATCATTATTTTAATTATTTTATTTTACTATATATGTAAAATATAATGTATAATAGTTTTTTTGCAAAAATTATAGAATACAAAGTAGTTTATATTTCATTTATTTAAATATTTTATATAAATTTATTGACGATACGTGATTTATTTAGCATAATTTAGATATTAAATAAATAGGCTATGTAGCTCAGTTGGTTAGAGCACAGCACTCATAACGCTGGGGTCATGGGTTCAAATCCCGTCGTAGCCAATAATATGTTAGCGGAAGTGGCGAAATTGGTAGACGCACCAGATTTAGGTTCTGGCACTGAAAGGTTTGCGAGTTCAAATCTCGCCTTCCGTAAAATTTATAGTTAAAAAAGTATATTACCAAATATATATTGGGGTATAGCCAAGAGGTAAGGCACCGGTTTTTGATACCGGCATCCCTGGTTCGAATCCAGGTACCCCAGATTTATTAAAATTTTTATTATCGGATTTATTCTGAAAAAATTATATGTGTAATTTATAAGTTTCTTATTAAAATATTTTTTAATAAAATTTGGACAGTTTTATGGTAGAATTAAATAAGATAAAGAAATCTGTAGCATGGGCGGCATTGAAATATATTCTTCCTGGTACCATAGTGGGAGTAGGTACTGGTTCTACAGTTTCTTATTTTATTGAAGCATTATCCACCATAAAACATTTGATTAATGGAGTAGTATCTAGTTCTTTATATTCAACTAATATCTTAAAAAAATATGGAATTCCCATCTATGATTTAAATCAAGTAAATTATTTACCAACTTATATCGATGGTGCAGATGAAATTAATGCTGATATGCATATGATTAAAGGTGGTGGTGCAGCATTAACTCAAGAAAAAATTATTTCCTCTGTGTCTGAGACTTTTGTTTGTATTATTGACGAATCTAAGAAAGTAGAAATATTAGGTGCATTCCCCCTTCCTATAGAAGTTATTCCTATGGCTTGTTCTTATGTATCTAATGAATTAATTAAATTAGGTGGTATCCCTAAATATAGAAAAAATGTTATTACAGATAACGGGAATATTATTATTGATATCCATAATTTTAAAATAAGAGATCCTGTTGCTATGGAAAATAGAATAAATGCTTTAGCTGGTGTGGTAACTGTAGGATTATTTACATCGAGGACAGCAGATGTTGTATTAGTTGGAACAAAATTTGGTATAGATACTATAAAAAATAATCATTAATATTTTACTTATTTAAAAATAATACTTATATATCACTTTTTTATTTTTTTAAATATCAAAAATTAATTATGTTTTTGGTGTATTTAAAATTCAGTTTAAATTAAATTTTTGAATTTATAATAAATATTATTTAATATAAAATTTGGTATTTTAATATATTTTTTATTGTAAATAATAAAATAATAACTTATTTTATTATTTGGCAAATTCTTCTGATAAATAGTATTTCTACTATTTAAATAAAAATTTAAAAAATATTGGTCATAAATGAATAAAATTTAATGTTATTCATTTTATGAATCATTAAAAATGATGCTTTATAGAATATATGATTTAAAAGATATTATTTTATCAATATTTATTAAATATTATTTCTTTAGTAAATTTAAAAAATTAATACTGTTTTATTAATTTTTATATTTTTAATAAGTAATTTTTCTTGTTATTTAAAAATAATCTTTAATTAAAATATATTTAATATACATTAAATAAATATTTTTTTATTTTTTATAATTTTTATAAAAAGTTTATAAAAACTTTTTATAAAAATATAATGATATTCATATATTATTTATAATTCATATATAAATATCATTATATTTAGGTAGGATTATATTGTACAAGATATTTTTTCATTATATTTTTCAGAAGGGAATCATGATGAAATATCTGATGCTTTTTAGATATTTTTTTAATCACAGATCCAAAAGCTGATGTTTTTTATAAAAAAGATATAAAAAAAGAAATGGTTGTGGTTAGAGGAAAAATTTAAATCATGGATTTAAAAAGCAGAAATAATGAGTATTATTGTATAATATTGGATATCTCTAAATTAGATATCTTTTTGATATTCATTTTTGTTGTGCCTAACACTATAGGAAAAATTTTCTAATATTAATTTAGCTATAAAAAAGTAAATTCTTTAGAAAAAGTTGTGGAAAATGAAGATGTTATATCTTATTGGATATTCTATTAACGAGAAATATTTGTTAATTCTGGTACTCATTTTACATATACATCAATTAGTATGCATGTTTTTTAAGAAAAAACTAAAATATTTATTTGGTTTAGATTCGATAGAAAAGAAACTTGGGTTTTGGATATAACGGAATAGAAATGATGGGTATTAATACAATAGTCATATTTACTAAATGTTAAGAAGATGTTTCAATGTAAAACTTAAAAAACTGTTATGGATGACATAATACACTGGTTTTAAAAAAATTGATTTATTGTAATACTACATTTTTTTATTAATCCTACTTGGTAAATTTATGGCATATAGACGAATGTAATATTTTGTTTCTTAACTAATATAGATACATGTTAGGGGTATTTGATTATGGATTCTTTATTTTTTAGAAAACTCTACTTCAAGTAGATCGTTCATCTGTTTATTCTTTAAGATATGTTGTTAAAGACATAATGTTTTAGTAGATATTGTAGATTGTTATGAAATTTTACTCATTTATTTAATAGGTAAGGCTGAATCTATATTTATAGATCGATATTTTGATATAGGTAAAGTAGATAGTTTTTGATTAATACCATTCATTAGTATTGTATTGGATTGACAACTATGTGTATTAACTTTTATGTTGTATTATATTAAATAAAAATATTTTTAAAATAGTTGTAATATTCATTTTGTTTTAAATTTATTTCCATGAAAATAGATAAAATTGATAAATTAAAAATAATATATTTTTTAAATTTCAATTTCATATGTTTAAATATTATTAGTACTTATTATTAATTTATTAATATGAAATTTTTTATATATTTATTAATTTGTATAAATTATAATTAGGTGTATTTTTTTAGATATTCCTCAAAACTTAATTTATCGTTTTTTTCAATTTTATTTTGTTTTTTATGAGAAGAGATAAATTCTTTATGCATTATTTTATCAGATAAAACTGTCATTTTTTCGCTAATAAGTTTTTCTTTATATTTTTTTGCTAGATTTAAACCTGTTGTTTTTATTCCATTTTTAAGTATTTCTGAAAGTATTTTACTAGAATATGTCAATTCTGGATATTCAAAATATTTTGAGAATTCTTTACAAACTTTTTTATAAGGATCTTTATAAGAATATTGATCTAGATAAATAGCTACTTGATATAAACTTTTAAATATTTTTGAACTGATGGTAATTAGTTTTTCTTTTTCATATTTATTATTGATGTGAATTTTTTGGTTGGGTTTTCTTCCTTCTAAGGTAATAATATTCCAGTTTTTTTTACAGTATTCGAATTCTGAGTGATTCATATTCGGTGAATCTATTAACAAGCACCAAATTAAAAACAAATCTAAAAATAATATTTGTTTTTTATCGATTCCTATAGGTGAAAACGGATTGATATCTAGTGATCGCACTTCAATATATCGTATACCTCTTTCTTCTAAAGCATCGGATAAAGATTCATTTTTTTTTATTATTTGTTTTGGTCTTATATGTGTATAAAATTCGTTTTCCATTTGTAATAAATTTGTATTTATTTGTTTTAATTTTCCTAAATTATCTTTTAATCCTATTTTTTTAAATTTTTTTGAAGGTGTATTGGTAGCATGTCTTAAAAAATTAATATATTCTTGTAAATAGTTAAAAGTGATATTTGTTTTTTTTGTATCATGATTTCTATGTCCTATCGTACTAAGTCTTAACGAAGTTGACCATGGTAAATAAAGTAAACCATTTTGGCTTTTTTTGAATTTTATGCTGTATTTTTTATTTTTTATAAAAGAAGGATATATTGCAGGAGAGGCGCCAAATAAATAGGGAATTATCCAACCAAATTTATGATAATTACGTATTATTTTTAAATATTCAGAGGAAATGATATGTTTTTCATGTTTTATGTCTTTTATATTTTTCCATTTTCGCCAAAAATTAATGGGTAATGAAAAATTGTAATGAACACCTGAAATAATATTCATAAAATCTCCATATCTATTTTTTAAACCTTTTCTATATAGTGTTTTCATTTTTGCTATATTGGATTTTCCATATTTAGCTAATTTTATGGAACAATTCGTATTCATAAAGTAAGGAAAACTAAAAGGCCATAGATACTCATTTTCTATATTTTTATTGGTATATTTATGTAAATCATTTAAAAAAGATAAAGAATAATTTAAGTCATTGCTTTTAGGTGTTATAAATTCCAATAATATTTCAGAAAAATCAGTAGTGATCCATTTGTGAGTTAAAGCAGATCCCATAGAATAAGGATGGTCTGTATTTGGCATATTCCCGTTTTCAGTTATTCTTAAAGTTTCTCGTTCGATACCTCTAGTAATGTTTTTAAATATATTTGGATTAGATTGTAACCAAGTAAGAGCGTATGAAATATCAGGAATCAATTTTATCTCCTTATATGAAACATTTTTAGAAACGTATTCTTATTTTTAATAATTTCAAAATGATTAAAAAAAATAAAAATTAAATATTTTTACTAAATATTAGTAAAAAATATATTTAATTTTAGCTCTTAATTTTGCATCCGGAAGGACTTGAACCTCCGACCTCTCGGTTCGTAGCCGAGTGCTCTATCCAACTGAGCTACGGATGCAAATATTGTCATGGTGAGAGAGGGATTCGAACCCTCGATGCAATTTTACATACTCCCTTAGCAGGGGAGCGCCTTAAACCACTCGGCCATCTCACCTTGTTTTATTTTTTAAAATTTAAGTATTTTAAATTAAGTAAAACTTTTTTTATAAATTTTTTTATAAAAATAAAGTTATTAACTCATAATAAATTATTTATTTTTAATTATAACAAATAAATATTTTTTAGTAAAAATATTTATTTGTTATAATTAAAAATAAATAATTTATTATGAGTTAATAACTTTATAAGATTAGACATAATATAAATATTTTTATATGAACTATTAGTGGCGTATCTTGCTAATAATTTAGCAAGATACGCCACTAATATTGATAATAATATTATTTTTTATTTTTTTCTGCTTGAATACGTTGATAAATTTCTTCACGATGTACCGAAACTTCTTTAGGTGCATTGACTCCAATTCGAACTTGATTCCCTTTGACTCCCAGTACCGTCACAGTTACTTCATCTCCGATTATAAGTGTTTCTCCAACTCGACGAGTTAGGATAAGCATTCTTTGCTCCTTGAATGATTGAGAGAATCTGTCTGATTTGATTCTTATTTTAGATTATATAATACGAGGTTACATATGGACCGTAAAGATATGTTAATACAAAATATTAAAATATATTTTTGTTAATATTATAGTATAGAATTAATCCATATTTTAATATTTGATAATGCTTCTGGTAGTTTTTGAATATATATACTTCCTCCTTCAGCTATGTCTACTTTCCCTCCTCCTTTTCCATTTATTTTCTTTAAAATAATATGCATTATTTGGTTTGCTTGTATTGATTGGGTTAAATTTTTTGTAATCCCTACAATAAGAGTGACTTTGTTATTGATAATATTTGCTAAAATTATTATTGCATATTTGAATTTACTTTTTAATCTATCCATTATATTACGTAGTGTTTTAGTATTTTGATTATTTAATGTATCAATTAATAATATTACATGATTTATTTTAGTTATCTTTTTAGTTAATTCATTAATAATAATAATCATATTTTTTTCTTTTAATTCAGATATATTTTTTTCTAGATTTTTTTGTTTTAACGTTATTTTTTCAAAAGTAGTTTTTAAAAAATTAGGATTAGTTTTTAAGAGTGTGCAAATTTCATATATATTTTTTTCTTGAATATGTATTGAATCTAATGCCTTTCTACCTGTTATTGCTTCTACACGATGTATATTAGATGATATACTGCGTTCAGATTTAATTTTAAAAAATCCAATATCTCCAGTTCTATCGGTATGAGTACCTCCACATAGTTCGTTAGAATAATGGTTTATGGAAACTGTTCGTACGTATTTATCATATTTTTTATTTGATAAAAAAGTTATATTTCTTTTTTTTGCATCTTTGAAGTTTATTATTTCTGTTTTTATAAGAATATTTCTACGAATAAGTTGATTAACGAATTGTTCTATTTCTTGAATTATAGTTAATGGAATTGGTATATTATGAAAGAAATCAAATCTAATATAATCAGGAGTTACCAAAGATCCGTTTTGATAAACATGATTACCTAATTTTTTTTTCAGAGCAGCACTTAGCAAGTGTATGGCTGAATGATTTTTTTTAATAGAAGAACGAAATTGAGTATTAATTTCAGAAAAAACAGTTGTTTTGACTTCTAACATACCAGATAATAGTATTCCAATATGAAGAATTATTTTCCCATTTTTTTTTGTATCTTCTACCTTAAAGGTTCCTGTTTTGTTATGAATAATACCTATATCGCCTACTTGTCCTCCTGACTCAGGATAAAAAGGTGTATTTTTTAGCAAAATAATTCCTTTTTCTCCTGATGATATATATGTTTCTGATTTTCCATTTATAAAAATGTTTTCTATAAAAGATTTTACTTTATATGTATTGTATCCTACAAATATAGATGTATTTTCTGTATGATTCATTATACTATAGTTTGTATTAAATATTTTTTTTTCTCTAGATCTATTTTTTTGTACATCCATGTTTTTTTTAAAACCTAAATAATCTATACGAATATTATGTTCACGACAAACTTCTTCTGTTAAATCAATAGGAAAACCAAATGTATCATATAAATAAAACACTATTTCTCCATCAAGAGTATTATCAATTACTGTTTTAATCTTTGAATCAAGAAGTTGTAAACCACGTTCAAGAGTAGAATTAAATTTTATTTCTTCTACTTTTAGTATGTTTTCAATATTTTCTTTTTTACTTAAAAGATGAATATTATTAATATTCATGGATTTATTTACACTAGTGACCAATTTATAAAGAAAAATTGTTTTTACGCCTAGTAAATACCCATGTCTTACAGCTCGGCGAATAATACGTCGTAGTACATATCCTCTATTTTCATTAGAGGGTAAGATATTTTCTGCTATCATGAAATAACATGCACGAATATGATCTGCAATAATGTATAAAGACTTATTTTTTAAATTGGTGGTATTGGTTATTTTAGCTATATCTTTTATTAATATTTGGAAGATATCAATATCATAGTTAGAAGAGACGTCATTTATAATGGAAGAAATTCGTTCTAGTCCCATTCCAGTGTCTACCGATGGATTAGGTAATCTTAATAAAGAATGGTCATTAATACGGTTGAATTGCATAAAAACGATATTCCATATTTCAATATAATTTTCTATGATATTTTCAGAATTTTTATTTTTTTTACTAGATAGATTATTTTTAATATTATAGAATATTTCTGTGCATGGACCACATGGACCAGTATCACCCATTTGCCAAAAGTTATCTGAAGTATCAGGATATTCTGTTTTATTCCCAATAAGAATAATACGATTAAGTGGAATACCTATTACATTGGCCCATATGTCATATGTTTCTTCATCTGTTTTATACACAGTTATTAAAAAGTTATCTTTTGGTAATGCAAACCATTTTTTAGAAGTTAATAATTCCCAGGAATATAGAATAGCTTTTTTTTTAAAGTAATCACCAAAGCTAAAATTTCCTAACATCTCAAAAAAAGTGTGATGACGAGAACTATATCCTACATTTTCTAAATCATTGTGTTTTCCTCCAGTTCTAAGACAATATTGAGCAGTGGCAATTTTAGAATATTGGTAAGATTTATTGTTTCCTAAAAAAATATCTTTAAATTGATTCATTCCTGCATTGGTAAACAAAAGTGAAGAATCGTTCTGAGGTATTAAAGAACTACCTGGTATAATTTTATGTTTTTTTTTATGAAAAAAATGTAGGAATTGCTTCCGTATTTCTATAGTTTTTTTATTCATATAATTTGACGTAATGTAGATTTAAAAACTTTTATATTTATAAAAAATTTTTAAATATAATAATTATTATTATAAAGTTAATTTTTTTATTAAATAACATTCTTATATATTATTAAAGTATTATTTCTAATAATATATCGACTAGAAAAAATATTTTTATTTATATTTTATAAATTGATATTTTTTAAAAAAAGTATTATCACTATAATATTTTATTATTTTTTGTTAAAAAAAAATATATATAATTTCCATTATAAAAAATTATTTCTTAAATAATAAATCAAGGATATTTGATATTATCATTTTCTGAATAAAATATTTACTGTTTAGGTGAAATATTTTCAAGGATATTTATGATTAAAAAAGGAAAAATATCAGTAACAGTTCCTATACATTTTGGATCTAAAAAACGTTTGGATCAATTTTTAGCAAATTTTTTTAATCAGTATTCACGTACTATTTTAAAAAATTGGATCTTAAATGCACAAGTTGACATTAATGGGAGTATAGTAACAAAACCTAGTAAATTAGTGTTTATAGGAGATTTAATAACAATTAATATTTTTGAGAAAAGAAAAATTTTTTTTGCTGAAAATATTTTTTTAAATATTGTGTATGAAGATGATGATATATTAGTAATTAATAAACCTATCAACCTTGTTGTTCATCCTGGATCCGGACGTGATAATGGAACTATTTTGAATGCTTTATTATATAAAGATAATAGATTTCAAAAAATACCTCGTGCAGGTATCATTCATAGATTAGATAAAAATACAACTGGTTTAATGGTGATTGCAAAAAATATTCTCGCCTACGAAGCATTAGTAAAATTTTTGAAAAATAGGGAAATATTTCGTGAATATGAAGCCATAGTTATAGGAAATTTAATTTCAGGTGGAACGATAAAAAAAAAAATTGGTCGTCATAAAAAAAATAGAACTAAAATGTGTATAGATTCTATTGGGAAAACAGCTATAACACATTATCGTATTATTGAACGTTTTAAATATCATACTCATTTACGAGTTTGGTTAGAAACAGGTAGAACACATCAAATTCGTGTACATATGTTATATCTGACGTATCCAATATTGGGGGATCCTGTTTACCGCAGTAAATTTGGTATTCCTAAAGGTATGCCTGAAATAATTTTAAAAAAAATAAATTTTTTTTCTAGACCAGCACTACACGCCAGTAAATTGAGATTTTATCATCCTAGAACAAATATATTAATGGAATTTAAAGCAGTTCTTCCAAAAGACATGAAAAAAATAATTTATATTTTAAAAACAAATTAATGGTATTAAATTAGTATAATTATGTATAATATTTTTAATATTCATTAAAATAAAATATTATTAACATAATATTTATTAGTTGATTATTAGATAGCAAGTAAGACTAAAGAGTATTCTGAAAAATATTTTATATGATTGACATTAATATCAGTGAACGAAAGAGATGATAGCATTATGTTTGAACAACCGATACATTCTGAGTTATTAACAGTTTCTATTATTAATTCTAATAATCAAGTTGTTAAAAAGCCTTTACGAACATCAGTAAAACAAGCTTTAAAAAATTATTTTTTGCAATTTCATAATAAAAATATAACTAATTTGTACGAATTAGCTTTGTTTGAAATTGAACAACCGTTGTTAGATATAGTCATGCAGTATACCCGAGGAAATCAAACTAGAGCAGCTTTAATAATGGGAATTAATAGGGGTACACTACGTAAAAAATTAAAAAAATACGGTATGAATTAAAAAGTTATATTTTGCACTTTCTAAATGGAACCGAGAGTGCAAAAAGTATATATAATTTACTTTTTTTAATTTAATTTATATTTTTTATTCTTTTGACAGCACTTTGTAAAGACCAAAAATAACCATCTAATCCAAATCCTGAAACAACTCCGGAAGAGATATCAGAAAACCAAGAATTAGATCGAAATTGTTCTCTTGCATGAATATTAGAAATATGGACTTCAATAAAAGGTATATTGACAGATAATAAGGCATCACGTAAAGCTATACTAGTATGTGTAAATGATCCAGGATTAATAATAATATAGTCTATATTTTCTTTTGCTTGATGAATACGTTCAATTAAAATATGTTCGGCATTAGATTGTAAATGATGTAATTTTATATTTAATTTTTCTGCTTTTTTATTCAATTTTTTTAGTAATTCTGATAATGTAATTTTACCATAAATATCAGGTTCTCGCATTCCTAATAAATTAAGATTTGGTCCATTAAGTAACAAAATATTAAAGATATGAGTCATAATTCTTTTCTCTTTAAAAGATAATGTTTAATAAAATTTTTTATATTTTTATTTATTAGTACAATAAATAATTTTTATTAAAAAAATTTTATTATATACAAAACAAAGATATATAGTATATCCAATACTTTTACTTTTGAACATATAATATCATATCTATAAATTTTGTATTATAGAAAATAGTTAATTTATATTATATTTTTATAAGTGTAAAATGAAATTTTTACTTTGCAATATTACATGTATAAGATTTTATTTATGTATGTTATCAATGAAATTGATATGTAAAGTATCAAAAATATTGAAAAATAATGCATTTTACATTATCAATTATCTTAATTATTTAATGATTATTAATCATAATAAGTGAGTTATAATGATACTTAATTTAGTAACAGAAAAATTATTATTATTAAATAATATTGATAAACAAGATATTTTTTTAATTTTAAGCGATTTATCTGAAAAAAAATTTAATTACGCAGATTTATATTTTCAATCTATTTTCCGTGAATCATGGACTCTAGAAGATAAAATTATTAAAGAGGGTATTTATGATATTGATCAAGGAATTGGAGTGAGAGTAATTGTTAATAATACTATTGGTTTCTCCTATACTAATGAAATCACCCCGCATGAATTAAAAAATAGTGTTAATTTAGTTAAAAAAATCTCTGATAATCATCTTATTAAAAAAGCAAAGAAAGTATCTATTATCAATAATAAAAAATTATACAGTTGTAAAAACCCTTTAGATAGTTTGTCTGATCAGGAAAAAATAGAAATTTTATATTATATAGATAAAATAGCAAGAAATTTAGATCCAAGGGTTATTAAAGTAAGTGCTGTATTAAGTGGTAAGTACGAGCAAGTGTTGATAACAGCTACTGATGGAACTTTTGCAGCAGATATTCGTCCTTTGGTTCATATTTCTATTGCTGTAATAGTAGAAGAGAAAGGGAAAAGAGAACAGGGTTCTAGTGGTGGAGGTATGCGTAAAGATTATAATTATTTTCTTAAAAAACATTCTTCTGGTAGTATTTATCTTGAATATTTAGTACGTGAAGCAGTAAGAATAGCTTTATTGAATTTATTTGCAAAAGAAGCACCTTCTGGTAGTTTTCCTGTAGTACTTGGCCCAGGTTGGCCTGGAGTTATGCTACATGAAGCTGTAGGACATGGATTGGAAGGTGATTTTAATTATCGTGGAACATCGGTATTTACTAATAAGATTGGAAAACAAGTTACATCTAATTTATGTACTATAGTAGATAATGGAACTATTGATGATAGAAGAGGTTCATTAAGTATAGATGATGAAGGTATTCCTGGTCAATATAATGTTTTAATTGAAAAAGGTATTCTTAAAGGTTATATGCAAGATAAATTTCATTCTAATTTACTTGGTATAAAATCGACAGGAAATGGAAGAAGAGAATCTTATGCTTCTTTACCGATGCCAAGAATGACAAATACTTATATGTTGCCAGGTGAATCTAAACCAGAAGATATTATACATAGTATAAAATATGGTATATTTGCATCAAATTTCGGAGGAGGACAAGTAGATATTACTTCTGGAAAATTTGTTTTTTCTACTTCTGAAGCTTATTTAATAGAAAAAGGGAAAATAACCAAACCAATAAAAAAAGTAATGTTGATTGGATCAGGATTGGAAAGTATGAATCAAATTTCAATGGTGGGTAATGATTTATTGATGGATGAAGGAGTTGGAATTTGTGTTAAAGATGGGCAAAGTGTACCGGTAGGTGTTGGTCAACCCACTATAAAATTAAATAATTTAACAGTAGGTGGAACTAACTAAATGAGATTTATATTTTTTATAATTTTTAATTTTAGATATTAATAACAGTTGTATAAACTTAAAATTATGCAGTCAAATATTAACATGTGACTGCATGATATCCATTTTATTAAATGCAATATGATAATATTGATGATTTATTTTATTTTTTCTTTAATTCTAGCTGCTTTACCTTTTTTATATCTTAAATAATATAATTTAGCTTTTCTAACATCACCTCGTCGTTTTACTAGAATTTTATCAATTATAGGAGAATATATTTGAAATACCCGTTCAATTCCCTCTCCATTAGAGATTTTTCTTATTGTTACTGCAGAGTTTAAATTTCTATTACGAATAGCTATAACCACTCCTTCAAAAGATTGAATTCTTTTTTTTGTACCCTCTACAACCCATACTTGTATTTCTAAAGTATCTCCAGACCTAAAAATAGGTACGGTTTTTTTCATTTGTTCTTTTTCAATTTTTTTAATGATGTTCATTAATTTGTTATTCCTTTAAATTAATTTTTATTTTCATTTTTTATTCCAGTCTTTTTTAAATTCAGATAATAGTGTTTTCTGCTCTTCAGAGAGTTTTATAACTTTTAAAAGATCTGGTCGTTTTAGCCATGTTGCTCCTAAAGATTGTTTTAATTTCCATTTTTTTATTTTAAGGTGATGACCTGATAACAATATTTTTGGTACTGGTATTCCTTTTATAAAATTTGGTCTTGTATACTGAGGGCAATCAAGTAATCCATTGCAAAAAGAATCTTCTTCAATATATATTTTTTTCCCTATCAGATTTGGAATTAATCTAGATAAAGTATCTATAAATATCATCGCTGGAAGTTCTCCTCCAGTTGTTATGTAGTCACCAATAGACCATTCTTCATCAACTGAACTATGAATTACCCTTTCGTCTATACCTTTATATCGTCCACATATTAAAATAAAATTAGATATTTTAGATAATTTTGATACTGATTTTTGATTTAATGGTTTTCCTTGTGGAGAAAGGTATATAATTTTAGTATTAATTTGAGTTGTTTTTTTTGCATGCTCAATAGCAATGAGTAAAGGTTCTGCTTTCATTAGCATTCCAGATCCTCCTCCATAAGGACGATCATCTATAGTATGATATTTATCATACGTATAATCACGAGGATTCCATATTTTAATGCTTATAATATTTTTTTTGATGGCTCTACTTACGATTCCATACTTTATAATTGCATCAAACATTTTTGGGAAAATACTAATTATATTAAAGTGTATTGCAACATCATGTGATCGATTTAATAATTTTTTATTCAAACATAGGATTCCAATCTACTGTTATAGTGGTATTGATAATATCAATATTTTTTATAATTTCGTTATCTATAAAAGGTATTAATGTTTCTATCATTTTATTTTTTTTGTAATTTTTTATTACTAAAATATCATAAGATTGAGTTCTCAAAAATTTATCCACCTGTCCTAAATGGCAACCGGTGGTAGAAATAATTTTAAAATTTAGTAATTCATTCCAATAATATTCATTTTTTTTTAATAACGGAAGTATTTTTTTTTCTATTAGAATCATACAATTGGTTAATTTTTTTGCTTCGTTTCTATTATTTATGTTTTTTATTTTTATTAAAAAAAAATGTTTATTATTTTTTTTATATTCTAAGTTTAAAATAGTCCATTTATTATTATTTTTAATAAACCATGGATAATATTTAAAAATATCATTTTTGTTTTCAGTAAAAGAGAACAATTTAAGATAACCTAGAATTCCATGTGCTGCGCCTATTTTACCTATTACACAAGGATTGTGTGGAATATTAAGTTTTTTATTTGTTTTATACATTAGAGCTTAATATTTTTTTGTTTTCTTGAATTAAATAATGAGCTCTTTTAGAGAAGATTGCTCCTTGACTTGTCCAGTATGTGATTTTATTTACATCTATATATATTTTTTTATCTTTCTTAGAAGCAATTGGATTAAAATATCCAATTCTTTCAATAAATCTACCGTTTCTTGGGAAACGGCTATCTGCAACAATAATTTGGTAAAAAGGACGTTTTTTTGAACCATGTCGTGCTAATCGTATTTTTAACATAGAAACCTCTTATTAAGAAAATAATATGACATTGGATATTAAATTAATATTTTTATGAATAAAATATTTTTATATATATTAAAATTTAATTGTTTAAATATGAATTTATTACTTTAATAAAAGTGTTAATTGAACATATTTTTTGGAGTAATATTTTTAATTTTTTTTATTATTGTTTTTACATTCCATGTTCTTATATTTTTCATTATTTTTTTCAAGTCATTAAATTGTTTTAGTAATTTATTAATATCTTGTATATGAACTCTAGATCCTAAAGCAATACGACGTTTTCGTGATCCTTTAATAATTTCTGGTTTTTCTCGTTCTTGTTTTGTCATTGAATTAATCATTGCTTCAAATTTAATTAAAATAGTATCATTTATATAGGATTTTAAATAATTTAATTGTACTTGATTATGAGGTAACTTTTCAATTAAATTAGATACACCTCCCATAGTACGCATTTGTTTAATTTGTATTAAAAAGTCACTTAAATCAAATTTACTTTTATTTTTGAGTTTATTTTTTAATTTTTGTGATTCCTTTTTTTCGATATGTTCTTCTATATTTTCTATAAGAGATAACATATCTCCCATACCAAGAATACGAGATGCGATTCTATCTGGATAGAATGGTTCTATATCATTTAGTTTTTCACCTGTTCCTATGAATTTAATAGGTTTACCAGTCATATATCGTATTGATAATGCTACTCCACCTCTGGTATCACTATCTATTTTAGTTAAAATGATTCCTGATATTGGTATAATATTATTAAATGCTGGTAGTATATTAATACTATCTTGTCCCATCATAGAATCAATAACGAATAATGTTTCTATCGGTTGTATATTATCATATATTGCTTTAATTTCATTCATCATTTTTTTTTCAATATGAAGTCTGCCTGCTGTATCGACAAGTAGTATGTCATATAATTTTATTTTTGCATATTCTAATGCTTTAGAAGAAATATCTATTGGGTTTTGAGTATTATTTGAGGGAAAGAAATCGATATTGACTTCTGATGATAAAATTTCTAATTGTCTAATGGCAGCAGGTCGATAGATATCAGTGGAAACTGTCAGTATTTTTTTTTGGTTTTTTTCTTTTAGTAATTTTGCTAGTTTTATTAAACTGGTAGTTTTCCCTGATCCTTGTATACCTACCATCAGTAATACTGCAGGTGGCGCCACAGTAAAATTTAAAGTATTATTTTTTTCTCCCATTAATGTTATTAGTTCTTTTTTAACAATTTTTATAAATGTTTGTCCTGGAGTTAAAGTATTATTTATTTTATTTCCTAATGATTTTTTTTTTACATGAAGTATAAATCTTTTTATTACAGGTAATCCCACATCAGCTTCTAATAAAGCAATTCGCACTTCACGTAACGTGTCTTGAATGTTATTTTCTGTTAATCTTCCTATGTTAGTAATTTTATTTAAAGTTTCTGTTATACGTTTAGTGAGATTATCAAACATAATTTTTCTCTTTGATGAAGTAATATATAAATTAATAGCTATTTTGTGATATAAATAATATATAGATACCAGATTGAATCTAGTGTATGCTACAATCTATATTTATATATTTTATATAAATATAGTAAAAATTTAATTTTATATTCTATATGTTTTATTAATTATATTATGATTGATAATATATAAATATAGTATACAAACTACATGAGTAAGTTTTTAATATATATAAAATATATAAAAATTAAGAATAATATAAATTATATATATATTCATTATTGTTTATTAATATTTTATATGTTAGTAATGTTATTACTGGAACAGCTCTATTTTAACTTCATTTTATTAATATAGAGCTATTTTTTCTTATTTTATATTGGTATTTAGTGATTCATATTGATAACATCCTAATATTTTTAAATATGTAGTAATATTACGTAATTTAGTAATAGCATTTTGCATAAGCGGTGAATGTAAATTTATAAGAATATCTATGAAGAATATTTCTTCCCATGGGTAATTATATATTGGTCGAGATTCTAATTTCTTTATAATTAAATTATGTTCTTGTAA
The DNA here is from genome assembly GCF_964058935.1 of Buchnera aphidicola (Pemphigus populi). Taxonomy (NCBI): domain Bacteria; kingdom Pseudomonadati; phylum Pseudomonadota; class Gammaproteobacteria; order Enterobacterales; family Erwiniaceae; genus Buchnera; species Buchnera aphidicola. The sequence goes on along the minus strand of NZ_OZ060372.1, from coordinate 405,248 downwards.
AATAAGTAAAACTTTTAAAAGAGATCCTACCTTTTTTCTAATTTTTAATGATAATGTAGTTTTTGCTGGTTGATCTTCCGATATATTAATAGGATTATTAGATAATATTATAAAACGGGTTATATTATTTTTTTGATTTGATATGTTATGTAACAAAACTTTTAATTTATAATATCTTCCTCCTTTTTCACTACCTATGGCAGCAATATTATTTTTTTTTATTTTAGCTACACGATGCATAGCATCAGCTGAACTTAATGTATATCTTATTTTCCAATTAGGAAATTTTTGCATAAAAATATTACATTGCTGAAAAGGTTGTGTATGGCTATAAATTTTTTCTATATTTTTTAAAGTGGTATGAGGAAGTGCTAATAAACAATGATTGATAGGGATATAAATTTCTCCAATAATAGATAAATGAGTATTTTGTAATAAATCATATACTTCATTAATAGAACCAGAAGATATATTTTCTATAGGTAATATAGCGAAATCAGATTTTTTATTTTCTACTAATTGAATAGTTTCTTTAAAAGAAATACATTCTTTTTCTTTTACTTTTTCATGTTTTTTTTTATTATATTTTTTGACAGCTATATGGGAGTAAGAACCTTTAGGACCAAGAAAGGAAAATATGGTAGGTGAGAAATTATTTTTTTTTTCTATTATTTTTTTTTGAGTAGATACCGAATATTGTATAATAATTTTAAATATATTTTTTATAAACTTAGCATCAAGATTAAATTTTTCACCTAAATTGATTGCTGTTTTTAATAATAATATTTCACGTTCTATATCTCTAATAGGTTGAGATGTATTTTTTTTTTCTTCTGCTATTTTTTTTATTATTTTTTGCCTTTCAGAAAAAATTTTTATCAATTCTTGATCAATTAAATTAATTTTATCACGTAAATAAAGTAATGAATTTTTGTAAATCATAATTGGCTACTTGTAGAATATTTAATAAATTTGATTTTAAGGAGAGGATTTATGTACTAGATTTTATTATTTAGTACAATAATATTGTTTTTAAAAATGAAATATTATTTATTTTAATAAAAATAAAGAAAATATTTTTACTAAAAAATAAATCCTTTATCTGTATCATAAATAGATATAATATTGTTTTTTTTTTAAATAAATGATATGATTTTTGATCAATAATATTGATCAATGTAATTTATAAAAAAATTATTTTTATTTAAATAAAACATAAATTTTATTTAAATAATATAACTGAAATTAGTTTATTTTGTCAAATATAAAGTATATCTTTTGTTTATTAATTGAATATTCTAGATATATATTATTTTAATTTTTATAAATTAAAATTTTAATATTTTTTAATTTATTTTTTTGGGTGGTTTTAGATGAAAACTTTTTCAGCTAAATCAAGTGATATAAAAAAAAATTGGTATTTTATTGATGCTACAGGAAAAATATTAGGTAGATTAGCAACTGAGTTATCTCGATATCTTCGAGGTAAGCATAAAGTAGAATATACACCTCATGTGGATACAGGAGATTATATCATTGTTTTGAATGCAAAAAATATTTTGGTTTCTGGAAAGAAAAAAAGAAATAAAATATATCATCATCATACAGGTTATATTGGAGGAATTAAAAGTTTCTCTTTTGTAGAAATGATACAGAGATGTCCTGAACGTGTTATAGAAAGAGCTGTAAAAGGTATGTTACCGAGAGGACCATTAGGGCGTATTATGTTTAAAAAGTTAAAAGTTTATGCCGGCAATACTCATAATCACATAGCGCAAAATCCACAGTTATTAAATATTTAAATTGGGTTTATATAATAATGACAGTTATTCAAGGTTATGGAACAGGTCGTAGAAAAAGATCTTCTGCTCGAGTTTTTATGAAATTAGGTACAGGTGAAATTGTTATTAACAAACGTAAGTTAGAGGATTATTTTGGTAGAGAGACGGCGTGTATGATTGTTCGTCAACCTTTAGAATTAGTAGATTTACTCACTAAATTTAATTTTTATATTACTGTAAAAGGAGGCGGTATTTCTGGACAAGCAGGTGCCGTTCGCCATGGTATTGCTCGGGCTTTAATTAAATATAATGAATTATTGCGAATTGATTTAAGAAAAGCTGGATTTGTCACTCGTGATTCACGTCAAGTAGAACGTAAAAAAGTAGGTTTCCGTAAATCTAGAAAACGTCCACAATTTTCTAAACGTTAGTTAAAAATATTGTTAATACCATCTTATAAGGAATCCGGAATAGAACGTTACCGGATTTCTTTTTTAAAATTATTTATTATTTATGAGTATAGTATGTGGATGCATAATTTTTTATTAAAATTTAAGAAAAAAATTTTTATTGATAATATAAGTACATTTATTTTAAAAAATATATTTAATAATAAAAGTATACTGAATATCAAAGCTGTTATATATAAAATATTTTTATTTTTTTAGCATGATTTTCTATAAAATATTATTTTTTACTATTTCTTTTATTAAATTAAATTCAAATTAAATAATTTGAAAAATAATAGACTATAGCAACATTCTTATGAAATAATGTTTTATTGTATATTTTAAATCTTTATTCCATCGTTTTTAAAAAATTAGATATATCAGAACAGAGTAATTTTGTTCCAGTTTTATAAATTGCAGAAATAACATAATATTTTTCTAACTTATTTAGAGATAATAATACTTTACTTATTATCTTTTTTGTTTTTTTTATTTCTAATAAATCAGTTTTATTAAAAATAATCCATCTTGGTTTATTATATAATGTTACATTATAATGTTTTAATTCATTTAAAATGACATGAATATTATTAATAATATCTGTAGTATTATTTGAAGAAATATCGATAATATGAAGTAATAAACGACATCTTTCTAAATGTTTTAAAAATTGAAATCCTAAACCAATTCCTTTAGATGCATTTTTTATTAATCCTGGGATATCAGATATAATGAATTTTTTTTTGTTATTTATAAAAACCGTACCTAAAGTGGGAGTTAATGTTGTAAAAGGGTATTCAGCTATTTTAGGTTTAGCAGAAGATATTGCTTGAACTAAAGTAGATTTTCCCGCATTAGGCAGACCCAATGTACCCACATCAGCTAATAGCATTAATTCTAATAGAATTTCTCTTTTTTCTCCTGGTGTTCCAAGAGTTTTTTTCTTTGGTGTTCGATTAATACTAGATTTAAATCTAGTATTTCCTAATCCATGCCAACCTCCTTTTGCAATTAATAATGTTTGATTATTGTCTAGCATATCACTGATAATTTCATTGGTTTTTATATCAATTATTCTTGTTCCTATTGGAACAGGAATAGTGATATCAACGCCTTTTTTTCCTGAACATTTCCCTGACAGCCCATTTTTTCCGTTACCGGCTAAAAAAAATTTTTTAAATTTAAAATCTATCAGTGTATTAAGATTATTAGTGGACTGTAACCAAATATTTCCACCATTACCACCATCTCCTCCATCTGGTCCTCCTTTTGGTATATATTTTTCTCTCCTAAAACTTATACAGCCATTACCTCCATTTCCAGCAATAACATGAATTACCGCTTGATCTAGAAATTTCATTTTTTCTCCGAAATTTAATTTTTTATGAAAATATATTTTATTTTTTACAGTATTTTTCTTAAAAGCATAATGTATGCTATTTTTAAAATTTAAAGATAGTATTTATTTTTATGTTTCAAGAAAGTAAAAAGATCTCTTAATATAGAAAGAGATCTTTTTTATTTTAAAAAGTTAATTTTTATTATTTTTATTTTATTATACTGACATATTTTCTCTTTTTTATACCTTTAATTTCAAATTTTACTATTCCATTTTTAGTTGCAAATAGAGTGTGATCCTTACCACAACCTACATTATCACCAGGATGAAATTTTGTTCCTCTTTGTTTAACTATAATACTACCAGAAGATATCAATTCTCCTCCAAAATGTTTTACCCCCAAACGTTGGGAATGGGAATCTCGACCATTTCGTGTAGAACCACCTGCTTTTTTATGAGCCATTAATTCAAACCTTTTTAGTTGTTAAATATTTTTTTAATTTTTACATCGGTGAATGCTTGTCTATGACCTTGGGTTTTTTTATAATGTTTTCGTCTATTAAATTTTATAATTTTTATTTTTTTATGTTTTCCATGATTATCAATATAAGCTTCAATATAACATTTTGATAAAATTGGTTTTCCTATTTTAATATTTTCTTTATCCGAAAGCATTAATATTTTTTTGAATTCTATTCTTTGTCCTATCTTTAAATCTAATTTTTCTAATCTTATTATTTGTCCTTCTTTTACTCGATGTTGTTTACCGCCATTTAAGAATACTGCGTACATAAATCACTCCAATAGTTGATTTTTATATAGAGGTTGATATTAATATAGATAATTTTAAATGAGCAGTATTAATATAAATATATTTTAGGATTAAAGAGTATAGATATATTGAATAATATTCATTATATAAAAAGTGATTAAATTTTATTAGTATTTTTAAAATATACTTAAAGATTAAATTATCTTAATTCTATTTCTTAATATTTTGATATTAATTGCATTAATGTATTGTAAATAAAAAATATAGATAGTATTTGCTTATATAAAATAACTATTTTAAAATTAAAGTAGATAATTATATTATTTTTTAGCAATGATATTTTTAAGATTTATAACTCATATTAATAATTTTTCTTTAATAGATGTATAATTTTTACATAAATCATGGATTTATTAATTTTAATTTCTTTTATTAAGAAATTATTAAATATTCTATTTTTTATACATATTATTAACTGTAAGTGAAGAATAGATTTATTTATTATTTTTATTTTTTTATTATGAATTAAAGAATAAATGTAAACTTATTTTTAATAATATTCTGATCGGCGGTATTGATACTGTTATTCCATTATGTTTAATAACATGAATTATATTTTTACTCATTTTTACAATATTTGATAAAGGTATATAAATATTGGTAGATTCTAATCTTTTTATTTTTTAAGAAAATATAGTTTTTAGTACTAATTTAATTTTATTTTTTACAGTAATAATCTATTTTGATAAATGCATTTTATGCTATAAAACGTTAATTATATAAATTATCAATAATAATTTAAAAATTTGTTGATTCCAATTTCATTGGATACAATGTAGGAAGAAATATTTGTAATATTTTTACAAATATGTAAATAGAGATACTTTCGGTTTATATTTTATTTTTTAGATCTGTATTTATTGATTAATTAGTAATGTAAATGATTTCTGGTGTACCGATATTATTAATTTAATAGAAATTGGTAATTATGATCAATAATATCAGTCTTTGCAGTAATTGTAATGGATTTATTTTTAATTTGATTTAAGCATGATATGCTTGTCTTTTTTATTTAACCAGAATAGATATGTAGAAAATTTATCAATAAAAATTTTACTTTTTAATTTATCAAAAATTTATAACTATGTTTTAATGTTGATCTATTTTATTTTGATTATACTATTATATAGTAACGTAGAAAAAATAGTTATATTAAGTCTTTTTAAAAATATCATTTTATCTTTTAATACTATTTTTATATAAAAAAAGTTAATTTTATTATATTAATATATGATTGATCATTTATAATTATTATTTCCAGTAATACAAATCTATTTATTCATGTAGTTATGAACTATAAGTGTGATTTTTTTTTATTCCATTCTTTAGGAGAATAAGACTTTATAGATACAGCATGAATTTTTTTTTCTAAAATATATGATATTAAAGGTGTATAAATAGATTGTTGTCTTTTTACTTCACTCATTCCTGTAAATATTTCTCCAATAGCGATAATCTTGATAAGATTGCTATCTCCTTTTACATATATTTCTTTCAGTGATAATGTATTCATAAGTAGATTTTCTATTTTTTTATTGTACATAACTAATTTTAGTTTAATTGAATAAAAATGTTTTTAAAAAATATTCTATATTTATATATATATTATTAGTATTGTTTCTTTAGTAAAGTATAAATTTTATTTACAAAATAAAAAATATTTTTTAACCGAGTAAAATTGTATTTTGATCTGCATAAAAAATAAAATATACGTAATATAATTTATTTTAAAAATAAATTATGTATAAAAATACAATTTTATGAAAAATTATAATGTTTTTATATGATATTGTATATCAATTAAGTATCTTACTTAATACTATTTTATATAAAAATGGTTATTTTAACATTGGTATTTATTTTATTATTTAATAATACGATAGAAAAAATTAGGAGTTATAAAAAATTAACAAATTATAGCATAAATTTCATTTTTTATAAAATATATTTTATTTATAAATTTTCATTTACAAATTTTTATGTATATAAAATATTTTTTAGGAAAATAATTTTGTATTTAAAATACACTAGATTAATTTAGTATGTTTAATATTCTTTATTTTAAAAAAATATAGTCAGAAAAATAATAAATAATATTTATTATTGATGAGGTTATTATGAATAATAAGATTCCAATGACGGTAATTGGTATAAATAAACTGCGTAAAGAATTAAAAGAATTGAAAGAAGTTATACGTCCCCGTATTATTTCTGATATCTCTGACGCAAGGTCTCATGGTGATTTAAAGGAAAATGCGGAATATCACTCTGCCAGAGAAGCGCAAGGATTTTGTGAAGGAAGAATTCAAGAAATTGAATCTAAACTTGCTAATGCTGAAATTATTGATGTTACTAAAATATCGAATAATGGTACAGTAATTTTTGGTGTTACCGTAACCATATTAAATACACATACAAAAAAAGTATTTACTTATGGTATTGTTGGAGACGATGAAGCTGATTTTAAAAAAAAATTAATTTCTATTAATTCCCCTATTGTTCGTGGATTACTTGGTAAAAAAATAAAAGATATGGCTGTAATAAAAACACCAGGTGGAGTAATAAAGTATAAAATATTAAAAATAGATTATATTTAATATTTTTATTTTTAAACATAAAATATACTTGCATAAAATTAGAGATCGTATCATATAACAATATTTATGTTTTTCTTATATAAATACTCTGAAATACAGAAATATTTTAATAAAATTAACATAAATTTGGTAACAGTTTATTATTAATAATAATATTGTCGTGCATAATCGCTTATATAAACAATATGTCGGTATGGATATATAGTTTTTTATTTTTAGTAAATATTATATGTTAATTTAACCTTTATATTTTTAGGATATAATTTTGATGATTAAAAAAAAAATCAATGTATTCCAATAATTGGTTGCATAATCATTTTTGTGATAAATATGTAAAATTAGCTCATAAAAAAGGATTTAGATCAAGAGCAACATTTAAGTTAGCAGAATTAAATAATTCTGATAAAATTTTTCAATTGGGTATGACTGTGATAGATTTAGGATCAGCACCTGGTAGTTGGTCGGAATATGCTGTTTCTAAGATAGGAGAAAATGGTAAAATTATAGCATGTGATATATTGCCTATGGTGCCTATTAAAAATGTACATTTTATTCAAGGAGATTTCAGAGAGAAAATTATTTTTGATAAACTATTGAACCATGTAAGATCAACTTCTGTTAGTGTAGTAATGTCTGATATGGCTCCTAACATAAGTGGACATTCTTGTATTGATATTCCTAAATCTATTTTTTTATGTAATTTAGCTCTCAACATATCTAAAATAACATTAGTGTCAGGAGGAACATTATTGTTAAAATTATTTCAAGGAGAAGGATTTGATACATTTTTAAAAAAAATTCATAATTTGTTTTCAATAGTAAAAATTCGTAAACCAAATTCTTCTCTAGCTAGTTCTAGAGAAGTGTATATTGTAGCAGCTAAGAAAAAATAATTATCTCTTATGCTGTTTTTTAAATATTATTGTAATAATGAGGTTAATACCTTGAGTGACATGGTTAAAAATCTGATTCTTTGGTTAGTCATTGCAGTAGTATTCATGTCTATATTTCAAAGTTTTAATTCCGATGATGGAAATATTCGCAAAATAGATTATTCAACTTTTTTATCAGAAGTCAACCAAGATCAGGTCCGAGAAGTGCATATAAATGGGCACGAAATTAATGTTGTCAAAAAAAATAATAATAAATATACAACATATCTTCCAATTAATGATGTTAAGTTACTTGATAATCTTTTGGTAAAAAATATTAAAGTAGTAGGAGAAGCTCCTGAAGAAACAAGTTTGATAACATCTATTTTTATCTCTTGGTTTCCGATGTTTTTATTAATAGGGGTTTGGATTTTTTTTATGCGTCAAATGCATCTTGGTGGTGGTAAGGGAGCCATGTCGTTTGGTAAAAGTAAAGCTCGTATGCTATCTGAAGATGAAATTAAGATTACTTTTTCTGATGTAGCTGGTTGTGATGAAGCTAAGGAAGAAGTTGGTGAATTGGTCGAATATTTAAGAGAACCTAGTCGTTTTCAGAAATTAGGTGGTAAAATTCCAAAAGGAATTTTAATGGTAGGTCCTCCGGGCACAGGAAAAACATTGCTTGCAAAAGCGATAGCTGGAGAAGCTAAAGTTCCTTTTTTTACTATTTCTGGATCTGATTTTGTTGAAATGTTTGTTGGAGTAGGAGCATCACGGGTACGTGATATGTTTGAACATTCTAGAAAATCTGCTCCATGTATAATATTTATTGATGAAATTGATGCAGTAGGTAGGCAAAGAGGTACCGGTGTTGGTGGTGGACATGATGAAAGAGAACAAACATTAAATCAGATGTTAGTAGAAATGGACGGATTTGAAGGGAATGAAGGGATTATTTTAATAGCTGCTACAAATCGTCCTGATGTTTTAGATCCTGCTTTATTGCGACCCGGTCGCTTTGATAGACAAATAGTAGTTGCTTTACCTGATGTCAGAGGAAGAGATCAAATCCTTAAAGTACACATGCGTAAAGTTCCGTTAGATAAAGATGTTGATGCAATGATTATTGCTCGTAGCACTCCTGGATTTTCTGGTGCAGATTTAGCTAATTTAGTCAATGAAGCAGCTTTGTTTGCGGCTAGAATGAATCGGCATACTGTATCCATGTCAGAATTTGAAAAAGCTAAAGATAAAATTATTATGGGTTCTGAACGTCGGTCTTTAGTTATTACGGATGCACAAAAACAAGCTACAGCTTATCATGAAGCCGGTCATGTAATTGTAGGTAGATTAGTACCTGAACATGATCCTGCTCATAAAGTAACAATTATTCCAAGAGGTAGGGCTTTAGGAGTGACGTTTTTTTTGCCGGAAAGTGATACTATCAGTATCAGTCGTCAAAAGCTAGAAAGTCAAATATCTACTTTATATGGTGGTCGTTTAGCTGAAGAAATTATTTATGGTGAAAAAAATGTGTCTACTGGTGCTTTTAATGATATTAAAATCGCAACTACTTTAGCAAGAAATATGGTTACTCAATGGGGTTTTTCGGATAAATTAGGACCTTTATTATATGCCGAAGAAGATGATGAAATATTTTTAGGTCGTTCGGTAGCTAAAGCAAAACATATGTCTGATAAAACAGCTAGAATTATTGATGAAGAAGTGAAATTATTAATAGAATTTAACTATCAACGAGCAAGGAGTATTTTAAATAATAATATGGATATATTACATGCTATGAAAGATGCATTGATGAAATATGAAACAATTGATTCTTTACAAATTGATGATTTAATGGCTAGAAAAGAGGTTCGCAAACCAATAGATTGGAAAGATCATTCTTCTATTAATTAAATGAAGTAAAATATTTTTATATTTTAACTTTCAAAGGATTGTAGAAATATATTGGTTCATAGAAATATTTAGTATTATTTTAAGTTAATAAAAATAGGAAAATAATTTAAGAGTATTGTAAATTTTATATCTATTTTTTTAAAAAATAAAAAATAGATATAAATCCAATAAATATTCCCGTGTTTAAATTGAATAAATTTTAGATATAAAATTATTATTTCTTGTTATTACAATAATATACGACTATCTCTTTATTTTATAGGAGATAGTTGTTTTAAAAGTGATTGTTTTATCAATATTATCATTGACTAATATTTTAAATTTTTTAGTAGTATTTAATTTTTAATTTTTATATAAAAATTATTTTTTATTAAAACAAATAAATCATTTTTATATCATATTTTATATATTTCGAAGATTTAATGTCAATTAAATAAAAAATGATATAAAAATCATTAAATAATTAGATGTTTAATTTAAATAACAATATTTGAAATAATGAAAGTATTTTTAATGTGTGGGAATAAGAGAAATATAAAGATAGTACTTATTTGTATACTTTTTATTATATTATGTGGTTATAGATGGTTTATATCACGATAGTGAAATAGAAAATTATATTTGTAAAATATACCCGTATTATTAGTTTTATGTTATTATTAGTAATAAAAAATTTATCACTAATTTTAGATTATTAAAATAATATAATAAATGTTAAAAAATATAAAATATGATTTTATATCACGTATATTTTAAATATTTTTCTAAAAAAGTCAATATACAGATGTTGAAAATTTTATATATATAAAATATTAGTCAATTTTATTAGTACTAAAAAACAATAGGATAGCTAAAATATTTGCAGAGTGTAGTATATTTTATCACTAATTTCAATTAATTCATGTGACTAATATCAATTAGTTTTAATGTTTAATAAAAATACTCATTTTAATAATAATTAGTACTTATTAAAATAAGTAAGACATATCTTATATTTTAAATATTGTTATTATGATAGATTAGTTTAATAATGGAGTATTTAGGAATATTATTAAAAAGTTTTAAGTAAATTTATAATTTTAATTTTTTATATCAAGTATCATATATTATATATGATTACTGTTTTTAAAAAAAAGTAACTGTATATTTTATTTTTTAAATTTATAATAAGAATTATTTCATATTTAAAAATAATAAAAATCATTGAACATAAGAGAAAATGTTTTGCAATTTAACATTGCACAATGAAAAAATTAAAAAAATATTTTTTATATTAAAAATTTTAAAAAATTAGTTAATTGCGTACAGAATACTATTCTGTTTTTATTTAAATAAATTTATGTAATTTTTTTGATATATTTAAAAAGATAAAAATCTATATACTAATAAAAAGTTAAAAAATATAGACGACTAAAATAAAATTTTAACCAGTAAGTAAATGATAACATCACATTCATTTAGAACTAAATTATTAATTAAAATTGTATGATCAGCAAAATTTACTAAAAAATTATATTAATTTCACTTTATAAAAAGTATAACATCTATTTATATCTAAGTAGTATTTAAATATGGTATTCATTATCAATACGATAAAAAAATTTAAAATATATAAATATATTTTATATTGTTATTAAATTTGTTTATATACAAAAAAATTTTTCAATAGTGATGAAAATAGGAATCTATTTCGTATGTATCATTTTTTTTTAAGCGTATTTTTTTTCGTATCAGTTATTTTGATTTTTTTAATTATGGTACAACAAGGTAATAATATAGATTCATCTAGTTCTATTGCCAGTTCTGAAAAATTATTGACTCATTCTAATCGTAATAAATGTATTACTTATATTACTATTTTTTTTGCAATTATATTTTTTATTACTAGTTTAGCATTATCTAATATTCATATTAATAATAATAAGATTAATGCAAGTAGTATACTGGATGATTAATAAATTTAAAAATTAAAAGAATATATTTTCTTATAGTAGATTATAATTAATTTTTTATCTGTAATATTTTTTCAATTTAGAACAATATTAATTAAGAATTAAGCCGAGGTGGTGAAATTGGTAGACACGCTACTTTGAGGTAGTAGTATCTTTTTATCCAAGATATACGGGTTCAAGTCCCGTCCTCGGTATAGATCATTAAATAATTAATATTTTATTTACTATATAGTGGTTTTATTTTCATTTTTTTAATATTATTTAAAATAAAGATATATTTTTTATTATTAATAATAATATTGATTATATGATAAGCATCATCTTCCCCGACTATTCGGGGTTTTTTATTATTAAAAATATTTATTTTTTTTAAAAATTGTTTTCTTATTATTTTTTACAAATTCAAAAAAAATATAATTTATATTATATCAGCATATAAAAATTATATTAAATAGTTTTTTTAAAAAAATATCATTGGATAAGATGTTAAAACATTAATATTGGTGGTATAAAAAGTGTTTTTTAGTAATTTTAAAAAAATAAACTTAGCTTTATTTTTTCAATTTAGAATCGAGGCTAATTAAGGTGAATAAAGAAATTTTAGCTGTTGTGGAATCTGTTTCTAATGAAAAATCTTTACCACGTGAAAAAATATTTGAAGCTTTAGAATGTGCGTTAGCTACGGCAACAAAAAAAAAACATGATCAAGAAATAGATATACGAGTAAAAATTAATCGCAAAAATGGAAATTTTTACATATTTAGACGTTGGATCGTGGTATCGCAAGTTACTCAACCAACAAGGGAGATTACATTAGAAGCGGCTCGTTTAGAAAATAATACAATACAACTAAACGATTATGTAGAAGATGTAATTCAGTCTGTTACTTTCGATAGAATTGCTACTCAAACAGCAAAACAGGTTATTGTTCAAAAAGTAAGAGAAGCTGAACGTGCTATGATAGTGGAACAATTTCAAGAATATAAGGGTAATATCATTACTGGAATTGTAAAAAAGATAAATAGAGATAATATTATTTTAGATTTAGAAAACAATGCTGAAGCATTAATTATGAAAGAAGATATGTTACCAAGAGAAAATTTTAGATTAAGTGATCGTATCAGAGGAGTTCTTTACGCTATTCATCCTGAAGCTCGTGGAGCTCAATTGTTTATGACTAGGTCTAAATCAGAAATGTTAATTGAATTATTTCGTATTGAAGTTCCTGAAATTGGAGAAGAAATCATTGAAATTAAAGCTGCAGCTCGTGATCCAGGTTCAAGAGCGAAGATTGCGGTAAAAACGAATGATAAACGAATAGATCCCGTGGGAGCATGTGTTGGAATGAGGGGTGCGCGAGTTCAAGCGGTATCTAGTGAATTATGTGGGGAAAGAATTGATGTTGTTTTATGGGATAGTAATCCAGCGCAATTTGTAATTAATGCTATGGCTCCAGCGGATGTATCTTCTATCATTATGGATGAGGATCGTCATACTATGGATGTTGCCGTAGAAACTGCTAATTTAGCTCAAGCTATTGGTAGAAATGGTCAAAATGTGCGATTAGCTTCCCAGTTAAGTGGATGGGAATTAAATGTAATGACAGTGGATGATTTAAAATCAAAATATAAAGAAGAATCACATTTGATTAAAAGTGTATTCAGTAATCATTTAAGTGTTAGTAAAAATATTATTAATATTTTAATTGAAACAGGTTTTTCTTCTTTAGAAGAAATAGCTTATGTTCCTTTTAATGAATTATTGTCCATTCCTGGAATTGATAAAGATTTAGCTCAAATTATTAGACAGAATGCAAAAAATGCTTTAAATATACAGGAATTAGAAAAAAAAGAAAAATTTGAATCAATTAGTATTAAAGAAGAGTTATTGAATTTACATGGAATGGATCGATCTTTAGCCATCAAGTTAGCCAATATAAATATATCTTCTTTAGAAGAATTAGCCAATCAAGGGGTTGATGACCTTATTGATATTGAAGGTTTAGATACTGATAAAGCAGGTGCGTTAATCATGGCAGCACGTAATATTTGTTGGTTTGGAAGCAAAAGTTAATAACAGGAAGGAATGGAATGACAGATGTAAGTATAAAATCATTAGCAAAAGAATTAAATATTCCGATAAAAAAAATAATTGATATTTTTTATAAAATAGGTATATCAAAAAGCATTAGCGATTTAATAACTCAAGAAGAAACAACCGTTTTATTAAGTTATTTACGTAAAGAAAAGAATTTTTTTCAAGAATCATTAATTTTAAAGAGAAAAACATGTAGCTTTTTAAATGTTTCCAGTACTGGAGGGAAAAATAAATTAGTTAGAATTGAAATAAGAAAAAATCACACTTATTTTAAAAATAATGTAGAAAAAGATAAGTTTTGTTTTAATAAAATTAGCATGAATGATACTAAAAAGGAAAAGGAGACTATAATTATTAATAGTAGAAAAAAAATTATGATTAATATTAAAGAAGAAAATAAAAAAAAAATAATTAATAAAAACACACGTGAAGTAATTAATAATAGTACATCTAATATGTTAGGTGATAAATTAATTACTTCTAAAAGAGTTGAAAAAAATAATCGTGATTATAAAGTGAAAAATACAAAAAAAAATATAGATAGACGAAATTCTTCCATAGAAGAAAAAAAAATATTTAAAGATAGATCGCATAACCAAATAAGTAAAAAAAATATAAAAGAAGATTATCATTTAACTACGTTCTTACATGCTCGTCAAGCTGAAGATGATAACGATAGAGCAGTAGAAATTAGTCGTCGTATTAGAAATAAAAAGATTAGAAATACTCGTTATAAGAAAAATAATAAAAACTTAGAATCTAAAAAAAATCGTGAAGAAATACAATCAGAAATTCGTACTATAAAATATAGTAAACAAAAAAATAAATCTAGCATATTACAACAATCTTTTAAAAAACCACTTTTGACTATCAATAGAGATATTATAATAGGTGATGCATTAACTGTATCTGAATTAGCAAATAAAATGGCAGTAAAAAGTTCTGAAGTTATTAAAAGAATGATGAATTTAGGTTTAATGATTACAATAAATCAAGTTATAGATCAGGAAACAGCTCAATTGGTGGCTGAAGAAATGGGTCATAAAGTCACCATACATCGTGATAATCAAGCAGAAGAATTATTAATGCAAGATAGAAAAAAGAATTGTGGGATAATGGAATCACGACCACCAGTTGTAACTATTATGGGTCATGTTGATCATGGTAAAACGTCATTACTAGATTATATACGATTAACTCAAACAGCATCTAAAGAAGTCGGTGGTATTACTCAACATATAGGTGCATATTATGTACAAACAAAAAATGGTATCATTACATTTTTAGATACACCTGGGCATGCTGCTTTTACCGCGATGAGAGCAAGAGGAGCTAAAATTACCGACATAGTTGTTTTAGTTGTTGCCGCTGATGATGGTGTTATGCCTCAAACCATAGAATCTATACAGCATGCAAATGCTGCTAAAGTTCCCATCATTGTTGCCATTAATAAAATTGATAAGATAGAAGGTTCACTTGATCCATTAAATAAAGAATTAATAAAACATTCTATTGTTTCTGAAGAATGGGGGGGAGAAAATATATTTGTTAAAATTTCTGCTAAGTCAGGATATGGTATTAAAAATTTACTTGATGCAATTTTATTGCAAGCAGAAATATTAGATTTAAAAGTGGTGTTTAGTGGAATGGCCAGCGGAATTGTAATTGAGTCTTTTCTTGATAAAGGACGGGGTCCTATTGCAACGGTATTAATTCGTGAAGGAACATTAAGAAAAGGAGATATTCTGCTGTGCGGTTGTGCACATGGTAAAGTTCGAGCGATGAGAAATGAAAGTAATAACAATATTATAGAAGCAGGTCCTTCTATTCCAGTACAAATATTGGGATTATCTAGATTGCCAGAGGTTGGTGATATATTTAACGTAGTGAATAATGAAAAAAAAGCTCGTGAAGTGGCTTTTTATCGACAAGGTAAATTTCGTGAAATTCAATTGTCTAAAAAGAAAAAGATCAAGTTAGAAAACATCTTTGATCATATAGAATCGGGTGACAGCTCTGTATTGAATATCGTCTTAAAATCTGATGTTCAGGGTTCTTTAGAAGCTATTTCCGATTCTTTAATTAAATTATCTAGTAATGAAGTAACAATTAACATAGTAGGATCAGGTGTAGGAGGAATTACTGAAACAGATGTTTCTTTAGCAGTAGCTTCTAGTGCTATTATTGTAGGATTCAACGTTAGAGCGGATACTTCTGCTAAACGTATGATTATATCAGAAAATATAGATGTGCGTTACTATTCGATAATTTATAAGTTAATTGATGAAGTAAAAACAGCTATGTTGGGTCTTTTATCTCCTGAATATAAACAAGAAATTATTGGATTAGCGATGGTTAGGAATGTATTTCAATCACCAAAATTTTCTGCTATTGCTGGTTGTATGGTAACTGAAGGTGTTATAAAAAGGAATAACCCTGTACGTATATTAAGAAATAATATAGTAATATATGAAGGGGAATTAGAATCACTGCGTCGTTTTAAAGAAGATGTAAATGAAATTAGAAATGGAATGGAATGCGGTATTGGTATAAAAAATTATCACGATATTCGTATTGGAGATATCATAGAAGTATTCGAAGTTACAGAACATCAACGTAGTATTGAAATTAACCATTGATATATCAATAAATTTATTTCTTATAAATTATATTTAGAGAATTTTTTTATGTTACATGCAGTTAGCCGTGCTCATAGAGTAGCCCAGGAATTAAAAAAAATATTATCATTTATTATTCAATATTCATTAAGAGATCCTCGTTTAAATAAGATGATAACAATATCTGAAGTTCTTTTATCTACTGATTGCAGTTACGCTAAAGTTTTTATTACTTTATTAGAAAATGAAGATAAACTAGTTATCATCGAAACTATTAAAGTTTTAAACAATGCTACTGGTTTTATTAGAACATTATTGAGGAAGAAAATAAATTTACGTATTATACCAAAATTGTTTTTTATTTATGATAACTCATTTATTAATGGTATTAAAATATCTAATATTATTTCTAATGAAATAAAAAAAGAAAAAATACATAATAATACTATTGACTATAAGAAAGGAAGATAAATATTGTTTCCCAAATTTAATAGTATTCATGGTGTATTATTAATAGATAAACCGTCTGGTTTGTCTTCTAATAACGTATTACAGAAAATAAAAAATTTTCTTGGTATTAAAAAAGCTGGTCATACAGGTACTTTAGATCCCCTTGCTACAGGCATGTTACCAATTTGTTTTGGTGAAGCTACTAAATTTGCACAATATTCTATTAATTCTGGTAAACATTATAGAGTTATTGCAAAATTAGGTGAATCAACTACAACATACGATTCAGATGGAGAAATAATAAAAAATCGTTTGATAAATTTTACTGATGATGAATTTAGTAAAGCATTAAAACAGTTTCAAGGTAACATTAAACAAGTACCTCCTATATATTCTGCTATCAAATATAAAGGAATACCATCTTACAAATATGCAAGAAAAGGAATTAAGACACCTCGTATTAATCGAACGGCGGTTATACATCAATTGATATGTATTGAAAGAAGAAAAAATTTTTTTGAACTAGAAATAAAATGTTCTAAAGGTACTTATATTCGTACTATTATTAATGATTTAGGAGAAATATTAGGTTGTGGTGCTCATGTAATATTATTGCGTCGTTTACAGGTTGGAAGTTATCCAATAAATAAAATGATTACTTTAAATAAATTATATTCTCTAGTAAAAATTAATAATTTTTTTTTGAAAGAAAATATATATGATTTTTTAATGCCTATTGATTCTCCTATTGCGTCTTTTCCAGAAGTCATAATTTCCAGTAGATCTGCATCTTATTTTAGAACGGGAAAAATGATTAAAATTTCTTATTTTCATAAGAGTCAATTTGTGCGGGTAATGGAAGGGAAAAAATTTATTGGATTAGGTGAAAGTGATAATCAAGGTCATATAAAACCAAGACGTCTATTATCTAATTACAAGTAACGGATAGAAATTAATCATAGTAATAAATATAAGTTCATTACAATACTAATTCACTTTAAAATATGGAGAATAAAATGTCTCTTGATGAGATAGAAAAGAAAAAAATATTTAAAAAATATGGATTGAATGATAAAGATAGTGGTACATCTGAAGTGCAAGTAGCTTTACTAACTTCTCAAATAAATTATTTACAAAATCATTTCTTAATACATAAGAAAGACCACTCTGGAAGACGTGGTTTATTAAAAATGGTTTCTAAACGTCGAAAATTATTAAATTATTTAAAAAGAAAGAATATGATTCGTTACAATAAAATTATTGAATTTTTACAACTACGTCGTTAGAAAGTAAAGATATCCGTCTCAATAAACTAATTTTTTCGTATCAATAATATAAGATTTATAAGAGATTCATATTTTTTAAAGGGCTGAATTAGCCCTTTTAGTCTATAAAAAATTATAAAAACATATATTCACAGCAATATATAATGTAATCATATATATTAGATTACATGTATCATTAAAATTTATATATTAAGGATGTTATTTTGTTAAATCCGATTGTTCGTAAATTTCAGTATGGTAGGCATACTGTTACTTTAGAAACTGGCATAATGGCACGACAAGCTACTTCTGCTGTAATGGTTAGCATGGATGATACTGCTGTATTTGTTACTATCGTTGGTGAAAAAATATCAAAATTAGGACAGAGATTTTTCCCTTTAACCGTTAATTACCAAGAAAGAACTTATGCTGCAGGAAGAATTCCAGGAGGATTTTTCCGTAGAGAAGGGCGTCCTAGTGAAAATGAAATATTGATAGCAAGATTGATAGATCGTCCTATTCGTCCTTTATTTCCAAAAACATTTTTGAATGAAATTCAAATAATAGCTACTGTAGTCTCTGTTAATCCTCAAGTAAATCCAGATATTGTATCTATTATTGGAGCGTCAGCAGCATTAAGTTTGTCTGGTATTCCTTTTAGTGGCCCTATTGGTGCAGCCAGAGTAGGTTATATTAATAATAAATATATTTTGAATCCTACCGTAGAAGAATTAAAATCAAGTCATTTAGATTTAATTGTTTCCGGTACAGAGACTGCTGTTCTCATGGTTGAAGCAGAAGCTAATGTATTAAGTGAAGATAAGATTCTTAATGCTATTTTATTTGCTCATAAAAATCAAAAAGTAGTAATTGACAATATTCGATCTTTTTCAGATGAATATGGTAAATCTGAATGGAATATAAATTTATTACCAATAAGTAATCATTTAAATTTTTATATTTTAGAATTATACAAGGAAGAAATTAGCAGCGCTTATAAAATTATTGCAAAAAAAGAAAGATTCGAAAAGCTTAAATTAATTAAAAGTAGTATAATGGAACGATTGATTAATGAAAATATTACGTCAGACGAATCAGAAATTGAATATATTCTTTATGATATTGAAAGAAATATTGTACGTAATCGTATTTTAAATGGAGAATTACGTATTGATGGAAGAGAAAATGATATGATTCGTGCTTTAGATGTAAGGACTGGAATTTTACCTCGTACACATGGTTCTGCTTTGTTCACCCGAGGTGAAACACAAGTATTAGTATCTACTACTTTGGGAACATCTCGAGATGCTCAAAGTTTGGATGATTTATTGGGAGATAGAACCGATAATTTTATTTTTCATTATAATTTTCCTCCTTATTCTGTGGGTGAAATAGGGATAGTTGGTTCCCCCAAAAGACGTGAAATAGGTCATGGTAGACTTGCAAAACGAAGTATGTTAGCAGTTATGCCTAAGGTAGAAGATTTTCCTTATACTATAAGAATAGTATCTGAAGTTACTGAGTCTAATGGATCTTCTTCTATGGCGTCTGTTTGTGGAGCATCATTAGCTTTAATGGATGCAGGTGTTCCTATTAGTGCAGCAATTGCTGGTATTGCGATGGGGTTAGTGAAAGAAGGTGATAAATATGTAATATTATCTGATATATTAGGAGATGAAGATTATCTTGGTGATATGGATTTTAAAGTTGCAGGAACCAAAGAAGGTATTACAGCATTACAAATGGATATTAAGATTGAGGGAATTACCAGTAATATAATGAAATTAGCATTAAATCAAGCGAAAAGTGCTCGTTTGCATATTTTACAAGTTATGGAAAAAGCATTAAGAATTCCTCGTACTGATATTTCCGAATTTGCTCCTCGTATACATAAAATAAAAATAAATCCAGAAAAAATAAAAGATGTTATAGGTAAAGGAGGATCTGTTATTCGTATGTTAACTGAAGAAACAGGTACTACTATTGAAATTGAAGATGATGGTACAGTTAAAATTTCTGCAATTGTTAAAGAAAAAGCCATGAATGCTATTCGTAGAATTGAAGAAATTACTGCGGAGATTGAAGTAGGTAAAATTTATATTGGTAAAGTTACACGAATTGTTGATTTTGGCGCTTTTATTTCTATTGGTATAGGGAAAGAAGGCTTAGTACATATTTCTCAAATATCTAACAAAAGAGTAGAAAAAGTAACGAATTATCTTAAGATTGATCAAATTGTATCTGTAAAAGTTTTAGAAATAGATCGACAAGGGCGTTTACGGCTTAGCATTAAAGCTGCAGAATAACTGTTTATTAATAAAAATAAAAATTTTTATATTTAAAATATTTATATATAATTTTTATATATGAAAATAGTGTTTTTTATTTAAAATTATTCTATTATTTTTAATAATAATATAAACTTATTTTTTACTAAAAAATTAAATTAAATTTACTTTTTATGATATTAAATAAACTTTTCTATGTTATAGATAATGTATAATAATATGATCTTTTTTAAAGATAGAAGATTTTATTTACATTTATTCCCCATTTTTTATGTAATAGAAATATTTTTTTATTTTTATTATTTTATTTTATACAGTTTATACTTTTTAATAAAATAATTTTTTATTATAAATTGTATTAACTAGTATTTGTCACTTAAGAGGTACATGTACTACATGAATCACACTGAAACTACATTTTTTGCTCTTGGTTTAAATTCTCAAATAATTCAAGCATTAAATGAAATGGGATATGTAAAACCTTCTCCTATTCAATTAGCTTGCATTCCTCATTTATTACTAGGTAAAGATGTATTAGGGATGGCCCAAACAGGTAGTGGAAAAACCGCTGCTTTTTCGTTACCTTTACTAAATAATATTAAATTAGCTTTAAAAGCTCCTCAAATTTTAGTTTTAGCTCCGACTAGAGAATTAGCTGTTCAAGTCGCTAAAGCTTTTTCAGGTTTTTCAAAATATATACCTGGTATACAAGTATTGGCACTATACGGTGGACAAAGATATGAATTACAATTAAGGGCACTTCGTCAAGGGCCTCAAATCGTTGTAGGCACCCCAGGTCGTTTATTAGATCATTTAAAAAGAGGAACTTTAAATCTTTCTAATTTACATGGATTAGTCTTAGATGAAGCTGATGAAATGTTACGAATGGGATTTATAGAAGATGTAGAAACCATAATGGCTGAAATTCCAGCATGTCATCAAACGGCATTATTTTCTGCTACTATGCCCGATGTTATTCGTCGTATTTCACGTAGATTTATGAAAGAACCTCAAGAAGTACGTATTCAATCTAATGTTACTACTCGTCCTGATATTAAACAAAGTTATTGGATGGTATATGGTCGTAAAACAGATGCTTTAATACGTTTTTTAGAGGTAGAAGATTTTTCTGCAACTATTATTTTTGTAAGAACCAAAAATGCAACTTTGGAAGTATCAGAAGCTTTAGAAAGAAATGGATATAATAGTGCTGCATTAAATGGAGATATGAATCAATCTCTTCGTGAACAAACGTTAGAAAGATTAAAAAATGGACGTTTAGATATTTTAATAGCTACTGATGTTGCAGCTCGTGGATTAGACGTAGACCGTATCAGTTTTGTAATTAATTATGATATTCCGATGGATGCCGAATCGTATGTTCATAGAATCGGTCGTACCGGTAGGGCGGGTAGAGCTGGTAAAGCATTATTATTTGTTGAACACAGAGAACGTCGTTTATTAAGAAACATAGAACGTATAATAAAATTAAGTATAAAAGAAGTAATGTTACCCAAAGCAGAATTATTAAGCCAACGTCGCCTTGAGAAATTTTCTAAAATAGTAGAGCAACAATTAGAAAGTAAAGATTTAAATGATTATCGCGCTTTGTTATCTAAAATACAACCAGAAAAAAAATTAGACATGGAAAATTTAGCAGCAGCGTTATTAAAAATGGCTCAAGGAGAACGACCTTTAATTATTAAACCAGATATTCAAATACGAAAACATAATATCTTGAATGCTTATGAAAATCGTCAGTACAATGATGTTAAAATTAATAAAGTACGTCGTGAACGTCGAGGGGATATGGTTAAAGACCTTGATTTATATCGAATTGATGTAGGTCGTGACGATGGAGTAGAGGTACGACATATAGTAGGTGCTATTGCTAATGAAGGTAATATTAGCAGTCGTCAGATTGGTAATATAAAACTTTTTGCTTCTTATTCTATGATTGAATTACCTTATGGGATGTCTCAAGATTTATTAAAACGTTTAATGCGTACTCGTATTCTCAATAAAAATATTAATTTAAAACTATTGTGTCGTAATAATTATGGTTCTTTCAATAAAAAAAATACACGAACTAGCGATCGTTCAGATACGCGTAGATGCAATGAACATTATCAAAATTCTAGAGGAATTCGTCGAGACAATAAAAACTTTACCACCTCTCGTCGTCGTCATGTTTAATTAATATTTAAATTTTATTTATGCCACTTTGTGGCATATTTTTTAAAACAAAATTAATTTTAATTAAATATATGTAAATATTTTTTACAGATTAATAACTATTATTTAGTATAACTGCATTATACTGTATTTTCTAGCACTAAAGCTTCTATTTCAATCTTTACATTGTTAGGTAGCGCTGATACTTGTACGCATGATCTAGCTGGAAATATAACTTGTTGGTGAGTTAAAAAAAAATTTTTATAAACTTTATTTACAGTATTTAAGTCATTCATATTAGTTAAAAAAATTGTTGTTTTGATGATATTTTTTATTGTTAAATTAGCAGCTTCTATTATTGATTTGATATTTTTTAAAGTTATTATTGTTTGTTGAGTAATATCATTTGTTATTTTTTCGCATTTTACATCTATAGGTATTTGTCCTGATAAAATAAGTAATCTTCCTATTTTAATAGCTTGAGAATATGGTCCTATTGGTTGAGGAGCTTTTTTAGTATTAATTGGAATTAACATATTTATCCTTAATTTTATTTTGCTAATATCTCATATTTAAAAGAAATATAATACGTTATTTTAGGTTTGTCTACTTTTGTATATATAAAATATGGAATCAATTTTATTGATTGATATTTATTTCATAGTAATTAATCTATTAATTTTATTAACATGAATGTTTATTAGTATAAAATTATTTTTATATTTTTTATAACATAAAAATGATAGAGATAGCATATAACTACTATAGTTAGTTTTGATAACTAAGTTTGTTAATATTGTTGATTACCTATATAGAGTATGTATATCGTTGGATATAGGTTCTTATATGTTTTTAAATTGTATATTTAGTATTATATTCTTACTAAATATTAATTGAATATTGGAAATTATAGTATAAAATATATATAAAATATATATATCTATTTTAAATATAAATCTATATCTCAGTATATATTATTTTTCATAAGAAATAGTATATTTACACTGTAAAAATATTAATATTGTTTACTAGAATATACATTTAATTTTATTACATAAAATTTTATATTATAATCATTCTAATAATTTGACATTAATTTTATTTTTTTATTTTTTTAAGATATAAAAATTAAGAGTAATGTTTATTTTGCAGTTTCTATCAACATGATATCAATCAATACATCATATATCTTTATATTGTACATAAAATATAGTAAGGAATTAGTAGTTAATATTGTATCAAATATTAAATAAAATATATTTTTTTAATCATGTATTAATTAATAAAATTTAGTTTGATCCTATATTTATTATATAAATGATTTATCAAGACAGTTCTTTTTAAATATGATTATTTTATTTATCAATATTTTATTGACATTTTATTACTAATAAAAATCAAGTATGTTACTTAATGATATTAAGTAATTTTTTAAAAAATATTTCCAAATATTTTTATAGTAATAAAATTAGTGTATAATTAAATTGGAATTTATTTTTATAAAATATTGTTATAGTGAATTTTTATTTTTATGATATTACGAATATAGTTTATTTTTTTATATTATTTATTATGCCCTTAAGTTGTCAAAATTTTTCTTATATTTATAATACCAAAAAAATTTTATTCTTGATTTAATAATAAAATAGCTATTGCTAATTATAATATTTTTATTAAAGATGAAATCATTAGTGCTTTAATAGTATGTAATTTATTTTCAGATTGTTCAAAAATAGTACTAGAATGTTCTTCAAAAATTGAATTAGTAATTTCTAATCCATTATGTAAATTAAATTTTTCTAATATTTTTTTACCGATAATAGTATTATTATCATGAAAAGCAGGTAAACAGTGTAGTATTTTTACATTTTTATTTTTTGTTAATAAAATCATAGAATCATTTATTTGGTATTTTTTTAATAATTCAATTCTTTTTGTCCATAATTTATTTGATTCTCCCATAGATACCCAAACATCGGTGTATATAAAATCTACATTTTTCACACCTTTTGCAATATTTTCAGTACATATAATTTTACCTTTATTTTCTATTGATTTTAATTGACATTGAGATAATAATTGACGATTAGGCCAATATTTTTTAGGTGCCACTATTCTTAAATCAAAACCTATAATTGCTGCCGCTTCAAGTATGGTGTTAGCAATGTTATTGCTTGCATCGCCGACATAAGCACAACTGATTTCGTTTATTTTTCTATTTTTAATTATTTCTTGCATAGTTAACAAGTCTGCCAACAATTGAGTAGGATGAAATTGATCTGTCAATCCATTCCATACAGGAATTTTAGAAAATTTTGCTAAATTATTTATTACATTATGGTCATGACCCCTATATTCTATTCCATCATACAGGCGACTCAATACTTTTGCTGTATCTACAATAGATTCTTTATATCCCAGATGTGTATTACCAGGACCTAAATAAGTTACATGTGCCCCTTGATCAAAAGCCGCCACTTCAAAAGCACATCTGGTTCTGGTTGATTCTTTTTCAAAAATTAAGACAATATTTTTTCCTTTTAAATATTTTATTTCTTGTTGATCTTTTTTTAATTTTTTTAATTTCTTAGCAAAATTAATTAAATATTGTATTTCTGAGTTATGAAAATCTAATAACCTGAGAAAATGATGTTTATATAATGTTAACATAAATAATACCCGATTTTATTAAAAATAAATGGTTAGTTAATTATTCGATATATTAGTTTTATAGATTTTATTTTATTTAATTTATAATTTAGTTTTTTTTAAAAAACATGTCATTTAACATTGTTTATTTAAATAAAATCTTAAATAATAGTTTTTATTAGTAGTTTTATTCTCTAAAAATATTTTTTTAATTTAAAGATATGGAGATAGTTACATATTTTATTTGTAAATATATTAATTGTAGTATAAATTTTAGGTAATAGGTGTGATATATGCAATATTAATGTTAAATTAATATTTAATTTAAAATTTTAATGTTCAAAAAATTATTTTTTTTTATGTATAATACACTAAATAAATATTTTATTTATTCATAATTATTAAATATATATAAAGATATATATTTGATCAACTCATTTTAAATATTATTAAATGTAATTTCGGTATTAAATGGGTTTTATCTTTTTTAAAAAAAAGACATTAGCTTGGGTAGATTCTTAAAAAAATCAGTCATTATATTTTAATAATATAATATATCTTATGATGATGTATTTAGGTTGATATTATGAAATTCCATATAAATTATATAAGCATAGAAAAATTAAAAAATGAATGTCTTATCGTAGGTGTATTTGAGAATAAAAAACCATCATTTTCCGCTCAAAAGTTAGATGAAATTAGTCAAGGATATATTAATAAATTTATTATGTCTGGAGAATTAGATGGCAAAATAAATCAATCACTATTATTGTATCATGTACCGTATATTTTTTCTGAACGAATTTTATTGATTGGATGTGGTAAAGAATCAGAATTTGATGAAAGAAGATATAGGACAGTTATAATTAATAGTATCAATATTTTAAAAAATACGTCTTCTACAGAAGTGGTATTCTTTTTAAATGATTTATGTGTTAAAAATAAAAATATGTATTGGAAAATTAGAGTAGCCCTAGAGGTTATTGATAGTGCTATGTATAATTTTAATTTATTAAAAAGTGGAATAAAAAAAGAAAATATTTTACTTCATAACATATTTTTTAATGTATATAAGAAATCAGAAATTATTTCTGGAGAAGTTGCAATAAAACATGGTGTAATTATTAATCAAGGAATCAGGTTAGCAAAAGATATTGCTAATTTACCACCGAATATTTGTACTCCAAGTTATTTAGCAGTAAAATCGCAAAATTTAGTACAAAAATATAGTAAAAAGATTATATTAAAAATAATAGATGAAAAAGAACTTAAAATTTTAGGAATGAATGCTTATTTATGTGTCAGTCAAGGTTCAAAAAATAAACCTTATATGTCTGTGATTAAATATAATGGGAATTATGATACAACAAAAAAATCTATTGTTTTAATTGGTAAAGGAGTGACTTTTGATTCTGGTGGTATTTCTATTAAGCCTTCTCGATTAATGGATGAAATGAAATATGATATGTCTGGTTCTGCTGTTGTCTACGGTATTATGCATATAGTATCTCAGCTGAAATTACCGTTAAATGTTGTTGGTATTTTAGCTGGATGTGAAAATATGCCCGGAGGTAATGCATGTCGTCCCGGAGATATAGTGACGACCATGTCGGGGAAAACTGTAGAGATTTTAGATACAGACGCCGAAGGTCGTTTAATATTATGTGATGTACTTACTTATGTAGAAAAATTTAATCCAAGTATAGTCATTGATATAGCTACTTTAACTGGAGCATGTATAGTAGCATTAGGTCATTATGTCAGTGGTTTATTCTCTAATGATGATACTCTTGCTAATGATATATACCATGCTGGTGAAGAGGTAAATGACAAAGTATGGCGTTTACCTATGTTGCTTGAATATTATGATGATTTAGTTTCTAATTTTGCTGATTTTTCTAATGTTGGTTCTAGATCAGCAGGAGCAATAACTGCAGCTTGTTTTTTATCTCATTTTACAAAAAAGTATCATTGGGCTCATATAGATATAGCAGGAACTAGTTGGAAATCTGGAAAAGAAAAAGGATCAACAGGACGACCTATTTTATTATTATCTCAATTTTTATTGAATAAATCTGGTTTAAATTTAAATAATTAAGATTAAATTATTATTTAATAAACATTATATATAATACTTAATATTATTTACTTCATTATATATTTTATTATTTGATGATGATTAAAAAAATCATTTATAGTTGTATGATGATGTTTTATATATAAGATATTATATTTCTTCGTATTTCATACTGAGTGAATATCTATTTTTTAAAAAATAAATATGAAAAAAAATTTTGATCCGCAAGAAATTGAAAAAAGATTGTATTGTTTTTGGGAAAAAAATGGTTTTTTTAAATCCAATAATAAATCTAATAAAAAAAATTTCTGTATTGTTATTCCACCTCCTAATATTACTGGTAGTTTGCATATGGGTCATGCTTTTCAGCAAACAATTATGGATATTTTAATTCGTTATCACCGAATGCAAGGTGAAAATACATTATGGCAAGTTGGTACTGATCATGCTGGAATTGCTACACAAGCGATAGTTGAAAAGAATCTTATTCTAAAAGAAGGAAAAAATCGTAAGGAATATACCAGACAAGAGTTTATAAAAAAGATATGGGACTGGAAACAACAATACGGTAAAAAAATAATTAATCAAATGCGTAGATTAGGTAATTCTGTTGATTGGGAACGTGAGCGTTTTACTTTAGATCCAGATATGTCTAATGCAGTAACAGAAGCATTTATTATGCTTTATAAAGATCATTTAATTTATAGAAAAAAAAGATTAGTTAATTGGGATCCTGCTATTCAAACTGTGATTTCTGATTTAGAAGTAGAAAATCGTCTTACAGAAAGCTTTAAATGGTATATAAAATATCCTTTATTAGAGGATTGTTCTTCTTGTTATGATAAAAAATATTTAATAGTAGCTACTACTCGTCCAGAAACTTTATTGGGAGATGTAGCTTTAGCGGTAAATCCTAAAGATAGACGATATTCTCGATTATCAGGGAAACATGTTTTAGTACCATTAAGTAATCGTGTTATACCTATTATTTTTGATGAACACGCCGATTTAGAAAAGGATACTGGATGTGTTAAAATTACCCCCGCTCATGATTTTGATGATTATCAAGTTGGATTAAGACATAATTTACCAATGATAAATATTTTAACAATTGATGGAAGAATAAGAGATATTCCTGAAATTTATAATAGTGATAGCATACTTAACACTTTTGATTGTATCTTAATTCCTGAAAAATTTAAGAATTTAGATCGTTTTGTTGCAAGGGAAAAAATAATATATGAAATAAAATTACTAGGCTTACTAGAAAAAGTAATACCACATGTCAACATGATACCTTATGGAGATCGAAGTGGTGGTATTATTGAACCTATGTTAACTAATCAATGGTATTTGCGTGTTTCACGGTTAGCCCCAATGGCTATAAAAGCAGTAAAGGAAGGTATTATTACTTTTATTCCCAAACAATATAATAATCTGTATTTTTCTTGGATGAAAGAAATTCAAGATTGGTGTATTTCTAGACAGTTGTGGTGGGGTCACCGTATTCCTATTTGGTATGATAAGCATGAGAATGTTTATTTAGGGAGAAACGAGATTGAAGTGCGTAAACAGTATTCTATAGATACAGATATTAAATTAGAGCAAGAAGAAGATGTACTGGACACTTGGTTTTCTTCTAGTTTATGGACATTTTCTACTTTAGGTTGGCCAAGTAAAAATAAGTTTTTAGAACTATTCCATCCAACTAATGTATTAGTAAGTGGTTTTGATATTATATTTTTTTGGATTGCTCGAATGATAATGTTAACTATGTATTTTATAAAAGATAAAAATGGACAACCTGAAGTTCCATTTAAAACTGTATACATAACAGGTTTAATTCGAGATGAAAATGGAATGAAAATGTCGAAATCAAAAGGGAATGTTATTGATCCAATAGATATGATAGATGGAATTACCTTAGAAGCATTAATTAAAAAATGTACTAAAAATGCATTAAAACCAAATTTAGAAAAAATAATAAAAGAAGGAATACAAAACAAATTCCCTAATGGTATAATTGCTACCGGTACTGATGCAGTTCGTTTTACTTTTTCTGCTCTTGCTTCAACGACAAGAGATATTATTTGGGATATGAATAGATTAAAAGGATATCGAAATTTTTGTAACAAATTATGGAATGCCAGTCGTTTTATTTTAATGAATGTAAAGTATGAAGAAGTAATAATAAAAAAAACATTTCATGAATTATCATTAGCTGATCAGTGGATTACATTAGAATTTAATAATACAGTAAAAATATATCGACATGCTTTAGATACTTACCGATTTGATCATGCTGCTAATATATTATATGATTTTTTATGGTATAAATTCTGTGATTGGTATTTAGAATTTGCTAAAATTTTAATAAATCATGATGATTCCATATATTTAACAGGAGTAAAATGTACTTTGGTTAATATATTAGAATCTTTATTACGATTAGCTCATCCTATTATTCCATTTATTACTGAAGAAATTTGGCAACGTATTAAATTATTAACTAATATTAAAGATAAAAGTATTATGATACAAAAATTCCCTGAGTATAACATTAATTTAATTAATAAATCGGTGATCCATGATATGGAATGGATTCAAAATGCTGTCATAGCAATACGTAATATTCGTTTATCTATAAATGTTTCTTCAAAAAAATCAATTCCTATTTTATTTTATAATATAAACTCTACAGTAAAAAGAATTATTCAATTATATGGCATTTATTTAAAATTGTTAACTAATTTAAAAAGTATTACAATTTTATCATCTAATGAAAAAGTTCCATTTTCCGTCACGAAATTAATAGATGGTGCAGAAATATTAGTTCCAATGTCTGGATTAATAGATAAAAATTTAGAAATTAGTCGTTTATATAAAGAACTGAATAAAATTAAATTAAATCTACAACGATTAGAAGTAAAATTATCTAACAAGAAATTTATGATGTTAGCACCGTTAGATATTATTAAAAAAGATAAATTAACTGTAATTAAATTAACTGATATGAAAGTCAAACTAATTAAAAAAATTAAATTAATATCAGATTACAGAGAATAATATTTTAGTTTTTTCATGTTTTTTAATAATTGATGTGATGTATGCGTTAGCGTGACTATTAGATCATTAAGGATCTATATACTTAACAAGTAAATTTTTATTTATATAAAAATAAATTTTAAATAGTTTATATTTAGATTTAATAGTAATTTATTAGGAATATTTCATATGTCGGTTTTATACAATCGCATTGCTAATGATGTTTTAAAAAAGCGTATGTTGTTGGATACTGAAAAACGTATAACAATATCATTTTATAAATATTGTAAAATAAATTCTCCTAAAAATTTTAGAGATATGTTGTATATAGGTTTGATTCGATTAAATATTCTTGGAAGAGTCTATATCTCTACAGAAGGTATTAATGCACAAGTCAGTATCCCTATTCAATTTTATTCTGCAATGAAATCATATTTAAAAAATATACACCTTGATTTTAATAATTTAAGATTTAATAAAGCATTAGATGATAAGAAATCTTTTTGGGTATTAACCATTAAAGTGAGAAAAAGAATTGTATCAGATGGGATTGATAATAATATAAAATTTGATCCGAACCGTGTTGGTATATATTTAAAATCAGTTAAAGTTAACAAAATGTTATGTGATAAAAATGTGATATTCGTTGATATGCGTAATAAATACGAATATGAAGTCGGTCATTTTAAAGGAGCGATACCAATACCCGCCAATACTTTTCGTGATCAATTTAAAATAATGATTAATTTACTTAAAGATTATAAAGATAAAAAAATTGTTATGTACTGTACAGGTGGAATTCGTTGTGAAAAAGCTACTTTTTGGATGAAATATAATGGTTTTATGAACATATATCATATTGATGGTGGTATTATAGGATATTGTCATGATGCTAAAAAAAATCAAGTCCCAATATTGTTTCAAGGAAAGAATTTTGTTTTTGATGCGCGTTTAGGAGAACGGATTTCTGATGATGTAATATCCTATTGCCATTATTGTGGGGTAAAATGCGATGTCCATATCAATTGTAGATATAGTTTATGTCATACCCTATTGATTCAATGTGTTCGATGTAGTGAAAAATTTAAAAGTTGTTGTTCAGAGCAATGTTTAAATAATTTAATATTAATAAAACAAAATAGAAATTAAAAATATTTAATTTTTTGAAAATTAATATCAAGATATTGATAATATGTGTTTTGGTATAAAAATTACTTTACTTCCATAAAATATATTATAATTTTATATAAAATCGTTAATATTTTTAAACATTTCATTTTTGTATTATTTAAATTTCATTTTTATTTGTTTAGTTGATCTAAACTAAGTTAATATTTTATATCTCATAATATTCAATATTGTATATTTAAAAAATATGAATCAATGTTTATAAGTTTAAAAGATGTAAAAAATAGAATGCTATTCTGTGTTATGAAAAAATTAATTATCTAATATTAAAAATTTTTTAGAC
Organism: Buchnera aphidicola (Pemphigus populi); assembly: GCF_964058935.1. Taxonomy (NCBI): domain Bacteria; kingdom Pseudomonadati; phylum Pseudomonadota; class Gammaproteobacteria; order Enterobacterales; family Erwiniaceae; genus Buchnera; species Buchnera aphidicola. Next base: position 373,374 of record NZ_OZ060372.1, on the reverse strand, counting down.
ACTGATGTTTAAAAGTTTTATAAAATAAGTTATTTTTATCATTATCTTATACTGCTATTTTAGTAGCATTTTTTTTTGGGATAAGATATATAATGTAATTAATAAAAAAATTTAAGATAAAATTTAGTATGATATATTTACCTTCTTTAAGTTATAAAGATACATCTTTATACTTTTTATTTTTTAAAAAATGCTTAAATTGGTTAAAAATTTTCATTAAGATAGTTTTTAAATAATTATAAAAATTATTATTGATATTTATATATATGAATTAGTAGTTTTTGGATAGAAGTGGTTTTACGGGAAGTATTGGTTTTATAATTAATTGGTGCATTATATTTAGTCGATTTATATGAATTGTAAAATATTAGTAAATAATTTAAACAAAAAATTAATATTTTTTATAAAATAGGAAAAATTTAGATTTTTCCTATTTAAAATTAATAGATTTTTATTTTTTAGACAGTTTTCTTACTATTTTTATTTTTATTTTATTGAAATATTAAAAAATAAAGTGCCTTATTTATTTAGATTTGATATATATTATATCCCTTTATGTTAGAATTTTAACTTATGATAATGATATGATTTCAGGAATAGTGTCAAGATAATTAGAAAAGTAGTTCAATATTAGAAAACCGTTAGAATTTAAATTTAAATTACAGTTAAAGAGATATAAAAAAGAATTAAGTATAGCTATAATTAATTCTATTAATATAGAAGAATTTTAGAAAATTTTGAAATATAGTTTATACCAGTTATACAGTTATAAGTTATAATTCAGCAGAGATCCTATCTATAGGGAGAAAAAATCTATAGCTTATTATAAAATCTTAAGTATTTATCCGTTAACTGAAAAAATGATTATTTTAGATAATTTAAATGTTTTAAAATACTATCTCTGTACTTTTATTTTTTTAAAAAAATTCATGTTATGTTTGGGATTGGAACTAAATTAACGTATAACATTCCTAAAATAAAATTGTTAAATGTTGTAATGTAATTTATTAAATACAATGGTAAATCTTTGGATAAAGTATCTAATGGTTAAGAAAATACCTGGATTAGATAAAAAATTTATGTATACATTGTGTAAAGATTTTAATGTAGATTAAAATAATTTTATTAATAAAAAATATATTAAAGTAAGAAATAAAAACTATTTGTATCAACTTTAATCTTTTTTAATATAGAAAATATTAAATTTTACAAAATTATAGTAACATAACTGTTATACTTTAGATTATGAATAATCTATGAATTGATATTCTTTAGAATTATTTTAGTTTTTTATAAAATTTTTTTAAAAATTTAATTTTAAATCATACATGATGCCGTTATGAAAGAATTGATTAATATGGTACCTATATTAAATTTGTATCTTAATCGTATTAAGATAAATAGTATCATTAGTATTCAGGGATGGATAAGAAGTAGAAGAGATTCAAAATCTGGAATATCATTTCTTAATGTTTATGATGGATCTTATTTTTGTTCGATACAAGTAGTGGCTAATTGTAATTTATCTAATTATAAAGAGGAAATATTACGTTTAACAGCAGGTTGTTCTGTTATTATCACCGGTCTTTTGATTTTATCAGCTGGGAAAGGACAAAAATATGAAATTCAGGCCACGAAAGTTGAAGTTATTGGTTGGATTAATGATCCTAAAAGTTATCCTATTTCAGCAAAAAAACATACTGTAGAATATTTAAGAGATTTTACTCATTTAAGACCTCGTACTAATTTTATTGGAGCTATTACTAGAATTAGACATACTTTAATAAAATCATTACATAGATTTTTTGATGAAAAAGGATATTATTTAGTATCTACGCCAATTATAACAGAAATAAATGCTGAAGGAGCTGGGGAAATGTTTAGAGTATCTACATTAGATATGAAAAATATTTCTAAAAAAGATGCTACTGACTTTAGTAAAGATTTTTTTGAAAAAGAGACTTTTTTAACTGTATCTGGACAACTAACTTTAGAAACTTATGCTTGTGCTTTATCTAAGGTATACACTCTTGGACCTACTTTTCGTGCAGAAAATTCAAATACTAGTCGACATCTAGCAGAATTTTGGATGTTAGAAGTAGAAACATCTTTTTTTAATTTACAAGACATTTGTATATTATCTGAAAAAATGTTGAAATATGTTGTATCAGTTGTTTTAAAAGAATGTGAACCAGATATTATTTTTTTTAAAAAATTTTATGATGATAATATCATAACGAGATTAAAAAATTTTTTAGAAAATGATTTTTTTAAAGTTGATTATAAAGATGTGATAACTATTTTACTTAAATCAAACATTAAATTTAAAAAATCTATTTTTTTAGGAGTAGATTTATCTGCTGACCATGAACGATATATTGTAGAAAAATATTTTAAAAAACCTGTCATAGTTATGAATTATCCTAAAGAAATAAAAGCATTTTATATGCGTTTAAATGATGATCAAAAAACAGTATCAGCAATGGATTTATTATTACCTGGAATTGGAGAAATAATAGGTGGTTCAGAAAGAGAAGAAAGAATTGAAATTTTAGATAAACGATTGTCAGAGTTAGGATTAAAAAATAAAAATTATTGGTGGTATCGTGATTTGAGACGTTACGGTACAGTTCCTCATGCAGGTTTTGGATTAGGAATAGAGCGTTTGATTATGTATATTACAGGAATAAAAAATATAAAAGATACGATTCCTTTTCCAAGAACTGTACGTCATGCTAATTGTTAATTAATAGAAATATTCTAATAAAAAATATTGAACAAATATTGTAATATTTTTATAAAATAAATTAATAATTTTAATTTTTAAAAAACTCACTTAAATAATGAGGTAATAAATAACAATGATAAAACGTATGTCTTTACTAATTATGATTCCGATCATATTAATGATCAGTACAGTTAATGCAGCGGAAATATATAATAAAAATGGTAATAAACTAAAAGTTTATGGTGGAATGAATCAAAAACATCAATTTCTTAATCTTTCTAAAACTACGACTAAAAAATTTAATAAAGATCCAAATGAATATATGTTAGGTTTTCTTGGTGAAACAAAGATAAATGATAAATGGGTGGGATATGGTTGTTTAGAATATAGAGGACAAGGATTTATTGCAGAAAATAACCATGTTAATACAATGGGTTTGGGATTGATAGGTATTAAGTTCGGTAAGTGGAGCTCTTTGGATTACGGTAGAAATCATGGAGTGATATATGAGGCTAAATCTTTAACTAATCGTCATTCATTCATTAATACTAGCAATATGTTTAAAGAAAATGATGTTTTTTTAATGGATAGAGCTAGTGATGTAGTAACTTATCGTAATTATAATTTTTTTGGTTTATCCAATAGTGTGACTACTAGTTTACAATATCAAGAAAAACATAAAAATAATAATTCTATGAGAGAGAATGGCAGCGGATGGGGGAGTTCTATAAAATATAAAAATAAAAAAGGAATAACAGCGGTAGCTTCTTGGTTTTCTGAAAATCGTACTTCACGTCAAATTACTGATGGTCAAGGAGATAGTGCTGATGCATATGGAGTTGGATTAAAATATGAAAAGAATAATATTTACATGGCAGCATTCTATGGAGAAGGACGAAATATTACACCATATGCAAAATTTACAAAATTTTCTAGTCAATCTGGTAATTTGGAATTTTTCGGTGAATATGATTTCAATTGTGGTTTGAGTTCTTCTTTGGCATATTCTGAATCTTTTGGTAACAATATGAAATCTATTAATTCTATATTATTTGGAAAAAAAAGAATTTTTAATAAACAAGTAAATATTTCTAGTCATTATAATTTTAATAAAAAGATATATACTTACATAGATTATAAATTTAATTTTTCAAAAAATAATAATGATGGAAATATTGCAGATCAATTTAATGATAATGTTTTAAGTGCAGGTATGGTTTATAAATTTTAATAAAATATATTTTCTTTGATTTGTAGATAAATTATTAATCAATAATATATAAATTATATCTCTGCTGATTTTTGAAATTATTTTTTAAAAAATAAACATTCAGCAGAGAAAAATGTATTATTGAATAATACTTATTTTTTAAAATATTATTTACTTCTTAAAGGTTTTTTATGAAAAGTAATTTATGTTTGATTGATTAGTAATAAAATATTTATAGGTTAATTAATGTATATTAAACTTTTAATAAATTTTTATAAGATAGTAAATATTAGATTTCTATCTGATATAATTAAAAATTAACCTAATATGAGAAATGATTTTCTATTAAATTTTTAATGATTTGGATATATAAAAATTAAATTTATTTAGCGTATTGTATAAAAAATTTTTTTAGCAAAAATTTTATAGGAAATTAACATTTTTATAATATAGATCCAAGATATTTTCCTCCAAGTAAATGCAGATGTAGATAAGGAACCTCTTGACCTCCATTTCTATTACAATTTAATACTAAACGATATCCTTTTTCATGTATTCCTATTTTTTTTGCTATTTTAATAGCGGTAATGAAGACATGAGTTAAGATGTCTTTATTTTTTTCATTAATTTGATTTGCTGAAACAATTAAAACGTTAGGTATAATCAAAATATGTATTGGTGCTTTTGGTTTTATATCCTTAAACGCTGTTACTATTTTGTCTTGATATACGATATCAGATTTAATTTTTCCTTTTATAATCTGTTCAAAAATATTTTTTTTATTCAAAATTTAATCTTATTTTTTAATAAATTATATTTGTATACTACACTATATTTTATTTTAATCTATATCAAATTAATAATATTTTTTTTTAAAATAGTTGATAACATATTCATATAAAATAAGGGTAAGCATATAATTCTTACCCTTTAATATGATTAAAAATTTTTATAATTTTACTATATAATGATCTATAGCTGTTTTTAAATTATCAGATTTTGTGCCGAATACAACTTGAACTCCTGATCCAGATATAAATATTCCAGCAGCTCCAAGCTTATATAGTTCTTTTTTATTAACTTTAGATATGTTGTTTACAGTAACACGAAGACGTGTAATACAGGCATCGAGATGTTTTATGTTATCTTTTCCACCAAATGCTTTGGTAAGATATGGTGCCATTTCATCTGCATTTCTATTTAAAAAAATATTGTTTATTTTTTCTCTTCCAGGTGTTTTTAAATCGAGTTTTTTTATTAAAAAATAAAAAATCAAATAATATATAATACCATAAATAATTCCTACTATAGGGAATAACCATAATCTGTTGCTATTACCGCTAAGAATAATGAAATCTATAATTCCATGAGAGAAGCTAGTTCCTGCTCTCATATCTAATAAAATACAGACTGGAAAAGACAATCCTGCTAATATAGAATGGATAACATAAAGCATTGGTGATGCTAAAATAAATGAGAATTCTATAGGTTCTGTTATCCCAGTCAAAAAAGCAGTTAATGCAGCAGATATCATTATTCCTCCAATTTTAGCTTTATTTTCTAATTTAGAAGTGTGCCATATAGCAATAGCAGCAGCAGGAAGACCATACATTTTAAAAATAAAACCACCTGACAATTTACCTGCAGTGTTATCTCCAGCCATATATCTGGCAATATCTCCATGGAATATTTGTCCCATGGTATTAGTATATTCCCCTATTTGCATTTGGAATGGAACATTCCATATATGATGTAATCCAAAAGGAACTAGAGCCCTTTCTACTATGCCATAAATCGCAAAAGCAAACATAGGATTTTGATAAGCAGACCATTTAGAAAAAATTTGGATATATTTTCCAATAGGAGGCCAGATTAAAGATAAAAAAATACCAACTAGTATGGCAGTAACACCTGATATAATTGGAACAAAACGTTTTCCAGAAAAAAAACCTAAATATTCTGGTAATTGAATACGATGAAATTTATTAAACATGTATGCTGAAACTGAACCTGCTATAATACCTCCTAAAATTCCGGTATCAGCAAGATGTTTACTATTTATTTCTGTTATTGGTATATTCAAGAATATCGGTGTTACAACAGATAATGTTTTAACCATGATACCATAAGCAATAACTGAAGCTAATGCTGACACTCCATCATTATTAGTAAATCCTAGTGCTACTCCTATAGAAAATATTAATGGCATATTAGCAAATATTGAACCTCCTGATTCAGCCATAATTTTGGAAATAACATCTGGGATTATACTCAGTTGAGCTGATCCTATTCCAAGTAAAATACCAGCAATGGGTAAAACAGATACTGGTAACATGAGTGATTTACCTATTTTTTGTAGGTAAGAAAATGTATTTTTAAACATATATAAAAAACCCTTGAATATTATTACAATAATTGACGTATATCAATTATTCATGTGTTATTTCAGATAATACTAGTATTCAGTAATATTGTTAATAAAATAGATATTTTAAATAGGTAGAGTATTTTTAAACATATATAAAATATTTTAACATGAAATATACATTTTAATATTACAATAGATTATTTATTTATATTTTTTAGAATTTTTTAAACAGTTAAATTATTTAATTATTCATTTAACTGAAATAGTGTATAGAAATTTTTTTTTGTAACATACATAAAATATTCCATATCTATTTTCTTTAATTGGATTATATAATCAGCGATATATTGTAAGTATGCAGGTTGATTTTCCTGCCCACGTTTAGGAATAGGAGATAAATAAGGTGAATCAGTTTCTATTAAGAGACGATCTAAAGGTACATATTTGGTTGTTTTGCGGATATCTTCTGCATTTTTAAAGGTAACTATTCCTGAAAAAGAGATATAAAATCCTATATCTAATATTTTTTTAGCAGAAGATACATCTCCAGTAAAAGAATGGATAACACCTTTACATTTTTTTGATTCTTTTTCATTCAAAATAGAAATAACATCATCAATAGATTCTCTTGTATGTACAACAATTGGTTTATTTAATTCGGTACTAATTTCAATGTGTTTTCGAAATACATATTTTTGATTATTTTTGTTGTTTTTTTGATAAAAATAATCAAGTCCAGTTTCTCCTAATGCAACAACACTTTTTTTTTGAGCTAGTATTTTTAAATTTTTTAGATCTTTTTTATCATTTTTAGTCAAATATAAGGGATGAATGCCGCATGAATATAAAATGTTTTTATTAGTGCCTATTTTTTTTTTTGCATCTAGGAAATTTTTAATAGAAGTAGATATTGTTAAAATTAATCTTATATTTCTCTTAGCAGCTTTCTTCAATATATCTTCTATTCCATTATGTATTTTTTTATCATCTAAAAGATCTATATGGCAATGCGAATCTATTAAGAACATAGTTTTTCTCTCTACAATACTTATTTATTATCATTTTTTGTGATGAGGTAAATTTTTTTCCCATCTTAATAATTGTTCTGTTAAAAGTAATTCGTAATTAACACCTATAACATGCATTAATTGATGTTTACATATTATCCATGATTGAATACTTTTATCTAAAAATGTAATAGAATAATTTAAAGATAGATATATGATAAATTTTTCTTGATCTAAGTTTTTTATATATGCAAATAAGCTATATTTCCACTTAATAGAATCAAATAATAAATAGCAAATCCAATCTATATAAATTATTACATGCATTTTATTTTTAGTAAAAAAAGGTAATAAATTAAATAAATCTTTTTTATTTATTGCATTTTCTAAATTTAAAAAAAATAACTGTCTTTCTGACCACAATGTTCCTTTAATAATTTTTTTTGCTAAAATTGGTGCTCCTTCTGTAATGCGTAAAGCAGTTAAAGATAATAATTCATTTTGGTAACAATTATTTTTTTTTAACCAATATATTCCTTTTTCTTCTGAAGGTGGAGATAAATAATAGGATAAACAACGACTACGTAAAGTAGAAGAAAGTTTAAAAGAATTGTAATTTATTAGGAAGAACCATGTATTTTTTGGAGGTTCTTCTAAAGTTTTAAGTAAAGAGCAAATTCCAGCATAGGTAATATATTTAGTATTCGGAAACCATATAACCTTTTCTCCATTTTGTTGGGCTGTATAAAATATTTTGTCAATAGTATTTCTAATTATTTCAACACCTAATAAATCAGTATTATTTTTTGTTTTAAGATAATACCAATCAGGATGATTATTGGATGTCATTAAATAACAACCGTGACATTGTCCACAACTCCTTATACCTTGTTTTTTTTTACATAATAGCCAACGAGTAATGGACCAACAAAGATTTAGTACTCCTATTCCTGGATAAGTATTAATTAAAAGAGCATGGTGAGCCTTTCCTACTTGATGTTGATGTATAATATTTTTATACGGTTTTATTAACCAGGGGTACCGATTTATGATCATGTTTTTTTAACCAATTTTTTAATTTTTTTTTCAATATTTCTTTTACACTTTTTATTTTTTGATTGGTATTAACAGTAATAATATTGGGATCAGATCCCACTAGTTCTAAGTATTTATCCCTGGTTCGTATAAAAAAAATTAGTTTATTTTTTTCTATACGATCTGGTATTCCTCTAGCATGAACACGCTGTAAACCTATTTCTGGATCAATATCTAAATAAAAAGTTAAATCTGGATTAAAATTTCCTAATAATATTTTATGTAATATAAAAATTTTTTTTATATCTATATCATTACCTCCTCCTTGATAAGCGAAAGAAGATAAATCATGTCGATCACTAATTACCCATGTTCCTTTTTTTAATGCCGGTTTTATTACATTTTCTACTAATTGCATTCTAGCTGCATACATTAATAATAATTCACTTATATTAATTAATTTTTCTTTATGATTTTTTTTTATTAAATGACGTATTTTTTCAGCAATAGGTGTGCTACCTGGTTGACGTACACAAATTATATTTTTTATATTATTTTTTTTTAATATTTCTGATATAAATATACAAGTATTAGTTTTTCCAGATCCCTCTATACCCTCAATTGCAATAAATTTACCTTTATTCATTTTATGAAATCACTTATATATATTCTTTGAATTTAATTTTATAAAAATAAAGTTAATATTTTTTATTAATTTATATTAAAATATATTAATATTAACTTTTAAAAAAAATAATAAAAATTTTTTTATTTTAATTACATATAATACTAAAATATTTTTATTGATAGAAATAAATAAACTTGCATAAGTGAAAATTATATTTCAAATATAAGTAAAATTTTTACTTAAAGTATTAATATTTGATTAAAATATATTTTTTATACTATTATAGTATTGATATAATCAATCATATTTTTTACCGTATTAAAATTTTCAGAGGCTTCATCTGATATTTCAATATTAAATTCTTCTTCTAATTTCATGATTAACTCAATAGCATCGAGTGAATCAGCTCCAAGATCTTCTAAAAAAGAATTATGATCAAGGATATCTTTTTCTTTTATCCCCAATTGTTTAGATATAATTTTTTTGATACGTATACTTATAGTGTTCATATATTCTATATCCTAGTATTTTACTATATAGAGATAATTATGTTAATAAACGCAATCAACTCATGTACATGCCACCATTGATATGTAATGTTTGACCTGTTATATAAGATGCTTTATCAGAAGCTAAAAAAAATACTGCTTCGGATATATCACTAACTTCTCCAAAACGTTTCATAGGTATTCTTGCAATATATTTATCATATTTTTTTTTATTAAGAGTTTTAGTCATATCTGTTTTAATTAGTCCTGGAGCAATCATATTTACGGTAATACCATAAGACGCAACTTCTAATGCTAGAGATTTATGAAATCCTGTTAATCCAGATTTAGTTGTTGCGTAATTTGTTTGTCCGTAGTTGCCAATATGTCCGGAAATTGAGCCAATAGTAATGATACGACCTTTGCGTTGTTTTATCATTTTAGGTAAAATTGATTTTGATAGATAAAATATTCCTGTTAAGTTAATATTTAATACATCATTCCAATTTTTTGGGCTCATATTAATTAATAATTTATCGTTTTTGATTCCAGCATTATTTACTAAAATATCAATATTGCCAAAATTTTTATAGATTTCATCTATTGTTTTTTTGATAGTAGAAAAATCACCTATATTTAAAATTACTCCTTTTCCTTGGTCTTGTAAATGATCATCGATTTTATCAATACCTAATTGGTTTGTAGCAGTTCCAATAACTCTAATTCCTTTTTCTATTAGCTTTTTTGCAATATTAAGTCCAATCCCACGAGATGCTCCGGTTACTATTGCAGTTTTTTTTTTATTTTCATATTTTTTGTTTTTATTAATTTCAGGGCTTTTAAAAAATTTTTTTTGTTATGTAATGATATCGATTCTAAAAAAATGTTTCTTTTGTTAATATTCGTTAGAATAGAAGTAGGTCCTACTTCTAAAATTAATGATACGCCTTTTTTAACCATATATTCTATACTTTCATGCCATCTTACTGGTTTAGTAAGTTGTTTAGTTAATGCATTGCAGATATTTCTTTTGGAAAATTCACATTTTACATCAGCATTGTTAACAATAGGACATATTGGTGTATTAAATTGAATATTTTTTAGAGCATTCATGAGCTTTTTTTTAGCTGGGTGCATTAAACTACAATGAGCAGCAGTACTGATAGCAAGTGGTAATACATACTTAGCACCGGCTTTTTTACAATATGTACCAGTTCGTTCTACTGCTTCTTTATGTCCAGAAATAACTATATGATCTAATGAATTAAAATTTGATAAATCCACAATTGAATTTTTTTTGTGTATTTTACAAATATTAATAATTTGCTCTTTATTTAATCCAATAATTGCCAACATAGCAACAGGTATATGATGTACTAACCTTTGCATTAATTTACCACGAAATTGGACTAATTTTACTGCATCATAAAGTTGTATAACGTTAGAACATACTAAAGCAGAATATTCTCCAAGAGAATGTCCTGCCATCATAAAAGGTAAAGGACCTTGTTTATAAATCCATAAACGGTAAATAGCAACAGATACTGTTAAAATTGCTGGTTGAGCAAATTCACTTTTATTTAATTTTTTTTTTGTATCATTTTTTATTAATTTTAATACATCATAACCCAGAGCACATGATGATTCATTGAATGTTTTTACTATAATAGGATGATTGACTAATTCAGCAGTTAGCATTCCTTTTTTTTGTATACCCTGCCCTGGAAAAATCATGGAAAATAAATTCATTTCCATAGCCTTAAAATTAGATTTTTAATCTGGTTAACTATTAAATATAATAAATAGTCGACTATATTTAGTATTATTTATAATAAGTAATTAATTTTATTTTTTTAAAACCTTTTTTCCTTTGTAATATCCCTTTTCTGTAATATGATGTCTAAGGTGTATTTCTCCAGATAAACGATCTATGGATAAATTTGATGTATTTAGTTTATCATGAGATCTGCGCATGCCTCGTTTTGAACGAGTAGGTTTATTTTTTTGTACAGCCATAGATATAGGTCCCTTTTATGAAATATATTTTCAATTATATGTTTTAAAAAATGTAAAAATTATAATTATTTTATAATAAACTAAATATTAATAAAAAGTAATATTTTTTATATTAAAAATAATATATATTTATATTTTTATTCAAAAAAAATTTTAATAAAAAAAGATTAGTATGATGAGATTTATATTGAAAATGTATTACATTAATTTTTTGTTAAAATAATATTTATTACATTAGTGAATCTAAATATTTTTTAAAAATTTTTTCTAAGGGTGCCAATATTGTCATGTCATGTTTATGACATGGGTGTATAAAGTGAATTTTACAAGCATGAAGTAGCAATCTACTTTTTAAATTTTTTATTTTAATTTCAAAGTCTAATTTTTTTTCTCCATAACGTGTATCAAAAACTATTGGATATCCTGCATGTGCAGCGTGTGCTCTTATTTGGTGGGTTCTTCCGGTAATAGGAGTAGCTAATAATAGAGTGTATTTAGAATATTGTTGTTTAATAGAAAAATGAGTTTCTGCAATTTTACCTTGCTTACTAATTTGAACAATATTTTTTTTATTTAATAGTTTTGTTTTTAATAAAGGAGCAGAAATGTTATTTCTGTATTTGGGCCATTTTCCATGAACTAAAGTTATATATTTTTTTTTTATTTTTTTTTCTCTTAATTGTTGATGTAAATCACGTAATGCTGACCGTTTTTTAGCTAGTATAAGAATTCCAGATGTATCACGATCTAAGCGATGTACTAGTTCAAGAAAACGATTTTTTGGTCTTAATTTTCTAATAATTTCTATTATACCAAAATTTATTCCACTGCCGCCATGTACTGCTATACCGGATGGTTTATTTATTATTAGTAAACAATCATCTTCATATAGGATTTCTTTTAATATATTATTTATTTTTTTATTACTACATATTATATTGTTATTTTGAATCTTTTTTATTCTTTTTACGTCTATTTTTATTGAAGGTATTGAAATTTTATCTCCGATTTCTAATTTATATTTTGGTAATATTTTTTTTTTATTGATTTTAACTTTACCGGTTCTTATGATTTTATAAATCATACTTTTAGGTATCTTTTTAAATTTTTTTATTAAAAAATTATCAATGCGTTGTCTTTCCATATCTTCTTTGACAGATATACTATATGTATCAGGTATTTTTTTTTTCATATATTTTTTATTTATTTTCATTCATAAATATTAATGTTTTAAAAATATTTTATTTTCTATTTATTATAGATGATTCATTATATATAACATATATTTATTAATTTTTATAATATAGATATTTTATATCTAATAAATATATTTTTATTTTAGGTCTGTTATGTATAAAACATAATTTTTTTATTCTTTATTTAGAGTATATTTTATTAAATAATAGTTTTTTATTTTTTAAAAATTATTGATCATATATATGATAAAATATCAATCAATATTATATTTAATGAATATATTTTATGTTTGATATAAAAATTGTATATATTTGTAATATAAGAAAAATAAGATTAATACGTTAAGAAAATAATGTAACGTAATTAAGATTAATATTTTAAATATATAATTTATGCTTAAAAAATATAAATAAAAATTATATATCATAAAAATTAAATTAAAATAGGTATTTATCAAAAATAATTAAATATAAAAAATATTTTATTTATTTTTGATTACTTATAATGTAATTAACAAGCACAGAATGTAAGATATATAAATTTATTTTTTATTTTATTTCTATATTTCCTACCATTTTAACACTTATCGAAAAAATACGAGAGATGTTCTAATGAAAAGAATGTTAATTAATGCAACTCAACAAGAAGAATTACGAGTTGCCCTTGTAGATGGACAACGGTTATATGATTTAGATATAGAAACACCTAGATATGAACAAAAAAAATCGAATATTTATAAAGGAAAGATATCTCGAATTGAACCTAGTTTAGAAGCTGTTTTTGTTGACTACGGTTCTGAAAAACATGGATTTCTTCCTTTAAAAGAAATTTCTAAAGATTATTTTTTGAAAAATGACACATTTTGTGCTAAGCCTAATATAAAGAATATTTTAAAGGAAGGACAAGAAGTAATTGTACAAGTAGATAAAGAAGAAAGAGGGACGAAAGGTGCTGCATTAACTACTTTTATTAGCTTAGCTGGTAGTTATTTAGTATTATTACCTAATAATCCCAAAGCTGGTGGTATTTCTAGAAGAATAGTAGGTTATGAGCGATCTGAATTAAAATCAACTTTATCTTTATTAACATTACCTGATAATATGGGTTTAATCATCAGAACAGCTGGTGTAGGAAAATCTTTAGCGGCACTGAAGTGGGATTTAAATTTTAGATTGCAACATTGGGATGCCATTCAAGAATCTGCAAAAAAACGTTCTGCTCCTTTTTTAATTCATCAAGAAAGTAATGTAATTGTACGTGCGTTTCGAGATTATCTTAGACCGGATATTGGAGAAATACTTATTGATAATCCTAAAATTTTATCTTTAGCTCATCAGCATATGACTGCATTAGGTCGTCCTGATTTTAGCAGCAAAATTAAATTATACACAGGAGATATTCCTTTATTTAGTCATTATCAAATAGAATCACAGATTAACTCAGCATTTCAAAGAGAGGTAAGATTACCTTCTGGTGGATCTATTATGATAGATTCGACAGAAGCTTTAACAGCTATTGACGTTAATTCTGCACGTTCTACTAAAGGTATTGATATTGAAGAAACAGCACTGCATACCAATATTGAAGCTGTTGATGAAATTGCTCGACAATTGAGATTACGTGATGTGGGAGGATTAATAGTTATTGATTTTATTGATATGACACCTATTGGAAATCAACGTAAAATTGAAAATCAATTTCGTGAATCCGTCAGACAAGATCGTGCTAGAATTCAAATAGGCAATATTTCTAAATTTGGTTTATTAGAAATGTCTCGACAAAGATTGAGTCCCTCTTTAGGAGAATCAAATTATCATATTTGTCCTAGATGTAGTGGTACTGGGACCATAAGAGATAATGAATCTCTTTCTCTTTCTATTTTAAGAGTTATTGAAGAAGAAGCTTTAAAAGAAAATACTCATGAAGTTCATGCTATCGTACCTGTAGAAGTTGCATGTTATTTATTAAATGAAAAAAGAGAAGCTGTTAATGCTATTGAAAAACGTCAAAGCGGTGGAAAAACTATTATTGTACCTAATGACCAGATTAAAACACCACATTATTCTGTTTTACGTATTAGAAAAGGTGAAGAAATAGAAACAATTAGTTATCATCTTCCAAGATTTTATGAAAATGGAATTATTCGTACTGTAGAAGAAGATGTTTTAGACAGAAAAAAAAATAAAAAATCTATTCTTTCTACTTTATCTATTTATAATACATTTTTATTAAAAAAAGAAATAAAAAATAAGAAAAAGCCAGAATCAAATGTTTTAAAAAAAAATAAATCAGTTTCTCCGTCTGTATGTAAATTGAATTTGTTAGAAAAAATAATTTTTTGGTTGAAATCTCCTTTTTTTAATTTTAACTTAAATATGAAACATAAAAAGAATAGTAATATCGATGTATCAAATAAAAAAAATAAGAATTTGAATAATATTCGAAATAGATGTGATAAGGAAGAAAACAAAAAATTTAGATTTTTTCAATTTAATAAATATAACACTAACTTTTATTATAACAATACTTATTGTTTAAATGATAATAACTTGATGAAGATAGAAAAAAAGAATTATGAACACAATTCTTATAAAAATATATTTAAAAATCCATATCAACTCAATAATTTAAATTTAAATATAAAGTATAATGATATAAAAATAAAAAAAGATAAATCTTTACTAAAAAATGAATATTATAGATTAGATAAAAAATTAATTTTACCTAGAAAGAAATTTAAAAAAATAAGTTTTAAAAATATTAATTTAATAATATATGCTTTACATATGGCTCATTATACCAATCGTATATTATATGAAAATATTATTAAATTATATTTTACCAAAATGGGTAATACTAGTTTTTTAAAAAAAGAAAATATTATTCTAAATAATCTTATTACTACATCATATAGAATAAAAAATAAAAAAATAAAAGAGGAGAGTCATTTCTTTTTTAAGAAATTTACTTTTTTACCATCTAATATTATTTCTAATTATTCGAGAAATGATGTAAATAATTGGAATGAATTTAAATCTCCTATGCCTATTATATCTGGGGTTTCTTCATTAGAATTAGCTTTAGGAAAAATATGGATTCGTTATCCTATAAGTAAACCTCATAAAAAAATAAATCATCAGCATAAAATATATGAAAAATATTTAATGAACTTATTTCCTATAAATAAGAATAATATTAAGCAACGTCATTATATAACGTCTATTGATTATACTACAAAAAAAGTAATGTTTCGTAGATATGGTAGTGTAATAGAAAATAATATAATAAAAAAAAAATTGAATAAAGAAAACAGTAATATCGGATTACATGAAAAAAAAACATTATTAAATAATATATTTTATAAAAAAATAAAAGAAAAATCTAAATCAAAATTTAAAAATAATAAAAAAGACGTGTTTTTTTTAGATTCAAAATATAAAAAATTTAATAAATCAGAAAAAAACAAAAGTAAAAAATGTATATCCAGTGCTCCTATTACAAAAGTTCCAATATCAATGAAAAACAGAAAAAAAAAATTAAGTTATGGTTTTAAACCATATAAAATGAATTATAAAACAAAAAATGCTGCAGGTGGTCACGCAGCAAGTAATATTTCAAGTGCTCCTGTTACACGTGTGTAACTTTTTATTTATTCATGTAATATTGATATTTTTTATTGCATCCCATTTTTTATTTATTAATGAATTAAGAATTAAATATGGGATGCTTTATATATATTGTATAATTCTTTGCCATAAAAATAATATTATATGATTCGTAAAAATATTTTTTAAAATTTTTTAAAATATATGTAAAAATATTTAGCAATAGGATTTTTCAAATACAGTATTTTATAATATCAAAATATTAGAAATAAAGTTTTTATAAACGATGATATCTATATATCAATAGATATTAGTTTATATAATACTATACTTTTATTATATTTGCGATGACTGATATTTTCATCAATTTAATGTGTATTTTTTACTGGTAATTTTTTTTTAAAATATTTTTTTTTAGTATTTGTTCTACAATAATTTCTGCTAAACCAAAACCTTTTTTACTTATTTGTTGTGACATAGTTTGATCATATATATCTGTATACATTCTTTCAGTTTCGTTATTAAATAAATCATTTTTTGGTAAGCTATTTCTCATATTAGTTAAAATAATATTAAGAAATAGCCCTTCAACTTTTTTAGCTGTATTAAATAGATTGTTTTTAATATTTTTTTCTGATTTTTTAGCGGATAGAGATAAAGTATTGTTACTATATGTTGGAGTAATAAAAATATTAAAATTATTTTCCATTTTATTTTTCCTTTTTTTATATAATTTCTAATTTAGCATGAAGACAACCAGCATTTTGCATAGCTTGTAATATTGACATTAATTCTATAGGAGTTGTTCCTAAAATATTTAAGATATTAACAATATTGTTAAGGTTAACATTATTTTCATTAGATTGTATATTAGTAGTAACAGATTTTATCTTATTATTTTTTTTTAATACACCTCTTACTTGTGCATTAACAACAAATGAATGAGATTGGTTGATATTATGCTTTTTGTTAATAATAACTGATATATTTCCATCTGATACGGCACATGCATCTAATCGTACTGTTTTGTTCATAACAATAGATCCAGTACGTGCATTAAGAATTATTTTTGCATCTTGTTCTGGTAAATCAATATTAATATTTTGAATATTAGAGATCATGCGAACTTGCATGCTGCTGCTATTTGGTGCTTTCAATTGAACAGTTCTGGAATCTAATGCCACAGATGTATTCGGATAATGAATATTAATTATATCACTAATACGTTGAGCTAACGTAAAATCTTCTTGATTCAATTGTAAATTAAACTTTTTATCTTGACCAAATTGTGTTCTTATTTCTTTTTCAATTATTGCTCCATTACTGATTCTTCCGCCATTTAATTGATTAATAGAATTTTGATGATAATGTGTAAAAGATTGGTTGATATTACCACTGATTATAATATTACCTTGTGCAATAGCATAAATTTTATTATCTATTCCCTTTAATGGAGTCATCAATAGGGTACCACCTTTTAAACTTTTAGCATCACCTATAGAAGATACGACCACATCTATTTTTTGTCCCTGATGACTAAAATTAGGTAATTCAGCTGTTACTACAACTGCTGCTATGTTTTTTAGTTGGACACGTGTATTTGATTGAACGTTTATTCCAAATTGAGATAACATATTATTTAACGTCTGAAGTGTTAAAGGAACATGTATGATTTGATCTCCTGTACCATCTAACCCTACTACTAAACCATAACCAATTAATTTATTTTCATGTGTCCCTTGAATGCTAGTAAGATCTCGAATCTTATCAGCATATATGACAGAGCTTGTTGCTAAAAAAAATAAAAAAATGAATCTTAAAAATAGTAAATAAAACATGAATATACCCTAATATATATAATACGATTATCAAAAGTAATAATGATAAATAGAATATATTGAATTCAATAATTTTAGAGCTTACTTTTAATAGTATTAAATATTTTTTATTTTAGTAAGACTCTAAAAATTATTGATAATATACCAAAATTGTATCTTAATTCAAGCAATATATGTATCTACATTGGTGAAATTTTAAATAAAAAACGTTGTAACCAACCCATTTTATTTGATGTTCCAGCATAGGTATCACTAATATATTCTATGTGTGCATCAGCAACTTGGGTAGATACAGCAGAATTATTTTTTGAAATTACACGAGGATTAAGAATACCAGAAAAACGAATAAATTCTTTTCCTTTATTAATTGATATTTTTTTTTCTCCAGTAATCTTAAAATTACCATTTGGTAATATTTCATTAATAGTTACCGTAATAACACCTAAAAAAGAATTTTGTGCAGATGCACTACCTTTTCCGGAAAAGTTATTTTTTGCTAATGTATCCAATCCTGATTTATTTCCATTGCTGGATGAAAAACTGTCTGCTAGACTTGGTATACCTACAGCAATGCTGCTGTTTCCATTTCGACTGATATTAGAATACATTTTATTACTGGTACTTAAGTTTTCCTGTAATATAATGGTAATGGTATCTCCGATATTTTGGGGTTTATAATCTTCAAATAGAGGACGATATGTGTTATTTATAGGTCCAATTTCTTTCAATAATGAGTTGTTTTTTATTTTCATACCTGGATTAGATAATTTAGTATTCATTATTTTTTTTTCTTTTTCTGGATTAAAAGATAATGAACTACAACCATTTAGCATTAATAACAATATAGCTACTAAGCAATATTTAAATTTTAATAATAACTTTGACACTAACAATACCTTATAATAATGAATGGATGGATATAATAATAATTAATTATTAAAATAATATATTATAGTTGAGATAATTTTTGTAACATTTGATCAGATGCATTAATAGCTTTACTATTTATTTCATAAGCTCTTTGAGTTTGAATCATATTAACTAATTCTTCTGCTACATTAACATTAGATGTTTCTACATAACCTTGATATAATAGACCCGTTCCGTTAAAACCCGGTATGGTATCAATAGGAGCACCTGAAGAGGACGTTTCTTGATATAAATTTTCTCCTATACTTTCTAATCCAGAACTATTAATAAAATTAACTAAATTTAATTGTCCAATTTGTGCAGATTTAGATTGATTTTGTATTTTAGCTGTTACTGTGCCATCTCGTCCAATGGTTAAGTCAATGGTATTTGTTGGTATATTCATATTAGGTAAAATAGGAAATCCACTATTAGTTACCAATTGACCATTTTGGTTAATTTGAAAGGATCCATCTCTTGTATATGCTAAATTACCATCTGGTAATTGTACTTGAAAAAAACCCTGACCATTGATTGCAAGATCTTTTGACGAATCAGTTTTAGACAAATTTCCTTGACTATGGATACGTTCTGTCGATACTGGTCTTACTCCTGTTCCTAATTGTAAACCTGAAGGTAAATTCGTTTCACCTGATGAATCCGAACCAGGTTGGCGTATATTTTGATAAATTAAGTCTTCAAATATAGCTCTCGATTTTTTAAATCCATTAGTACTGACATTTGCTAAATTATTTGAAATAATGTTCATATTCGTTTGTTGAGAATCTAATCCAGTTTTTGCTATCCATAAAGAAGGAATCATAATATTTTAAATCCTTATTTTTAGTTAACTATTAATATTAAGTAATTGATTTGCACGTTGTGAATTTTCATCGTCATTAGAAATAATTTTCATTTCTATGGAAAAACTTCTTTCATTAGAAATCATATTAATTAAATTTTCATTTATATTAACATTACTATCTTCCAACATTCCTGAATTTAAGCGAATATGATGGTTATCAGGTATCACTTTTCCCAATTTTTTTCGTCCTTGCTTATTAAGATAAAATATTCCATTATTTCCTCTTTTAAGGTATTTAGGATCGGTATCAATTAATTTTAGTTTTCCTAAAATTTTGTTTTTTATTTTTTCCTTTTTTAAGTCCATGAGATAAATTATACCAGATGATGATATGGAAATTTTTTTATTCTTTGGTAAAGAAATTGTTCCTGATGTACCCATTACTAAATAATTATTAATCATTAATTTTCCATCGGAATTAATTTTTAAATGTCCATTTCTGGTATATCCTTCTTGATGTTTGGAATTATAGTCTTTAACTACAAACCATCCATTTCCTTTAATAGATAGATCTAAATTTCTTTTTGTGTAATTTATTGGACCTGATGAAAAATTCGAATATAGATAATTTTTTTCTGAAATAATAGAGTCATTTTTATATAATTTTGAATTATTGATGGATGATAATGTTTGAGTTACTAATTGTTCTTTAAAACCAAGAGTAGATATATTAGCTAAATTATTAGCTATTATTGCTTGTTTTTCTAACATTCGATTAGCAGCCATCATACTGATATACATTATTGAATTCATAATATAATCCTGTTTTCTAGTTATTATAAATTGATTAGTGTATTAAACATTTTTTCTTCTGTTTTAATAACTTGAGCATTTGATTGATAGTTTCTTTGAGCAATAATCATATTGATCAATTCTTTATTCAAATCAACATTAGATTTTTCTAATGAACCTGATATTATTTTTCCAAAATTTAGACTATTAGGTAATCCTATCGTTTCCAACCCAGAATAATTATTTTTAGACCAAATACTATTTCTTTCGTATGTTAAATTTTCAGAATTAGTAAAATGAGATAATATAATTTTACTTAATGGTATTTTTTTTTGATTAGAATAAATACCGTAAATGGTTCCAAATTTATCAATTTCATAATTTTGAATTGTACCTTCTGTATATCCGTTTTGAGAAAAATAGTTTCTATTATTGGTGGTTTTTTTTTGTGATAGATTTGTTAAATCTAATAAAATTTTTTCTTCTTTTTTTTCTTTATTTAGTTTTATTTTTATTAAAATTGTTTTTTTAGAAATTACATGTCCGTTTTTATCAAATTCTATTTTGAATGGTATAATTTTTTTTTGTCTATATTTTTCGCATGGATATACATACCATATTTTACTGGTAGCTTTTATAAAATAAAAATATATGAATCTTTCTTTTCCTAAATGATCGATAATTTTTGTTTTTAATTTATGGTTATACGTGGTTGCTGTTTTTATATCAAATGGTTTATTTATTTTGATATCATGATTATTATTTAAAGTAACAAAGAATTTTAAAATGGTAGTAGGTTGGATCATTGTTTTTGTAAAATGAGATAAATTAATTGGAATTAATTTGGAATAATTATTCTCTAATTTTGTGGAAGAGTGATCAATAGGATATCCTGTGAGATACATACCTAATTTGTTAATAATATGATAGTTTTTATCAATATAAAAATGACCGTTTCTGGTATAATATATTTCTCCATTATCTGTCGACAAACGAAAAAAACCGTTCTTAGTTATGCTTAAATCTAAATTTCTATTAGTGTAAAATATTTCTCCAGAATTAATATTATATTTTTTTTTTAAAATATTTACACCCATTCCTGTTGTTTTATTGATTATATTTTTATTATTTTCAAGATTGGTAAGTACAACGCTTTTAGATTTAAATCCAATAGTAGAAGCGTTGGAAATATTATCACTTATTACATTCATAACAGTGTTAGCTGTATATAATCCACTAATAGCTTGTAATAACCCCATTTTATTTTCCTAATGTAAGTATTTTGGAATGAGCTAAAAAATTTTACGAATATTTTTAAACTCTATCATTCCTAATTTTCCTAAATCAATCATTGTTTCCTTATTAGTAAGATTGATAATTCCATGAATTACTGCATATTTTAATGGTTGGTAAGATATAATCTTGTTTTTATTTTTTGTATATATAGAAATATGATAAGTTTCATTATTCACTTTTTTACCATTATTATTAATTCCATTCCAAGTAAAACTATGTACGCCAGATTTTAAATGACCCACTTTTTTTAAAAATAATATTTTTCCATTTTTGTCATTGACAACAATATCTGCTGATGAAATATCTTTAGGTATATCTACCCCAAAAATAGTATCTTTTTTGCCATCATGCGTAATTGTAGAATTAGGAAAAAGAATACCACGTCCGATTAATTCTGAAGATCGAATTAATTTTTGTTGATTAACATTTTCTAAGATAGTTGACAGTGTTTTATTTATGTTTGTAATACCGTTATCCATGTTTATTTGTGCTAATTGAGATGTTAAATCATTATTTTTTAACGGATCAGTAGGATCTTGGTTTTTTATTTGTGCTAAAAATATATTTAAAAAATTATTTTTTAAGTCAAGTTGATTATTATTTTTTAATAAATTATTATTAACATCTATATTTATCATAGGTGCGTTTTTTTTAAAAAAAAAATTCACAGGTATACTCATTTTTTATTTTCCTATTTTATTTACCAATATTCAGTGTCTTTATAATCATGAGTTTTACTGTATTAATAACTTCTACATTTGCTTGATAATTTCTTGCTGCAGAAACAGTATTTACCATTTCTGTAATAATGTTTACGTTAGACATATGTACATAACCTTTTTTATCTGCCATTTTATTACTTGGGTTATATATTAATTTACAAGGATTAGGGTCATTTATAATTTGATCTATATGTACTCCGCCAATATTTTTTTCAAAATTAGTATTTTGTTTTAAAATTACTTGTTTAGCTATATATGGATAAAATTTACCATTCCTATTAGTTATACTTTCCGAATTAGCTATATTTTTTGCATGAATTCTCATTTTTTCAGCTTGTGCTATCATTGCAGAACCTGAAATATTTAATATATTTAGTAATGACATATTTATTGTCCTAATATAGTATTCATGATATTTTTTATTTCATATGTTAAAAAACTAATTTGAGATTGGTATTTTAAAGAATTTTCTATGAATGAAATACGTTCTTGATTCATATCTATGACATTTTTATTAAAAAACGTTTTTATGGGATAGTCAGGTACTATATTAAATTTATTCATATGATGTAAAGATAAATGATTTGAAGATGTTTTTTTTAAAAAAATCTGTTTTTTTTTATTTATTTTATTATGTAGAATATTATTTATTTCATTTTTAAAATTAATATTTAAAGGACGATAATTTGGAGTTTCAGCATTTGCTATATTAGATGATATTATTTTTTGTCGGTATGCCATAAGATTTAAAAAATTTTTGTTAATTTGAAATAAATTGTTGATTTTAGTAAACATTTTATGTTCCTTATTTTCTAATAATATTATATATTTTTTATTAATATTTGTTTTTTATTTAGTTAATCCACTTATAGAAATAAAATTCTTTAATTCATTAATTATTTCTAGATAAAACTTATGTATAATGTATTATGCATAATAAATCTAGTATTAGTATTTTATATTATAAATATATTTATAATTAAAAACAGAATTTTTATACAAAAAATCACGAATTAACAAAAATAGGTGAACTTTAAATAGTAAAGGATATGTATTAATTTATATTAATAAAAATATAAATAAAAAAATAGATGATGATTTTTATTAATGTTATTTTAATTTTATTACCATTTGAAATTTGTATGTCTTATTATGATTCATAAGATAGAAATTAATTATTGATATAATAAATATCTTAATAATATATATTATATTGTACGCATTTATAAAATTTATATTTCATATTTATGAAAGACTTTTTATTAATTTTCATAGATTTTAATATATAAAAGTATATTTTTTATTTTGAACAAATAAATAATATTTTTTTTATTAATTAATATTTTTTTTAAAATGTTTGGAAAATTTAGTTTGATTAAGTTTTATGCTTATATTTTATTTTTGTATGGAATGTTTCAGAAATATATATTGATCATTTTATTGAAGAATATTTATTCTATAATTTTTTTTGATAAAAAATTTATGGTAAATTTTTTATCAAGTATGGATTCGATTAAATGTAAATATTTTACGTATAAGTATATTACTAAACATTTTATTTTTTATATGTCGAATTGTAATAATATTAATATTTTTCTATATTTAGGATTTGTAATCCTGTTTTAATTCAACCATAAAGTGATGGTTATTTTAAATATAAAAAACGGTTTAATCTATCTAAAAATTTATAATACTTAATAATGGATTATTTAAAAAAATAGCACTATTATTGACATGTAATATTAGTGTTAAAAAGTTTTACTTTTTAAGTAATGTTGAACTTTGTTTCAGCTAATTTAAGATTTTTAGCTACTTTAATATTCAATTTATAATTTACATTTTTTTTATTTTTTTGATTGTATAACTTATATATTTCATATATATCAATCAGTTAAATAATTTTACATTATTGTAAGTTTTCTTTATTAAGAAGTAAATTACTGATTTTATTATCTAATTCTTTAAAATTATAAAAAATTAAAGGTATTAAATATTATTTAATTTAGAATTTTATATTAATTTTTTTTTGATAATAATTTTTTTATTTTTATAAAAATTATTACTTTTTTAGCTATATAATATTTAATAATGATTAATTTAATTTAACAGATTAAATTTTATCAATATTTTCCTATTGGTAGAATTAACTATTTATGCAAATGCTAATATTATTAGTAATAATACCTATTAAAAATGTATTGTAATAATACAAATGCTGTATTCACTGTTATATTTATAAATACTATATCCATATGATCATTTTTTAAAATTTCATTTTTAAAAAAAACTATTTTATTTTTATTGGTTGGTTTTTATTTTTATATTATTAATTATTTATTAATATTTTAAAGAAAATAACTTTTATCTCTGAATTTTACGTATGTATCATGTTAATAATTATTAATACATTTTCTTATTTTAATATTAATTATTTTTAAATGAATCTATTTTTACGTTATGTATAACAATTGATTTATATTCAAAATTAATATTTTACTATTATTAAATAGTATATAGAATATTATATATTTAATTTTTTTATTTAATTTAATCAATGCAAGTTGATAAAAATATATTTTTTATTTTGGAGGAGGAGAGATTCGAACTCTCGGATAATTTCTCATCGGCGGTTTTCAAGACCGCTGCCTTAAGCCTCTCGGCCACCCCTCCTGATTATTTTTAAATTTTTTTATAAAAATAACATATATCATTTTATTCAATTTTGAAATAAAATTCAATAAAAATATTTTATAAATACTATTTCAAGAGTATTGTAAATTTTTAATATTTTGATATACTAATATCAGCAATTTTTAAATATTTTCATATAAGATTTAATATTTAGGCGTATTGGCAGATTGGTGATGCAGCGGATTGCAAATCCGTATAACTCGGTTCGATTCCGGGATACGCCTTAATAATAAAGTAATAAGCCCGGATGGTGAAATTGGTAAACACAAGGGATTTAAAATCCCTCGGCTTAATAGCTTTGCGGGTTCAAGTCCCGCTCCGGGTATTTATTTATTAAAGACTCTATTAATTTAATTTAGCTTGATATACTTTAAAATGATTATTTTTTTTTAAAATTACATGTTTATGGAAAGTTTTATCAAGTATTTTTTTATAAGATAAAAATGTATTCGTAACGATTCTCAATTCTCCTCTTGGGGTTAAATAATTGATAGATTCTTTTATCATATTAGTAGTTATTATAAGAGATAATTTTAAATCTCTATGTATTGGTGGATTGCAAATTATCATATTAAAACGTTTATCAATATTAGAATATAAATCACTAGAATATACTTTCCCTTGAATTTTATTATTTAATAAATTTATTTTACATGATAACAATGCGGTAAGATTAATATCTGTTAAAGTCAGACTCGTTTTTTTTGATATATCAGCCAATGACATAGATATAATACCTGAACCAGTTCCTAGATCTAATATATTTCCTTTAATTTCTTTGTTAAAAGTAGAAATCAATAATTTACTACCAGTATCTATTTTTTTATGTCCAAATACACCTGGTAAAGTTTTTATTTTTAAATAATTTAGTGTATGATTATTAAAATAATTCTCTAATTTAAAATATGTTTTTTCATGTAATATTCCATAAAAAAGAATTGAATGTTTAGCTGTATCTATTTTTTTTAATTTAATCCAATTTTCTAATATTAATACTGCACTTTTTACTCCACTGTTATTTTCTCCTACTATAAAAATATGAGATTTTTTTTTAAAAATTGAAAGTAAATACTGCAATTGAAAATTAGCTTCAGATTTATTTTTTGGCCAAAAATAAATCAAAGAATCATGTTCTAAAATTATTTTTTTGTTAGGAAATAAAGAGTAGAATACTTGATTTTCTTTAATATTACTTAATATTTTATATGTATCATACATATGGGTAAATATTTTAGTTGAAATAGTTTCAATATAAGATGCAATCTTATCTTGTATATTTCCTGAAAAAATAACTTTTTTTTTCTTAAAAAATGAATTATTTTTTAAAAGTAGTTTACTGGATTGTGTTAGGTTAAATATAATAAACTCCTTATTATTTATATATTTTTATTTATATAAATGTATTTATATATTAGTTATGGTCCAAATTCATAAAATAATTTTAAAAATGTTATACATAGTAATGTACTATATGAATCAAATATTTTATTTTTTATTTAAAATGCATCTTAAAAGCTAAACACAATTGATATTAACTATTAGTTATTTTAATCACTAAATATTATAAGTTATCGTAAACTATATTCATTAAAAAAATTATATTTGAGTTTTTTATCTATAAGTAAATATAAAATTAGTCACAATAAAAAATATATTTTTTCAATAATCTATAAATGAATATTTATGATTCACTTTATACATATATATGTACTAAATATTTTTTATTCATATTCAAAAATAATGTAAGAAAAAGAGCAAATATTGATTAAAGATAAACATCTTAGTATTTAGAATGTCATTCATAATTAGATTTTTCTTCAATTTATCTGAAGGATGCATATATTTTTTATTAAAAATATTGTTCTACAAATTAATATTTAAATTAGGATGATATTGATTTATAAGGGAATAAAATTAGATTATTAAGGTAGTAATGCTCTGATTATTTTAAAATCAGTAAATGTTACATAAATAAATATGAGTATATTATCATAATATGATATGGTATATCATTACCACAATAATGCCAAGTAAATAAATTTTATTATTTAATTTTTTAAGTTAAATAATCAATAAATTTGATAAAAATGTAAAAATTATTTATTTTTATTATTTATAATAATTAGTATTTTTTAACAAAATATAAAATATTAATGATATTAAAATTTTATATAAAATATAAATTTTTTATTTTATTATTATTGATGAATTTATCAATATAGAAGAAGCATGGTATATACAATATATTTTCCTGATGATAAAACGATAATCGTCCATCCTAAATATTTTTATTATTACTTCATTTATATATAATATAAGTAATAATACTTATTATTATCAAAAAACTTTTGAAGTTATATTCAATAAAATAAAATTTATGTTATTTATTTACTCAATTTTAAAATAGTTTTATAGATAAATATATCTAAGTATAGATGATGTAGTTAATATTATATTAATTGCATCAATAGATTTTTTTACAAAAAAAATACTATTATTTTTATAGTTTCTATCAGTAATTCGTTTTTTTAGGTTTTAATATAACATTAAACAATATTTTTGAATGTTGAAATGTATTTTCTTAGAAAAGAATGTAATTCTATTGATTAGAAAAGAAAAATAATATTTCTTATACCATTATTTAGAAGGCACAATAGGATTTTTTTTGAAAAATCCTATTGTGCCTTAGATAGATAAAAATCGTTATCAATGAATAAAAAATAAAACTGAACTAAATTATGCATTTCATTTTAAATAACATGTAACATATTTTAAAAGTATATTAAAATTTATTTATAAATATTTAACATTTGACCATATTTCATCTAGTATATTTAATATATAGGTGTTATATTTTTAAATACAAGATAATAATTTTTTTTTAATAATAATTCAACAAAAGTAATTATATCTTTTGAATGAGACGCAGTAATATTAGTAGATACCAGTTTTATTTTTTCTGTATTTTTTATATTAATTTTTTCCCATCCATCACCAACAGCCGTCCATAAACCAGATAATTGATTAATTTTATTACTAATATTTTCTATTTTTAAACATATTTCTGTATCTTCTCCTTTCCATGTTCCATTTTTATTTCTTTTATATTCAGCCCAAAATATACCTCTTTTTTTTGCATTAAAAGCGATAAGTACTTTTTTAGCAGAATGTTTTCTCCAAGCTTGTTCAGCCATACTAGCAAAATTAGATATTCCTATTAAAGGCAATTTATTTTGTAAAGCCATTGCCTGCGCTATACAAATCGCAAGACGAATACCAGTAAAATTACCTGGTCCTTTAGAACAAGCAATAATATTAAGTTCATTAATATTGGTATTAGAAACGTTTAAAATATTTTTAATCATAGGTAAAATAATTTCTGTATGTTTTTTTTTGCATAATTTAAATTTATTTGCTATTGAATTATTTTTTAATAAAGATACAGAACACCTGTCCATGGAGGCATCAATTGCTAAAATTTTTTTACACATATTATTCTCAAATATTTTTTTAAGAAAATGACGTTATCGATATATTTATTATGTGATTATATCAGTCAATCTATTATTTTTAATTTTTTTTATTTATTTCTTTACATTTTGTAATACGAACGAGGTTAATACGATATTGTGTAGCCTCTACAATATGAAAATATAATGGAGCAATATAAATAGTTTCTCCTGTTAGAGGTAATTGTCCTTTTTGTGAAATTAACAAACCAGCTAAAGAAGCATAAGTATTTTTTGTTTGTATCAATTCTTTTGTATTTAATAATTGTTGTAAAGAATGTAAATCTGTACCTCCTTTCACTAACCAACTATTTTTTTCTACTATAACTTCCGGAGTTTCATCTTCATCTGGAAACTCTCCTGCAATTGCTTCTAACATGTCTAAAGGAGTAATTAACCCTTGAATAACTCCAAATTCATTAGTAACTATTACTAAACCACCTTTAGCTCGTCTTAAAACTCCTAATAAATTAATAGGATCTGAGGTATCGGGAATAATAATAGGAGGAGTTTTGGATGCAAATGTGGTTACATCTATATTTTTATCAATAGCAACTAATAACTCTTTTGCTCTAACTATACCAATAATTTCATCTAGTTCATTTTTACATACTGGGAATAAACTATGAGGTGTATCTAATAATTGCAATCTAATACTGCATGTATCTTGATCTGCATTGACCCAAGATATTTCTCTTCTAGGAGTCATTATGCTTCTAATAGAACGAGCAGCAAGAGTGAGTACACCGTTTATCATATATCTTTCTTCATCCTTAAAATATTCTGTTTCTGGTACTGATTTATACGATATTTTTTTATTTTGTTCTTTATTTAAAATCGTAGTAACATTATTTTTTTGTTCTCTAATAATTAAACGTAGAATAGCTTCAGCTGCTCTTTGTCTCATGGGACGACGAGATTGATGAAGAAGAAAATTTCGACGTGCTATTTGATTAAATAATTCAATTAGGATGGAAAATCCTATGGCTGCATATAAATACCCTTTGGGTATATAAAATCCAAATGCTTCTGAAACTAGACTTAATCCTATCATAAGAAGAAAACTCAAACATAATACCACAACAGTTTGATGTAGATTTACAAATTTAGTGAGAGATTTCGAAGCTAATAACATTAAACTCATGGCAATAATTACTGCTATCATCATTATTATTAAATTATTAACCATACCAACAGCGGTAATTACAGAATCTAATGAAAAAATCGCATCTAATAAGACCATTTGAATAATTACAGTCCAAAAATTAGCACAATTTTTATTATTATTATTTTCTTCTGGATGATTTTCTAATCTTTCATGCAATTCTACAGTTGCTTTGAATAGTAAAAAAAAACCTCCAAATAGTAGAATTAGATCACGTCCTGACAGGGTAAAATATTGATTAGTAATTAATACAGATCGTAATGTTACCATCCAGGATATTAATGATAGTAATATTAAACGCATTAATAAAGTAAGACTGATTCCTAATATACGAGCTTTATCGCGTTGATAAAATGGAAGTTTGTCCGCTAAAATAACTATGAATACTAAGTTATCAATTCCTAGTATTACTTCTAATACAATGAGTGTAAGTAATCCAACCCAGGTTGATGGGTCTAAAAGAAATTCCATTAAAAACTCCATGGAAAAATAAGCAGCATAACATTTAGTATGTTTAGTAAAAAAGTAATTAATTCAAGGAATATAAGATTAGAATAAAATATTTATTTAATTTTAATAACATTATATTATGACATGAATTTTAATAATATTAAAGATACGATTGGTGTGTATCTATATAATGTATATAGAATATTATTTAGATATATAAATCATAAAGACCTATGTATTGATATGTAAAAATCTTTAAAAAATATTTTTATTTTAATATGCAAGTGTTTACAATATTACATATAAAAAGGTTCTCTGTAGCAGAAACTTTTTTCTGTCTTGAACTCTAAATGTAATATTTTACTCTTTAATAATTTTTTAAAAATATTTCCTTTAACAGAAGAAAAATTTAAAAAACGTATTTACTACCGTTATCTGGTATAATCAGGATAAAATATTTAAAACTAATAATGACTGAAAATTTTTTACTACAAAATATTTTAAGGTGAATTACAATATAAAAAATATCAGATGTATAATGAAATTAATCGTATTGCTTAATCTCATTATACATATTTTTATACTATCTCTAGTATATATATTTATTAAAAATTTTTTATTTAAAAATTGTATAAAGTAAAAAATACTTAAAATAAAAACACTATTTTATTTTTTAATATATATCATAGATATGAATTATTATACAATGCAGTAATTCTTTTATCTAATGGAGGATGAGACATAAATAAATTTATTATTGATTTATTTTTTCCATTAATACAAAATGCAAGTATACTGCTTGATACTTGTGGTTCATAGCTCATTTTTAACTTTTCTAATGCAGCAATCATCTTATTACGACCAACTAATCTGGCAGATCCTGCATCAGCATGAAATTCTCGGTAACGTGAAAACCACATAGTAATAATACTAGCTAGCATTCCAAATATTAACTCTAATACAATTGAAGTAAAAGAATATATCATAGAATGACTACTTTTAGACTCATTTTCTTCTTTATTTCCTGATATAATAGCAGAAACTGATTGTGCAATCAGACGTGATATAAATATTACAAATGTATTCACAACTCCTTGTACTAAAGTCATAGTAACCATATCACCATTAGCAATATGACTAATCTCATGCGCAATTACTGCTTCTGCTTCATCTTTAGTCATATTACTTAATAATCCAGTAGATACAGCAATTAAGGAAGAATTACGACGTGCACCTGTAGCGAAAGCATTCATATCTAAAGCGTCATAAATAGCTATTTCTGGAGTAATAATACCCATTTTTTTAGCTTGTTGTTTAACTACTTTAGTTAACCAAATTTCATTTTCATTAGATGGGTGATGAATAATTTTTCCGTTAACAGATCGTAAAGCAATCCATTTTGACAAAAGTAATGATACTATGGCACCACTGAATCCAAATAATCCAGATATAATTATTAAACCATATATACTATGAGATTTAATTCCTGTAAGACTAAGAATTATTCCAAATATGAACATAACAGATAAATTAGTCAACATAAAAAGAATAATACGCATCATAATATTTTTCCTTGAATTCGCAAAATATAAGTATATAAAAGAATTATTTTTATAATACATTTGTTTAAATGTTTTTAACTAAAAGATTACACTTAATGAAATCATTTTTATTTAAATATATTTAATATATAGTAACTTTTACTAAGATTATTTTATCATAAATACCTTTACATTTTAAAAAAATAATCTCATTAATAAAAAAAATATAAATTTTATTTAATAAGTAGATTATTAATAATATTCATTTCTTTATAATATTCACAAATAATTTTTATATATAAAATATTTTTATATATAAATATGATGAAAAAATTTTATTTTTGATATGATAAAATTAATATTTTTAATGATTAATTAAATTATAATATTTTTAAAAAATATTAAGAATAGTAATTCTGATGTGATTTTTTAAAAAAATTTACAATACTAATTGTAAAGATTAAAAAATATTTATTTCAATAATTAAAATTAAATGTATCGAATAATTATTCAACGTGATCTGTTTATTTATTAACGTTTAATATATTCAAATATATAAATATTAATTTAGTAATGATTATGTTGAATAGATATTAATAGTATTAATTAATAATTAATGTTATGCCAAATTCTGCCATCTTGTTGAATGATTTTCTTAGATTCATGAGGACCCCATGTACCAGCTGTATAAAGCTTTGGAGATTTTTGTTTTTTATCCCAAGTATGAATAATTGTATCAATCCATTTCCATGATTCTTCTACTTCTTCTCTACTAACAAATAATGTTTGTATGCCCTTCATGCTTTCTAATAGCAATCGCTCGTAAGCATCCGATAAACTATTTTTATCCAGTGTATCGGAATATTTAAAATTTAAATCAATATTATTTAATATGTGTTCAGAATTTAAACTAGGTACTTTGTTTAAAATTTGAAGAGTAATTCCTTCATTTGGCTGTAACGTAATGATGAGCTTGTTAGATGATAATCTTTTATTATTATCATTAAATAAATTCATTATAGGTTTTTTAAAAGAAATCACTATTTCTGAACATTTGATAGGTAATCTTTTTCCTGTGCGTAAATAAAATGGGACACCAGACCATCTATGATTATCGATATTAACTTTCATAGCAACAAAAGTTTCAGTATTGCTATTATTATTAGCATTGTCTTCATTAATGTAAGAAGGTACTGAAATACCATTTAATTGACCAGATGAATATTGACCAAGAATAATATTTTTGTTAAAATTAATCGGATTTATATGACGTAAAGCACGTAATATTTTTATCTTTTCTTTTCTAATACTATTTGTATTCAAATTTTTAGGAGGAGACATTGCAACAATAGATAAAATTTGTAATAAATGATTTTGAACCATATCTCTAATTTGTCCAGATTGATCAAAATATCCCCATCTGCCTTCTATCCCTACTTTTTCAGCAATAGTAATTTGTACATGATCAATAATTTTATTATCCCAATTATTAAAAAATAAAGTATTTGCAAAACGTAATGTAAGTAAATTTAATATGGTTTCTTTACCTAAATAATGATCTATTCTGAATATTTGATATTCTTTAAAATATTTACTTACTTGATTATTTATTTCTTGTGATGTTTTGAAACATGTGCCTAATGGTTTTTCTATTACTATCCGGGTTGGAGGAGTATTTAATTGGATTGCTCCTAGCCCTCGGCATATGGCACCAAATATACTAGGGGGGACTGCAAAATAGCTGATGATAATATTATTTTTTTGATTTAGTATATTTTTTAATTTTATAAAATTTTCTATATGATTAACATCTAGATTACAAAAAAATAATCGCGTACATAATTTTTTTAAATAGAAATTATTTATCTTATCTTTCATAAAAACACTTAATGATTCTTTTACAATAGAATGAAAAAAAAATTTATTCCAATTAGCGCGTCCTACTCCAATAATTCGTGTATTTTCATGCAATTGATTATTTTTTTCTAATTGGTAAAGAGCTGGTAAAAGTTTTCTACGAGTCAAAT
The DNA here is from genome assembly GCF_964058935.1 of Buchnera aphidicola (Pemphigus populi). Taxonomy (NCBI): domain Bacteria; kingdom Pseudomonadati; phylum Pseudomonadota; class Gammaproteobacteria; order Enterobacterales; family Erwiniaceae; genus Buchnera; species Buchnera aphidicola. The sequence continues at coordinate 339,347 of NZ_OZ060372.1, read as the reverse complement.
CACCTTTAGCACCAAAAATAACTAAATCACAAGCTTCATTTATTTTCGTGACCATTTTTATCCCTTTTTTATCGTCTTGAATCTATTCTTTCAAAAATCAATATTATTAATAATAATTTATGTTAAAAAATTATTTTAGATGAAATAATATATGACTACGTTTAATATTTTTTCTAATTTATATTAGAAATAATGTTATATATTAATAATATATTTTTTAGTATATATAATATTTTTAAATAAAATAAATTTTTGTACATAAAGTTTAATATTGATTGATATATGCAATATTTATTTTTATTTATATATACATATATTAATTATTGATTGATATATTTTATATATAATAATAATGTCAATACGTATTTTATAAGTTAATTATATACATAATTGTTTTTAATAAATGATGATAATATCATAGATAATAATCTAATTTAGATACCATTTTATTAATATAAAATACTTTTGTTTTTAATTACGTATAAATTATTTTTATTATTTGACATCACTATATTATACTTGTATTTATTATCAATAAAAGTATAAATAAGTTTTATAAAATATTATTTTTTTAAAAAATATTTTTAATTTTTTTTAACGAGGACAATATATGTTAGAACGTCTTAGAAGAACAAAAATAGTTGTTACGTTGGGACCAGCTACAGATAAAGAAGATGTTCTTGAAAAAATTATTAAATCAGGAGCTAATGTATTAAGATTAAATTTTTCTCATGGTAAAAAAGAAGAACATCAATATAGAGCAAAAATAGCTAAAAGGATAATGAAAAAATTAGGTTATCATTTAGCTTTGCTTGGTGATTTACAAGGACCTAAAATTCGTATTTCCAAATTTAAAAAAAATAAAATAAATTTAAATATAGGAGATTTGTTTACATTAGATTCAACTTTAAATCCTAATTTAGGAGATCAAAATCAAGTAGGTATTGATTATAAAAATTTACCTAAAGATGTTGTATCTAACGATATTTTATTATTAGATGATGGAAGGATTCAATTAAAAGTATTGGAGTCTACTCATGAAAAGGTATTTACAATAGTATTAATAGGTGGATGTTTATCAAACAATAAAGGAATCAATAAATTAGGAGGAGGATTATCTTCAGAATCTTTAACGAAAAAAGATAAGAATGATATTATTTTAGCATCTAATATTGGAGTTGATTACCTAGCAGTTTCCTTTCCAAGATGTGCTCAAGATCTACATTTAGCTAGAAAATTAGCACATCAAGCTGGTAGTCATGCAAAAATAGTTGCTAAAATAGAAAGAGCCGAAGTGGTGGAAAATGATTGCATCATTGATGAAATTATATTATCTTCTGATGCTATTATGGTAGCAAGAGGTGATCTAGGTGTAGAAATTGGAGATCCTGCATTAGCAGGTATTCAAAAAAATCTTATAAGAAGAGCTCGTCAATTAAATAGAGTAGTAATCACTGCAACACAAATGATGGAATCCATGATTGACAATCCGATGCCTACTAGAGCAGAAGTGATGGATGTAGCAAATGCTGTATTAGATGGAAGTGATGCCGTCATGCTTTCGGCAGAAACTGCTTCAGGAAATTATCCTTCAGAAACAGTGATGATGATGTCAAAAATATGTCAAGGAGCAGAGAAAGTACCGAGTATCAATGTTTCAAGACATCGATTAAATTTAAAGTTTACTAATATAACAGAAACTATTTCTATGTCTGCTATGTATGCAGCGAATCATTTAGAAGGAGTTCGTGCTATAATTGCTATGACAGAATCAGGAAGAACTGCTCTAATTACTTCTCGAATTACATCAGGTCTTCCGATTTTTGCTTTATCTCGTCATAAAAATACATTAAATTTAGCGACTTTATATAGAGGTGTGGTACCAATATATTTCAATAACGAAAATTTAGGTACATCTGCTGAAAAAGATGCTATTATTTTGTTATATAAAAAAGGATTTCTATCATTAGGTGATCTGGTGATTCTTACAAAAGGTGATAAAATAGGAAAAAGTGGTCAAACTAATACAACTAAAATACTAAAAGTTTTTGAATGATTTTTAAGTAAATTTATATAATCATTTTTTATATTTTATATAAATTTAATATATTTCACTTAATAATTATTAATTATTAATTATAATTTTTTTTACATATAGTTTAAAAAACTACCATGATTATAAATAATGTATTCTTATTTCTTTATTGAATATAGTATTCTTAAGTAATATAGAAATACCTTATTTTATTTAACGTAAAAAACAATGTTATATATAACATCAATATATTATTTATTAATAAATAATATAAATTATAATTTAAATATATGAATTGTTATTCGTATATTTTTTAAGAAATAAAAAATAAATATTTTTAATATAATATTATATAACATCAATATGTTTTAAATATTTTAAAACTGGTGTGGTAGTATAATTTAATTAATTTTAATATTTTATATACTAAACATGTACTCATTAATTCAATTGAAAAATATTTTTATCAATTTCAATCATCGTTGTATTCTTTCAAATATTTCATTAAATTTAATACCAAACCAAATTCTAACTTTAATAGGACCCAATGGTGCAGGGAAATCTACATTAGTAAAAGTTATTTTAGGTTTATTAAAACCTAATTCTGGGAAAATTTTTCGTAAAATAAATTTAAAAGTTGGTTATGTACCTCAGAAATTATATTTAAATACAGCTCTTCCTATTACAGTAGATCGTTTTATGAGATTATCTAAAGGTATAACTAGATCATTAGTCACTGCAGTTTTAAATCGCATCAATATAGTACACATACAAGATTATCAATTACAAAGATTATCTGGTGGTGAAATGCAACGTATGTTACTAGCTCGAGCTTTATTAAAAAAACCAGAATTATTAATATTAGATGAGTGTACTGAAGGTATAGATATTACGGGACAAATTGCTTTATATAAATTAATCAATAATATTCGTTACGAATTACAATGTTCTGTATTAATAGTTTCTCATGATTTAAACTTAGTTATGGCAAGAACAGATGAAGTAATATGTTTAAATCAACATATATGTTGTTCTGGTACACCTGAAATAGTTTGTAAAAACTCAGAATTTATTTCTATCTTTGGTGTATCAGGAATAAAAAATTTTGCTTTATATCGTCATGAACATAATCATCATCATGATTTTTAATACATAATATATGAGGTAAAATTATTTTTAATTATGACTGAATTACTTTTTCCAGGATGGTTAGCAGGGATTTTATTAACTTTAGCTACTGGTCCTTTAGGTTCTTTTATTGTATGGCGTCGCATGTCTGCTTTTGGAGATACGTTATCTCATTCTTCTTTACTAGGATTATCTGTAGGAGTTTTATTTAATATTAACTCTTTTTATATGATTTTATTTTTTTTGTTATTAATTTCCAGTTTCATCGTTTTGTTAGAACATATTTCTTTTCTTTCTTTGGATACAATATTAGGTATAATATCTCATAGTGCTTTATCTTTAGGAATGATCATATTAAGCATAATGTCAGAAAAAAAAAGAATTAGTATTGCTAATTATTTTTTTGGAAACTTATTAAAAGTTAATGATGTAGATTTAATGATTATAGTATCAGTTATTATTGTTATTTCATTTTTTTTAATTTTTTATTGGAGAGAAATATTATTTCTTACAATCAATCCAGAATTAGCAATAGTAGATGGAATTAATATTGCTAAAATTCGTTTAATTTTCATCTTAATGACCACTTTAGTGATAGCGATTTCTATAAAATTTATAGGTTCTTTAGTTGTAACTGCATTACTAATCATCCCTTCTTCTACCGCAAGAAGATTTGCTACTTCTCCAGAAAATATGGCTATGCTTGCTTCATGTATAGGCATGTTGGGAGTTACTATTGGAATGGGAATAGCTATATTTTTTGATATTCCAACTAGTCCATCTATCGTTTTGTTTTTATCATTTTTCTTTTTATTAAGTAATTTTAAAAATTATAATTTTAAATAGGTACACATGTATTAGTTTTTATTTTTTTATATAAATAATATTTATTTGTAATAAAATTATATTTTTTATTTTATTCAGTATTAATTATTTTTAAATTATGATAAATGTTTTTAATGTCTGCATTATTTTTTAATTTTTTAATGAATTTACTAAAAATAATATTTTCTTCTTTATTTAAACTAAGAAAAACATAAGGGGAGACGAATAATTCTGTATAACTGGGTTTGATATTAATGGAGCTCAGTTTTTTTTTAACAATATTTAACGAATTTATATCAGAAATTACTTTAACATATTGAGTATTGTGATTAAAAATATATTCAGCACCATATTGTATGGATATATTTTTTATTTTTAAAATGTCAAGTTTTTTTAAATAAAAAATTGCTCTTTGTTTTTTAAAAATATGATTTACAGATGCAATAGGTACTAAATTAAAATTAAATTTAGAACAGATGTAACGTATATCGGAAACAGTTCTATTTTTGTTATTACTTAAACAATCTAACATAATAGCTATTCCTTTTTTACCAAATATTCCGTATTGGGTTTTTTTAAAATCAGAGTTTTTAGCAATAGATATATTTTTACTAATAGTTTTTTTTATAGTATTTCGAGACATGTTATAATTCAGAGCTTTTTCTATAATAGTACGTAAATTTGGATTTGTGTCGGGATTTTCTCCTCCGGATTTAGAGGCAACGATAAGTTCTTTAATTATTTTTGTAAAAATTTTACTTTTTTTGAAATCTTGAGCAGCCTTACGATGTTTCGTATTAGCCCATTTGCTATGTCCTGCCATTTTTTATTATTCTCTAAATCATTCTTATAAAAATTTTTTATTGTTTTTTTTGATATCAATATATAATTCTTTTAGAATATTCATATCAATGTTACTTGGAGCGTTGGTCATAAGACAAGATGCTGAAGTGGTTTTTGGAAAAGCAATTACGTCTCTAATATGATTACTATCGGTCAAAAGCATTGTCAATCTATCTAATCCAAAAGCGATACCTGCATGAGGAGGTGCTCCATAACCCAATGCATCAATAAGAAAACCAAATTTTTCTTTTTGAATAGCAGAATTCATACCAAGAATTTCAAAAACGGTTTTTTGCATTTTTTTAGTATAATTTCTTACTGAACCACCTCCTACTTCATATCCATTAATAATCATATCGTAAGAATTAGCAATTGCTAATTCTGGTTTTTCCTTTATTTTTTCGATGGACATGTTTTTAGGAGCTGTAAAAGGATGATGTATGGAAGAAAAGCTACCTGATTTATGTTTTTTAAACATAGGAAAATCAACTATCCATAATGGTTTCCAACTCAACTTTTTAGTAATATTGGTATCATTTCCTATTTTTAATCGTAAAGCACCTAATGCTTTATTAACTATATATTTTTTATCTGCCATTAATAATAGTAAATCTGTATTTTTTGCTGATGTTCTTTTTATTATTTTTTTTAATGTTTTTATATTTAAACAATTAACAATTGAACCTTGCATACCTTTTTTCTCTAATTCTATATTGTTAATTTTAATATCGATTAAGCTTTGTGCTCCATACTTTTTTACGAAACTTATATATGAATTTATTTTTTTTCGGCTTAATATATTCCCTCCAGGAATACATAAAACTGCTATTCGATAATTATCATTATTTATGTATTTTGAAAATATAGAATGATTATCACATGCTAATATATCAGCAATATCCGTTAATTCAATTGGATTTCTTAAGTCTGGTTTATCAGAACCAAAACGTTGTAAAGACTCGTTAAAGGTTATTATAGGAAATTTTTTTAAATCTATTTTTTTTATTTTTATCCATAGTTTACGTATTAATTTTTCCATAATATTACGCAATTTTATGGGATTAATAAAAGACATTTCGACGTCGATTTGTGTGAATTCAGGTTGTCTATCAGAACGTAGATCCTCATCTCGAAAACATTTTGTGATTTGGTAATATCGATCAATTCCTGAAATCATTAATAATTGTTTAAATAATTGAGGAGACTGAGGTAATGCATAAAATTTTTCTGGATGTACACGACTAGGTATTAAATAATCTCTAGCACCTTCAGGTGTTGGTTTTGTTAATATAGGTGTTTCAATTTCTAAAAATCTATTTTTTTTCATAAAAGATCTTACGATATAATAGATATGATTTCTTATTTTAATTTTTTCTATCATATCAGATCTACGAAGATCTAAATACCTATATTTTAAACGTAGTTCTTCGGTATTATTTTTTTTGTAATCTATAGGTAAAATATCAGAGGTATTTATAATTATTAATTGATATGCAAATACTTCTATATCTCCAGTATTTAAATTAGGATTTTTGTTTTTCTTTTCTCTTTCTCGAACTATGCCTTTTACTTGGATACAAAATTCATTTTTAAGCCTTAAAGCATCTTGAAAACATATTGTTTTGGAATCAAAAAAAATTTGAATAATACCTTCTTGATCACGCATATCAATAAAAAGAATATTTCCAAACATACGACTTTTATTAACCCAACCGCACAGAATTACTTTTTTATCAATATCTGATAATCTTAATTCTCCACAATATTTCGTTCTCATTATTTTCCTTTAATACAAATATACTTTCTTTTTTTATATAAAAAATTATGCTATTTTTATAATTTTAAATATTTTAAAAATTTTTATAATATAGTCTAGAGGATCTTACTTATTTTAAAACTAGATCAATTATAAAATAAACAATATTTTTATTAAAAATAAGTATAAGAATATAATTTATTTAAAAAATAAAAAAATAACAATCTATATTATTTTTTATGTTATTTATAAGATAACTCTTAGAGAGTAAATATATTAATTATTTTTAAAATAAACATTTCCTTTAAAAGAATAACATTATTATAAAAAATAATAACTTTATAAATACCATAAAGAGAATTGATTATTATCTGCTTCTAAATATAATTCTACCTTTACTAAGATCGTATGGAGTAAGTTCTACCGTAACTTTATCTCCAGTTAATATACGAATATAATTTTTTCTCATTTTTCCTGATATATGAGCAATAATAATATGTGTGTTCTCTAATTCTACTCGAAATGTGGTGTTTGGTAATGTATCGATTACAACACCTTGCATTTCTATATTTTCTTCTTTTGTCATTGAATTCTCTAAATTTAATTTTGATAGTTTTTGCTGATTTATAAAAATATGAAATCAATTATAATATATATAACACTATATAAGAATATATTTTAAATTAATATTTTTTAGCACTTAATATTAATAATAAAGTGCTATTGATATAGCAAAGATATTAAAATTATTTAACATAAATATATTTTATATACAATATACCAAACTAAATTATAATATTTATATGTACATATAATTTTCTTTAATATTTTTATGCAGAATATATGTTCCATTTTATAATAATTTTAGGCAATAAATTAGTTTATTTTGTCTAAATAACGTTCGGCATCTAATGCAGCCATACATCCGGTTGCAGCAGAAGTAATAGCTTGTCTGTATACATGATCTATAACATCTCCTGCAGCAAAAACACCTGGAATACTGGTTTCAGTTGAGTTTCCATGAAGGTTAAAATTTACTTTTATGTAACCATCATGCATTTCTAATTGATCTTTAAATAAATTACTATTAGGAACATGTCCTATAGCTATGAACAATCCAGATATACTTAATATTTTAAACTCTTTTATATTACTCATTTTTTTAATAAGTATTCCAGTAACACCATTTTTATCACCTAATATTTCATCTATAAAAAAATCTGTATGTAAAATAATTTTTTTTTCGTTAACTTTTTTTAAAAGACGAGATATTAATATTTTCTCTGCTCGAAATGTTTTTTTTCTGTGAATAAGATGAATTTTGAAAGCTATATTAGATAAATATAATGCTTCTTCTATGGCTGTATTTCCACCTCCCACAACAGCAATATTTTTATTTTTATGAAAAAATCCATCACAAACAGCACATGATGATACTCCTTTCCCTTTAAATATAGTTTCAGATGGCAATCCTAAATAACGAGGTGATGCACCGGTTGCAATAATAACAGCGTCAGATGTATATTCTTTTTTATCTTCTGTAATGAAGTAAAAAGGTTTTATTTTAAAATTAACATTTTTAATTGTATCTTCTAAAATATATGTGCTAAATTTTTTTGCATGCAGATTCATTTTATACATTAATTTTAAACCAGTTAATTTTCCATAATTTCCAGGCCAATTTTCAATTGTATCAGTATTCATTAATTGTCCACCAGGATTGGGTCCTGTAATCAATACTGGTTTTAGATTAGCTCGCGATGCGTAAATTGCTGCAGTATATCCTGCTGGACCAGAACCAATTATAATTAACCTTTTATGGTTATTCATTTTTTTTTTCATTTATGCTATCATTTTTATACATATAAGATATTATATTTTTATTTCATAGTAACCATAAAAGGAACAAATTACAATATATGGTTTATGATATTATTATAGTTTATTAATCAAAAATTAATATTTACGAATTAATAAGTTGATTTCCTTGCTAATTATTTTATACATTAGGAATTTTTATTGAAATCTATTTAATAAATTATTTTAAAAATCAATTATTAAAAATATTTTAATTATTAAATTAATATATGAAATTTTATCATATTATTTTCTTTTTAAAGATAAATTTAAAATAAAATAAATAATTTAACATATTAAAATTATTATATACAGAAAATCATGATATATATGACATATATCAATAAAATAATTCGTCTATATTACGAATAATGATTAGATTAATATTTAATTATAAAAAATACTCACTGTTATTAATATAATATACACATACTAAAATATATTATGCTTGATTATAATCTATTACGCAATGAACCTCAATTAATTGCTAAAAAATTAGCACGACGCGGTTTTCTTTTAGATGTAAAAAAATTTTTATCTATGGAGGAAAAAAGAAAAGCATCACAAATAAAAACTGAAAGATTACAATTTAATCGCAATAAATTGTCAAAATTAATTGGACAAAAAAAACATATACACAAAGATATGCAATTATTAATAGAGAAAGTGAACAAAATCAATCAAGATTTAAGTATCGCTAAATTAGAATTTGATAAATTAAAGAAACAACTTGATAATTTTTTAATAGACTTACCTAACATACCTGATAATGATATACCTGATGGTATGGTATCTATGAATAACAAAGAAATCCTGCGATGGGGGAAGATAAAAAGATATAATTTTTTTGTTAAAGATCATGTTGATTTAGGGAACCATTTAAATGGTTTTGATTGGAGTACAGCAGCAAAAGTATCTGGATCTAGATTTGTAATTATGAAAGGGAAAATTGCTTTGTTACATCGTGCTCTAGGTCAATTTATGTTAGATTTACACACAAAAAAACATGGATATATAGAAACTAATGTACCATATTTAGTTAATCGTAAAAGTTTATATGGCACTGGTCAGTTACCTAAATTTAGTGATGATTTATTTTACACAAACTATTTATCTGAAAAAAGTAACCAAGAAAATTATGTGTTGATACCAACTGCAGAAGTGCCATTGACTAATTTAGTACAAAATACAATTTTAAAAGAAAAAGAATTACCTATCAAAATAACTTCTCTTACCCCTTGTTTTCGTTCAGAGTCCGCTTCTTATGGAAAAGACACTAGAGGTTTGATCCGTATGCATCAATTTGATAAAGTAGAAATCGTTCAAATTGCGCATCCTAATAAATCTATGGAAACATTAGAAGAATTAACTAATCATGCAGAAAAAGTACTACAGTTATTAAAATTACCATATAGAAAAGTATTGTTATGTTCAGGAGATATAGGTTTTGCTGCAACTAAAACATATGATTTAGAAGTATGGTTTCCAAGTCAAAATATTTATCGAGAAATTTCTTCATGTTCTAATATGTCAGATTTTCAAGCTCGTCGTATTAAAGCGCGTTTTTATAGCAATAAAGATAAAAAAAATTATTTTATTCATACTGTCAATGGTTCGGGATTAGCTATAGGACGAACATTAGCAGCGGTTTTAGAAAACTATCAGTGTGATCATGGTGTCATTGAAATACCTGAAGTGTTAAGAGTTCCTTATATGAATGGTTTAGAATTTATCTCTTAGTATCACGTTGAACTAATGATATATATGAAATATTTAATATATATTAAAAATAATAATTTTATTTGAGAAAAACTTTATTTTAAATTCTACATTAATAATTTTATTGTAAATAATATTCATAATAATACGTATTTATTATTAATAATAATAATAATTAACTCTATTGATGACCATTAATTTAATTAAATCAATATAATAGGTTGTAATAAAAACTTTTTTTCTTTAAATGTATGTATGTATAAATTTTTATTTAATGTAAAAATTATAAATTTAAAAAAGAGATAAAAATAATGGAAAAAATTTATAATTTTAGTGCAGGTCCAGCAATGTTGCCGATTCCAGTAATGAATCGAATAAAGCAAGATTTATGTAATTGGAAAGGATTGGGTACATCAGTAATGGAAATCAGTCATCGTAGTGAGTATTTTCTTAGATTCGTAAGAGAAACTGAAGAAGATTTAAGGGAGTTGCTAGAAATTCCATCTAATTATAAAGTATTATTTTGTCAAGGAGGAGCTCGAGGCCAATTTTCTGCTATTCCTGTAAATTTATTAAATCAATCTAGTTGTAACCCTGATTACATAGAGAGTGGTTATTGGTCTCAAGCTGCGCGTATAGAGGCAGAAAAATATTGCACACCTAATGTTATTAATATTAGAAAAAAATTTAATAAAACAAACGCTATTTTATCTATATATGATTGGAAAATATCGTCACAATCTGCGTATATTCATTATTGTCCAAATGAAACTATTGATGGTATTGCTATTTATGAAGAACCTAGTTTTGATGATAAGATCATTATAGGTGATTTTTCTTCAATGATTTTATCTCGGATTATTAATATAAAAAAATATGGTCTTATTTATGCTAGTGCACAAAAAAATATTGGAATAGCTGGAATAACATTAGTCATCATTCGAGATGATTTATTAAAAAATAATAATATTGCACCTTCTATATTAAATTATCAAATATTATCGAATAATAATTCGATGTTTAACACTCCTCCAACTTTTTCCTGGTACATCTCTGGATTAATTTTTAAATGGTTAAAGAATATAGGTGGTATTAAAAAAATTCAAGAAATAAATAACAATAAAGCAGATTTATTATATAAAACAATAGATAATAGCAATTTATATATTAATAATATAAACAATATTAATCGGTCTAATACAAATGTTACGTTTCAATTGTTAAATAATAATTTAAATAATTTGTTTTTAAAAGAATCTTATGATAACGGTTTACATGCTTTAAAAGGACATTGCATAGTAGGAGGTTTTAGAGCATCTATTTATAATGCCATGCCAATAGAAGGAGTTGAAAAATTAGCAAAATTTATGATTGACTTTGAAGATAAATATGTCTAATTACTTTTACAGTATTGAATTTAAATATTAATTTAATTATACGGAGATTATTTTGAATATTCAGGATTCTTTAACCTTAAATTCTATTACCTATATTAATGGAAATATACAGTTACCTGGTTCCAAAAGTATTTCTAATAGGGTTTTATTATTATCTGCTATAGCGGATGGAAATACATACTTAAATAACTTATTAGATAGTGACGATACTAGATATATGCTCAATGCTTTAAAAAAAATAGGTATTAAATATATCATGTCTAATAATAATACAACATGTAAGGTGTATGGTCGTGGGTCACCATTTAATATTAAAAAAAAATGTTCTTTATTTTTAGGAAATGCAGGCACTGCTATGAGACCATTAGTCTCTTTGTTATCTTTAGAAAAAAATAACATTATACTTACTGGTGATAATAGAATGAAAGAAAGGCCTATTGATCATTTGGTAGATGCTTTAAGGCAAGGTGGAGCTTGTATTAAATATTGTGAGAATGATGGATACCCTCCTATTAATATTGAAGGAGGTTTTTTAGGTGGAAAATTGATCATAGATGGGAGTATTTCTAGTCAATTTTTAAGTTCATTATTAATGGCAGTACCTTTTGCTCCATTAGATACAGAAATTTGCGTTAAAGGAGAATTAGTTTCTAAGCCTTATATAGACATAACTTTAAACATAATAAGATTATTTGGCGTATATATTAAAAATAACGCTTATAGTACTTTTTTTATAAAAGGGAATCAAAAATATCGATCTCCTGGAAAGTATTGGATAGAAGGAGATGCTTCTTCAGCTTCATATTTTTTAGCAGCATCAGCTATAAAAGGTGGTACAGTATGTGTAAGTGGAATTGGATCAAATAGTATACAAGGAGATATAGATTTTGCTAACGTATTAAAATCCATGGGAGCTATAATAAATTGGGGATCTGATTTTATTTCATGTACTAAAAATAATTTAAAAGCGATTAATTTAGATATGAACCATATACCTGATTCAGCAATGACAGTAGCCATGGTAGCATTATTTGCTAAAGGAACTACTGTTATTCGTAACATTTATAATTGGAGAGTGAAAGAAACTGATAGATTAACCGCAATGTCTACCGAATTAAGAAAAATCGGAGCAGAGATTATAGAAGGAAAAGATTACATATCTATTTCTCCGCCAAAAAAATTTTTAAATGCTAAAATTGAAACTTATAATGATCATCGAATAGCCATGTGTTTTTCTTTAATTGCACTTGCTGATATTTCCGTTACTATTTTAAATCCAACATGTACTTCAAAAACATTTCCTAACTATTTTCCTATGTTATCAAGCATTAGTTTTTAATTAACAATTTTACTGTATGTTAGTGATGAATATTTATTAAAAAATCAGTTTAATGATTTTATTACGCAATAATATTTTTATTATCAAGTGTTATTTCATTATTGTACAATACTTAAATAAATTTTCTTATATATCTTAGGATTATCAATGAAAAAACTAGCTCCTGTAATTACAATTGATGGATCTAGTGGGGCTGGAAAAAGTATTCTTTGTAAGAATATTGCTGAAGCGTTGAAATGGAATTCTCTTGAATCTGGTTTTATATATAGATTGGTATCGTTTATTATATTAAAAAATAAAATTTCCATTGGTATAAAAAATATTCATATTATTGAAAAACATTTAAATTCTTATTTATTTTTTGAAAACAATATTCTAAAAAATATTATTTCTAATAAAATTTTAGAAAAAAAATTAATGCTACAAGATATTGCAAATCTTTCATCAAAAATTGCTACTTTACCTTATATTAGAAAATTATTGTTTGATAAACAAAAAATGTTTAGAAGATTTCCAGGTTTAGTGACTAATGGACGTGATATGGGTACAGTGATTTTTCCAGATGCTAAGATTAAATTTTTTTTAGATGCTGATATTAATATCAGGGTAAAAAGGCGTGTTCTAGAGTTGCATAATAAAGGCATTAATGCTAATTTTAATACGATTTTATTCGATATGAAAGAACGAGATCAACGGGATCGTAAAAGATTATATTCTCCTTTATTAGTAGCAAAAGATGCTATTATAATAAATTCTACTAATAGTAGCATTGAAGAAGTATTTAATACTTCCATACAATTCATATATAAAAAATTTAAATTAAATTTAACATGAAATTTAATATTATAATTTTATGATAAGGATATCATAAATCATACAAATAACACTAATTTGGCATGAAGCTAAATCGACGTTTATAAAAAGTATTTTAATATTATTAATATGACTGAATCTTTTTCTAAGTTATTTACCGAGTCTCTACAAGAAATTGAAACTCGACCAGGTTCTATTATTCAAGGAGTAGTTGTTTCTATAGATAAGGATATTGTATTAGTTGATGCAAGTCTTAAATCTGAATCAGCAATTCCTATTGAACAATTTAAAAATCATCAAGGGAAATTAGAAATAAAATTAGGTGATGTTGTGGATGTCGCTTTGGATGCTATAGAAGATGGATTTGGTGAAACTATTTTATCTCGTGAAAAAGCAAAAAGACATGAAGCTTGGATAATTTTGGAACAGGCACATGAAAAATCTGATACAGTATTAGGGATAATAAATGGTAAAGTTAAAGGTGGTTTTACGGTTGAACTAAACGATATTCGAGCTTTTCTACCTGGATCTTTAGTTGATATCAGACCAGTTCGTGAAACTGTTCATTTAGAAGGAAAAGAATTAGAATTTAAAGTAATTAAATTAGATAAAAAAAGAAATAATGTTGTAGTCTCACGTCGAGCAGTTATTGAATCAGAAAATAGTGCAGAACGAGATCATCTTTTAAAAAACTTGCAAGAAGGTATGGAAGTTAAAGGTACAGTGAAAAATCTTACTGATTATGGTGCTTTTGTAGATTTAGGTGGAGTTGATGGACTCCTTCATATCACAGATATGGCCTGGAAAAGAGTTAAACATCCAAACGAAATAGTAAGTATCGGTGAAGAAATTAACGTAAAAATTTTAAAGTTTGATCGAGAAAGAACCAGAGTATCGTTAGGTCTTAAACAATTAGGAGAAGATCCATGGATAGCTATTTCTACTCGTTATCCTGAAGAGAAAAAAATTAAGGGAAGAGTAACCAATTTAACAGATTATGGATGTTTTGTCGAGATTGAAGAAGGAGTGGAGGGTCTTGTACACGTCTCAGAAATGGATTGGACTAATAAAAATATCCATCCTGCTAAAGTAGTTGAAGTCAATAATATAGTAGAAGTCATGGTATTGGATATAGATGAAGAGCGTCGTCGTATTTCCCTTGGTTTAAAACAATGCAAAGTTAATCCTTGGAAAAAATTTTCTGAAACACATAATAAAGGTAATCGAGTTGAAGGTAAAATTAAGTCTATTACAGATTTTGGAATATTCATTGGATTGTTAGGTGGAATCGATGGATTAGTTCATTTATCTGATATTTCTTGGAATATTCCTGGAGATGAAGCTGTTCGAGAATATAAAAAAGGAGAAGAAATCTCTGCTGTTGTATTGCAAGTAGATGCAGATCGGGAACGCATATCTTTAGGTATCAAACAATTAAAAGATGATCCTTTTCAAAATTATATTATGAATAATAAAAAAGGATCAACGATTAATGGTACGATTATTAAAAGTGATGAAAAATCTTTTACTGTTAAGTTATCTGAAGGAGTTGAAGGTTGTTTAAAACATTCTGATATATCTATTCCTATAACTCATGCTTCAGAAAAAGAATTTAAATTACATATTGGAGATTCTATAGAAGCTCAATTAAACAATATTGATCGTAAAAATAGACTAATTTATTTGACTGTTCAATTAAAAGAAATAATAAAAGAAACGGAACCAGTGTTAAATATTAATAAAAAAAAAGAAGACAAGAATTTTTCAAATGCCATGATTGAAGCATTTAAAGCAGCAAAAAATGTGGAATAATTGGTTTATTTAGTAAATAAGAGTATTTTAGGATTCTAGTTGATTCTTATATATAGTAATATTTACTAGAGGATTTATGACAAAATCAGAATTATTTAAAAGAATTTTTAAATCAGTACCTTATATTCCAAAAAAGGTAATTGATGCAGCAGTAAAAGAAATTTTAGAATATATGGTTTTTTCATTAACACAGGGAAATCGAGTAGAAATAAGAGGATTTGGTAGTTTCTCTTTACATTATCGACATTCTAGAACAGGTAGAAACCCAAAGACAGGTACTATCATTTATCTTGAAAATACACATGTGCCTTATTTTAAGGCTAGTAAGCAATTACGGGATAGAGTGAATATATAATTAATTATTATTTATAAATAAATAAATGTTCTATTATTTAATACAACTAAGTAGCTACGATTATAGTATTTTAACTTAGTTGTATTAATAAAATAAAATACTATGGATTTTAAAGGTGATTTTAAAATATGAAAAAAAAGTTAATTATTGCAAATTGGAAATTAAATGGTAATAAATCTTGTATTTTTAATTTTTTGAATTTATTAAATACATATCATGATCAAAAAAAAGATAAATTATGTAAAATAGTAATAGCTTTTCCAGTGATATATTTATATTTAGCGCAACAATTTTTTTTAAAAAAAAATATTTTTTTAGGGGCGCAAAATGTAGATTTTAATCTTCAAGGTGCATTTACAGGAGAAATATCTGTCAATATGTTAAAAGATATGGGTGTTAGTTATGTTATTTTAGGTCATTCTGAACGTCGCAGATATCATAAAGAAAGTGATAATATTATTGCAAAAAAATTTAAAATTATTAAAGAAGCAAACTTAATACCAATATTATGCATAGGTGAAAATAAGGAAGAAAAAGAATCAGGTAAGACTCAAGAGGTATGCATAAGACAATTACAAGCTATTATTTCAATGTTGGGTCCTCATATATTTAATAATACCATTATTGCTTACGAACCAATTTGGGCCATTGGTTCAGGTGATACTGCTCAACCACATCTCATACAAAAAATACATAGATGTATTAAATCGTATTTAAAAAAATATAGGATGATAGATCCTGAAAAAATATTAGTGCAATATGGGGGATCCGTAGATGAAAATAATGTATCAGTATTACTAAATGAACGTGATATCGATGGTGTATTAGTAGGAGGGGCTTCTTTAAATTATAAAAAATTTATAAAAATTATTGATATTGTAAATCAATTATAGATAAATATATAAAATAAATTATTTTTATCCATGTTCAGTTATTTTTAGTGTTCTGGATAAAATATTTTTTATATATATAAAAAATATTTAATATAAATATTTATATTTATTGATAATAATATTTAAATAAATATTATTTAATATAATTTTTTTGCAATTTTCAACCAATCTTTCTTAAATGTACGTTTCATATTATTAAGAGCATAGGTAATATCGTTATGTATCATGTTTTCATTCCTTATGCCTATACAACGACCTTTATATCCTTTTAATAATATTTCTACAGCATATGCACCCATTCTTGAGGCCAAAATACGATCATAAGCAACGGGAGATCCTCCTCTTTGGATGTGTCCTAAAATAGTAGCTCTTGTCTCTCTTTTGGTTTTTTTTTCAATATATTTTGCAAGTTCTTCAACATCACAAATATATTCGGTTATCACTATTATAGCATGTTTTTTTCCTTTTTTTATTCCATTTTTTATTTCGATTAGTAATTCTTCTCTTTTATAATTAATTTCTGGTAACACAATAAATTCACATCCTCCTGCAATAGCAGCAGATAACGTTAAATCACCGCAATATCTTCCCATAATTTCTACGATAGAAATGCGTTGATGGGAAGAAGATGTATCTCGTAATCGATCGATAGCATTAACAACAGTTTCTAATGCGGTAAAATATCCTATGGTATAATCTGTGCCCGCTACATCATTATCTATTGTACCTGGTAAGCATACACAAGGAAAACCCATTTCTGTTAAAAGTTTCGCGCCAATATAAGATCCATCTCCACCAATCACCACAAGACAATCTATTTCTTTTCTTTTCAAATTTTTAATAGCTATTTCCCTTATTTCAATTTCTTTAAATTTATGGAAACGTGCAGATCCTAAAAAAGTTCCTCCTCTATTTATCATATTAGAAACACTATATCTATCTAGTTTAGAAATTTTATTATTATACAATCCTAAATACCCATCATAGACACCAAAAATTTCTAATTTTTTTCCAAGACCAGTCCTGACCACACCTCTAATGGCTGCATTCATGCCAGGAGCATCACCTCCACTAGTAAGTATTCCTATCTTTTTAATCATATATTCCTCATAATAAATATTATTAAAATAAATTATAACAACATTTTTACATTCAAATATTATAACTATTTTTTTAAATAAAAATATTTAATAGGTTCAAATTTTTTATTAAATTCATAAACAATAGGTGCAGCTGTAGGAATTTCTAATTTTAATATTTTATCATTATCAATATTATTTAAATATTTTATCAATGCACGCAATGAATTACCGTGAGCCACAATGATAATTTTTTTATTTTGTTTTAAACATGGTAGAATTATATTATTCCAATATGGTATGACTCTATTTATTGTTAATTCTAAACTTTCAGAAACAGGTAATTGATTTGATTTTAAATTAGTATAACGAATGTCATTACCAGGAAATCGTTTGTCTAATATATTTACTTCAGGAGGTATGCTATCAAAACTTCTTCTCCATTTTTTGACTTGTTCTATTCCATATTTCTTAACAGTTTCTAATTTGTTTAAACCTTGTAAAGATCCATAATGTCGTTCATTTAAACGCCAAGATTTATTAATTGGAATCCAAGATTGATTTAAATCTTTTAAAATAAACCATAAAGTATGAATGGCTCTTTTTAACATCGACGTATATGCTATATCAAAAGTAAATTCTTTTAATTTTAATAATTTTGCAGCATTTTTAGCTTCTTTTTCTCCTTTAGACGATAAGTCTATATCCTCCCAACCAGTAAATTTATTGAGTGCATTCCATTGACTTTCACCGTGTCTAATTAAAATTAATTTAGTAAATATCATAGGTTTTCTTTTATATTATGTGAATTTTATAGTGCGTATTATTTTATAATAATATTTTTTTTATAAAATAACGAATATACCGTTAGTATAATTTTTTATTAATATTAAAAAATATTTTTTAAATTTTCTATGTATAAATCAACCTTATTATTGCAAGTATTACTATAAAAAATCAATTTTTATTTATATTTTATAGAAATGAAAAACTTTTATTTTTTATATAATTAAATATATAAAATATATTTTTTATATAACATATATTCTATATATTGATATCTATATTGTCTATTATACCTATTTTATATAATAATAAGATTATTAAAAATAATAATTTAAAAAATAGTAATAGTACGGGTACTTAATAAAAATAAAAAAGAAAATTACATATGTTTCTCATATTTAATATTTATGATAAAATTTATATAAAAGTAACATGATATATATTAATCTAATATTAATTAAATATTTTTTAAACTTCTTAATCATATTACCAGTTTTTTACTGTAATAAAAGAATTAAAATATTAATAGAAATATATATTAATGACGTTTATATAATACATAAAACTTTATATTATCGAGGATAAAATCTAAAAGTAGTAAAGTCATATTGTATTAAAAAAAATATTAGAAAAAATTATTTTGCTAATTATTTTAAAGACTAATAAATTATTAATAGTAATATCAAATAATTGCATGAAAAAACAATAATAATTTTTTAAATAATTATTATTTATTAAATAATAAAATTGGTGCTAAGATTCATCATAGCACCGTACAATTATTAAACTTTATTTTTAAGTAAATTATTTAATGTATATTAAATATTAAGTATAATTCTATTAAAATCTTCTAATATTTCCTTTATAGTTTTAAGAAAACTAATAGCTTCTTTTCCATCTATAACACAATGATTATAAGAAAGAGCCATATACATCATGGGACGTATACAAATTTTATTTTCTATGGCTACCGGACGATCTTGAATATTATGAATTCCTAAAATAGCAGATTGGGGTGGATTAATAATTGGTGTAGAAAATAATGAACCAAATACCCCCCCGTTTGTAATGGTAAAATTACCTCCTGTTAAATCTTCAATATTTAGTTTGGATTCCTTAGCTTGTATAACAAAGTTTTTTATTTTCTTTTCAATTTCATACATATTCATTAAATTTACATTTTTTATAACTGGTGTAATCAAACCTTTTTCAGTGGCAACAGCGATACTTATGTCATAATAATTATAACGAATTATATCTTCATTATCAATAGTAGCATTAATTTCTGGAAAACGTTGCAATGCTTCTAATACTGCTTTTACATAGAAAGACATAAATCCAAGACGTATACCGTATTTTTCTTTAAATTTATCTCCGTATTTTTTTCTTAATTCTATTATTGACTGCATATTGACTTCATTAAAAGTAGTTAACATCGCCGTATTATTTTTTACATTTAGTAGTCTTTCTGAAATACATTTTCTTAAATTACTCATTTTAATTTTAGTAATACTTCTTTCACATGTACTCTGTAATTTTTTTTCTACATCGTATTTTATTTCATTTTTTTTATTATTTTTATTTTTATTATTCATATAGATTTCAATATCTTGAGGAGTAATTCTATTGTTTACACCAGTACCTTTTACTTCAAAATTTTTAAGATTATGAAAAGATATTAAGCGTCTTACTGTTGGGCTAAAAGTATTATTTGTTTTTTTATTTAATGATTTATTATTTTGAGTAATTTCTGTTTTTAATATTTTTTTATCTATGTGACAAAGAGATTGATTGTTATTATCTTGAATATATGTAATCGTTCCTAAAATTTGTTGAGATCGTACTATAGCACCTTTGACTTCAAGAATAGAATTTAAGACACCAGAAGAGGTAGCTGGAACTTCTAAAATAATTTTATCGGTTTCTATTTCTACCAATATTTCATCTATTTTTACAATGTCTCCTATTCTTTTATGCCAAGTTACAATTTGAGCTGTATTTACCGATTCAGGTAAATTAGGAACAAGAATATCCACACTATTCATATATTATTTTATCCTTTTATCAAATTTATATTAAGTGCATCATTTATAATTTTTTTTTGCTGTTTCTTATGGATATAAAAATTCCCTACAGCTGATGCTGAAGATGATGAACGTCCAATATATTTTAAATATGAATTCATTGGTAATACTTTATTCAAGTGGTATTGAATATAATTCCATGCTCCTTGATTAAAAGGTTCTTCTTGACACCATACAAAATTAAATATTTCATTGTAAGATTTCAAAATTTTTAATAGTAACAATTTAGGAAAAGGATATAACTGTTCAATACGAATGATTGCTACATCATTCTGTTCATTTATACGACGTTGTTCTAACAAATCATAATATATTTTTCCTGAACAAAAAATAATCTTTTTTAAAAATTTTGTTTTTACCATATCTATTTCATCTATAATTTCTAAAAATTTTCCATTATGCAAATCAGTTAAATGAGAAAAAGATAAAGGGTATCTTAAAAGTGATTTAGGTGACATAATGA
This sequence comes from Buchnera aphidicola (Pemphigus populi), assembly GCF_964058935.1. Classification (NCBI taxonomy): domain Bacteria; kingdom Pseudomonadati; phylum Pseudomonadota; class Gammaproteobacteria; order Enterobacterales; family Erwiniaceae; genus Buchnera; species Buchnera aphidicola. The sequence goes on along the minus strand of NZ_OZ060372.1, from coordinate 318,163 downwards.
TAAGAGGCTTCCTTACAGATTGTAATACTTGATGACGTAATGCGTGATACATTTGAGCAGCTGTAGTTGGTATACATATTGTGATGTTATTTTCAGCAGAAAGTTGTAGATAACGTTCTAATCTAGCTGAAGAATGTTCAGGACCTTGTCCTTCATAGCCATGAGGTAGTAACATTACTAATCCACATTTGTATCCCCATTTTTGTTCACCAGAAGTAATAAATTGGTCTATTACTACTTGTGCTACATTCGCAAAATCACCAAATTGTGCTTCCCAAACCGTTAAAATATCATAATTAGTACTAGAATATCCGTATTCAAAAGCTAATACAGATTCTTCTGATAAAACAGAATCCCAAATATAAAATTTTCCTTTTGGATTATCAATATGTTTAATAGGTATATACATAGAACCATTTTTTTGATTATGTATAACAGAATGACGGTGAAAAAATGTACCACGACTAATATCTTCACCAGATAAACGACAAGAAATCCCTTGACTAACTAAAGAAGCATACGCCAAATTTTCAGCTGCTCCCCAATCTATTTTTTTTCTTTCATAAGCCATTGCAATTCTATCTTCATATATTTTTTTTACTCTTGGATGAATATTTATTTCAGACGGTATGGTATTGATAGAAATGGCTATTTTTTGAAGTTCTTTAAAACTTATTGTTTTTATAGAAATATTTTTTATTATTTTATATTTTTTATTTTTTTTTGTATTATCAGTATTATTTTTTATGAACAATAAATATTCTTCTTCTAATTTAACTTTATTGTTATACAGTATTTGATTAACATAATCTACGGTGATAATATTTCTTATTATTAAATTATTTTGATATATATTTTTTACTGTAGGATGTTTATTAATTTTTTGATACATTATTGGTTGAGTTACGTAAGGTTCATCAGATTCATTATGACCTCGTCGTCTATATCCAACTAAATCTATGAATACATCTCTTTTAAAGTGAAAACGAAAATCTAATGCCATTCGTGTGATAAATATTGCTGCTTCTGGATCATCAGAATTGACGTGAAATATTGGACTATTAATCATTTTAGCAATATCGGTACAATAATAACTCGATTGTAAACTATTTTTATCTGAAGTAGTAAAACCAATTTGGTTGTTAATCACTAAATGAATAGATCCTCCAACACTATAACCTTTAGTTTGAGACATATTTAGTGTTTCTTGAACTATTCCTTGTCCCGTAATCGCTGCATCACCATGAATTAAAATAGATAATATTTTATTAGAATCATAATTATCAAACATATCTATATGAGCTCGTGTACAACCCATTACTACTGGATTAATAATCTCTAAATGAGATGGATTACATTTCAAGATTAAATTTATAATTTTATTATTTTTTTTTATTTTCGAGTGATAACCCAAATGATATTTTACATCTCCACTTTTAGAAACATCTCGATAAGTATTAGAGAATTCTTTAAATAAATCTCGTTCTTTTTTTCCAAAAATATTTACCAACACATTTAATCTGCCTCGATGAGCCATTCCTACGATTATATCAGATACTTGCAGCGATTCTGAATAATTTATAATTTCATGTAGCATTGGAATTAATGTTTCGGAACCTTCTAAAGAAAATCTTTTAGAACCTGGAAATTTATTAGAAAGAAATATTTCTAATTCTTCCGCATGTATTAATGCTGTTAATATTTTTTTTTGTTCATCTGTATTTAATAAATTTTCTTTTTTATAATTTTCTATATAATTTTGAATCCATTTTTTTTCTTTATTATTTTCAATGTGCATGTATTCAAAACCTATTGAATCACAGTATGTTTTTTTTAGATTTTGATATAAATGAGTTTTAGAATATATTGCATTACTTTTTTTTAAAAAATCAATATTATTATCGATATATAAATCTGTTTCCATTAAGTTATAATAATTTAAATTCAGGGTTGAAAGATCTCGTTGTGGATACATATTTAAAGGATCTAATTTAGCATTTTTATGACCATCTTTACGAAAAGCATCAACTAATTGTAATATTTTTTCCCGTTTTAGAAACGTATTATATTTACTTATAGTATCGTAATTACATTGTTTTTTAGACTTATGTTCTTTTTTTTCTCTTATATTGTTTATTTTTGAGAAAAATATTCTCCATTTTTTTTCAATAGAATTAGGATTGATTAAAAATGTATCATACAAGCTTTGAATATAACTTTGATTATTTCTGGATAAACAAGAATAGTTTAGCCAAGATATTAATTTATCATCTTTCATGATGTTCTCTTAAACTATTTTTTTATAAAAATTTTAGTCATTAATATATATAAAGATAAATATCTTTATATATAAAAATATATTTTTAATTATGTATAAAATGAGTAAAAATTTTTTCATTAAAAATTAGATAGGATTATCAGTATCAATAAATGTTACATCGAGATTATATTTATTAATTAACCAATTACTAAGTGCTATGATACCATCTCTTTCGCTGGCATGATGACCGATTGAAAAAAAATGTAAGTCATTTTCTCTAGAAATATAAATAGTTTCTTCAGATACTTCTCCTGTTAAAAAAGCATCTAGATTTGAAAGATTAATTTTTTTCATAAATCCTTGTCCTTTTCCGCTACACCAAGCTATTTTAAAAATTTTAGAATTGTATTTTTGAGGTTCATAGAAAGGTGTACGATTGTATTTCTTTATTATTTCTGTTAATAATTCCGATCCTGAAATACCATATTCAAATATTCCCCATGGAACCAAAGGAAGTAGATATCCTTTGATTTTTATATTTAATTTTTTTGCTATATGTACATTATTTCCTAATTCTGGATGTGCATCTAAAGGTAAATGCCAACTATATAAATTAATATCGTTACTAATAATAGTTTTTAATCTTTTTTTTTGTATAGAATTGATAATTCTATCTGTATTGTTCCAAAAATAACCATGATGAACAATAATAGCAGAAGCATGCAATTTCACAGCTTGATCTAATAAATCTTGACAAGCACTAACACCAGTAATTATTTTTTTGATATTGGAAGATCCTTCTACTTGTAATCCATTTGGGACAAAATCTTGAAATAAGTGTATTTTTAACTTTTCATTAATAATTTTTTCTAAATTTAAATTATTCATTTTAGATTATTTTCTTTTAAAGAGAGTAATTTAGCCAATTTAAAAACAGTAATAACATTTTTTTTTGTTTTTTCATGATCAACTATCGGAAAGGGGTAATTAATTTTCTTTCCTATTTTTTGAGACCATAAATGGGGATTAAAAATGTATAAATTTGGTACCATGCGTAGTTCAGGAATATATTTTTTAACAAAATAACCTTCTTTATCAAATTTTTTAGCTTGATAGATGGGATTAAATATCCTAAAGTAGGGATTGCTACCATAGCCTATGGAAGCTATCCATCGCCAATTACCATTATTGATAGCTGTATCTCCATCAATTAATTTTGATATAAAATATTTTTCTCCTTCTCTCCAATTTATTAAAAGATCTTTTACTAAAAAACTTGCAGTAATCATTCTAATTCGATTATGCATCCATCCCAATTCATTTAATTGCCTCATGCCGGCATCGACAATAGGATATCCTGTTCTCCCCTCTTTCCAAGCTATTAAGTTTTTTTTGTTATTATTCCATGTAATTTTATTTTCTAAATTATATTTAGATTTGCATTGAATTAATGTAGGATATTTAACTAATATATATTTATAAAACTCGCGCCATATTAGTTCATTTAACCATTTGCATTCATTGATGTTGATTTTATTTTTATAAATTTTTTTTTTCAATAATAACTTTATACATTGACGAGATGATAAGATTCCTATTGATAGAGATGCAGATAAAAAACTTGTACAATTTACATTGGGAAAATTATGTTCTAATTCATATTTATTTATTTGTTTATCTATAAAAAATGATAATTTATTTAGAGCAGAATGCTCTCCGATAGGAAATAAATTTTCATCAATATTTTCACGTGGATAACTAAATTTTATAGCATATGTTTTTATTTTTAGAAATGGTCTAATATCGGGCACAGGGAAGGATTGTGGCAATTTTCTCTGTATTTTTTTTATAATATTCTTTTTAAAAAAAGAAAAATTATTATATGATTGTCCATTTTTTTTATATATTTTATCAGGAGATATAAGTGTTGCATCATGAAATGTACGCACAGAAATATTTTCTTTTTCGAGCATTTTTTTAGTTAAAAAGTCTCTTTTTATCTCATTAGTTTCGTATTGATCATTATAAAAAATAGAATTTACTTTATTTTTTTGACAAAAATTTATTAAAAATTTAACTGATGTAAAAGAATTTTTAGATTCATAAAAATATAAAGGAATACCTATTTTCATGATATTTTTTTGTAACATTAATAAATTTTTATAAATGTATTCTGATTTTTTAAAAGACATGAAGTTTTTTTTCCATTTTTGAGGAGTAGCAATAAAAATAGATAACACATTCGCTTCTTTTTTTTTGCAGGCAGCGTACAACGCGATATTATCATGTATTCGTAGATCATTGCGAAACCACATAAGATTTACTGTCATATATGTTCCTCAATATTTTTATGTACTTACAATTGATAATATTTTTATTTTTGTATTACATAAATACATTTTAAAAATAATATATTGCATACAATATTGATGTTTTGGTAACAATTGATTAATTCATTTTAGTAGAAATTTAATCTGATATATTTTATATTTTTATTTATTCATAGTATATAAAATTATTATAAAAATAAACATATTAACGTCATTTGTTTTCAAGTAAAATAATAACTAATAAATATTGGTGTATGATTCTGATTAATAAAAATGTAATTATATTGTAGAGAAGTAAAAATAATCTAGTTGATAGTAGATTTTTAATCTATAGTAATTTTATATAAACAGTTTCATATAAGAAAATAAAATTTTTTAATATAAATTAAAATGTTAGATATTAATCTAAACATATTTTAAAAAAATACTTTATGTAAAAAGTATATAATTATTTTTAGGAAAAAAGATGAAAAAAATTGGAATATTTTTTGGTAGTGATACTGGTAATACAGAAAAAATTGCAAAACTAATTCAAAAATATATGAGTTCTAATTGTGCTCAAATTTATGATATTGCTCATACTAAAAAAGAAAATATAGAATATTTTGATATTATAATATTTGGTATACCAACTTGGTATTATGGTGAAATGCAATGTGATTGGGATGATTTTTTACCAGTTTTAAAAAAAATAAATTTTAAGAATAAAATAGTTGCTTTATTTGGATGCGGTGATCAAGAAGATTATTCAGAATATTTTTGTGATGGAATTGGTATTATTTACAATATTATTCATAAAAAAGGAGCAAAAATAATTGGAACATGGCCAACAAAAGAATACACATTTATATCATCTAAAGCTTTAAAAGATTCTAATAATTTTTATGGTATGGTAATAGATGAAGACAGACAGCCAGAAAAAAGCGAAAAAAGAGTAGAAAAATGGGTAAAACAATTATATTGTGAGTTATCAAAACCTATATCAAATATCTAGTATAGATACTAAGATAAAAATGTACTACAAATAAAATTTTTTATTTGTATAAATAAACGAACATTAAAAAAAATAAAAAAATTTATTTTTTTTAATGTGGTGATTTTTATTTCATTATGATGAAATTAAAGCAACTAAATCGAGAACTTTACTAGAATAACCACTTTCGTTATCATACCAAGCAATTAATTTAAAAAAATTACTATTTAAAGATAATCCTGCTTTCGCATCAAAAATGGATGTTAATATCTCTCCATTAAAATCTGTAGATACTACATCATCTTCCGTATAACCAATAATTCCTTTCATTTCATTTTCTGAAGCATATCGAATAGTTTCGCAGATGTCTTTATAAGAAGCCGATTTTTTTTGTCGAATAGTTAAATCAACAACTGAAACATTAGGGGTTGGAACACGAAATGCGATGCCAGTTAATTTACCATTTAGTTCAGGTAAAACCTTACCTACTGCTTTAGCTGCACCTGTTGAAGAAGGAATGATATTTTGTAATGCACTTCTGCCTCCTCTCCAATCTTTATGAGAAGCGCAATCTACTGTTTTTTGAGTAGCAGTAGTAGCGTGGACTGTTGTCATTAGTCCTTCAAGAATAACAAATTTGTCATTTATTACTTTAGCGAGAGGAGCTAAACAATTAGTTGTACAGGATGCATTGGAAACAATTTTTTGACCAGCGTATTTATGAAAATTAGCACCTCTAACGAACATTGGTGTATCATCTTTAGAAGGTCCGGTAATTACTACTTTTTTTGCCCCAGCAGAAATATGTTTATAAGCACTTTCTTTAGTTAAAAAAATACCTGTAGACTCTACAACAACATCAATATTTAATGATTTCCACATTAATTTAGTTGGATCTTTTTCTGAAGAAAGATAAACATTTTTTTCATTAATAATTAATATATTATCTTTAACCATTATATTTTTAAAAAATCTTCCATGCGTGGAATCGTATTTCAGCATATAGCCAATATATTTTGCATCTAAAATATCATTAATAGCTACTATTTCAATATCAGAACGCAATTGAGCCATACGAAACACTATTCTTCCTATTCGTCCAAAACCATTTATTCCTACTCTAATAGTCATATTAATTGCCAATTTTATCAATTCAAAGTTAATATATTTAATTAATAAGTACTGATTTAAATATAGTATTTTAAAAAATTTCATATTTTAAAATATATAATATACACTAATATAAATATTTTATCTAATTTTATTAAAAAATTTAAAAAAATAGAGATACTAAATTGGAGATAATATATTTTATATATATAAAAAATTGCATACTAAATACACAATATATCTTATATAAAATTAAGTTTTTTAAAATTATATTTTTTATTGTAAGCAGTATTTTTTAGTAAAAATATAAAATTATACTGATATAATTTTATATAAAAATATTATTTTTTATTTTTCTTATAGACTATGCGTATAAAGTAAATATATTAAATGAGTATATCAATATTTATCAAATTAATATGTTTTAATAGGTATTTTAAATTTATCAAATTTACATTTTTAATTTAAATAAATATCAAAAATTCATTTTTTATTATTATGAAAATTTAGAAATTTTTATAATAATAAATAGATATTTTAATTTAATTATATACTAATTTTTTTATATTTATACATGTTTCATTTATATAAAAACTATTTATTTATTTTTATAAAAAATAGATTTATGTTGATTTTAGAAATTTCTATTAACGAATAGTTAATATTAATTATTTTTTTAAATACCGATATGTTTTTCAAGTTTAAAACTTTTAGTTAACTATAAATCCATAAGGATAAACATTGTGTTAAAATATACTACGTATAAACTGCCCAATCAATTGGGAGAAAAAAAAATACTCGGTCAATTAACCGAATCAGCAATTGCTTTTGAATCCGCTAAAATTCTTGAAAGTTCAGATAACTTAATACTATTAATCACAAAAAATATACAAGAATCACTAAAACTCAAAAATGAAATACAATTGTTTACGAAAAAAAATATATATATTTTTTTTGATTGGGATACTTTACCATTTGATGTTTTTTCTCCTAATCGAGATATTATTTCTTCTAGAATGTTTTTATTGCACCAATTACCTAAATTAAAAGAAACATTATTAATTATTTCTATTAATTCATTTTTGCAAAAAGTTTGTCCTTATAAATATTTAAATAATGAAGTATTAGAAATAAAAAAAAATATGAGTCTATCAAACGATGATTTAATAAAAATATTACAGGATAAAGGTTATAAACTGGTTAATCAAGTAATACAACATGGGGAATATTGTATAAATAATGATTTTATTGAATTATATACCATGGGTAACAATTTTCCGTATAGATTATATTTTTTAAACAATAAAATCTTGTCTATAAAAACTTTTGACATTCATAGTCAAAGATCTATAGATGAGGTGAAATCAATAAATTTTATGCCGGCACATGAATTCCCAACCAATAAACATGGAATAAATTTGTTTTTTAACCAATGGAAAAAACATTTTCCTACAGATCCAAAAACAGATGTTATTTTTCAGCAAGTTAAAAAAGGTATTTTTTCTTTAGGAATTGAGTATTGGCAACCTTTTTTTTTTCAAGAAAAATTAGAAACAATATTTAATTATTTACCTAAAAAAACTTTGATACTTTATTCTGGAAATATAAAAAAAAATATTACCTTTTTCTGGAAAAAAATACAAAAAAGATATTGTCATCTACTTTTAAATAAAAAAAGATTATTAATTCAACCCAATCAACTTTGGATAGATTCAGATTTTTTTTTTCTTAATTTACGCCAATGGCCTCAAATTAAATTTAAAAATAATAGAATATCAGAAGATAGTAGTCATATTAATCTACAATATTATTGTTTACCTGATCTTTCTGTCTCTTTAAACAAACATAAAGAAAATTATAAAAAATTATATAATTTTCTAAAATCATTTTTGGGTTCAATTATTTTTTTTATAAAACATGAATCTAATTATAATAAATTTTTAAAATTATTAATTTCTCTTAACATTGAGATTAAAAAAATTAATACTTTTGATATATTACAGAATTGTAAAAATATTAAAAATAAAAAAAAATATTTCTATATCATTAATTCTTATGAATGTGGATTTATTAATAAAAATCAAAATATAGCATTAATTTCTGAAAATGATATCAAAATTAGCGATAATATTCGTCATAATTCCGAATTAATTAAAGAAAATAATTTTAACTCTGCTATTAATAATTTATCTGAACTTACTATTAATCAAATTATAGTTCATTTTGAACATGGTATTGGTAGATATAAAGGATTAAAAACTATAGAAACTTCTGGTATTAAAGGTGAATATGTAATATTAGAATATGCAGAAAAAGCAAAATTATACATACCTGTTTCTTATTTACATTTAATTAGTCGATATACAGGATTTTCAGAAAAAAATATTACTTTACATAAATTAGGTTCTGATTATTGGAATAAAGAAAAAAATAAAGCTATAAAAAAAATTAATGATACCGCGGCTATTTTGTTAGATATATATGCAAATAGAAAATCTAAAAAAGGTTTTTCATTTAAAATGGATATAAAGCAATATGATCTTTTTTGTAGTGATTTTCCATTTACAATTACTCCAGATCAAAAACAAGTAATAGATTCTGTTTTATATGATATGAGTCAACCTATCCCTATGGATAGACTGGTTTGTGGAGATGTTGGATTTGGGAAAACGGAAGTTGCTATGAGAGCTGCTTTTTTAGCTTTTTTAAATAATAAACAAGTAGTAGTATTAGTACCTACTACCCTCTTAGCTCAGCAACATTTTAATAATTTTAAAGAACGTTTTTTTAACTTTCCTTGTAACATTACAATGTTATCTAGATTTTGTAATTCTAAAACATTATCTTTTGGTATACAAGATGCACAAAATGGAAAAATCAATATTTTAATTGGTACACACATAATTTTATTTAAAAAAATTAAATTAAAAAACTTAGGATTACTTATTGTTGATGAAGAACATAGATTTGGAGTCAGACATAAAGAAAAAATTAAATCAATGTATTCGAATATAGACGTATTAACCTTAACTGCTACACCTATACCTCGTACATTAAATATGGCGATTAGTGGTATTCGAGATATGTCAATTATCACAACTCCACCAGATAAAAGATTAACGGTAAAAACCTTTGTACGAAAATACAATGATATTCTTATAAAAGAAGCAATTTATAGAGAAATATTAAGAGGAGGACAGGTATTTTATGTATACAATGAAGTAAAAAAAATTCATAATAAAGCTAAAAAAATTATAGAATTGGTACCAGAAGCAAATATAGCAATTGCACATGGTCAAATGTGTATTCATGATTTAAAAAAAATTATGAATAATTTTTTGAAGAAGAAGATTAACGTATTAATATGTACTACCATTATTGAAACAGGTATTGATATTCCTAACGCAAATACAATTATTATAGAACAAGCGGATCATTTTGGTTTAGCTCAATTACATCAATTACGAGGTAGAGTTGGTCGATCCTGTTATCAAGCATATGCTTGGTTGTTTATATCAGATTTTAAAAAAATCACGTCAGATGCAAAAAAAAGACTTGATGCAATTATTTCTCTTGAAGATTTTGGTTCAGGTTTAACTTTAGCGATGCAAGATCTTGATATCAGAGGAATAGGTGAAATATTAGGCGATGAACAAAGTGGACATATTGAAAATATTGGTTTTTCTTTATATACAGAGCTACTGCATCATGCGGTAAAAAATATAAAAAATAATACCCAATTATCTTTAGAAGAAACTATAAATAATCAACCAGAAGTTGAGTTGTATATTTCTGCATTAATCCCTGCAAATTATGTTTCCAATATTAATTTTCGTCTCTCTTTTTATAAAAGAATGGCTACAGTAACACATATAACAGACTTAAAAAAAATAGAATATGAATTAATCAATAAATTCGGATCTATTCCTTATGAAACAAAAAATTTAATTATTTTATCTAAAATAAAATTAATAGCAAAAAGAATAGGTATTAAACGTATTGAATCTAATAAGAAAAGAGGTATTATTATTTTTTTTGAAAAAAATAAAATTGATACTATATCATTATTGAAAATATTAAAAAAAGAATTAAAAAATTGGAAATTTCAAAAATTTAATCGTTTAACATTTGAATATAAATTTTACTCATGTCGTATTAGGATAAAATGGATATTAAATTTTATAAAAAAAATAGAAGTAATAAAATAATTTGACATTGGATAAATCTACCTTGCTTAATTTTTACATTCGATGTAGAAATATATTTTATATAACAAAATTATAGTTTTATCAAAAATTTAATGTATATATTTTATTACTAGTTATATATGAATATATTATTCATTTTATCAAAACAATTACTTAAAACAAGTAAATTATTAACTTGTTTTATTTCTATATTGAAATTTTACTGTAATATAATTTTTTCTAAAATTTTCGCTTTAAAAGATAAATTTATATACAATAAAGCGAATATAATAAGAAATCTAATAGTATTTAAAAATTTTTAATTTAAATTAATATTTATAGAACATAATTTTTTATTAAGTATTTAATGAATAGTGAGAACATATGAAAACTATTATTTATGTTGCAACTCCTGGGAATAATCAGATAAAAATATTAAAAATGGGTAAAGACTTGAACTTTAATATTATTCAAACATTAAATACTGATGGAGAAGTTCAACCAATACATATATCACAAAATCGTCTTTATGCAGGAGTAAGACCTAAAAACCGTATTATTACATACGAAATTAAACTTGATGGTAAATTAGAAAAAATTGGAGAATCTCCTATTCCAGGTAGTCCAAATTATTTATCTTTAGATAAAGAAAAACGTTTTTTATTTTGTGCTTCTTATGGAATGGGATGTCTTAGTGTTAGCCCCATGAATTCATTAGGAATTCCTGAAAATCCAATACAAATATTATACAATATTGAGGGTTGTCATTATTGTAGTACTGATTTCAATAATCAATATTTATTTGTAACATCACTTAAACAAAACTGTATTTATATTTATGATTTAATAGATAATGATTTACCATTAAATAATACACCTTATATATTGCATACAGATTCAGGATCTGGACCAAGACATATGGCTTTTCATCCAAATAGAAAATATACTTATAGTATCAATGAATACAAAGGTACTATTGATGTATGGAAATTAAAAAGTAATAGAATGCTGATAAAATCTATTCAAAATATTAGTTTATTACCAAAAAAATATAATTATCAACCCTGGTCCTCCGATATTCATATCAATCCATCTGGATCTTATTTATATGCATCTGATCGTACTGCTAACTTAATATCGATATTTAATATTAATAAAGATAATAATCGATTAAATAACATAGGTGTTTTTCATACAGAAAAACAACCAAGATCTTTTTCTATTAGTCCAAACGGTCAATACTTGGTTGTTGCAGGAGAAGTTTCAAATAGTATTACATTATATGAAATATCTAATAATATTTTTTGTTTTCAAAAAAAAAATCAATTCACCGTACATAAAAGACCTATATGGGTATATATACATCAATTTTAAAATATTTATTTAACATAAAAAATAAATTAGTATTTAGTAAATAAAAAAATTATCATTATCCAATGCTTCTGAAATAACATCTGCAAGTTTTTTAAGTGAATATTGATCTATTATATAAGGAGGTATTAAATATATTAATTTATTGAATGGCCGAATCCATACTCCGTGTTTAATAAAAAAAAATTGGATTCTTTTAATATTAATTTTATACAAACATTCTACTACACCTATTGCTCCTAATACACGAATATTCAATACTTTAGGATGTTGTTGTAACGGTAATAATTTCAATTTTAATATTGATTCAATATTAAATATTTGTTTTTTCCATTTTTTTTCTTGCAATATTGAAATATTCTCAGTTGCTACAGCGCATGCTAAAGGATTACCCATAAAAGTAGGACCATGCATAAAACAATTGGCTTTTCCATTACTTATAGTATGTGCTATATTTTTTGTAGTAATAGTTGCTGATAAACTCATCATACCACCAGTAAGAGCTTTACCTATGCAAAGAATATCAGGAATAATATTAGCATATTCGTAAGCAAATAATTTTCCGGTACGTCCAAATCCTGTAGCAATTTCATCTATAATTAATGGAATTTTATAATGATTGCATAAATATCTTACTTTTTCTAAATATTTAGGATGGTAAAATTTCATACCACCTACTCCTTGTACTATTGGTTCCATGATTACAGCAGCAATATCACTTTTATTTTCTTTAATTAATATATCAAAAGAATATATATCTTTTTCATTCCATGTTTCTCCAAAAACACATTTTGGTGCATTGGCAAATAAGTGAGTGGGCAATAATGTGCTATATAAACTATGAATAGAATTAGCAGGATCAGATACTGACATAGCAAAAAAAGTATCACCATGATATCCATTTCTAATAGTTAAAAATGTACATCTTTTTTCACCTAATGCCTGCCAATATTGTAATGACATTTTCATTGCTACTTCAATAGCTACAGAACCTGAATCACATAAAAAAATACATTCTAATTTTTTTGGTGTAATTTCAATTAATTTCCGACATAATAAAATAGCTGAAGGATGTGTAATTCCACCAAACATAACATGAGACATTTTTTTAATTTGATCTTTTAATGATTTATTTAATCTAGCATTATTATATCCATGTATAACAGACCACCAAGAAGACATACCATCTATTATTTTTTTTCCATTATTTAACTTTAGATGGATACCTTTAGCTGATATAATGGGGTAACAAGGTAACGGATTTATCATTGAACTGTATGGATGCCAAATATGTTTAAAATCAAAGTTTAAGTCAGATTGATTCATAATTAGAGTATACTTTTATATAAAATTTTTATTATGTATTATAAACTTTTATAAATATAAGAACATCAAACTTTTGGAGAACATATGAAAGAAATATGGATACTTAAAGATATAAAGTCACTTTTTAATAAACCTCTTTTAGAATTAATATTTGAAGCACAAAAAATACATAGAAAATACTTTAATCCTAATCAAATACAAATTAGCACTTTACTATCTATCAAAACAGGAGCTTGTCCAGAAGATTGTAAATATTGTCCTCAGAGTGCTCGATATAAAACCAATATAAAAACTGAAAAATTATTGGAAACACATAAAATATTAGAAGCTGCTAATCAAGCAAAAAAATCAGGATCAACTCGTTTTTGTATGGGAGCGGCTTGGAAAAATCCACATAATCGGGATATACCTTATTTAGAAAACATAATTAAGGAAGTAAAAAAACTAGGTTTAGAAACTTGTATGACCTTAGGTTCACTAACTGAACAACAAGCCAATCAATTAGCTCAGGCAGGCTTAGATTTTTATAATCATAATTTAGATACTTCTAAAAATTTTTATAGTAAAATTATTACTACTCGTACTTATGAAGAACGTATGAGTACTTTAGCAACAGTCAGAAAATCTGGAATGAAAATATGTTCTGGAGGTATTATAGGGCTTGGAGAAAAAATAAAAGACAGAATGGAATTGTTAATGCAATTAGCTAATTTACCAATCCCACCTGAAAGTGTACCAATTAATATGTTAGTTAAAATAGAAGGAACTCCTCTCGAGAATAATGTTGAAATAGATGATTTTGAATTTATAAGAATTATATCAGTTGCACGTATAATGATGCCACGTTCATATATACGTCTTTCAGCTGGTCGTGAAAAGATGAATGAACAAACACAAGCAATGTGTTTTATGGCTGGAGCCAATTCAATTTTCTATGGTTGTAAATTACTAACAGCTCCAAATCCAGAAGAAAATAAAGATATACTCTTGTTTAATAAATTGGGACTTAAAATAAAACAAAAAAATATTCATTCTGTGAGTAAAAATAAATCAATGTCTATCTTGAATCAATTATCAAAAATAGATCATAAAAAATATTATAATGCAGATTCTGATAAAATAGAAGATAAAAATATTTTAAAAAAATAAATTAAAATAATTTTATTTAAAAAAATAATAAAATATATAAAATAGTTAAGATCCAGATTTCTAATATTTATGGAAACAAAAATCATATATAATGATCACAGAATAATTTTTTAAAATAATACAAAATTATTCTCTATTAATTAGATAAATGAAAAGTAGAATTTTTACGTAAATAAATTATGTAATAACTATATTTAATACGGTTTATTTAAATATTAATAATATTAATATCGTATTTTACGTTGAGATATTATTATATATACTATATTTTACCAAAAATATAATCCAAAATTAATATAAAATAGTTATATAGAACCACTCAATTTTTTAGAATTAAATAATATTATTCATATTTTACTTAAATAAAATTTTACTTTTAGCAATAAAAATTTTTATAAAGTTATTTTAGTTTTTATATTAAAAAATATAAATATCGTATTAAATAACATATAAAATTCAGAGAATAACATTTTTAAAAATGTATGTAATCTGATAAAAATTTATTTTATAATAAAGAATTTTATATGTATGATATATATTTATGAATATCAGGTTTGTAAAGCGCATATAAATAATAAAATTTTTAAAAAATACCTATTTTATAAAAAATTAATATTATTAGTCTATAAAAAAATTATTTTAGAAAATATGTTGATAATTATTCTATATATTTAATGGAATAAATCATATAAATATACAATTATTTTTTTTGGAGATCTTAAAAATGAATAACTGTTGGTTTATTACTGGAACTGATACTAATGTAGGAAAAACTATTGTTGGTAGTCTTTTATTAAAATATGCTAAAAAATTAGGATATCAGACAGTAGGTTATAAACCGGTATCTTCGGGTGTAAAAAAAATATATGAAAAATTTAAAAATAATGATGCCATGACATTACAAAAATTTAGTAGTATTAAACTTAAATATGAAGAAATTAATCCATTTTGTTTCCGTGAACAAGCAGCTCCACATATTTTAAGTGCCAAGAATAATATAAATATTAGTTTTAAAAAGTTATCTTTAGGATTATCTGAACTTAAAAGACAATCTAATTGGATATTGATAGAAGGTGCTGGGGGGTGGTATACTCCGTTATCTAATAAAAATACTTATGCAGATTGGGTTTTACAAGAAAAAATTCCGGTTATTTTAGTAGTAGGTATAAAATTAGGTTGTATCAATCATGCTATTTTGACAAATCATGCTATTTTAAAATACAATTTACATTTTTCAGGATGGATAGCTAATAATATTTTTCCAAAAAAAAAATTTCATAAAGAAAATATTTTAACTTTAAAAAAATATTTACAAGCTCCATTTTTAGGAGAAATTCCATATTTTAAAAATATAAAAAAAATTTATAATTATGATCTATCACTTATATTACCTCAGTAAATCTACTGTCAATGAAAATAAATAATTTTTATTAAAAATTATTTATTTTAATAATAAATATTATTATATTAATATCGTATCACTACCTAAAATATGGCGTTATACAAAGATTATGTATATACTGGGTATTCTATACAGATTTTTAAAATTTTATTTTTTATTTGATATATTTTATTTTTATTTTCAATATTATTTAATATATCTATGATTAAATAAGATAAATTTTTTACTTCATTTTCTTTTAAACCCCGTCTCGTAATAGATGGTGTTCCTATACGTATTCCAGAAGTAATAAAAGGACTTTTTTGATCATTTGGTATACTATTCTTATTTACGGTAATATTAGCTAAACCTAAAGCTAATTCTGCTTCTTTACCTGTTATATTCTTATCACTTAAATCTATTAGAAAAAGATGATTATAAGTATTATTAGATATTACTTTATAACCACATGTAATAAATATATTAGCCATGCATTTTGCATTTTTTAACACTTGTTTTTGATATTTTTTAAAAGATGGCTCCATTGCCTCTTTGAATGCTATTGCTTTAGCAGCAATGACATGCATCAAAGGCCCCCCCTGAGATCCTGGAAAAACAGCTGAATCTATTTTACGATATAAATCTATTGTACCATTTTTAGATAAAATTAAACCACCTCTTGGTCCTGCTAAAGTTTTATGAGTAGTTAATGTTACAACATGTGCAAATTGTAATGGACTAGGATATAAACCTGTTGCAACCAAACCGGCAATATGAGCCATATCAACTAATAAATAAGCGTTAATACTATCTGCTATATGACGCATTTTTTCCCAATCGCATAATCCAGAATATGCGGAAAATCCGCCAACAATAATTTTTGGATGATGTTTTTTAGCTAACTTTTCTAACGTTATATAATCAATTTCACCATTATGATCCACTCCATATGAAATTGAATTGTATAATTTTCCAGAAAAATTTACTGGAGAACCGTGAGTTAGATGACCTCCATGAGATAATTCCATTCCAAGTATTAAATCACCTGGTTGTAATAAAGCATGATATACAGCAAAATTAGCTTGTGATCCAGAATGAGGTTGTACATTAGCATAATCGGCGCTAAATAACAATTTGGCTCTTTCAATAGCTAATTGTTCTATTAAATCAACATTATGACATCCTCCATAGTATCTTTTTTTAGGATATCCTTCTGCATATTTATTGGTAAGTTGTGAACCTTGAGCCATCATCACCCGAGAACTAGTATAATTTTCTGAAGCGATTAAAATAATATGATTTTCTTGATGCCATCTTTCTTGTTCCATAAATGTCCAAAGATCGGGATCATATTTAGAAATAGTTGTGTTATTTTTTAACATTTATTTTCCTATTTTTTATAAATGATTTTTATAATATAAAAATATTTTTTTAATTTTTTTAAAATTAAAGATATTATACTTAGTATAATACTACTAATATACAGATATTAACTTTTAAATTAAAATATGAAGTTATTTTTGATTAGTTTATAAAAACTATATCAAAAAGACTGTTATATAAAAATAATATTTTTTTTAAATAAAACATATTTATTAAATTATCTTACAATAAAAAAGATAACTCTTCTATTAATTGAGTTTTCAAAACTATTTTTTGTTTTCTGTTTATTAAATTTTTTATTAATATAGATTCTTTTTTTTGTTCTTCAGGACCTAATAATAACGCTACTCGTGCATTATGTTTATTAGCTAAACGAAATTGTTGAGTAATATTACCTCCATGAAAATTAATCATTATTTTTAAAGTAGGAAATTTATGTCTAATGAATTCACTTAATTTAATAGAACTTAATTTAAAAGAATCGTTAAAAACAAGAATATATATATCTATAAAATAAAGCATGGTAAAAGATGATACTTCTTTTATTAATAGAATTAAACGTTCCATACCTATAGCAAAACCAACAGCAGGTATATTGGGTCCTCCTAATGTTTCAATTAATTGATCATAACGACCGCCGGCACAAATAGTATTTTGTGAACCTAATTTATTTGTTTTCCATTCAAATACAGTGTCATTATAATAATCTAATCCTCTGATTAAATTATTATTAATAGTATAAATAATTTCTAAATCTGACATAAAACAACATAGTTTTTTGAAATGAAAAGCGGAATTTTCATCAATATAATTACTTAATTGAGGTCCTTTTTTTAGTAAGACTTGCGTAGATTCAACTTTACTATCTAAAATTCTAAAAGGATTCGTATGAAGACGACATTTAGAAGCGTGATCTAAAAATGATTCATTGATTTGTAAAAATTTTAGTAAATCTTTCTTATACTGATTTCTAATATGGATTGAACCTATAGAGTTGAGTTCTAAAATTAAATATTTATCAATTCCTAGTTTTTTCCAAAAACTTGCTGTTAGCAAAATTAATTCAAGTTCTATATCAGGTCCTTTAAAACCAAATGCTTCTGCTCCCATTTGATAAAATTGACGATATCTGCCTCTTTGTGGTCTCTCATATCTAAACATGGGACCTAAATACCATAATCTTTGTTCTTTATTAATTAATAAGTTATGTTGAATACTCGCTCTTGCACAACCAACAGTACCTTCTGGACGTAAAGTTAATTGATTGTTTTTACGATCTTGAAAAGAGTACATTTCTTTTTCAAAAATATCTGTATTATTACCTATTGTATTATTAAATAATTTAGTGTGTTCCAAAACAGGCAAACGAATTTCTCTGTAACAATAACTAAACAATATTTTTTTAAGTAAATTTTCAACATGATTCCAAATCATTATTTCATTAGGAAGATAATCATGCATACCCCTTATAGATTCATTTTTTTTATTCATTAAAAAAATTCTCTTTAATCATTTAAAATGATTTAATAGTTTTAATTACGAAAATAGAATATTTATTTAAATATTATTTATAATATAATTCATAAATTAAAATAAACATAAATTATATATTTTTGCATAAATATTTTTAATATTGATATATTTTAAAGTATTTATATAGTAAAAAGTTTTATATTAAAAATATGAGAATTTATTGATGTTGTTCATTGCTTATTATTACAAATCATATGTATGTCTAGTATACTATTTTTTTTATATAATTTAAATAGTTGATAATTTAATTTTATCTATACTATTACCATATATTAAATACAGATATTTATTTAAATTTCTATATCTTTAATATTTTTATAAAAGATATAGAATACATATGTATTGAATCTAATAAAAAAGTAAATAAAGAATAAAATATAGTGATTTAGTGAAGCAATAAGTGATTCATGCATATAAAAATTTATCTTAATTTTTAATAATATTTATAGCTAATACAATATTTTAGAACAATTAATACCTAATAAATATAACATTTGTTTAAGTAGTTGCTTTTATTATACAATTTTTAAAATCTATAATTTTTTATTATTACATGCATAAAAAAATTTATGGATGATAATTAAATAATTTTACCAAAAAAAGATTTATTCATGCTTATTTAAAATTATTAAATATTAAAAATATAATTTTTATATATTCCATGATTCAATATCATGATTCATGATATTTCTGATATCAAGATATTTTACAGATTTTTTCTAATAGATTTAAATTATACTAATATAGATCAATAAGTGTTTATCTTATAAAATTCACCATTGATCGAATATAACTTTATTATTTTTATCATTTCTATTTATTTATAAGTAATTTACTTATATTTAAATATTTTTAAAATTTGATATGCATTAAAGTTTATATATGGTATAAAAAACACATGCTGTATATTTTATAAGTCAGATATATTTTAATTTTTAATTAAAAAATTGCAATATAAATTTGTGTAAAATATTTTCTTTTTAAGAAAACTAGTTAATTTTTTATTTAATTATATCAGTTCTGTGGTTATCAATTATTAATTGAATGTTATCACAGTTTATTATTACCAATTACTGTTTTTTCAATGTGCATTGATTAAAAATTTTTTACCTTTTTAGGTATAATAAATTTTTATGGTTCATAGTTTTTATTACTGATAATAATATTTATTGTAAGTATTATGTATAATGAGTCATATGTAATAATTTTACTATTTTTTATGGAGTAAAAATAAGTGACATACAAAATTAATATATTTATTTTTATTTTAAATAATTTCCCCAATTAATTGACCACATGCAGCTTTTATATCTATGCCACGATTTTTTCTAATAATAGTAAAAAATCCTTTTTTTATTAGAATTGAAGCAAATTTTTTTATTCTGACAAAGTCACTACTTTTATAGATAGAGTGTGTAAAGATGTTCCAAGGGATTAAATTAATTTTACTGGGTATTTTTTTTAAAATAAATGCTAATTCTTCAGCATGAAAAACTTCATCATTGATACGATCAAGCATAACATATTCAATTGTTACACCTCCTCGATTGGCTTTGGATATATTTAAGTAACGACTAACTGAATATAAAAGATCTTGGATATTATATTTTTTATTAATAGACATTATTTTATTTCGAATCAAATTATTAGGAGCATGAAGAGAAATAGCTAAATTAACATCAATCATACTACTTAATTGATCTAAAGCTGGTACTATACCGGCAGTAGATAAGGTAACTTTATTTTTTGAAATATTAAAACCGCAATAATTTAATATAATTTTTAATGAATTGACTACATTTTTTAAGTTTAATAACGGTTCACCCATTCCCATAAAAACTATATTAGTAATAGGACGTTTTTTTTTAAATGGGTCATTATTGATAATTTTAGCAGCATTCCATATTTGACCAATAATATCTGAAACCTTTAAATTTCCTTTAAAAACCATTTTTCCAGTGGCACAAAAGGTACATTCTAAAACACATCCAATTTGAGAGGAAACACATAATGTAGAACGAGTTTTTTCAGGAATATAAACTGTTTCTACTAAATGATTATTTACTGCTACTTGCCATTTTATAGTACCGTCAATAGATTTTTTTTCTTTCACAAAGTTGGGTGCTTTAATAACACATATATCGTGTAGTTTCTTTCTTAATACTGTGCTAATATTAGTCATTTTGTTAAAATCATCACAATATTTATGATAAATCCAATGCATAATTTGATCTGCACAAAATTTTTTTTCTCCAATAGAAACAAAAAATTTACACATTTGTGTATAATGTAAATTTAGCAAATTTATTTTATTATCTCCATATGGAGATTTATGTACGTCATTATCCATTTTAAATACCTTGAATTATGGTTTTTATATTTATTAACATTTATTGTTTATAAAAACAAATGTTTTGAAATGGCTTATATAAATTATTTTATTTAATATCCATGAATAGTATAAAGAATATAACACTTTATTATAAATTTATGAGATTATATTTAAATCCTAATATTTTATCTATTATAGATATAATTTTTTTATTAAAAAGTAGAAAATATGTATCCTATGTTAAATATAGCAGTACGCGCTGCTAGAAAAGGGGGGAGTATAATAATTCAAAACTATGATACTCAAAAACACCTTATAGAAAATAAAAGTCATTATAAAGAAAATATTATTAATAAAATTATACATATTACACAAAAAGCAATAATAGATGTTATTCATAAGGCATATCCTAATCATTTTATTTGCACTACAAAGTATCATAATATTTTCAAAGAAAATAGTATCACGTGGATTATTAATCCTTTAGATGGATTAAATAATTTTGAAAAACAATTTCCTCATTTTTGTTTATCAATATCTATTGTTATTAAAAATAGAACTGCAATTTCTGTTATATACGATCCTTTAAAAAATGAACTTTTTACTGCTATTAAGGGACAAGGAGCTCAGTTAAATGGTTATCGAATGAGATGTACAAATGTGCACTCTTTAGAAAATAGTACAATAGGTATTAATTTTATAATGAAGAAACAGTATGAAATAAGAAACTATTTTAAAACAATAAAATTATTATTTTCAAAAAAAATACATGTTATATCTTCTGGTTCTGCCGTACTAGATTTAGCTTATTTAGCAGCAGGAAGATTAGATGGTGTATTGAATTTCTCTTTAGAACCACGTAATGTTTTATCTGGAGAATTACAGATCAGAGAATCAGGAGGAATAGTTAGTGAACTAACAGGAGGATGTTTTAATTATTTAAATTCAACATCACTGGTAACAGGTAACCCTAAATTTCTTAGAATTGTTTTGTCAGAAATGAGAAATACAGGAAGTATATAAATTACAAGAAAAACTTTGTTTTTCTTAATAAATGTAAGAGTAAATATAAAATAACATTATTTTAAAATATTTTAAATTTACATAAAATTTTTAATTAAACAAATATTAGTTATTTATCAATACAAGTTTACTGTTAACTTCTTTATCTTCCTTTAAAAATATAATTTTTTTAAAAAATGAATATTTTATCTTGATAATCTACCATACTATTATAATTTCAATTAAAATAAATATTTTTCTAGTAGTTAGTACTTAAAGATTATCAATATTTTTTATCCATGAAGAAAAATTTTAATAATATATAAAATATATATGATCTTACTATTTTGAACTTTTTAATATTTTTTATTTCATTTTATTTATTTTATTAATTAATTTATTCTATTATTTATGATAATATTATTTTTTAGATCTTATTTTTTTACCATATAGATAAATATTGTATTTTATATATCTTATATAATAGTTATAAATTATAGAATTTTTACTAAAATAGTAACTTAAAATATCGATCAATAAAAAAATATTGATTTCTATATTACATGTTAACGTTATTTATTTTCCTCACTTGATATCGATCATTTTTAATATTAGCAGAATCATGATAGCTTATAAAATTATAAAAATATTTGATTAATCCATCGGAAACTATTTTTATATTTAGTATAAAATATATTGTGTATAACAATTTCGCATCTCACTTCTTGTGTAATAAAGATTGCTTAATAGCAAGAAAATAAGATTTTTATACTTTTTTATTGTTAATGATTTTACTAAATTAGATTTTCTAAACCAAGAGAATAATTTTATATAATATTTTATTTTAAGAATCTTTATAGATCAGTATATCTCTTAAATCTAATTGTTATGCGTATTATTTTACCTGTTATGAATTATTTTAGTTTTTAAAAAAACATTTCAATTATTTTATAAATTAATTTTTAAATTTTACAGTGATTTTTATATCCTATATTTAACATCTTTACTCGATATAATGCAAATTATAATTCAGTAGGTAAACATAGTTGTATATATTTTTTAAAATTTTTATTTTAAAAATTAAAATAATTAGTAACTATCATTTTTTATAATTTATTTGATATAGATTTTTTCGTGCTTTTTTTAAAACTTTCAGTTTATAAAATGATCATATATATGGTGTTTATATCCTCATTTATAAAATTTTATGCTAAAAAAATACTTAACATATACTGGAATATAGAAACTCATTGATCAAATATTATCATTTATACGAAATAAAAATAAGTTTTAGATTCAATTGAATTATAGAATAAATTTATTTTTTTTTATTTATTATAGATATAAAGTTATTAAAATTAATTCAATTATATATTGAATTAATTTTAATATTAAAATAAAAATTTTTCATTCAGACAAAATTTTATTTTATGTAAATATATTTACAGTAAATCAAGCATAGACTATTAACTTTGTATCATAAAAAAATTAATATTTTTTATTTTTAAATTTTTATCTAATAAAAATTTTTTATAAATTGTAAATATTTATACATTATATTTCATAATATGATGATGAAATATTAATTCATTACTTCATAATCATACTATATATTTTTTTTAAAATATTATTAATAATATTATTCATAACATTTTTTTTAGGTGTATACTTAATTTCTAATAAAGTAAATTTATTTCTTTTTGAAATTAAAAAATCGTCACTATTATCAATGCTATCTATAAGATTTTTTTTTAATGCAAGACTACCAAACCAATATTCTCCAGTAGAAACGGCTTCAATATCTAAAATTGGTCGCATTTCATGAATAAAATCTTTAAAAAGATGATAAGTAATATCTAATTCACAACAGAATTTTTCACGTGCTGCCTGTGTATTTTCACCAAATAAAGTTAAAGTTCGTTTATATCGACCGGCTGTGTGTAATTCTATGTCAATATTATTTTTTTTTAATATTTTATTAAAATTAGGTATTTGTGCTACCACTCCAATAGAACCAATAATAGAAAATGGTGCAGCCATAATATGATTCGCAACACTAGCCATCATATATCCTCCGCTTGCAGCAATTTTATCTACAGAAACTGTTAAATAAATACCTTTTTGACGTAATCTTTGTAGTTGAACAGCAGCAAATCCATACCCATGAACTGTTCCTCCTGAACTTTCTAACCTTAACAGTACTTCATCATTCTCTTTTGCTACTGAAAGAATAGCAGATATTTCTTTTCTTAAATAACTAACTGCGCTTGCATATAAGTCTCCTTTAAAATCTAAAACATATAATGTCGGTTTTTTATTTTTTAAACACATGTTTTTATTATTTTTTTGTTTTTTTTTATTAATTTTATTCCATACTTTTTTTTCATAAGATGTCATTTTTGAAAAAAGTATATTTTCTTTTATATTATTATATTTTTCCCCTAATAAAGTTAATTTAAATTTTCCTTTATTTTCATTTTTACGTCGTACTATATGTGTAATAACTAGTATTATCGTTAATACTGATGCTAACACTGTAATATTTTTTATTAAAAAAAGTCCATAATTTAAGATAAAATTCATAGATTCCACGCTAATATTAAATATTAAAAATATTTCTTATTGATGATTACTATTACATTGATAAAAATTAAAAATATCTATAAATAATTTGATATAATTTTTACAATTTTAAAAAATATATTTTTTATAAAACAATCAATTATATTTTAATTGAATTAAATTATATAAATTCTTCACTACAGTACCTTTGAGGTATTTCCATGATCCAGGAGATAAATTTTTAGGTAAAATAATATTCGCATAGCTAATACGAATTAACTTATTTACTTGTACTTGTACAGTTTCCCAAATACGTCTTACTTCTCGATTTCTACCTTCTATTAATGATACTATAAACCATTTATTTTTAGTATTATTAGATTTACATTCGATACTGTTGAATACAGCGTATCCATCTTTAAGATATACTCCCAGTTTTAATTGATTAATTTTTTTATCATCTATATACCCAAACACACGCACTGCATATTTTCTAATAATTTTAAATTTTGGATGCATAAGGCGATAAGCTAGTTCTCCATCAGTTGTAAATAAAAGTAAACCACAACTATTTAAATCTAGTCTTCCAATCATAATCCACTTGTTGTTATTTAATACTGGTAATGTATCAAAAACTGTATTACGTTTTTTGGGATCAGATTGAGAACAAATATATCCTTCTGGTTTGTAATAAATTAATATGCGTGATTTTTTTTTTTATTAAAAATAAAAGAATTTTTATTAATAGTAAGAAATTTAATATTTCTTATGGAAAATCGTTGACCAATCTTAATTTGATCACCATTGACAAAGATAAGTTCAGATCTAATCATATTTTCTATATAACGACGGGAACCGTAACCAGCATTAGCCAATATTTTTTGTATTTTTTCATTCATATATAACTCATTAATTAAAAAATTTTTTATATTTAAATATAAATTTATTTTTTTATTTATATTAAAATATTTTTCGTTAAGATAAAATCTTAAATGAATTTTTTTAGATATAAAAATAAACCATTATTAATTTTAATCGAAATTAAAACATATCATGGATTACCTTTGTTTAATAGATTATTTTATATAGTAATTATTTTTTATTAAAAATTACTTTTTATTCTTTTGAAATTAATGTTAATAATATACCAAATATTAAAGGTAACATTAATAACAATTGATTGGTAGGAATACTATATTCAAAAATATAATAATCTAAAGTAGTAGCAATAAAGGGAAAAATTAGAAAGACAGTAGAAGCATGAAAAGAATTAACTTTTTTTTGTAAATAAAAATAAGACAATATACCACATATTCCAGAAAAATCTCCTAGATAAATGGTTGCTAAAACTGATATTTTTGAAAAATTATTAATAACAGGATGTTCGAAAAACCAAGCAAAAGTGAGTAAAATTATACCAGAAATTAACGAAGGTAATGCATTAAATGTTAAAACAGATATGTTATAGGATTTTTTTTTACATTCTACATACATAACAGCATGGCTAATCACTGATAATATTAATGCAAAAATTCCTTTATATTGACAATCATGAATGATAAAAACTGCATTAAATAAAATTGAAACAAGAATACATATAGATATTATTAATCCTATCTTTTGTAAAAAAAATATTTTTTTTTTCAATATAAAATAAGAAGTAATTAAGATAGCAATTGGCATATTTGAAAAAATAACAGAAGATACGTATGCATTAACATATACTCCACCGTATAACATTAATGAAAATGGAATAGAAAAATAGAATATACAAATAATTAATTGAAAAAATCGTTCTCCTGGAGGAAAAAGTAAAGGAGTTTTGTTATAATATGCCATTGTAATTAATAAAGGAGAGGCAAGTATAAAACGCATTCCAGTGGCAAAAAAGGGAGGGATAGTATTTACGGCAAGTTTCATTGCGATCCAAGTGGTGCCCCATGTAATCGATACTAAAAAAAATAGTATTATTATTATAATATTGCGCATAGTAATATCTCTGATTAAAAGTAATATAGTTTTATAAAAATAAAGTAATACTATCATTTATTTTTAAAATCTGTTTATTATTTATTAATGATAAATAATTTTTTTATTAATATATGAAAAATTTTTAATAACTTATTTAATATATTAAAATTATTTTTTATTTTAAAAAAGTTAATAACTTTAAAAAATTTTAAGAAAATATTATTCTTACTATTAAAATGCAATATTATTTATATATAAACTATGTATTTTATTTAAAATTAATTTTTTTTATCAAAAGAAATAGAATGAATTTAATATATTCATATTTTAAGATATTACATAATGGTATTATTATACTAATAATATTTAGTGTTAATAAATAACGTCTTTTTGAAGTTAATTTATTTTTATTATCAAAATAATATATTAGGATAGGATATTAACATGGAAAATATTTTAAAAAAAGTATATGAATCACAGTTGTTAACTAGTTTAGAAACTTACAAAGTGTTTCAAAAAATTATTAAAAATAAAATAAATGATGTACAATTAGCATCTTTATTAATATCTATGAAAACAAGAGGTGAATCAACAGATGAAATAACTGGAGCTATAAATGCATGTTTAGAAAAAGTAAATTACTTTCCTAAACCTACTTATGATTTTTCTGATATAGTGGGAACAGGAGGTGATAAAAAAAATACTATTAACATATCTACCGCAAGTTCTATTGTTGCTGCAACATGTGGATTTAAAATTGCCAAACATTGTAATACTGGAATTTCAAGTCAATCAGGTTCATCTGATGTATTACGTCAATGGGGAATAAATCTTAATCTATCACCTCAACAATCGCGTGAAATGTTAGATAAATTTAACATTTGTTTTTTATTTGCACCTCAATATCATACTGTATTTCAAAATACTCTCAGAGTAAGAAAAATACTACAAACGAAAACTTTATTTAATATTTTAGGTCCTCTTTTAAATCCATCTAAACCTCCATTAACAATAATTGGAGTTTATGCTAAATCTCTTATTTCGAATATAATACAGACATTAAAAAAAATTAATTATAAGCGAGCTATTGTATTACACAGTAATGGTAATGATGAAATAATGTTGTTTGGTAAAACATATATATCTGAATTAAATAATGGAAAAATTACTTCATATGAAATCGAAGCTAAAGATTTTGGATTTCATTCTCACCCACAGTATGCATTAACTGGAGGTTCTTCAAAAGAGAACTGTGATATTATAAAAAAAATATTTCAAGGTCGTGGTAATATAGCACATGAAGAGACAATTTCGGCAAATGTGGCAATGTTATTAAAAATATTTGGGAATGAGGATATAAAAGAAAATGCACAATATGCACTAGAAATAATTCGTAGTGGTAAAGTTTATAAAAAATTAATATCTCTTATTAATTAGGATAATTATGCAGCAAACAATATTGCAAGAAATTATAAAAAATAAATTAATTTGGTTAAAAATAAACAAAAAAAAACAACCATTAATAAATTTTAAAAATAAAATACAAAAAACGAATAGAAATTTTTATCAATCCATAAAAAATGTTCATCCATTTTTTATTTTAGAATGTAAACAATCTTCTCCTTCTTCAGGAATTATTAGAAAAAAATTTGATATTGTTGATATTTGTCATATATATAAAAAATATGCTTCTGTAATCTCCGTATTAACAGATAAGCAATATTTTAATGGAAAATTAGAATTCATACCAAAAGTTAGCGCTATAGTATCTCAACCTATATTATGTAAAGATTTTTTTATTGATCCATACCAAGTGTATCTAGCTCGGTATTATCAAGCTGATGCTATTTTACTTATGTTATCTATCTTAAGTGATCAAGAATATAAAGTTCTTTCTAAGATTGCAACAGATATGAATATGGGAATCTTGACTGAAGTAAATAATAAAATAGAATTAAATCGAGCAATTTTATTAAAAGCAAAAGTTATAGGAATTAATAACCGTAATTTACATGATTTTTCAATAGATCTGAACCGAACTAAAATAATGGCACCTTTGATTCCAAATGATATAAAGATTGTTAGCGAATCAGGAATTAATAATTATTCACAAATTCGTGAATTAAGTAAATTAGTACACGGATTTTTAATTGGTTCTTCATTAATGTTACAAAAAGATTTAGATATGGCAATTCGTAAAATGATTATGGGAGACAATAAAATTTGTGGTTTAACCAGAGAAAAAGACGCGGTTATATCAAAAAGATATGGAGCTATTTACGGTGGATTAATTTTTGTAAAAAATTCTAAACGGTATATTAATGAAAATGTAGCCATTAAAATTATTGATTCAGCTAATTTGAATTATGTAGGAGTCTTTAGAAATGAGCACATATCTTATATTTTAACCTTATCTAAATTATTAAATTTAAAAGCTATTCAATTACATGGTAATGAAGATCAAAATTATATTAATAAATTACGTGTTCAATTACCGTATGAGATAGAAATATGGAAAGCATGTGGTATTAAAAATATCAGTCCTAATTATAATTTTAAAAATGTTAATTATTATATCTTTGATAATTCAGATGGAGGAAGTGGAAAAAGTTTTAATTGGTCTATATTATCAAATTGTAATCTCAGTAATGTAATTTTAGCTGGTGGATTAAATTCTAAAAATTGTATTTTTGCATCAAAATTAGGTTGTGCTGGATTAGATTTTAATTCAGGAGTAGAAGATGATTTTGGGAAAAAAAATTCTAAAAAAATTGCTTCTGTTTTCCATTCTTTAAGAAATTATTTTTAATAATAATAGTTGAGAAAATAAAATATGACTTTATTAAATCCTTATTTTGGTGAATTTGGTGGAATGTATGTTCCTCAAGTATTAATGCCAGCATTATATGAATTAGAAAAAACATTTATAGACGCTTGTAAAGACCCTAATTTTAATATTAATTTAAAAAATTTGTTAAAAAATTATGCAGGTAGACCCACCCCTCTAACTTTATGTAACAATTTAACAAAAGGTTCTAAAACACGTCTTTATTTGAAAAGAGAAGATTTACTACATGGAGGAGCTCATAAAACTAATCAAGTTTTAGGTCAAGCATTACTAGCAATAAAAATGAAAAAAAAAGAAATTATTGCAGAAACGGGAGCTGGACAACACGGAGTATCTGCAGCTATGGCATCTGCTTTATTAGGTTTAAAATGTAGAATATATATGGGTAATAAAGACTTTCGAAGACAATCACCTAATGTACTACGAATGAAATTAATGGGAGCAAATGTTATACCGGTAAAAAATGGATCGGAAACCTTAAAAGACGCTTGTAATGAGGCTTTACGTGATTTTTCTGAAAATTATAAAAAAGCACATTATATGATAGGAACAGCTGCCGGACCTCATCCTTATCCTACTTTAGTAAAAGAATTTCAGAGTATTATAGGAAAAGAAGTAAAAGATCAAATTTTAAAAAAAGAAAAAAGATTGCCAGACTCAATTATTGCGTGTGTTGGTGGAGGTTCTAATGCTATTGGTATATTTTCTAGTTTTATCAATGAAAAACAAGTTAATCTCATAGGAGTAGAGGCTGCAGGAAAGGGTATTACAACCAATCAACATGGAGCTGCTTTGAAATTAGGAAAATTAGGAATCTATTTTGGTATGAAAGCCCCTTTGATACAAACAGAAGAAGGTCAGATAAAAGAATCATGGTCTGTTTCTGCTGGATTAGATTTTCCTTCAGTAGGACCTGAACATGCATGGTTAAATAGTACAGGGCGTGCTAAATATGTATCCATTACAGATCAAGAAGCACTATCAGCATTTCAGTTATTATCTAAAAAAGAAGGCATTATTCCAGCTTTAGAATCATCTCATGCTTTAAGTTATGCATTAAAATTAATTAAAGAAAATCCAATGAAAAAACAATTATTGGTGGTAAACCTTTCAGGTCGTGGTGATAAAGATATATTTACTGTTTTAAATATTCTAGAAAAGGAGAATATTAAGTGAATCGTTATCAATTATTATTTAATAAATTAAAAATTAAAAAAGAAGGTTGTTTTATACCTTTTGTTACGTTAGGAGATCCCTCTATAGAAATATCGTTAAAAATAATTAATACGTTAATTAAAAATGGAGCTGATGCTTTAGAATTAGGTATTCCTTTTTCAGATCCAGTAGCAGATGGTATCATTGTACAAAAAGCAAATTTAAGAGCTTTATCTTCTGGTATTACATTAAAAAAATGTTTTAAGATATTATCTATTTTAAGAAAAGAAAATCCAACTCTTCCTATTGGTTTATTAACTTATGCAAATATTATTTTTAATAAAGGAATTGAAGATTTTTATATATTATGTTCACATGTAGGTATTGATTCGGTATTAATAACAGATGTACCTATAGAAGAATCGAAATATTTTTATAAATTATCTGTATTATATAATATTAATCCGGTTTTTATTTGTCCTCCTGATGCAGATGAAAATTTAATACGTAAAATAGCTATATATAGTAAAGGGTACATATATTTATTATCTAGATTAGGTGTAACAGGAATTAATAAATATAAAGAAAAATCTTTAAAAGAAACAATAAAAAAATTAAAAAAATATAATTCTACTCCTATTATTCAAGGTTTTGGAATTTCAAATATATTTCAAATAAAAAATTCTCTTTTATCTGGCACATCAGGAGTTATTTGTGGATCTATAATAATAAAAATTATTGAAAAAAACGTTTTTAACTTAAAAAAAATGTTCTTAAATTTAATTGATTTAACAAAAAATTTAAAAAATGCAACTAAATAAAAATAATTATATTTTTATATTATATTCTAACTTTTAAAAAATAGGAGTTTACATGTTTATTACTAGAAATCTTTTGTATCGTGATACACGTTATTTCCTTTGTAATAATATAGCATATATTGTATTAATTGTATGTTTTACTACTTTTTTTACAATGTTCTTGGATACTTTAATTACACCTGACATAAAAAAAATATCTTTTTTATACGAAGTAACACCAAAAAATTTTTCTTTGTTATTAGATATAATAAAAAATATGAATATTGAACAAAAAAATATATTACTACAATCATGTATATCAAAAATTTTTTCTTCTTTAATTAATAATACTTTGTTAGTAGGAAGTACGATTAGTTTAATTACCATTCTTTCTTCAGGTAAAAAAATAACGTTATCTTTATTTTTCTCTATTTTAAAAAAATTATTCAATAATTTATTAATATTAACATTTATATTAATATTGATCTTAAAAATTAGTTTTATATGTTTTATTATCCCTGGAATATTAATTTCCACTTTATTATCATTATCACCTATTATTTTATGTATGGAAAGAAGTTCTATATTAAAATCTATGTTATCCAGCATATATATAGTGCGTAAAAGATTTAAAATTATTTTTCCCTCCGTATCATTATGTTTGTTTTTAAAATTTCTATGTTTATCTATACCTTTTTTT
The DNA here is from genome assembly GCF_964058935.1 of Buchnera aphidicola (Pemphigus populi). NCBI lineage: Bacteria > Pseudomonadati > Pseudomonadota > Gammaproteobacteria > Enterobacterales > Erwiniaceae > Buchnera > Buchnera aphidicola. The sequence continues at coordinate 285,790 of NZ_OZ060372.1, read as the reverse complement.
TATGATTTATCACATATTCATATGATTTTTTTATTCTTTTTTTTCACACAAAATTTAATTACATTAGCTTTAATTATTTATTTATCACGTTTTTATATGTTATTTCGTATCTCTTAAAAAAATATTTTGAGTATTACTGAATGAAATACTTTTTTAATTTTGCACCTACTTTTATATTTTTTATTATTTATCAAATGTATAACATTTTTTTAGCCATAAAGTTACTAATATTATTTTCTGGTTTCATGTTAATTATTGATTTTTATATTTTTAAAAAAATAGATAAAATTTGTTTGTTTAATTTTGTTAATATTTTTATATTTGGATCTTGTAGTATATTGCTGCATAATAGTAATTATATAAAATGGAAAATTACTATTATTTATTTTTTAATGTTTTTATACTTATTTTTTTACCAAAAATGGAAAAAAAAATTATTTTTTGAAAACATATTAAGAAAAAAATTAGTATTACCTCATGAGGTATGGATTAATTTAGATTTTATATGGGCTATCTTTTTTTTATTTTGTAGTATTATTAATCTTTATGTGGCGTTATTTTTTCCAGAAAATATATGGGTTAATTTTAAAGTTTTTGGTTTAACAACATTAACTCTTATTTTTATTGTAATTACCGTTATCTACATTCGATGTTTTATCTCAAAAAAAAAATAATTTTATTACTGTGTACAATTATATTATGAACATAAAAAAATCAGATGATTATAATAGATCTCCAAAAGGTGAAATAGTACTTAAAACTCTTGCTATGCCAGCTAATACTAATGCTAATGGAAATATTTTTGGTGGATGGATTATGTCACAGATGGATATCGGAGGAGCTATTTTAGCAAAAGAAATAGCTGAAGGACCAGTTGCCACGGTGCGTGTTGACAATATGATCTTTTTAAGATCAATATCTATTGGAGATATAGTAACATGTTATGCAAATTGCATTAAAATAGGAATTAGTTCTATTACTGTTTATGTAGAAATATGGATTAAGAAAGTATTTTTTAGAAAAATCGGTCAATTTTATTGTGCCGCTGAAGGAATATTTATTTATGTTGCCATTGATAAAAATGGAAAATCTCGTGCAATTTTTTTTTAATTTTTTAAAAAATATACTTAATATAAATTAAATACCTTTTTTATATAAAATATATATTTCTATTTAACTAAAATTATAAAAAACCATTATTTATGGGTATTTTATATTGATATTAAAATAAACTGTTTAAACCAGTATAATCAACTGTATTTTATAGTAGCATGAAGAGGATTGGAATTATATGACTACTCTATACATGACTCTATTAGCTTGGCTATTATTTTTGGGATATTGGATAATAGTAATTAGAATAATTTTCTGTATACTTACCAAACGACACTCTACACCTTCTGCAATATCGTGGTTTCTAGTTATATATATCTTTCCTGTTATCGGAATAGTCACCTGGCTATTTTTTGGCGAATTATATTTAGGTAGAAGAAGATTTCAATTAGCTAATCAAATATGGTCAAAAACTAATTTGTGGTTAATTGATTTTAAATCTTGTGATGCAATTTTTGAAAAAAAAAATAGCGATGTTGCTACTTCATTATTTCAGTTATGTAAACATAGGCAAGGTCTATTAGGAATAAAATGTGATCAGTTAAAATTATTAACTAATGCAAAAGAAATAATAAATACTGTAATACATGATATTTATTTAGCTAGAAACAATATAGAAATGGTATTTTATATATGGAAACCAGGTGGATTTGCAGATGATGTTGCAAATGCTTTAATTTCATCGGCAAAAAGAGGAATACATTGTAGATTAATGTTGGATTCAGCAGGTAGTGTGGATTTCTTTCGTAGTAAATGGGCGAAGATAATGCGAAATTCCGGAATACAGGTTGTTGAAGCTTTAAAAATTAATATATTTCGTATATTTATTAATCGTTTTGATTTAAGACAACATAGAAAAGTAATATTAATAGATAATTACATTACATATACTGGTAGTATGAATTTAGTTGATCCCCGTTTATTTAAGAAATCTTCTGGTGTTGGCCAATGGATAGATTTAATGGCTCGTATAGAAGGTCCTATAGCAGGAACTATGGGAATTATCTATTCCTGTGATTGGGAAATTGAAACAGGGAAAAAAATTTTACCTAAAAAACTAAAAAAAAATAAAGTTATTTTAAAATCTAAAAGAAAACATGGTTCTATACAAGTTATTGCCTCAGGTCCTGGGTTTCCTAAAAATATGATTCATCAAGCTTTGTTAACTGCTATTTATGCAGCTCGTAAAGAATTAATTATAACTACTCCATATTTAGTACCAAGTGATGATTTACTTTATGCAATATGCACTGCTGCACAACGGGGTATAGAAGTAAGTATTATTATACCAAAATATAATGATTCTGTTTTAGTAACATGGGCTAGTCGAGCTTTTTTCAGTGAATTATTAGAAGCTGGTGTAAAAATTTATTTATTTGAAAAAGGACTACTACATAGTAAAAGTGTTTTAGTAGATAAACAATTAAGTTTAATTGGAACAGCAAATTTAGATATGCGTAGTTTATGGTTAAATTTTGAGATTACACTTGTGATAGATAATGGCCAGTTTGGTAAAGATTTAGCTTCCATACAATATGAATATATTTCTCATTCAAGATTATTAGATAAAAAATTATGGTCTACTCGTTCAAATTGGAACCGAATATTAGAAAATTTTTTTTATTTTTTTAATCCTCTATTATAAATCAAAATTTTCTATTTTTTTTAAAAAATAAAATATGTTATTATCTAATATATTTAAAATATTATCTTATTTTTTATAATATTATTATATTATTAAAATAATGAAATTTTACAAATATAAAATCTTTATTTTTAAATAAAAATAAACTATTATATTATATGTTTGCAATATTCATTGCGGAATATTGTAATAATTTATTAATACATTTAACTTTATTTTTTAAATATGTAATAATTTAAAATATTAAATATTTTTAATTTTTTTAAAAAATAAAATTCTGATATATAAAAATAATTTTTATATGAGCTATATAATATATTTCATATATAATTAGTGATTTTAATTAAGTTTAAAAAATTTATGATAAAACATAGATTTTTTATTAATTGTTAATATATGTATGAAGCGAAAATATAGGTATTGATACTTAAATATTTTTTTATTATTATAAATATAAAAAACATAATATTTATTTAATTTATATTTTATAAATATATAAATATATGAATATATTCACATATTTATATATATAAATAAAGATGATATTTAATTCAATATTATATTATTAATAATAATAACTAATCTTTTTTGAATTAATCAATATAAAAATATTTCTTTAAAGTGTATTTTATTTTTTTATAAAAAAATAAATTTTATTTCATTATATTTTGAGATGGTACTATGAACGAAACACTGAAAATACTTAATAATATTCGTACATTACGCGCTCAAGCACGAGAATGTTCTTTAGAAACTTTAGAAGAAATGTTAGAAAAATTAGAAGCAGTTGTTAATGAACGAAGAGAAGAAGAAAATCAGGTTCAAGCTGAAATAAAAGAAAGAACAAGAAAATTACAACAATATCGTGAAATGCTAATGGCGGATGGAATTGATCCTAATGAACTATTAAAAACCATGACATCAAATAAACATATAAGTAAACCTAAAAGGGCTACAAGACCTGCAAAATATAAATATATTGATGAAAATGGTGATTATAAAACATGGACAGGTCAAGGTCGTACACCTGCTATAATTAAAAATGCTATTTTAGATAAAGGCAAAAATTTAGAAGACTTTTTGTTATAGCTATCTAGTAATTAAGATTAAAAATTAGTTTTATTTGAAATTAATTACTAAAGATTAATATAGAGATTCTATCTTATATAAATAATATAAATTTAAGAAATATGTATGTATTACATTATAAAGAGATTAAAATTAAATGATTTTATATATTTAATGAAAAAATAAAATATTAAACTGTATTAAATATACAAATATATTTTATTAAACATCAATAAATTAATGTAAATTTAAAATTTTTATTATAGTTAGTATAAATATATAAGATATTGATTTTTTAAAATATATTTTATACATGAGTGGTTTAACACCTTCTATTGGTAGAGTAGAAGGTTTAAACGTTTAAAATATTTATTTTTGTTATTTTTTAATAAAAAATGAAAATAATTAAAAAAACTATTTTTATTCATTTGAAAAAATAAATAATAATGTTTATATAAAGGATATTTTTTAAAAGTTATTAACTTTAATTAACATTTATTTTTTTTTAAATAAAAATATTATCGTTCAGACTATAAAGGTATGGTCTATCATAAAATGCTAAATATACTTGATACATTATTTTTTTAAATACTTTTAAAGTATATTTTTAATAAAAATATAATATTAAAAATAAATTAATTTTTTTAAAAAAAATGACCCATTTTATCGGCTTTAGTATCTAAATATTTAGTATTTTTAGGATTTCTTCCTACAATAAGATCTATCCTTTCCACAATATCTATACCGGCATTGCTTAATTTTTTTATTTTAAATGGATTATTCGTTAATAATTTAATTTTATTAACTTTTAATAATTTTAATATTTCTACACAAGATGTAAAATCACGCTCGTCTGCAGAAAATCCCAATTTATGATTGGCTTCCACGGTGTCTAAACCTTTATCTTGTAAATGATATGCATTTATTTTGTTTAATAAACCAATATTTCTTCCTTCTTGTCTATGATAAATTAATATTCCATTACCTGCTTTAGCTATAATCATTAATGCTGATTCTAATTGAAAACCACAGTCGCATCTCAAACTAAATAAAGCATCTCCAGTTAAACACTCTGAATGAATTCTAGTTAATACAGGATTATTAAAGGGAAAATCTCCATAAACAAGAGCAATATGATTTTTAACTCCTATTTCTTCTTCAAATCCTATAATCAAAAAATCGCCCCATGGAGTAGGTAATTTAGCTTTGGCTATTTTTTTAAAATTCATAAATTCTCCAAAATTCTTACTAATTTAATAACAATAAATTTATATATTACTGTAAATTAAAATTTAATTTTATTACTTTATATGAGTTGATAAGAAAAATTTTAAAAAAATTGTGCATTTTAATGAGATAGATATAGATCTAAGATTAGTTTTAATAACATCGCATGTATATTTAATAATACATATTGAATAAAACTTTTTTTAATAATTAAAGAAAAATAGAAAATGTTAATTTTATTAAAAATACATAAAAAATTTGATAAATTTTTAAAAAAATTAAAAATTTTTTAATGCATTTTAATAATACTATTATTAAATATTGAATAATTATCAAATATTTAATAAACATGATATATGTATATTTTTATTAAAATTTTTATCCAAAAGCAAAATATATATATTTTTTATGTAATTGATTTTTATATAAAATATATAAAGTAAAAAATATTCAATAAACTATTTTACAAAAAAGAAGTTATTTTTTTTAATTTATTTAAAGGATTTTTTGAAAAGGTGACAGTACGACCAACAATAATGTAATCTATATTAAATTTTTTTGCTAATTTTGGTGTAATTACTTTTTTTTGATCATATGCAGGATCTTCAATTAATCTGATAGCAGGTGCAACAATTTTAAAACCAAAACCTAATTTTTCTTTTATATTCATAGATTCTTCACCCGGACAAACTACTCCATCTAAGCCATTTTGTTTTGCTAATCTAGATAACATTAATACTTGATTGGTAATAGAACTATTAATTCCTACTTCTCGTAAATCTTGTTCGGTAAAACTAGTTAATACTGTAATACCGATTAATAAAGGTGTATCTTTTTTAAATGGATTTAAAGCTAATTTTGCTGCTTGTAGCATTTTACTGCCTCCAGATATATGAATACTAATCATCCATACACCTAAATCGGCAGCAGCTGATACAGCCCCAAAAACTGTATTCGGTATATCATGAAATTTCAAATCAAGGAAAATATCAAATCCGAGATTTTTTATTTGCACTACTAAAGATTTTCCAAAAAGAGAAAACATTTTTTTTCCAATCTTCAAACGATATATAGCAGGATCTAGATTATTGATTAACTCTAAAGCTTGATTTTTATTAGAATAATCCAATGCAAGTATAACTTTTGTAGTAAATTTAGAAATAACAGCCGACATTAAAAAACCTTAATATAAGAGTACACTTTTATAAAATAATAATATGTTATTTAACATAAAATAATGAATATTATCAGTATTTTATTTTTGATAAATAATCAGATTTTTCTTATAAAAAATAAAAAATATAATTTATATTATTAATTAGTGATATTAGTATTAAAAACAATTCTATAATTTTAAATTAAAATAAAATAATATTTTTATATTATAAATTAATATAATTTAAGCATAGTATTGTAAATTAGCATGATACGACGAACGAACTAAAGGACCGCAAAAAGCATTAGTAAATCCCATTTTGTATGCCTCTATTTTAAGTTGTTCAAACTCTAATGGTGTAATATATCTTTTTACAGGAAGATGCTTAGAACTAGGTTGTAAATACTGACCTAATGTAATCATTGTGACTCCATGATAACGAAGATCACGCATAACTGATATTACTTCTTTGTATTTTTCCCCTAATCCTAACATTAGACCTGATTTTGTGGGTATTGTAGGATTATCTAATTTAAATTTTTCTAATAATCGCAGTGATAAATAATAATCAGCACCCGGACGAATATAGGAATATAAACGAGGAACATTTTCTAAATTATGATTAAACACATCAGGAGGTGCTTTATTAATAATTTTCAATGCTTTTTTTGTACGACCTCTAAAATCAGGAACTAATATTTCTATGGTAATATTATTTTCTTTCCTAATTTGTTGAATACAATCTATAAAATGTTGAGCCCCTCCATCATGTAAATCATCACGAGCAACAGAGGTGATAACCACATAACTTATTTTCATTTTTAATATTGCTGAAGACAATTTTATAGCTTCATTTTTATCAGGAATTAATGGTCTTCCATTTTTTACAGCACAAAATCCACAACGACGAGTACATATGGCACCAAGAATCATAAAAGTAGCTGTATTATTATTGAAACACTCTGATAAATTAGGACATAATGCTTCTTCACAAACAGAATGTAAATTATTTTCTTTTAAAATATTTTTTATTCTGTTTATTTTTTTCGAATCAGATTTTATTCTTACTTTTATCCAATTTGGTTTTTTTAAAGAACTAATATGGTGTTCATTCATTTTAATGGGTATTAAATCTGATTTTAAAATATTTCTATTTTTATATTTTAGTTTTTTATGGTATAAATCATTCATCAATATTTTATTAATATAGTAATGCAATCTTATTCATTAAAAGGATTTACGGGTAATATATATAAAATATAATTATCTTTTATGAAGTAATTAATATTAAAATTTTTTAAAAATACTAATTTTAAAATACAATAATATATTGTATACGGATCAATATAAAAATTCAAATTTTATATTTATTTATAAAAAATACTGCTAATTTTTAAAAAATTAACTATTTTTTTTATTAAAACTAATTTTATAGTTGTACAGTTAATATTTTTTTTAAAATCATATATTTGTGTCATATTGATTTTTTTATTCCCACATGGATAAATATAGGAAAATGGTCTCATATCCATACAAACATTTAATGAAAAACCGTGTAAAGAACAACCTTTTTTAATACGTAAACCAAAAGAACAAATTTTTTTGTTTTTCACAAATACACCAGGATATTCATGCATAATATGTGATTTAATGAAAAAATAATTCAATGTATCAACCACACTATTTTCTATTAAGGAAATGATATTTCTTACACTTATATTTCTTCGTTTAAGATCAAGTAACAAATATATTATCTGTTGACCAGGTCCATGGTAGGTTATTTTACCCCCTCTGTTAGTATGCATGATTGGTATTTTTACAGGTTTAATTATATCTTTTCGTGTACCTAACGATCCTAAAGTAAAAATTGGATAATGCTCTACACACCATAATTCATCTAATGTTTCCACAGTTCTAATAGTGGTAAATGCTTGCATTAAATCAGATACTATTTTCCAATGTTGTAATCCTAAATCACGAACAATAATTGAGTTATTATACAAAATTAATCCTATTAAAATTTTAAAATAAATTAATACTAATTATTAATTAGTAAAAAAATAACTTTAATAAATTAAAAAAGTAGATTTTATTCCGGTAATAATAAATTCAACACCTAGCGACATAAGCAATAAACCCATAATACGTGTAATAATATTAATACCAGTATCTCCTAACATATATACGAAAAAAGGAGCAGATCTAAATAATAACCAACATAATATTGAAAATAATATGATTGCTATCATACAACCCAATATATGTCCAAAACCAGGATAATTGGTGCTCCAAACAATAGTAGAACTAATAGCTCCAGGTCCAGCAATTAAAGGCATAGCTAATGGCACAACTGCTATATTTTTAGAAATAGCAGATTTTATAGTATTTTGTGTTTTTTTCATATCTGATATTAATTTACCATTTAACATGGACATAGCAATAATAATAACTAAAATACCACCTGCAATACGAAAAGAATTAATTGAGATCCCAAAAATATCTAAAATAGTATTTCCTAAAAATAAAGAAGTACATAAAATTATTATTACTGATATATTTGTTAAAAAATTAGTATTATTTCTTTCTAGTATAGTTTGATTACTGGTCATGCTAGCGAAAATAGGAATCATACCTATTGGATTCACTAAAGCACATAAACTAATAAAAAACTTTATGTAAGTAGAAATATCAGACATTGAAATACCCACATGTAACTCCTAATGATAGATAAAGGTTTAATAGGATTAAAAACAATAATTTATTGAAAGCTATGTAATTTATCACTGTACTTTATCATTAAAAATAAAATTACTAATCATACATAAAATAGTAATTAGTATAACTAATCCAATATAAAAATACTGATATAATTTATCGTATATTGAATTAGTTACAGATCCGAGATCCATGTCAGGAAAGCTCTATAGGTATGGCTATAATACTACGTGATCTTATTCTTATCTCTCTTAATTTTACTTTAATTATGTCAGAAAGACGATAAGCTATTTTATTCATAATATTTATTATGCCTTTTTCTTGATTACAAACTAATTCATTTCTATTTTTATGTAAAAATGGCATAGGAATAAAAATATTTGCACCATTTTCTATTATTTTCGCTCTAATTCCACCACGGGTGATATCAATCACCTCCGCATCAAAAATACTTTTTTTATATTTTGTTTGATTTAAAAAAATTGTATATAACCAATCTTCTACATCTCTTTCAGACATTCTATTTTTACGACGACAATCACTAATTTTAGAAGTAATGGAACTATTTGGTTTAATTACTTTTTTATTTTGAATAATTGCTTTTAAAAAACGATGATTAATTATATCACTATATTTTCTAATAGGAGAGGTCCATGTAGCATAAGATTTTAATCCTAAACCAAAATGAGGATTCGGTATTGTAGCGATTTCTCCAAAAGATTGTAAACGACGAATACGATTGCTGATATAATTATTGGATAATTTATTTAGTATACGATGAAGCTTACAAAATCCTGACAATGTAGTAATTTCTTTTTCTGTAATGGTGATATTGTAATGCAATAAAATTTCAGCTACATTTTTTGCATTAATAGGATCAAATCCAGAATGCACATTGTAAATACCAAATCCTAGTTTTTCTGATAAAATTTTTGCAGAACAACTATTAGCAGAAATCATTGCTTCTTCAATAATTTTATGAGCAATGCGTCTATAGTTACGGGATATATTTAAAATTTCTCCATTATCAGATATATTAAATTTATATTCTGCACGTTCTTTAAATATTAAAGCGTGAGTATTACGCCATATAGTACGTATTTTAGAAAAATGATTTAGTAATAAAATTTGATTACCGATTGCATCCGTTTGTGGTTGCCATGATCCTATATTTTCCAACCAATCTGATACATCTTCATATACTAATTTTGCTTTAGATTTAATCCATGCTAAGAAAAAAAATATTTTTTCATATAAGATATCACCTTGATTGTTCACAACAATACGACAAACTAGCGCTGGTCTTTTTACATTGGGTTTTAGAGAACATAAATCTTCAGATAATGTACGTGGTAACATAGGAATGTTAAATCCTGGTAAGTAATTAGTAAATCCTCTTTCCAATGCTATTTTGTCTGTATTGCTATTTTTGGAAAAATAAGATGTTGGATCTGCAATAGCAACAAATAAACTAATATTATTATTTTTTTCTTTTTTAATAAAAAGAGCATCATCAATATCTTTTGTATTTAAACTATCAATAGTTATAAAATCTAAATGAGTTAAATCTTTTCTATCAGACGATTGATCAAAAATAATTTCTTTGGGATACAATTTAGGTTCATTCATATTAAGATTGTGACGAGATAGGCTTACTTTCCATGGTACTAAGAAACTATTCTCTTCTATAATAAATTTTATTATTTTAGCACGAAATTTTTTTTCTCTTTGTAGCCCATGCATAATTAATTGTGCGACCACCCAATCACCTGTTTTAAAATTATGTGAACTATTTTTATCAAAATGACATAATATTAATTCTTTTAATAATGGATAATCAGGTAATATGAAAATATTATTTTTTTTTATTTCTATTTTTCCTATAAATGTATTTAAAAAAGGTTCAATTAATCTTTCAGGTTTAGCGATTTCTCTATTTTTTTCTACCTGTATTCGTGCTGCTATTTTATCACCATGCATCACTTTTTTCATATCGTTAGGAGGAATAAAATAACTTGTTTGTGCATCAACATCTAGAAATCCAAAACCTTTTTCGTTCCCTTTAACAATACCTTCAACTTGAGGTAATTTATCGTGTAGTGTCTTTTTCAATTTTTCAAGTAATGGATTATTTAAGAACATAATGATTAGACCTAAGTTTCAAAATAACAATAATTTTTTTTAAAATAAGAGAAATGTCTAGAATGCTAATACATATATCTAATTTTATTTTAAATAAATAAAAATATTCATTAATATAAATTAATTATAAATGTATTTCTAAAAACAATAGACATTGATTGCATTGACAGAGATATTATTAAATAATATTAATAATCTGATAAATTCATAGATGTAATATTAAAACCACCATCAACATAAATTATTTGTCCTGTAATACCCCTAGATAAATCAGAACATAAAAAAGAAGCTGTATTACCTATATCTTTAGACGTAATAGGTTTACGAATTGGTGCCATTGAAGGATAAATATTTAATATTTTTTTAAATTTTTTAATACCACATGCAGATACAGTTTTAATAGGAGCGGAAGAAATCGCATTAACACGAATATCATTTGATCCTAAAGCATTAGCCATATATCTCATATTAGATTCTAGAGATGCTTTAGCTAATCCCATTACATTATAATAAGGAACCACTCGTTGCGAGCCTAAGTAAGATAAAGTTACTAAAGAAGAGTTTTTATTTAATATGTCTTTACATTCTCTAGCCATTGCTACAAAACTATAAGAACTAATATTATGTGCTGTTTCAAATATACTTTTAGTAATAGTATTTACATAATTACCCGATAAATTAATTTTTGAAGCGAAAGCGATAGAATGAACAAAACCGTCAAATGTCCCCCATATATTAAATAGTTGAGCAAACAAATTTTTAATATTTTTATCTTTAGTAACGTTACATATTACAACAATATTGGAACCTAATTCTGAAGCAAATGATAATATTTTTTTTTTGATTGATTATCTCGGCAAGTAAAAGCTAATTCTGCTCCATGGGCATACATTACTTTAGCTATACCAAAAGCTATTGAGAATTTATTTGATATACCAGTAATGAGTATTTTTTTTCCTTTCAGAATGTTTATATTATTCATTGTTTTTTATAATAAAAAAGATTTTTAAAAAATGATATTAATATAGATTAATATGACTAATAGAATATTAATTCTAAATTGTAATATTTTATTTTGATATAAGTTTTTTATTAATTTATTTTATATATAAAAATATTTATACCATGTATGTTAGATGTAATACGTTTATAATATTTCACACTAATATGTAAAATTAAAATACTCCCTAATCTATAAAATTTATAGAGAAAAAAAAATTTTCATCATAGTCTATAGTAAAAATTAATTTATTGTTTTTGAAAAAATAAAATATTTATATTAGTTTTATTAAGATCGGATATATTTTATATTAAAAAAGTAATACTATTGCTAATAGTAATATTTTAACTGCGTATATTTGACATAATTTTGTTAAAAATATTTTAAAAATAACTTTTTTATACTACATAAATAATATATTTAATTAATTTTATTTTTTTATAAAAAATTAAACCATCATTTTTAATGATGAATGGTACTACTTGAAAAGTAAAACAATAACGATCATTATTTTAATAAATTATAAATAATCTTATTAATAAATACTAATTTATATGTACAGTGTTTTTTATTAAAAAATATTTATTTAATTTTTAAAAATATTATCTGGTTGATAAATATTAAATTAAATGTAATATTTAACATTCTCATCAAACACTGTTTATCACTAATTGTACTGCATCTCCTATGTAATTACTAGGAGTAAAATTAATTAATCTTTTTTTTTCTTCTTCAGGAATACCCAAACCATTAATAAATTTATGTAGTACAATACTATTAATAGTTTTACCTCTAGTTAAAGTTTTTAATTTTTCATAAGGTTTAGAAATACCATATTTTTTCATTATAGTTTGTATAGCTTCAGATAAAACTTCCCAGTTCTCATTTAAATCTTTTAATAATTTTTCTTGGTTAATATCTATATTTTTTATTCCAGATAACACTGAATCATACGCTATAATTGAATATGATATAATCATTCCTAAATTACGCAATACTGTTGAATCACTTAAATCTCTTTGCCAACGAGAAATCAATAACTTAGACGTGATATGATTAATCATTGAATTAGCTAATCCTAAATTTCCTTCTGAATTTTCAAAATCAATAGGATTTATTTTATGGGGCATAGTTGAAGAACCAATTTCATTAGAAATGCATTTTTGTTTAAAATAACCCAGAGAAATATATCCCCACATATCCTTATTAAAATCTAATAAAATAGTATTAAAAATTGATATGCAATTAAATAATTCAGCTATATAATCATGTGGCTCAATTTGCGTAGTATAAGGATTCCAATATATTCCTAATGATGTCACAAATTCTTCACTAATTTGATGCCAATTTATATTAGGATATGCTGCTAAATGAGCATTATAATTTCCTGTAGCTCCATTAAATTTCCCTAATATTTCTATATCGTTTAATTTTTTTAATTGCCGACTCATTCGATAAGAAAAATTAAGCATTTCTTTTCCTACCGTAGATGGGCTGGCTGGTTGCCCATGAGTACGAGATAGAATAGGTATAGATTTATAAGCAATAGCCATATTTTTTATTTTTTTAATTATATTTTTCCAATATGAAACTATTATTTGCTCCTTAGTGGTTTTTAACATTAAAGCATATGCTAAATTGTTAATATCTTCTGATGTACAAGCAAAATGAATATATTCCATAATACTTTTTAATTCTGGTTTACTCAAAAACTTTTTTTTTAAAAAATATTCTACAGCTTTTACATCATGCTTTGTATTCTTTTCTAAACATTTAATATATTTAGCATCTTCCTCATTGAAATTATTAATAATTTCATCTAAAAATTTTTTTGTATCCTCTTTAAAATAAGAAATTTCTAATATATTTGAAATTTCAGATAATTTTTTAATCCAATGAATTTCAATTTTAATACGAAATTTTAATAAAGCATATTCACTAAATATAGGTCTTAAAAAAAAAGTTTTTTTCCCATAACGACCATCAATAGGAGAAATAGCTGTTAAATTAGATAATGTCATTAGTATTCCTAAGTGTTGTTGATTCATGTTAGTATAACTGAAAATTTAAAATATACTGTTTACTTTTTTTTATTTATCTTAACCAGTATACGCTGTACTTCAGTATTAAAACAATTACGAAAAAATATAACTTGTAACCGACTTCCACCTACTTGACGCCATAGTGCTACTGAACGAATTCCTGCTAGCAATATCGATCTTAATTTGTTTTGAATTTCTATTTTATTTAATATTGATTCTATACCCACAATTTTAATTCTTGAACCAAGATTACTAATTATTTCTAAATAAATTCTAGACAAATCATTAATTAAGCTATCATGTATTTCAAAATTAGTAATAGTATTTTTTTTTATTATTTGTAAACAATAAGATAATTTCTTTAATGCAATCACATTTTTTGTTAATTTCTTTTCCAGTATCATCATACCAAAAATATATCTTATTAAATAAATAGATAAAGAATTCTTATAAGTAATATTTAAAATATTGAATAAAGTATTAAAACCTATATTTAAGTTTTTTTCTTCATTCCCATATACCGATAAAACTGTTTTAGGATTAATATTTAAAATACTTTCTATACATACTTTAAAAGCTTTATTATCACAATGACCTGTTTGAGATAACTGATATACCAATTGAGCAGATTGGCATAAACCAGCTAGTGATAACGTAATAGAATAAATATTTTTAGGCATTATCATAATTTTCCAAAATATAAAAATTTATAATAGAACTATTAACAATAATTATTGTATTTTTTTTAATGGAATAGATGCATCAATAATTCCACCTCCAATACATATTTCTAATAAATAAAATACAGCTGATTGTCCTGGGGTAACAGCAGATACCGGATAATTGAAAATTACTTTAATACAGCTATCATTAATAGGTATTAAATAACATGGTATATCTTCCTGACGATACCTAGTTTTAACACTACAAGCCATTTCTTTTTTCAATATTTTACCATTTGTCCAATTTAATTTTTTTACTATCATTCCAATAGACATTAAATAAGGATTTCTATTACCTTGGGCCACAATTAATGAATTAGAGGATATATCCTTATTTACTACATACCATGCTTGATTACTAAAATCTTTCATTCCTCCTATTCTTAAACCTTTTCTTTGTCCTAATGTATAATACATTAAACCGTCATGTTGACCTATTTTTTCTCCTGAAACAGTAATAATATTTCCTATTTTCTGAGGAAGATAACGACTTAAAAAATTATTAAATTTTTTAGGAGAAATAAAACATATTCCAGTTGAATCTTTTTTTTCTGCAACATCTATGTTTAATTTTTTGGCAATCTTACGTACTTGAGTTTTTTTTAGTTTTCCTACTGGAAATAAAATTTTTTTCATTTTTTCTATATTTAAATTATACAAAAAATAACTTTGATCTTTATTAGTATCAATACCTCTCAATAATCTTATTCTTTTATTGATTATTTTAGTTCTTGCATAATGTCCTGTAGCAATAAAGTTCCCTTTTAATATCTCTAAAGAAAATTGAAAAAATAATTTAAATTTTATTTCTTTATTACACAAAACATCTGGATTCGGTGTTCGTCCTTTTTCGTATTCTGATAAAAAATCTTTGAAAACATACTCCCAATATTCTGAAGAAAAGTTAATTTTATGTAAATAAATTCCTAATTGATCACATACTTTCTGCGCATCTAATAAATCTTGGTAAGCTGAACAATAATTATCGGTATCGTCTTCTTCCCAATTCTTCATAAATAATCCTTCTACCTTATATTTTTTTTTAAGCAATAACCAAGCTGATACAGAAGAGTCTACACCTCCGGACATAGCTAAAATAACTTTTTTATGAAAATTTTTATACATATATATCCAAAATTTTATACAAAGATTGAAAAATATACTAACATAATCTAAAAAATGACCACAAATAATTATTTATTAAAATTTTAAATAAAAATATAAACTTAATATCATTAAAATATTTTTAGATAGCAAAAAAAATAAAATTTATATTATAAATATAATATAATGATCAAACTTGTTTTTTTAAAAAAATAAACTAATCATTTCTAATGATTATATTTTATTTATTGAGAAAAAGGTAAAACCCTATAAAGTATACCAGCGATCATTAGTATGATCTAAAAAACAAAAATTATACGTAATATAATGTAATTTTTATTATTGTTCGATATTATAGAAATATCTAATTTAAAGTAAAATAGACGAATATTCAATTCATAAAATATTAAAAAAAATGGTATCTTTATTAAATGATAAAAAAAATAAGAAATTTTTCTATTATTGCGCATATTGATCACGGAAAATCAACTCTTTCTGATCGTTTTATTCAAATTTGTAAGGGTTTATCAAAAAGAGAAATGCATAACCAAGTCCTTGACTCCATGGATTTAGAAAAAGAAAGAGGCATTACTATTAAAGCACAAAGCGTAACTATTAATTATAAAAATAAATATAATGAACTTTTTCAATTAAATTTTATAGATACACCTGGTCATGTCAATTTTTCTTATGAAGTTTCACGTTCTTTATCTGCATGTGAAGGAGCTTTATTAGTTATTGACGCTTCGCAAGGAGTTGAGGCGCAAACTGTAGCTAATTGTCATACAGCATTAGAAATGAATTTAAAAATTATTCCAGTATTAAATAAAATAGATTTATCAACTGCTAATCCTATTCGGACATTAAAAGAAATAGAAGAAATCATAGGAATTTCAACATCCAATGTTATGAAATGTTCTGCTAAAACAGGAGATGGGGTAATAGATTTACTAGAAAAAATTATTATCGATATCCCTCATCCTAAAGGAAATGAAACAAAACCCTTACAAGCATTAATTATCGATTCATGGTTTGATAATTATTTAGGAGTTGTATCATTAGTATGTATTAAAAATGGATTACTTGAAAAAAATTCAAAAATAAAAGTCATGGATACTGATAAAAGTTATAAAGTAGAAAAATTAGGAATTTTTACGCCAAAAAGAAAAAATAAAGAGTGTTTGAAATGTGGAGAAGTAGGTTGGGTAATATGCGGTATAAAAGATATAAAAAGTGTACCGGTGGGGGCTACACTTACTTCATATCATAATCCAGCTAATAAAAAATTAATGGGATTTAAAAAGATCACACCACAAGTATATGCTGGACTGTTTCCTATAAGTTCTGAGCAGTATGAAATATTTCGAGATGCTTTAGGTAAGTTACATTTAAATGATGCTTCATTATTTTATGAACCAGAAAATTCTACTGCTCTTGGTTTTGGTTTTAGATGCGGTTTTTTAGGAATGTTACATATGGAAATAATTTTAGCAAGATTAGAAAGGGAATATAACCTAGATTTGATTGCAACTATGCCTACAGTGATATATCAAGTAGAAACAATTGAAAATAATATTCTTTATTTAGATGCTCCATCTAAATTATCTAGTTTAGGTAATATTAAAACAATCAGAGAACCAATTGCTGAATGTAACATGTTGTTACCTCCTAAATATTTAGGACAAGTAATAAAATTATGTATAGAAAAAAGAGGAATACAAAGTCAGCTTATCTATCATGCACATCAAGTAATTTTAACATATGAAATTCCAATGTCTGAAATTGTTCTTAATTTTTTTGATCAATTAAAATCCGTTTCCAGTGGATATGCTTCTTTAGAATATCATTTTAAAAAATTTAAGATTTCTAGTTTGGTATGTATAGATATATTAGTAAATACTGAAAAAGTAGATGCTTTATCATTTATTACACATGAAGATCGTGCACAATATCAAGCACGTGAAATTGTAAAAAAAATGAAAACATTGATTCCTAGACATCAATTTGATATTCCTATTCAAGCTGCTATTGGAAGACATATTATAGCTCGAGAAACAATTAAACAATTACGGAAAAATGTATTGGCAAAATGCTATGGTGGAGATATTAGTAGAAAAAAAAAGTTATTACAAAAACAAAAAATAGGAAAAAAGAGAATGAAAAAAATTGGGAATATAGAAGTTCCAAAAAATATATTTCTTTCTATTTTAAATATTGATACAAATAAATAATAGGGGAATCATATGTCTGATATTTTAGCTATAATGTTTTTTCTGGCTACATTAATAACAGCCATTTTTTGGCTTATAAATAAACATCAATATAATAAATTTAACAAAAAAAAAGATATTACATTCGGCGACAAGATAAATCATCATGATTTTTTTAAAAAAAATAGATATATTGAATATATAGCTTCATTTTTCCCAATATTCATCACTATATTTGTAGTTCGTTCTTTTATTTATGAACCATTCCAAATACCTTCTGGATCCATGATACCAACATTGTTGATAGGAGATTTTGTTTTAGTAGAAAAATTTTCTTATGGTATTAAAGATCCAATTTTCCATTATACTCTGATGAATGTCGGAAAACCAAGACGAGGAGATATAGTGGTATTTAGACATCCGTATAATAAAAAAATTAATTATATTAAAAGAGTTATTGGTTTACCTGGTGATCGAATTACTTACAATACGATAAATAAAATGTTTACAATTCATCAAGAATGTAATAATACAAACAATTGTAAAAAAGAAATATTTGTTTCTCATAAAAGCTATATATTAGAAAATTTTAAAAAGTATAATACCAATGATATAAGAAATAGAAAAGATGTAACTTTTTATTATAGTAATAATAAAGATGAAAAAATTAATCCTTTATTATTTCACTTATTTCAGGAGAAAATAGATAAAAAAGTATTTGATATTCTTTTATCTAATCAAATTAGAGATCAATTAAATGAATATTATCAACAACCTGGTCAAAAAAAAGGTATTTGGATTGTCCCAAAGGATCAGTATTTTATGATAGGAGATAATAGAGATAATAGTTTAGATAGTCGTTATTGGGGATTTGTTCCTGATAAAAACTTAATAGGTAAGGCGACTATAATATGGATGAGTTTTGATAAAGAAGAACATAAATGGCCAGTGGGTATTCGTTTAAATAGAATAGGTAAAATAAACTGAAAATATATCATTTATTGATGTATCGTATTTATAATGAAATATTATAAAAAATATACTTTCCAGCTGTTAAAATCTATTTTTATTATTTTACGCAGCTGAAACATTTTAAAAAACATTAAATTTTATAATTATATGAATTATATCCTAATTAATAGGCTACAACAGATACTTGGCTATACTTTTGTGCAAAAAGAACTTTTAACTCAAGCTTTGACTCATCGAAGTGCTAACAGCAAACATAATGAACGTCTTGAATTTTTAGGTGATTCTATTTTAAGTTTTGTGATAGCTAACGCTTTATATCATCATTTTCCAAATGTAAATGAAGGTGATATGAGTAGAATGAGAGCAACTTTAGTGCGAGGTCATACTTTAGCTGAAATAGCAAGTGAATTTGATTTAGGAGACTATTTACAATTAGGACAAGGAGAACTTAAAAGTGGAGGATTTCGCCGTGAATCTATTTTAGCAAATACGGTAGAAGCTTTAATTGGTAGCATTTTTTTAGATAGTAATATTAATACAGTAGAAGACTTGATCTTAAAATGGTATGCGAAACGTTTAAAAATAATTAGCCCTGGAGATACACAAAAAGATCCTAAAACTAGATTACAGGAATATTTACAAGCTAAACATTTACCCTTACCGGCTTATTTAGTAGAAAAAGTATATGGTGAAGCTCATAATCAAGTATTTACCATTCATTGTGCAATTAGTGGTATTACTGCGTATTCTGTTGGTATAGGGGCTAGCCGTCGTAAAGCAGAACAAGATGCTGCTCAAAATGCATTAATAAAATTAGGAATAGAATGAAATACAATCAATATTATTCTGGAATAATTTCTCTTATAGGCCAATCTAATACAGGGAAATCTAGTATATTAAATAGATTAATGGAAGAAAAAATATCTATCACCTCTCATACGTTACATACTACTCAAAAAAATATTTTTGGTATACAAACTAAAGGTAATTATCAGTGCATTTATATCGATACGCCTGGTATTCAAAAAATAAAAAAAAATAATAAT
This sequence comes from Buchnera aphidicola (Pemphigus populi), assembly GCF_964058935.1. NCBI lineage: Bacteria > Pseudomonadati > Pseudomonadota > Gammaproteobacteria > Enterobacterales > Erwiniaceae > Buchnera > Buchnera aphidicola. Next base: position 265,628 of record NZ_OZ060372.1, on the reverse strand, counting down.
ATAATAGATAAAAAAATAGATGGAACGATACTTAATTCAAACATTATTTTATTCGTTATAGAACATATCAAATGGAATATAAATGATGAATTAATATTAAATAAAATAAAAAAAAATAATATTCCTAAAATACTTTTAATAAATAAAATAGATCTTATTAAAAATAAAAAACTATTCTTACCTCATATCGATTTTTTACAAAAAAAACTATATTTTGAGGAAATTATTTTTGTTTCAGCAAAAACTAGAGAAAATATAAAAAAATTATCCGAAATAATAAAAAATTATTTACCAGTTTCTAGACATATTTTCTTAAAAAAAGAGAAAACAAACTATTCAAAAAAATTTATTATCTCAGAAATAATACGTGAAAAAATCATACGTAATTTAAGTCAAGAATTACCATATATAATTAAAGTTAAAATTCAAGATTGGATAAAAAAAACAGAGAAAATAGTAATTCATGCTCTTATTTTTGTGAAACATGCTAGCCAAAAAAAAATACTAATAGGAAAAAATGGTATGAATATAAAAAAATTTAGCATATTAGCAAGAAAAGAAATAGAAAAAAAATTTAACATTAAAATATTTTTATATTTATGGATTAAAATAGGATATAATAGCTAATTATTGATTACTTAATAACATTAAGTACTATCTATAAAAATAAATTAGGCAGAAAAAACATAATGACTATTATTGGTATTGGGATAGATATCATAAAGATTTCTCGTATAAGAAAAATAATTGACAACTTAGGATCTAAGTTAGCAAAACGAATTTTATCAAAAAAAGAATTTTACCAATACTCAATAAAAAAAAATAGAATTAATTTTTTAGCAAAACGGTTTTCAGCTAAAGAAGCAGCAGCAAAAGCATTAGGTATTGGAATAAGAAATGGCATAAAATTTAGTGATTTTGAAGTTTATAATGATAATTATGGTAGCACTAAATTAGTGTTATTAAATCAAGCAAAAATATTAGCAAAAATAATGGGAATAAAATATATTCATATTAATTTAACTGATGAAAAAAAATATGCGTATGCAATTGTGATTTTTGAAAAATAAGAACTTATTATAAATATAATAAAATTAATGATATTAATTTAAGATTTTCTTCTTTTTTTAAAAAATTTGTTAAGTACGTCACTGCATTCTTTTAGTAAAATCGATTCAGTAATATTAAATTTATGATTAATAATATTATTTTTTAAATATTTTTTTAATATGGATAATTTGTTTGTTTTTTCTTTTGCTCCAAAAACTAAATGACCAATACGACTTTGTATTATTGCTCCAAAACACATTATACAAGGTTCTAATGTGACGTAAAGAGTTGTATTTAATAATCGATAATTCTTTAATTTTTTCCCTCCTTGACGCAAAGCTAATATTTCTGCATGAGCGGTAGGATCATTATGACAAATAGATGCATTGTAACCTTCTGCTATAATTTTTTTTTTAAAAACTAATATAGATCCGACCGGTACTTCTCCTTTTTTTCCAGCTATAATAGCTAACTTTAAAGCATATCTCATCCAATACTGGTGATTCTTATATGTATACATATATTTATATCTTAACTTAAGATAAATATTTTAAAAAAAATATTTAATATAAAAAACATATTTTAATAAAAATCTTCTATATTAAAATAATAATATTATTATTATTATTCTTTTATACTAAAATAATATTTTATTTTTGGTGTTTTTTAATATTCTATTTTTATCTAATTGCCATTGATTTTTCTTTTCACGTTCGCGTTTATCTAATTTTTTTATTCCTTTACCTATACCTATTTTTAATTTACACCAATTTTTTTTCCAAAATAAAGATAAAGCAATTAATGTATAACCCTCTCTATTTACCTTACCTCTCAAAAAATATATTTGTTCTTTATGTAAAAGTAATTTTCTATTTCTCATTGGATCATACACCACATGAGTAGAAATAGTAGGTAATGGTTCAAATGTAGAACTAAATAAAAAAGCTTCATTGGCAAACAATGATATGTAACTGCCATTAATATTTACTTTCTTTGACCTAATAGATTTGACTTCCCATCCTAGAAGGATTATACCAGATTCATATTCTTCTTCAATATTATAACTATATTTAGCTTTTTTATTGATAACAATAATTGATACTTTATTATTTAAATATTCTTTTTTTTTCATTTAATTATATAAATCCTATTTTACTAATTTATGAAATTATTTTATATATCTGAAGCATTAAACATAAATAATAAGTACATTTATAAAAAAATATCTGTCATCATTGTTTATGTTGTACCATATATATAATTTCTAAAAAAATAATAATCCTATCTGGATCAACAGTTAAATCAACAACTTTACAATCAAATATAATTTAAGTAGATAAAAATAAATATTTATAAAAGCAAGATTGGTATATATAGTTCTACCACTCACTTATAACATATAATTAAAGCATGAGACCAAATTGAAATTGATTCTGATCTAATTATTGATCCAAAAAATTAAGAAGAAAAATATTCGATACAAGTAAAATACTAATACATTACAAAAAAAATATATTTGCAGAGTTTTTAGAAAAATTATTAACTAATATCTCTGCATATTCATTTCAAAAAAATTATTGTTTTCTCTTGGAAACTATTACCATTGCTGGACGTAACAGTCTGTTATTAAGTAAATAACCATTTTGTAAAATAGATATTACATAATTTTCTTTTATCGATTCAGAAAATTGTATAGACATTGCTTGATGAATATCTGGATTAAAAGGTACACTAACTTCATTTATTTTTTTTAAACCAAAAATTTTTAAAGTATCTAAACATAACTTTAGAGTTAATTCTAATTTATTAATTACTTCTTTAAAATTAGTATTTGATTGATCTGCTAATGCTAATGCCAATCCTCTTTCAAGATTATCGATTATTTGTAACAATTCATTTATAAATTTTTCTAAAGCAAATTTATAAGTATTCTCCATATCTTTTTTAATTCTTTTTTTTACCTTTTCAATTTCTTCTGCTATGTATTTTTTTTTGTTTAATAAATTATCTTGTTCTAATAAAATTTTTTTTTCAAGTTCTATGATTTCTTTATTTATGCATTGTTGAGATGGTTCCAATTGATCAACAAATACTTCAGTAAGTGATTGTTGTAAATTATCATTTTGTATTTTTTTTTTATCTTTATTCATTATAAGTTATCCTTTAGTCTTAATTTTAAGATATTAATATTAAAGTATATCAATTTAATCTTTTAAAAGTTTATTTTAAAAATTAGTTAAAAATAATTTTTAAATAAAAAAATACTTATTTATAGGTAGATATTTTATAAAAAACATAATTTTTTTAAATGAATTTAAATAATTTTGTGAACTATATTATTTTTTACTTTTAAAACCAATTTTAATCATTTTTCAATATCTTTAACTAGGGGTTTTATATAAGAAATGCCCATATCCCATGGCTGTTCAATCCAAATATTTTGAGGAATATCTATAATATAATCATCCACTAATAAACGACCGATTGGTTTAGCAAAAATAGTTACAAAATATGCTTTGGGATACATTTTTCTAATTACTTGAGCCGTTCCACCTGTATCTACTAAGTCATCTACAACAACAATATTTTCACCATTACCCTTTGCTTGTTTAATTATTTTCATATTACGTAAACAATTATAGTCATAACTGGAAATACATACAGTATCTACAAAACGAATCCCCATTTCTCTTGCTAAAATAGCAGAAGGAATTAAACCACCTCGACTAACTGCAATGATTCCTTTCCACTGATTTACTGAAAGTAACTTTTTAGCTAATTTTCTGGCATGAATTTGAAGCATATCCCAAGTAACAATGTATTTCTTGCTCATATCAGACATCTCGCAACTATCAGGTGCCATGAATTCAGTAATAAAAAATAAGTGACATAATTTTAAAATATATTATCGATAAACATCGTATGTCCTATTTATATATACTTTGATACTTCAAGTTATGCTTTTTATGTAAAAATATTAGATTTTTCTTTAAACTTAAATAAATATATATATTAAATAAAGTTCATATTTATGAAATATATTTTTTAGATAAATTATTTATCTTATAAAAGATTATTCAAATAAATTAAATGTATTTAATACAAGTGTAATTTAAAAAAACTATCTTTAAATTTTTTTTAAAAGAATATTGATAATTAATGAAGAGATAAAGAAGGATGATTAAAATATAAAATTTTTATAGTTTTTATATATAAATATCTTTATATATATAATATATGTATTGACTATTTTTTAAATATAATTCGGTGCGGACGGGACTTGAACCCGTGACCCCCGGCGTGACAAGCCGATATTCTAACCAACTGAACTACCGCACCAATATCACTAAAAAGATAATTTTATATCAAAAAAATCACTCTGTCAAATGAAAAATAATAGAATTAATTATCTAATTAATCATTATACCAAAGGCATTTTTTATTTTTTTTTAACATATATTTTAAATATAATTTATGTGATTTATTTTCATCTATGGAAGCCATATGTATTTTAGAAGAACAATGATTTTTATTTTTTTTTATAACAATATTGCTATTATATTTTTGTGCTTCATTGCTAAAAAAATCTATTGATTCTTGAAAACTAGTCATAGATAAATATACTTTAGCTAATAATTTGGCATCTAGTAATGCACTATGAAAACCTCTTTCATCATTCTTGATATGATATCTAGAACATAAAGCATCCAAAGTATTTTTTTTACCAGGAAAGAGTTTCCTAGAAAGGAATAAAGTATCGATTACAGTAGTAAAAGAAGAAATATTTTTTATATTCAGATTTAACATGCTTAATTCATAATCTATAAATCCAATATCAAAACTAGCATTATGTATAATTAACTCTGCACCATTTATGTAGTTTAAAAAATTTATTGCTATGTCACTAAATATAGGTTTACATTCTAAGAATGTATCTGTAATTCCATGTATAGCCAAAGCTTTAGGATCTACTGAACGATTTGGTTGAATATAACTATGAAAATCATTTCCTGTAAAATTACGATTGATTATTTCGATAGCACCGATTTCGATAATACGATGTTTTTCATAAAAGATACCTTTACTATTAATTCCTGTGGTTTCGGTATCAAGTGCAATTTGTCTTATTATTGATTTTTTCATATAATTATATTTTATAATATTAAAGAGTTATTTTTTATAATGTTAAAATTAGTTTATATTTTTACAGATGGTTCATGCTTAGGAAATCCTGGTCCAGGAGGTTATAGTGTTTTGCTTTGTTATAAAAAACATAAAAAATTTTTAAATGCTGGGTTTTATTTAACTACAAATAATCGTATGGAATTAATGGGAACTATTATAGCATTGGAATCTTTAAAACAATCTTGTGAAGTACATATTGCAACAGATAGTCAATATGTAAAAAAAGGTATTGAAAACTGGATATATAAATGGAAAAAATATGGTTGGAAAAATAAAAAAAAACAACCAATAAAAAATATAGATTTATGGATAAGATTATACAAGACATTAAAACCACATCAAATTCACTGGAAGTGGATCAAAGGTCATTCTAACCATATGGAAAATATTATATGTGATAAATTAGCACGCCTATCCGCAAATAATCCTAGTTTCAAAGATACTGGTTATAGAAAAATAACTTCTATCATATAAAAATATCAATTACTATTTAAAATAGTGAAATAATATTTTTTATACATATAATTTTAATAAAGATAAGGAATGATTTGATGATATTACATCATATTAAGATTTTTCTAGATAATTATATTTGGATATTAAGTAATACCGAAGGTTTATCTATCATAGTAGATCCTGGAAAATCTTTACCAGTAATAAGATATATAAAAAAAAATAAATTATATCCTGTATGTATTTTTCTTACACATTACCATGAAGATCATATTGGAGGTGTTGAAGCGATACTAAAATACTATCCAAAAATAAAAATATACGGTCCTCCTGGAACAACATATATTAAAAATGTTAATTTCGTTTATGAGAAAACAATTATCGATATCATTAAATACAGATTTTCTGTTATTTCTACACCAGGTCATACAATTAATGATATATCCTATTATTGTCCTCCTTATCTTTTTTGTGGAGATACATTATTTTCAGGTGGATGCGGAAAAATAATTACAGGAAATATGAAATTAATGTTTCATTCATTAAAAAAAATATTTTCCTTACCCAATAATACTTTAATTTGTTTTGGACATGAATACACTGTATCTAATTTATATTTTTCACGATATATCTTGCCTGAAGATAGAATAATATTTAATTATCTTAAAGTAATACAAAAAAGATTAAAAAAAAATAAATCCATCCCACCGGGATTACTAGAAAATGAAAAAAAAATAAATTTATTTTTAAGAACAAATGAGTTTTTTTTAAAAAAAAGAATAGGATCAGAAGAGATGAATTGTAATGAAGAAGAATTTTTTTATATATTAAGAATAATGAAGGATAATTTTTATTATGGAGCTAAGCGGGATCGAACCGCTGACCTCCTGCGTGCAAAGCAGGCGCTCTCCCAGCTGAGCTATAGCCCCTAGATTTTGATATTGGTAGGCCTGAGTGGACTTGAACCACCGACCTCACCCTTATCAGGGGTGCGCTCTAACCAGCTGAGCTACAAGCCTTTTTATAATCTATTAGATAATTTGTGTGGGCACATCTCGTAAGTATTATTTTTAAGGAGGTGATCCAACCGCAGGTTCCCCTACGGTTACCTTGTTACGACTTCACCCCAGTCATGAATCACAAAGTGATAGGCGCCATCCAATAAAATTGGTTAAGCTACCTGCTTCTTTTGCAACCCACTCCCATGGTGTGACGGGCGGTGTGTACAAGGCCCGGGAACGTATTCACCGTGGCATTCTGATCCACGATTACTAGCGATTCCGACTTCGTGGAGTCGAGTTGCAGACTCCAGTCCGGACTAAGATGTACTTTATGAGGTTTGCTTATCTTTACAGAGTTGCTTCTCTTTGTATACACCATTGTAGCACGTGTGTAGCCCTGGTCGTAAGGGCCATGATGACTTGACGTCGTCCCCACCTTCCTCCGGTTTATAACCGGCAGTCTCCTCTGAGTTCCCGGCCTAACCGCTGGCAACAGGGGATAGGGGTTGCGCTCGTTGCGGGACTTAACCCAACATTTCACAACACGAGCTGACGACAGCCATGCAGCACCTGTCTCACAGTTCCCGAAGGCACTGTCTCATCTCTGAGACATTCTGTGGATGTCAAGACCAGGTAAGGTTTTTCGCGTTGCATCGAATTAAACCACATGCTCCACCGCTTGTGCGGGCCCCCGTCAATTCATTTGAGTTTTAACCTTGCGGTCGTACTCCCCAGGCGGTCGACTTAATGCGTTAGCTTCGGAAGTCATTTCTCAAGGAAACAGCCTCCAAGTCGACATCGTTTACAGCATGGACTACCAGGGTATCTAATCCTGTTTGCTCCCCACGCTTTCGCATCTCAGCGTCAGTATTCGTTTAGGAGGCCGCTTTCGCCACAGGTATTCCTCCAGATATCTACGCATTTCACCGCTACACCTAGAATTCTACCTCCCTCTACGATACTCTAGCATTTCAGTTTCAAATGCAGTTCCTAGGTTGAGCCCAGGGATTTCACATCTGACTTAAAATACCGCCTACACGCTCTTTACGCCCAGTAATTCTGATTAACGCTAGCACCCTCCGTATTACCGCGGCTGCTGGCACGGAGTTAGCCGGTGCTTCTTCTGCGGGTAACGTCAGGAGAAATAAGTATTAGTTATTTCTTTTTCCTCCCCACTGAAAGTACTTTACAACCCTAAGGCCTTCTTCATACACGCGGCATAGCTGCATCAGGCTTTCGCCCATTGTGCAATATTCCCCACTGCTGCCTCCCGTAGGAGTCTGGACCGTGTCTCAGTTCCAGTGTGGCTGGCTATCCTCTCAGACCAGCTAGAGATCGTCGCCATGGTAAGCCATTACCTTACCATCAAGCTAATCTCATCTGGGTTCATCCGAAAACATGAGGCTTATAAATAAGTCCCCCACTTTGGTTTAAAAAAAACATTATGCGGTATTAGCCACCGTTTCCAATGGTTGTCCCCCTTTTTCGGGCAGATCCCCAGATATTACTCACCCGTTTGCCGCTTGCCGACAAGAAAGCAAGCTTTCTCTCGCTGCCGCTCGACTTGCATGTGTTAGGCTTGCCGCCAGCGTTCAATCTGAGCCATGATCAAACTCTTCAATTAAAAAACTGATCTTAAATAAAAATTTAAGAATTTAAATAAATTAAAATAAAATGAACTTATTTGATGTGCCCACACAAATTATCTAATATATTTTAAAAGAGCATAAATCTTAAAGTGTTTTAATACTATATCTTTTTTTATGTATTGTCAATCTTTATTATATATATTTTATAATATTTTATTTCCAAATATATTATAAAAATAATATTATCACTTATATTTTATAAGCATTTTCAATACTCATAAAAATTTTTTAATTAAAAAAATTATTTTTTAATTCTAAAATATATATAATATGTAAATTTATTAATAATTTTTATAAAATACTTACTTTTTTAGAAAAAATATTTTTATATTGTACTAATTTTTTAACATTACCATAAATTATACTATATGATTGAAAATCACATAAACATTAAAATAATTTTAGGCTACTTATATGAATATAAAAAAATTGATTTCAATAGATATCCAAAATGCTTTAATAAATTCTGGAGCACCAAAAAATTCTGATCCTTTAATATGTAGAACTGTAAACTTAAATATCGCTGATTACCAATCTAATGCAGCAATGAAAATTGCTAAGATATTAAAAATTGATCCGTATCAATTTGCAAAAAATGTTATTTTAAAAATAAAAAAAAGAGACATGTATCATAACATTAAAACAGCTAAACCTGGTTTTATTAATATTGTTCTTAATCGAGATTGGTTATCAAAAAATTTAGAAAAAGCACTGTATTCATCTCGATTAGGTATATCTGTTGTTCATCCTAAAAATATTGTTGTAGATTATTCTTCTCCCAATATAGCAAAAGAAATGCATATTGGACATTTACGTTCAACTATTATAGGAGATGCTACTGTAAGAATTATTGAATTTCTTGGACATAAAGTCATTCGTTCAAATCATCTAGGAGATTGGGGAACACAGTTTGGTATGTTAATTGCATATATAAAAAAAGATAAAAATATTTCCATATCAGAAATTACTTTATCTGATGTAGAAATATTATACCAAAAATCCAAAAAAAAATATGATACTGATCCTACCTTTGCAAAATTATCGAGAAAATGTGTTGTTGAATTACAAAAAGGAGATCCATACCACCAAAATATATGGAAAAAATTGATTGATATTACAGTATCATGTAATTCAAAAATATATAAAAAATTAAATATTACGTTAAAAAATCGACATATTATGGGAGAAAGTTCATACAAAAATATGTTACCAGATATCATTACTGATCTTAAAAAAAAAGGAATTGCTATAAAAAATAAAGGATCCCTTGTCGTCATGCTAGAAAATAAGAAAAATAAACATGGGAAACCTATGGGAGTTGTCATACAAAAAAAAGATGGCGGATATTTATATTCTATTACGGATATTGCATGTCTGAAATATCGTTGTGAAGTATTACGAGCAGATAAAATTTTATATTATATAGATTCTAGACAACATCAATATTTATTACAAATTTGGGAAATAGCTAAAAAAGCTGGATACGTACCTCCAAATGTGGTATTAGAACATCATATGTTTGGAATGATTTTATCAGATAATAAACGTCCTTTTCAAACTCGTACAGGAAACACAATCAAACTATCTTTATTGCTTACAGAAGGAATCAATAAAGCAAAAAAAATAATAAAAAATAAAAATCCATATTTTTCTGAAGAAAAAATTTGTAAATTAGCTCATATTATAGGTATTGGTGCAATTAAATATGCTGATTTATCTAAAAATAGAATGACTAACTACATCTTTAACTGGAAAGATTCCCTATCTTTTGAAGGCAATACAGCACCTTATATTCAATATGCTTACACAAGAATAATGTCTATTTTTAATAAGTTGCAAACTCCACCTTTATCTTTAAAAGGTAATATTATATTATCAGAAAAATTTGAGATTGAGCTAGCACTTTGTCTTTTACAATTTGAAGAAAAAATAATACATGCTGCAGACAAAGGTACTCCTCATATTATATGTAATTATCTTTATAAACTTGCAGGAATATTTTCTAGTTTTTATGAAAATTGCACTATTTTATTTCCAGAAAAAACAGAAATATCTACCAGTCGACTAAAATTATCCTTTTTAACAGCAAGAACTATTAAAATAGGATTAGACCTACTAGGTATCCAAACTATACATTATATGTAATAAATTTAAGATTAATAAAATATAAATATTTTGATTTTAAAGAACTAACTATAATATCTTTCTAAATTAAATTACTGCGTGATCTAATTTTTTTTACCAATAACACTAGTCATTCGTATTTTTTTAACATTATGCACTTCCATATTAGATAACACACTTAATTCCGGGAAACTATCATGAAAAAATTGAAATAAACAACCTCGAAGGGTATGATTTACTAATAAAACAGGTGATACTCCTATCGATTGTTGATATTGAATTGCCGCATCCATATCTTTTAATAATTGATTTGCCAATTCTGGTTCAATACTATTGTTCCCATTTTGAAACATTTTTAATAACAAATTTTCCAAATCTATATCCAATCCTATAATTTGAATGGTATTTTTATTAAATAGTTTTTGAATGATTGATTGACCTAATGAGATACGAACCATACTGGTTAAAGTATTAATATCATGCTTTTTTGTAACCGCATATTCTATTAATGTTTCTAAAATAGTACTCATATCTCTAATGCTAACATTTTCCAATAACAAGTTTTGTAATACTCTATGAAATACAGTTAAAGTCATTATATTCGGAATTAGATCTTCAGTCAATTTTGGTAATTTTTTAGTAATATGATTTAATAAATCTTGAGCTTCTTGTCTACTAAATAACTTATCCATATTTCTATTCATTATATGATTTAAATGAGTAGCAATGACTGTACTGCTATCAACAATTGTGAAACCATTTTTTTTAGCTTCCTCTACATGATCTAAATTTATCCAAAATGCTGGCATATTAAAAACAGGTTCAATAATTTTTTCTCCGTTTAATAATACAGATTTATTTTCTGTATTGATAGCCATAAAAAGATTTAAATACACTTTACCTATAGTTACTTCCACTCCTTTTATCAAAATTCTATAAGAATTTGGAGATAAATGAATATTATTTTGAATGTGTACCAATGGAGGTAAAAAACCTATTTCTTGAGCAATTGTTTTTCTAATACCACGAATCAAATATAATAATTGTCCACCTTTCTTCATGTCAACAATTGGAATAATATTACTTCCTATTTCAATACCTATTGAATCTTCTAGTTTTACATCATTCCATGATACCTCTGAAATTTTATCTGTATTTTTAATACTATTTTTTTTATTTTCTAAAGAAAAAAAATGTACATCTTTATTTCTATTAAACAACCATCCAGATAATGCAAACAATATTACTGTAAATAATAAAAATATCACATTAGGCATACCTGGAACTAACCCTAATACACCGAGAACTACTCCACTTAATAGTATCACCTGAGGATTATAAAATAATTGACTAATTATTTGTTCTCCCACATTTTCTTCCGTACTAACACGTGTGACCATTACACCAGCTGCTGTAGAAATCACTAAAGCTGGAATTTGAGCCACTAAACCATCTCCAATCGTTAAAAGTGTATATACTTCTACAGCTTGTCCAAAAATCATATTATGCTGAACTATACCAATAACTAATCCTCCAAGAATATTTATTATCATTATAAGAATACCAGCAATGGCATCACCTCTTACAAACTTACTAGCACCATCCATAGAACCATAAAAATCCGCTTCTCTAGTAACTTCAATACGTCTTTTTTTAGCTTTTTTTTCGCCAATTAATCCTGCATTTAAATCTGCATCAATAGCCATTTGCTTTCCTGGCATTCCATCTAATATAAATCGAGCTCCTACTTCTGCTATCCGACTAGCTCCTTTGGTAATAACCATAAAATTAATGATTACTAATATAATAAATACTACTATACCAATAGCATAGTTACCACCAACTAAAAAATGTCCAAATGCTTTAATTACATTACCAGCTGAATAAGCGCCGGTATGACCATATAATAAAATTACTCTAGTAGAGGCAACATTCAGAGCTAAACGTAATAAAGTAGAAAATAATAGAATAGTAGGAAATGCTGTAAACTCAAGTGTTTGTCTGGTAAACATAGAAACTAACAGAATAATTATTGCTAATACAATATTAAAAGTAAAAAATATATCTAAAAAAAAAGCAGGTAATGGAAGTACCATCATTGATAAAATCATTAAAATTAATACTGGCCCAGATAAAGCTTGCCATTCTGCATGTTTTAAATATTTAATTCTTTTAATAAAAGACATAAAATTAATCACTAATAGAGTCCTCTTTTAAAATATTTAATTCTGAAGGAATCAACAAATTTTCAGGTTTTTTAGGAAAACTGCCTCCATTTTTTTCCCATATTTTAACTTGCCAAACCCAAGATAAAACTTCAGCCACTACTTTATATAAAATACTAGGAATATATTGACCTAATTTACTATGAAAATATAAAGCACGAGCTAAAACAGGTGCTGAAATAACTGGTATCTTATATTTTTTGCCAATCTTGCTAATTTTAAATGCTAATTCTCCTGCTCCTTTTGCTATCACTTTAGGAGCATACATAGTTTTTTCATTATACAATAATGCTATTGAATAATGTGTAGGATTAGTTACAATAACATCTGCTTTCGGAATTTCAGACATCATACGGTGATTAGCTAATATTTTCATTTCTTGACGTATCCTCCATTTAATATATGGATCCCCTTCCATTTGTTTTAATTCATCTTTAACCTCCTTACGACTCATTCTAAATTGTTTCTGATAGCTATAATTTTGCCAAAAAATGTCAATAACTGCTATTGGAATTAAAGAGACTACTGATAGAAAAAAACATGAAATTAAAATATTAAATCCAGTTTCTAAGGCTATTTTTGGTGTTTTATTCACTAATTCTAAGATATCTAAAATATGCATAGAAATATAAAAACAAGATATGCTGATTACTAAACATAATTTTAAAAATATTTTAAACATTAAAAATAACATATGAAAAGAAAATATTGTTTTAAAACCTTTTAACGGATTTAATTTAGTTACATTAAACTTTAACAACTTTAAATTAAATGAAACGCCTCCAAATAATTTTGCAATTATGATTACCCAAAAAGTTGGAATAAAAATAATAAACATGAAATAAAATATATCAGATAAAAATGTGGCATTACCATAAAAAATAAAATTATTATCATTAATAATAGAATAATTAAAATTAAAATGAGAAAATAAAATTTCAGAAATACGTGAAATAATTGTATTTTTATTCCAAAAAAGAAATGCGCCTCCAATACTTAAAATAACTAATGAATTTAATTCATGAGAATAACGAATCCTCCCTTCTTTACGAACTTTTTTAAATCTATAATCAGTAGGTTGCTCTGTTTTATCTTCATTCATACCATTATCTAAATATCTATTTTTACATATTATGTATATATGATAAAATAATAGTATGCTATATACTAATACTATTATAATAGAGTTAGTATATAGCATATTAAAATTATTAAATTATGATTAATTTTATTCTTTTAATATTAAATATTAATTTTCTTAAATTAACATTTTTAGATTTTTTAACAAATAACAATTTTTTTTTATTTACTATTAAAAACTACAATTAATATATTTTTTTAATAAAAATTATTATATTTAAATGAGATAATATATGAGAGCAAGTAAATATCTTTTTTGTACCGTGAAAGAAATACCACATAATATTGACATGACTAGTCATCAATTAATGTTAAGATCCGGTATGATTCGCAAAACTACTTCTGGTATCTATACTTGGTTACCAACTGGTCTAAGAGTTCTAAAAAAAATAGAAAATATTATAAGAGAAGAACTGAATAAAATAGGTGCCATAGAAATCTTAATGCCTATTCTACAACCTGTAAATTTATGGCATACTAGTGAAAGATGGTATACGTATGGAAAAGAACTATTGAAAGTAATTGATAGGAATAATAATATACATATATTAGGACCTACCCACGAAGAAGTCATAACATATTTAATTAAAAAAGAAATACATTCTTATAAACAATTGCCTTTAATATTATATCAAGTACAAACAAAATTTAGAGATGAATTACGACCTCGTGGTGGAGTAATGAGATCAAAAGAATTTTTAATGAAAGATGCTTATTCTTTTCATGCCAATTTATCATCATTAAAAATAACATATCATAAAATTCATGAAATATATTCACATATCTTTCAACGTATAAAATTAAAATTTGAAAATATAGAAGCTAATAATGGAGAAATGGGAGGTAGTATATCACATGAATTTCATGCATTTTCTCATAATGGAGAAAACAAAATTTCATTTCCTAATAAATTAAATTATTCTTCTAATTCTGAAAAAAAAGATAATATTAAACAATTTTATAATATTAAAAAAATAAAAGAAAAAAAAAATAATCCATTTTTAACACCAATAAAAAAACCCTATTATTTAAATGAAAATTACATAAAAACAATTTTAGTTAAAACAAACGAAAAAAACAAACATCAATTGGCTGGATTACTAATAAAAAATCAAGATAGTATTAATAAACATAAAGTAGAAAAAATAGACATAATATATAAACCTTTAACATTAGCCAATAAAGAAGAAATTTATCATCTAACACAAAGTAATACTGAATCAGTAGGACCAATAGGTTTAAATATTCCATTAATAGCTGATCTATCAGTAATTAATATGAAAAATTTTATTATAGGTGCCAATGAAAATGGAAAATATTTAAAAAATATTAATTGGGGAAAAGATTTACCATTACCTAAAATTGCTGATATTAAAAAAAATAAAGAAGAAAAAAATAAATTAGATAAGGATAATACAGTAGATGTAAAACGTAGTATTGAAATAGGACATATATTTCAACTAGAACAACAATATTCTAAAAAAATAAACGCTTATGTTTTAGAACCCAACGGTCACAAAAATTTTTTATACATGGGATGCTATGGAATAGGAATAACACGTATAATATCTGCTATTATTGAGCAAAATCATGACCATAAAGGAATCATTTGGAATTCTGAAATTTCACCTTTCCAAGTCGCTATTCTTCCAATAAATTTACATAAATCCACTATCGTACAAGAAATATCAGAAATAATATATAATATATTAAAAGAAAAAAATATTGAAGTTATATTAGACGATAGAAATATACATCCAGGTGTTATGTTTTCTGAAATTGAGTTAATTGGTATACCTCATTCTATTATAGTAAGTAATCGTCACATTCATGATAATCATATTGAATATAAATCAAGATGTGATAATAAGAAAAAATTAATAAAAATAGAAAACATTGCTAATTTTATTATAGATGAAATAAAAAATACTAGTTAAACTTTTTAAAAAATATTTCATAACTAATTAATTTCTTAAAAATACTAATTTTACTTGATTCGGTCCTACTAATAATCTTAATTCATCTAAAAAATCATTACTTAATAAAAAAAATTTATTAAAATAATAAGGAAAATTAAATTTTATGTCATAATTCTCATAAAAAAAATAAATAGGAATCGTTCCTCTATTATTTAATTCTAAAACTTTTTTTAACAATTTTAAAAAAACAGGATTATTTTGTTTTTTCTTTAATAAAATAAATACCTTAGAAACATTTCTATTTCTATAATGACATAAATCTAAAAAAATACGAGCAATGAACTTATAATTATTACTGAATGTATCAATTTTAATATATCCAGAAATCATGATAATACGATTATTTTCTAGTAAATCTTCATATTTTTCTAAAATATCGTTAAATACTACTACCTCTAATTTTTTTGAACTATCATCTAATAAAAAAAATGCCATACGATTTTTATTTTTTGTATATTTAATACTAAACTTAGTAATCATACCAATAACCATGATATTTTTATTAATAGATACTGTAGAACATATATCCTTTAACATCTTACCATTCATATAATATTTAATTTCATCTAAATATTGATTTATAGGATGTCCTGTAAGATACATTCCCAATGTTTCATACTCATGATTTAACTCAACGTTCTTAGACCAAATTTTTATTTTAGAATCATTAATATGCTTTAATTCTTTTAAATCACTTAATATAAATCCAAACAAATCTTGTTGTTGTGTCAACCGAGCAATTAAATATTGATTAGCCGCTTTTATATTATCATTTAAAATATTCATTAATATTCCTCGATTCAATTTAAAACAATCACAGGAACCAGAAAGAATCAATTTTTCTATTACACGACGAGTAACTTTTTTAGAATCTGTACGTACACAAAAATCTAATAAATCCTTAAAAATACCAAATTTTTCTCTATTTTTAATAATATCTAGTATTGAATTTTCACCAATTCCTTTAATTGCTCCAAGTCCGTAAACAATTTCATTTTTTTCATTAACATAAAAATAATATTTACTATAATTAATACTTGGAGGTAATATCGTTAATCTCATTCTTTTACATTCATCAATTAAAATAACCATTTTTGCTATATTATCCATATCTGTACTCATTATTGCAGCCATAAATTCAGCAGAATAATTGGCTTTTAACCACAAAGTTTGATATGATATCAAAGCATATGCCACAGAATGAGACTTATTAAAACCATACCCCGCAAATTTTTCTACTAAATTAAAAATTTTTACAGACAATTCTTCATCTATTCCATTTTTTTTAGCTCCTTCTTGAAAAATACGACGTTGTTTACACATTTCTACAGGATCTTTTTTCCCCATAGCTCGACGTAATATATCAGCACCTCCTAAAGTATATGAAGCTAATACCCGTGCAATTTCCATTACTTGTTCTTGATATAAAATTATTCCATAAGTAGATTCTAATACCGGTTTTAATGATATATGTTCCCATCTTCTATCTGGATAATAAATACTTTCTTTTCCATGTTTCCTATTAATAAAGTTATCTACCATTCCAGATTGCAAAGGACCTGGTCGAAATAAAGCAACTAAAGCAATCATATCTTCAAAAGAATCTGGTTGTAATCTTTTAATTAAATCTTTCATACCTAAAGATTCTAATTGAAATACACCAGTTGTTTCTGCTTTTCGTAACATTTCAAATGTTTTAATATCATTTAATGCAATTAAAGAAATATCAATTTTTTTTTTATTTTTTTTTACTCTATTTTTATTAATCATCTTTAATGCTAAATTAATAACAGTTAAAGTACGTAAACCAAGAAAATCAAATTTTACTAAACCTACATATTCTACATCATTTTTATCAAATTGCGTAACAGGATTCTTACCATATTCATCACAATATAATGGTGAAAAATCAGTAATTTTAGTAGAAGCAATTACCACTCCTCCAGCGTGTTTACTAACGTTCCTAGTCACTCCTTCTAATTTTTTAGAAATATCAATTATTTTTTTTACATCTGTATCAGATTTATATAATTCTAGTAATTCTATTTGACTAGATAAAGCTAAATTTAATGTCATACCTATATTTAATGGAATCAGTTTAGAAATACGATTTACAAAACCATATGGATAACCCAATACCCGACCAACATCTCTAACAACTGCTTTTGCGGTTAAAGTACCAAAAGTGATAATCTGCGAAACCGAAGCAACGCCATATTTTTCTACTACATGTTCAATAACTTGGTCTCTTTTTTGCATACAAAAATCGATATCAAAATCAGGTAAAGAAATACGATCAGGATTTAAAAATCTTTCAAATAATAAATCAAAAAATAAAGGATCAATTTCTGTTATTTTTAAAGCATAAGCTACTAGTGATCCTGCACCAGATCCTCTTCCTGGACCCACCGGTATATTATTGTCTTTTGACCATTGTATAAATTCCATAACAATTAAGAAATAACTAGGAAATCCCATGTTATTTATTACCGATAATTCAGCCTCTAAACGAATATCATAGTTTTTTCTTATTTTATTACGAACATTTTCTTCTGGATAAGATATATTTAAGCGTTCTTCCATACCTTGTTTAGCTTTTATAATTAAAAATCTTTTAGCAGTGATATTTCCAGTGGGAAAGTTAGGCAAAAAAGATTTACCTAAATCTAATATAACATTACACCGTTTTGCTATTTCAACACTGTTAATTAGAGATTCTGGAATATCGGAAAATAATTCACACATGGTTTTTTCATCACGCATAAATTGCTGACAACTATAATTATGAATAAATTTAACATCATCTAATCGATAAGAATTATTAATTGCTACACGAATTTTATGCGCTTCATAATCTTCTTTATTTATAAAATACACTTCATTAGTAGCCACTAAAGGAAGATTATTTTCTATAGCTAACGTGACAGCAACATCCAAATATTTCTCTTCATTTACACGTCCTGTACGCATGATTTCTAAATAGTAAAAATCTAAAAAATTTTTTTTATAAAAATTCAAACACTGATCTGCTAATTTAACATTATCTCTCAATATCAATTTACCTACCTCACCATCACAACCTCCAGATAATAAAATTAATCCTTTCTTATACTCTAACAACCATGATGGCCTTATCGTTATTCCAACACTATTATTATATCCACATTGGTATCCACGAGATATTAATAATATAAGATTTTTATATCCAATATTATTCATTGCCAAAGCAGTAATTTGTGCACATTCTCCATTTAAAAATTCAGAAATTATTTTAAAATCTGCGCCTATAATAGGTTTAATACCTTTTTCATGAGCACATTTATAAAATTTAATGACACCGTAAAAATTGCTAAAATCTGTTAATGCTAAAGCAGGCATTTTTAAATTTACTGCCTTCTGAACCAACAATTCTGGTTTAACCAATCCATTTATTAAAGAATAATCACTATGAACACGAAGATGAATAAACCGTGCACTACTCATATAAAGATTTCCTTGTAATAAAAATATTAATAGAAATTAATTTTCTATTTAATAATATTGCTAATATTTCTAATAGGTGAAAACGTATGATAACGTTGAAATATGGAACCATATTTTATTAATATTGAGAGATATTTTCAATTGGATAAATTTTATGTTCCGAAAATCTATATTAAGGAAATAAATAATCTAATTCCAATATTTTTAGCTCATCAATCACTTGAGCTACAATAAAATTCGCACTAATTTCAGAGAATGAAGTATCACTATATACTATAAACGTAGAAGGAATAGCAGTATTAATAAAATATTTATCATCTATGATAACAATATACGACTTAAATTTTAAATTATTTATAGCTCTTTGTATTGAAAAAATGGATGCATTTAAAATATTTAAAAAATCTACTGCTATTGAATTATTTCATCTTATGTTCTATACTTACACTTTATCTTTTGTTTCATTCAATAAAATAAATCTATCTTTATTAGATACTTTTTATAATTTTTAAGTCATAAATTATAAAAGATGAACTTAATATCACAGATATAATGACTACATTACTACCAACGATCCACATTCAATTTCATCTATACTAGCTATTAATTTCATAAAAAAATAAAATTTGTCCATTTTAAAAAAATTATATTCCTATTAAATCAATTTATTTTTTAATAAAAACTATATTTAAATTTATAAAAAATAAATTTTAAAATCATTAAACATTAAAAGTTTTATACATAAAAAATAGTATAATTTTAATATTTTTTAAGCATGCATGTAATTATAGCTGTACAAACAATCTTATCATCTACCTTAGCTAAACTTTTAAAACGAGTCAAAACGCTTTTACTCTTTTCAATAAAAACTTCAATAAAAATTTGATCTCCAGGTATGACAATTTTTTTAAAACGAACTCGATCAATAGCAACTAAATAATATATCGAGTTCAATGGTAAATTAGAAAAACTTTTTAAACCTAATAATCCTGAAGCTTGTATCATAGATTCTAAAATTAATACACCTGGAAAAATAGGCTTTCCAGGAAAATGTCCTTGGAAAAAGGGTTCATTGAACGAAACATTTTTAACCACATAAATAAATTCACTTTTTTTTATTTTTAATACACGATCAATAAGAAAAAATGGGTATCTATGAGGTAATAAATTAAAAATATTTTCTATGTCTGTAAAATTTATTTTTTTCATATTAATACCGGTAAAAATGAATAGAAAATAAATATTGTAAATACATATTTTGATACTGATTACAAAAAATATTAATAATTATTTAATTATCAGTTTCAAACTGTAAGTATTTATTACCAAATTTTACCTACATTAAATTGAAATGGTTCTATTTTATCTCCGTGATAATATTTTATAGGATAAGCGAATGAAAAATTTAAAGGACCTAATGGAGAAATCCACTGCAACGCAATACCAGTCGATATACGAATAGCACAAGGATTGCTATAATCAAAAAAATTAGATATTTCAGTATCCAAAGAGTTAATCCAATGAGTATTCCAAACAGCAGTAGAATCTAAAAAAATAGATGCTGTAATTATATTAAAACTTGTATTATTATTTAATAATAATGTTTTCATTAATTCTAAATTGGTAACAATTATTGCATTACCACCTGTAGTCATATCAGATTGACAAAATTTATAATATTGCTGACCCATACAAAAATCTTTTTTATTATTATAAAAAATATCTTTTGGACCTATACTATTATATTTAAAACCACGTACCGAACCTATTCCTCCAGAATAATAATTCTCATAAAAAGGTAATACCTTATTAAATATCTCACTATTACCAAATCCAAAATAAGTACGAATAAAAAATATTAAATTTTTATTACTATTAAATTTAAAATATTCCCTTGATTCTAATTCTATTTTATTAAAGTTGCTGTCAGAACCTAAAGTTGTTATTTTTCCACTAAATATTGTTTGATTTCCCAAAAAATAAAAATTTTTATGATTTAAATTTTTAAAAATCCAGAAAAAACTTATAAATATATCGTCAGTATGATATTTTTTATAGTCTGATTGTAAAGATTTAAAATAACGCCATATAGAGAATTGCGACTTTATATTAGAAATATTATTATGTACATAATTAATTCCTATATTAAATTCATTTTTTTTATTAATTAAAAATCCTAAAAAAGTTTCTATACCGTAACGTTTATTCTGATAAAACATATTTTCAACTTCATGAAATTTTAAATAATTATAAAATAATTTACCTTTTAGGTTATATTTGAAGATATTAAAAAAAGGACATTTAAATACTGATTCAAAAGATGTTTGATTGATATCTTTAAGAATACTAATATGAACTTTAGATCCTATGTTTAACAAATGATTTTTAATGAAGTTTATATTTAAATTGATACCACTATCCATTCCATAACCAAAACCAAAATTAAAATTACCAGTATTATTTTCTTGTATGGCATAAATTACATCAATTTTCTTAAATTTATTTTTAACATTATATAATTTTAATTTAATATCTTTAAAGAATCCAGTTTCTAAAAGTTTTTTTCTTCCTTCCATTAATAAAAAAATATTAAACCAAGTATCTTCTTGATGTTTAATTTTACTGCGCAAGAATGTATTTGTAGCGAATTTGTTTCCTACAAAATATATTTTATTAAGTAAATAACGTTGATTGAGAAATATGTGAAAGTAAAAATCTAAATTATTATTAGAATTATTTATTTTAAAATAAGATAAAATATTTACGTATGGATAACCATCAGAGAGAAATATATTTTTTATTATTTCTTTTAATTTAATAATTTGATTAAAATCACAACTTTGTTTTATTTTACTATGAATAATCGTATTGATTTTCCTAAAATATAACAAAGTATTCCCATGAACAAAAATCTTAGATAAAAAACATTTCACTCCTTCTGTCAAATAAATATTAATAATAACGCTTTTTTTGTCTATAGACGATACAACATGAACTTTATTAAAGTTAAAATAGATATAACCTTCCTGTAAGTAAAAATTTTTTAGATTTTTTAAATCTGAACTAAATTTTTTTATACAATACCTATTATTCTCTCTGAATAACCAAAAATTAGATAAATGATACGATTGAAATAAGGAGAAAATTTTTTTTGAAGAAATAATATGATTACCAAATATATTTATTTTATCTATCACAGCATATTTTTTTTCAAAAATTAATATTTTAAAATAAGCTATTTTATTTTTATTAACTAAAAAAATTAGTTTAATATCAATATTATATTTTCCTATACTTATATAATATTTTTTTAATATCTTTAGAAATTGATTTAAATAGTTTGGATTTAACCTATTCCCTATTTTTATATTGCAGTTATTTAATAATCTCTTTCTAATATTATCAGAAATAGAAATATGATCAGAAAAATTAATATTATAAATATTAGACTGTTCTTTAATTTTAAATATTAAATTATTTTTAAATTTTATTACTTTAATATCTTTAAATTTCCCTGTCTCTAATAGATTATAAATTACTTTATGTACATTTTCTAAACTAATTGTATCAGAATTATACTGTTTTATATAATGAGTAATAGTATCTCTAGATACTCTGTGTAACCCACAAAAAGTGATATTTTTTATATACCACTTATTTTTGGCATATCCATTAATACTGAAAAATAAAAAAAATAGAATTAGTAATTTTCTTATAAACATTATCATTTTTTAACGTTATTAAATCTATTTGATGACTGAGAGTTTTATTTATTAATACAATACATAAAATTATATTAATAAATATTACTATTTTAAAAAACTGTGAGACATACTTTTTAATAATTTTATATTATACATAGATACCACAAATAAAACATATTATTATTCATCTAAGAACCAAATCTACGTTTTCTTTTTGCAAAAGATTCTATTGCAGATTTAAAAGTAAAATCATTAAAATCAGGCCAAAGAACATCAGTAAAATATAATTCTGAGTAAGCTATTTGCCAAATTAAAAAATTACTAATACGATACTCTCCTCCAGTTCTAATAACTAAATCTACAGGAATTAAATCTTTAGTATTTAATAGATTTTCTAGAGTACTTTCCTGAATTTCATCGATATGTAAAAACTTTAGCTCCACTTTTTTTATAATTTTTTTTATTCCTTCAATAATATCCCATCGACCTCCATAATTGGCAGCAATATTTAATATTAATCCATCATTATACATAGTTGATTTTTCTGCTAATTTAATTTTTTTTTGTAAAATAGAGTTAAAAGATGTAGTATCTCCAATAAACTTTAAACGAATATTATTTTTATTAAAATTATTAATATCATTATCTAATATTTTCAGAAAAAATTTCATTAATAATTTTATTTCTGATATAGGACGATACCAATTTTCACGACTAAAAGCATATAAAGTAAGCATCTCAATCTTATTCAAGATTGCAAAATTTATGGTACGATGAATAGCTTTAATACCAGCTTTATAACCTAAAGTTAAAAACTTACCTTTATTTTTAGCCCATCTTCTATTTCCATCCATGATAATTGCCACATGACGTAAAAGATTTTTTTTAATAATACTCTGCATGTTTATTAATTCATGAAATACATAAAATGTAATTATTCACTTTAAATTTAGATAACAGTTTTTAACTAATTTTTTCTATTAATTATTACATAAAAGGATTTAATCCTTTCTTTATTTAAGATTTTTATACTATTTAATATTTTTTAAATAAATTCTAAGTAAATTTAGTACATACTAAAAAAATAAATATAATAATATTATGTTAAAATTTAAGATAGTTATCTTTTCTTATTCCTTAAAAAATATTAATCTCTAATTTTAAATACAATATCTTAAAATAATTTAGTAATAAAATATTTACCATAAAGACTATAAAAATATAGTTAAGATAAAAAACTTCATCAACTTTGATAATAAGTTATGAAAATATTCATATATTAAGATAAAAAATAAGCGTCTGCCAACCATGAATACTGTCAATATCAATATATTGTTCTTAATACCGTATAAGTAAAAACTTATAACAACCTATCTCTATTAATAATAGATAAACATCAAAAATACTTTTTTAAAAATTATATTCTGATTTTCTATTTTTTATAGTAAAAAATTAATAAATATTCTATGAAATATCAATCCATCTTAATAAGAGTATGTTATAAAATAAAATTTTATTGCATATATATGAAATAAATATGGAAAATTTTACTCTTTTATTTAATATAATTACTAATTCTTTATTTTATAAAAATTATATTATACGTAAATTTTTTATTTTTCTAAATTAGTAACATATTTTTATTGTTAAATTATTTATAAATAATAAATTTTTATTATTTAATATTTTAATACCGTAAACATCATCTAAATAATATATCTAAATTTTTACTATTTTCCATTAGTTTCAAATAAATAACTAAAAATATTTTATTTATAACTATGCAATACCATAAATAAATTTTAAAAATTAATCATATCTGCACTAAAATATCATTAGATCTCTTCTTTTTTCTAATAAAAGATTATCAATTTTTTTTACAAAATTATCTGTAAGATTTTGTATTTCAGTTTGCAAAAATTTTTCTTTATCTTCACTAATTATTTTTTTTTTAAAAAGATTTTTAACTTTTTCATTAGCATCTCGTCTAATATTCCTAATACCAATACGACTACATTCACTTTCGTTTTTTATTACTTTTATTAAATCTTTCCTTCTATTTTCTGTAAGCAATGGTAAGGGGACACGAATAGAACATCCTCTAGTACATGGATTAAAACCGAGATTTGAATTTATAATTGCTTTTTCAATGGGTTTTATCATAGATGAATCAAAAATGTTAACTTTTAAAGTATGAGAATCTTCCACTATAATACTGGCAAGCTGACCAATAGGTGTCTTTTTACCATAATATTCTACCGATATTCCATCTAATAAATATGGAGAGGCTCGATTTGTTCTAATTTTCATTAGATTTTTTTTAAAATTATGTAAACATTTTTTCATGTTACTTTCTGTGTCTTCTTTAATACTAGCAAACATAATGTACCTTCTAAAATATTATTTTCTAAATAAGAGAAAAACATAATTTTTTATTATAAATTATATTTATAAAGAATTACGAACATTATCACTTCATTAAGTAGCAATTAATGTTCCTTCTTGCTCTCCCATTACTATTCTATGTAATGCTCCAGATTTATACATATTAAAAACACAAATAGGCAAATTATGATCACGAGCAAGTACTAAAGCAGTTTGATCCATTATCCCAAGACTTTCGATCAATGCATCTTGATACTTAATATATTTATACATTATGGCATTTTGATGTTTTTTAGGATCAGAGGAATAAACTCCATTAACTTTAGTAGCTTTTAAAATAATATCAGCTTTTACTTCAATTCCACGCAAACAAGCTGTCGTATCAGTCGTAAAAAATGGATGACCGATACCTCCAGAAAATACCGCAACATATTGGTTAGATAATAAATTAATTGCTTGTTCTACATTGTACTGTTTACAAATACTAGAGACTGCAATAGCAGATAAAAGATAAGTTTTCATACCATAATTCGTTATTGTATCTGTAATCACTAATCCATTAATAATGGTAGCCAACATACCCATATAATCAGATGTAATATTACTAATACCAATTTTCTTTACACTAGCACCACGAATTAAATTTCCACCACCTACAACAATACCTACTTCAATACCAAGTTCCATCAAACTTTTAATTTCTTTAACTATACGGTTTAATAATGTTAAATCAATACCATATTCATAGCTATCTTTCAATACTTCTCCACTAATTTTTAGTATAATACGTCGATATAAAGGAATTAAATTATTTTTATTTTTTTTCATATGTTTAAACTTAATACATAGTATTAATATAAAATATATTATACTAAAATAACACCAATAAAAAGAACCGCTTACTGGCGGTTCTTAAAATTAAAATTTTAAACATCTTTAATTATATTTTAACATCTTACAATAAATTTCAATTTATTCTCCTATTTGAAATCTAATAAAAGAAGTTACTTCAGAATAGGTTTCTAAAAGTAACTGACCAATAGTTTTTTCAGAATCCATAATAAATTTTTGTCCTATTAAAGTAATTTCGGAAAAAAACTTATTCATTCTTCCTGCTACTATTTTTTCAATTATTAACTTATTTTTTTTATATCTTGTAGCAATATCCAGTTGAATTTTATATTCTCGATCAGTAACATCATGAGGAATATCATTTTTCGTTAAAAACAAAGGTTTACTGGCAGCAATATGCATAGCAATTTTTTTTATCACTTCCTCATTACTGCCTAATCTAGATCCAACTAACACTCCGATTCGACAATCGTGTATATAAGAAATGATCTTATCACTTTTCAGTAGTGCTATTCGAGTAATATTAATATTTTCACCTACTTTCAATAATAATAAAATTCTTCTTTCTTCAAAAGTTTTTTTTAAAATATTAATATCACTGATCTGTTTTAAACAAGCCTCTTCAACCATCAGTTTTCCAAAAGCAATAAATTCAATATCTTTAGCAACAAAATCACTCTCGCAATTTAATTCTAAAATTGAAGCTATATTGTTCCGTACATAAGTAAAAATAGAACCTTGTGCGGTTATGCGACTATTCTTTTTTTCTGCCTTTGCATGTCCTGACTTTCTTAAATTATCAATGGATAGTTCTATATTTCCACCAGATTTTATCAATGCTCTTTTGCATTCCATTATTCCTGCTCCTGTTCGCAACCGCAATTCTTTTACAAGCGAAGCAGTAATGTTAATCATAATTAATAGTTCTCCATATTATTTTTAATATATATTTAATTAATTAAATCTATTTAATTGGTATTAGTAATATATTTTTACATCGTAAGTATAATTTTAACATTATTAAAATATGGTATATCTAATTCTATTAACTGATAGTAATATCATTACCTGAAATATTCTTAGAAAACCCATTTATAATAGAAAGAGTGATTGATTTTAAATACAAACTTACTGATCTGATAGCATCATCATTTCCAGGAACAATATAATCTACTCCATCAGGATTAGAATTTGTATCAACTATCGCAAAAACAGGAATACCTAAATTATTTGCTTCTTTTATCGCAATATGTTCATGTTCTGCATCAATTACAAATAATGCATCTGGTAATCCTCCCATATTTTTAATACCACCTAAACTGTTTTCAAGTTTATCCAACTCTCGTGTGCGCATTAAAGCTTCTTTTTTAGTTAGTTTATCAAAAGTTCCGTCTTGAGATTCGATCTCTAAATCCTTTAAACGTTTTATAGATTGTCTTACTGTTTTCCAATTTGTTAACATACCACCTAACCAACGATGATTCACATAAAATTGTTTACACGCTATAGCAGATTGTTTAATTTCCTTACTTGCTGCTCGTTTAGTACCAACAAATAATATTTTTCCTTTACGAGAAGATATTTTCTTTAATTCCATTAAAACAATATTAAACATAGGTACTGTTTTTTCTAAATTAATAATATGTACTCTATTACGGGATCCAAATATAAATGGTTTCATTTTTGGATTCCAATAACGCGTCTGATGACCAAAATGTACACCAGCTTTTATCATATCTTTCATGGAAATATCTGTCATAATTACCTCATTATATATTTTAAAAACCATATTAATAATACATGATATATTTTTTTATTTTCTATTTTTAGAAAAAATATTTTTAATAAAATTGATACATAAAATATATATCTATAAATATAAAGAGTATTTTAAAAAATCGTAATATTTTAAAATTAAAATAAATTATAGTATTATCATTAAATTAATTTTAATTAATAATACAAACACTGTTATAAATATAATACTATAAAAGAATCTATTTTTTATTAAGTATATTTATATCAAGAGAAAAATATGAAATCAATATCAGTTAAAAGTAATGCAGAAATAAAAAAAATGAGAACAGCAGGTAAATTAGTTGCAGAAGTTTTAGATATGATTGAAAATTACATATTACATGATATTACAACAGAAGAATTAAATGAAATTTGCCATAACTATATTATTCAAAAGCAAAAATCTATTCCTGCTTGCTTAGGATATAATGGATATCCCAAATCTATTTGTACTTCTGTAAATGATGTGGTCTGTCATGGTATCCCTAATATCAAACAAAAATTAAAAGAAGGTGATATCATAAATATTGATGTTGCAATCATTCATAATGGATATTATAGCGATACATCAAAAATGTTTATTCTTGGAAGTCCTAGTATACTTAGTAAACGTTTATGCCACGTTGCAAAAGAGAGTTTATATTTAGCACTACATTTAATTAAACCAAATTT
The DNA here is from genome assembly GCF_964058935.1 of Buchnera aphidicola (Pemphigus populi). Lineage (NCBI taxonomy): Bacteria > Pseudomonadati > Pseudomonadota > Gammaproteobacteria > Enterobacterales > Erwiniaceae > Buchnera > Buchnera aphidicola. The sequence continues at coordinate 236,929 of NZ_OZ060372.1, read as the reverse complement.
ACCTTTATATAAAATAGGTCAGGAAATAGAAAAATATGTTAAAAAACAAAATTTTTCTGTAGTACGAGAATACTGTGGTCATGGCATTGGAAAAAATTTTCATGAAGATCCTCAAATTCTTCATTGCGATAATCAAGATCAAGGTATAATATTAAAACCAGGCATGACTTTTACGATTGAACCCATGATTAATGCCGGTAGTAATCAAGTAAGATGTATGAAAGATGGTTGGACTGTAAAAACTAAAGATCGTAGTTTATCAGCTCAATATGAGCATACCATTTTAGTTACAAAAAATGGATGTGAAATTTTAACATTGCAAGAAAAAGAAAATATTTCTGCTGTACTATACAATTAAAAAATATTTGTATAAAACATATCAAATAATTTTTTTTAAAAAATTAAAATATGCTTAAATTAATTTAAAATATATAATATTTAAATTGTTCTTCAAAAAAATCTATACTCTGAACAGAGTATTTTCTATAATATTAATATTCAACTATTGCTATAATAGAAATATTTTTTGTTAAAAAATAATTATTTTTATTTAAAAAATAAATAACACTTAGGTTAACTTGAAATATGCAAGAATTAAAAAAAATAATTGAAGATACTTTTGAAATAAAATCGAATATTAATTCTGAAAATATTAATCTATCCTCCATTAATGCTATAAAAAAAGTAATATCTATGTTAGATCGCGGAATATTACGTGTTGCAGAAAAAATAAAAGGAATTTGGATAACTCATCAATGGTTAAAAAAAGCAGTATTACTTTATTTATATTTAAATGATAGTACAATTATAAAAAATACATACACTGCTTACTATGATAAAGTTCCCTTAAAATATAAAAATTATGATAAAATAAGATTTAAAAAAGAAGAAATACGCATAGTTCCTCCGGCAACAATAAGAAAAGGATCCTTTATAGGAAAAAAAACAGTACTAATGCCTTCTTACGTAAACATTGGAGCCTATATTGATCAGGGTAGTATGATAGATACATGGGCTACCGTGGGTTCTTGTGCTCAAATTGGAAAAAATGTGCATATTTCTGGAGGTGTAGGAATTGGAGGTGTCTTAGAACCAATACAAAATAATCCCACAATTATTGAAGATAATTGTTTTATTGGAGCTAGATCTGAAATAGTAGAAGGTGTAATTATAGAAGAAAATTCTGTTATTTCTATGGGTGTTTATATTGGACAAAGCACCAAAATATATGATCGAGAAACAGGTGAGATATTTTATGGTAGGGTACCAAGAAAATCTGTTGTCGTAGCTGGTAGCTTGCCTTCTCACGATAAAAGTTATAATCTGTACTGCGCTGTTATAGTAAAAAAAGTAGATCTAAAAACCATTGAAAAAACTTCTATAAATCAACTTCTTAGGAATATATAATCATTATTATAAAAATATTTCCCGAATGGTAAAACCATTCAGGAAATATAATATATATAAATATTTTTTATTGTAAAAATAAATAAATATCCATGTCACTTCGCTTTACTTTAAAAACGAATACCGAAGATTTAGTTTCAAAAATATCACGCAATCCAGATACATCCAATATATCATTTTTATTAACTTCAACAATAATATCTCCTTTTTTAAATCCTATATGATATGCAGCTGTCCCTATTTTTACATCATCTATATATACTCCTTTTACTCCATTAAATACATAATTACTTAAATCGGCTCCTTCAATTCCAGCAAACAATGAAGATGATTTTACTTTATTTTGAATATGATTCTGCAATTCTACAATGATCAACTTTATTTTTTTATTTCTTAGTACTACCAATTCTATTTTTGTATTAACTGGGAAAGCGCTAAGCTCCGCTCTTAAAGAAGAAAAACTGTATACTGGTTTTTTGTTAAAACCAATAATTACATCTCCAGCTTTAATTCCTTCTCTTTCGGCAGCAGAATTAGGAATTACTTGACTAATAAAAGCGCCTCTTTGAGTATCAATTTTCATTACTGTCGCTAATTGAGAATTTAATTCAGTGCCAATTATACCTAATTCACCCCGTTTTACTTTTCCATATAATGCTATTTGTTCAGTTAAACTTTTTACCATATTTCCAGGAATAGCAAAACCAATACCAATGTTTCCTCCTTCTGGAGCTAAAATAGCAGTGTTTATACCTATTAACTCTCCTTTTAAATTAACTAATGCTCCACCAGAATTTCCACGATTAATGGCAGCATCAGTTTGAATAAAATCCTCATAATTCTCAGTATTTAAACCACTACGACCCAGAGCAGAAATAATTCCTGAAGTTACAGTTTCTCCTAATCCATAAGGATTTCCAATAGCTATTGTATAATCTCCTACACGTAATAAATCTGAATCTCCTAATTTAATGGAAATTAAATTTTTTGTATTGTTTAATTTAATTAAAGCTATATCAGAACGTGAATCTTTACCTATCACTTTTGCTTCATATCGGGTTCCGTCATGTAAAAAAACTATAATTTTATTTGCATGATCTATAACATGATTATTAGTAACAACATAACCCTTTTCTGCATTAATGATTACTCCAGAACCCAGGGCACGAAATTTTTCTTGAGTAGAATGTCGACCAGATGTTAATTGACACAAAGGAGAAGAAAAAAATGGAGATCTTCTTTGACAAAAGGGAGAGTCTTTACTCCAAAATGGCTCAAATTTTTGAGACAAATGAGCACCTCTAATTGAAGTAGTGCCTTCAATATTAATACTAACTACTGAAGGCATAACTTTTTCTAACATTGGAGCCAAACTAGGTAAATTAAATTCAGAATCATTCTTATTAGAAGATAACATGCTATTCCAAGACATTCCTAAACTGAATAAAAAAACTGGCAAAAAAAATATTGTTTTTAATACAATAGGAAATTTTTTCATAATTAATTCTCTAATGATAGTTTATCATGTAGATCTACATTAATATTTTATATTATTAAATTACACTAATATTTAATGTAATTTAATATATAAATTTAAACTAAAATAGTTTACTCTTTTATTGTGATTTATTAATATATTAATTAAATCGTATTTTAAATATTTAGAATAGTATTCTATTTTCTAAAACATAAAAAATATTATTTAATATATAAATGAACTAATTTTTATAAAAAAATAATATGAAAATATTTTGAAAAAATATTAAAGAACAAATATTTAATATCTTAAAATTATTTAATAATATCAAAAAAAAGTAATATATATAATGTTTTTTTATTTTATAAATTAATATACTGTTTTCATAAGTTTTAAAATTAACTAGAATTTATATTCTTATATATAGAAAATAAATATTTAAAAAACTATTAAATAGTCAAATAAAAAAATATTTTTCCATATTACATCAATTCAATCAGAAATTATCATTTATCCATGTTATGGACTTTAATTTTAAACACAATTTTTATTATTATGTTAATATGCATAGAGAACAAACAAAACTATTAATATCAAAAAAATATGATTTTAATATTTTACCGGAAAAATGGAAACCACATGGAAGATAAAACTATTAAAAAAAAGAAAACAAGTATACCTTCAACATATACTACAAAAAACACTTAATCAAGATGAACAAGAGATATCTAACTGTAAAAAATAATTTTCCGTATCTAAATTCAATAGATTTTAAAAAATAAATTCTATCCCATTAGTAAAAATATGAAAAATATTATTACTACAAATTTGAATATAGAGAAGAAAATATCTGGATCTTTAGACATCACTATTAGAAAACTAGTAAATACATGTGGATTTGATCCCAAAAAAGCACATGTAAGATGCCAATATTTAAAAAAATTAATAACACTCATTGCTTTACAGAAAAAGAATATAAAAATAATTCAAAACAATTCAGAATTTTTTAAAAAAGATTTAAACAATATTCAAATTAATCTTTCTACTTTAAGAGAAAGTTTTACTGTAGATCATATAGATACTATACTGAATAAATAAAAAATTATAAATTATACGATAAGAGTTAGTGGATCGATTTTTAACACAGTTTCGGAAAAATGGTATAAAATCTCCAATAAGTGATCATTACACAATACACATTACTGTACATTTAAAAAATTAATCCATTAGTGCATCAGGAAGTTATCTGGATTATTTCTATTTAAAAAATATTTGTCATATTATTAATCCACCAACCAGTTTTCCCATAAAATATCATTTAACATCAGTTAGTGTGATTGCTAATATTGCATTAGAACCTGATGCATGGGACACAGGATTAATGATAATGGGATTTTAAAAAACAAAAAAAATAATTTTCCAAGAAAAATTAAATGCATGCTTTATTACTAAAAAATAATAAGTTTTTAACTTAGATTTCTCTAGAATTTAAATAGAATCTGATTAAGGTGGTATCTTAACTATAATAATAAAAATAATATAATGAAGTATGAAAAAATAAAAAAATTATAAAACATAAAAATGTTTAATTTATTTTATATATATATAAAATATTGATTAAAAAAATAATATACATTATATAAAAATATTTAAATAATATTCAAATATTATTTAAATATTAAATAATAATCAGGAGAAAGAATGAAAATTCTATCAGGCGCTGAAATGGTTATTCAATCATTAATCGATCAAGGTATTAAATATATTTTTGGTTACCCTGGAGGAGCTGTTCTTGATATATATGATGCATTGAAAACTATCGACGGTATAAGTCATATCTTAGTACGACATGAACAAGGGGCAACACATATGGCTGATGGCTATGCCAGATCCACTGGTAAAGTTGGAGTGGTTTTGGTTACATCTGGACCTGGAGCAACTAATTCCATTACCGGAATAGCAACTGCTTATATGGATTCTGTTCCACTTGTCGTTATTTCAGGACAAGTATCTTCAGAGCTGATTGGATATGATGCATTTCAAGAATGTGATATGGTAGGCATATCTCGTCCTATTGTTAAACATAGTTTTTTAGTAAAAAAAACAGAAAATATTCCTGAAACTTTTAAAAAAGCTTTTTGGATAGCTTCAACAGGACGTCCAGGACCAGTGGTCATTGATTTACCTAAAGATATATTAAGTTCTACAAATAAAAAACCTTATATTTGGCCTAAAACTGTCAATATAAGATCATATAATCCAATTATAAAAACAAATAAAGCACAAATCAAAAAAGCCGTAGTAACTTTATTAAATGCTAAAAAACCAATTATATATGCTGGAGGAGGAGTAATTAGTTCTCATAGCCACTATGAACTACGTATTTTAGCAGAGACATTAAATATTCCTGTTACTACATCATTGATGGCATTAGGAAGTTTTCCCGGAACACATCCACAAAATGTTCATATGTTAGGTATGCATGGTACTTATGAAGCAAATATGGCTATGCACCATTCAGATGTTATTTTTGCTATTGGAGTAAGATTTGATGATCGTACTACCAATAATCTGAAAAAATATTGTCCCTTTGCAACTATATTACACCTTGATATCGATCCTACATCTATATCTAAAACTGTAATTGCTCATATTCCAATTATAGGTGATGCAAAAACAGTACTAAAAGAAATATTAGAGATATTAAAAATAGAAAAAGAAAAAATTAAATTAAAAAATTTAAATTCTTGGTGGAATACTATTAATAAATGGAAAAAATTAAATAATTTATATTACGATAAAAATAGCCTTAAAATTAAACCACAACTAGCTATTCAAGTATTATGGAAATTAACTAAAGGACAGGCATATATTACATCAGATGTTGGACAGCACCAAATGTTTACTGCTTTATATTATCTTTTTGATAAACCCAGACACTGGATTAATTCAGGAGGATTAGGAACTATGGGTTTTGGTTTACCAGCTGCATTAGGAGTCAAATTAGCTTTACCAAAAGAAACTGTTATTTGCATTACCGGAGATGGAAGTATTCAAATGAATATTCAAGAACTATCTACCGCTATGCAATATAAACTTCCAATATTAATTATTAATCTAAATAATCATTCACTAGGAATGGTAAAGCAATGGCAAGATATGATCTATTCTGGAAGACATTCGCATTCTTATATGAAATCTTTACCTGATTTTATTAAATTAGCAGAATCTTACGGTCATTTCGGTATATCGATTACTACTCCAATGGAATTAGAAGAAAAATTAAAAATAGCACTGATAAAATTAAATAAAGGACATTTAGTATTTGTAGATATATTAATCGATACCTCAGAACATGTATATCCTATGCAAATTAAAGGAGGAGGTATGAATGAAATGTGGTTAAGAAAAAAAGAGAATAAAAAATTATGAAAAGAATTTTATCTATTTTATTAGAAAATGAATTTGGATCATTATCAAGAGTAGTAGGATTATTTTCACAAAGAGGTTATAATATAGAAAGTGTAACTGTTGCCCCTACTGAAGATTCTTCTTTATCAAGAATGACTATTCAAACTATAGGTGATGATAAAGATATTGAACAAATTAAAAAACAATTACATAAATTAATTGATGTATTGGATGTGGTAGAAATTGGATATATTTCACACATAGAAAGAGAAATCATCCTAGTAAAAATTTACAGTATAGGGTCTGCCAGAGAAGAGGTAAAAAGAGCCACCGAGATTTTTCGAGGACAAATTGTGGATATCACTGCAACTATGTATATAGTCCAATTATCTGGTACTAGTATAAAATTAAATGCTTTCTTAAATTTTATAAAAAATATAGCAGAAATTACTGAAATTGCTCGTTCTGGTACAGTAGCTTTATCCAGAAGTTAAAAATCATCTATCTAAAAAAATGACACATATACTAAAATCAGTTATAATTAATTTTAATAACATTTTTATAGAATAGTGTTATTCTACAATAATTAATTTTTAAAATAGTAAACCATGAAAAAAATAAATCAAAAACATATTCCTGTATTACTACAGGAATCTATAAATTCACTCAATATTAAAAAAAATGGTATTTATATTGATTGTACATTTGGAGAAGGTGGACATTCTTTAAAAATATTAGAAAAATTAGGGAAAAAGGGTATTTTGTACGCTATAGATAGAGATCCTAATGCCATTATTGTAGCCAATAAAATTAAAGATCCTCGTTTTCATATAATTCATGGATTATTTTCTAATATATTACACTATGCTAAAAAAAAAACATTTTTGGGAAAATTAATGGTATTTTATTAGATTTAGGAACATCATATTTACAATTGAATAATCCTGAAAGAGGATTTTCATTTATGCAAGATGGTCCTCTTGATATGAGAATGAATCCTACAAATGGTATTTCAGCAGCATGTTGGTTAAATAAAGCAAAAAGGAATGAAATCTCTTCAATACTAAAAGATTTTGGTGAAGAACGATTTGCAAATCGTATAGCAATATCAATTTTAAATCAAAAAAAAATAAAACCCATATTACGTACTAAAGAACTTGCAAATTTAATTAAAAGTTGCACTCCCGTATATAATAAGTTTAAACATCCAGCTACTCGTAGCTTTCAAGCCATCAGAATTTATATCAACCAAGAAATAGAAGAAATAAAAACCGTATTAATAAATGCCTTAAAGATATTAATACCCGGAGGACGGTTATCTATTATTAGCTTTCATTCATTAGAAGACCGTATTGTAAAAAAATTTATTAAAAAATACAGCCAAAAAGCTCAAGTTCCTCTTGGATTACCTATTACAGAAAAAAAACTTAACGCACTTAAAAAAATAAAATTAAAAATAATTGAAAAAACATTCCCTAGTAAAAATGAAATAATATTCAATCCGAGATCACGCAGTGCTATATTACGAGTAGCTGAAAAAATGTATTATAATGAATAAAATTCATTACCTTTTTACATAAAAAGTAAAAATTTTTTATTAATATCAATTTTATTTAAGATAATAATTATTATTTCTATTCCCATTCCCTTAATAAAAAGATATATTATATTTCAAATATAATAATAACAAAATATACCATAATACATTAAATTAATTACATAAAAAAAATTCACAAAACCTTAAATGAAATTTATATAAAATAACTATGTTAAAAAAATAACTATTATGCAATATAAAATTAACCAATTGACTAATATTAAAAATATTAAAATAAATAAAAATTTTTCTATTAAAAATAGATATCACTACTTCATACTTGTCATATATTAGTATCAATATTCATGTTATTAATTCAATAAAATAGTGTTATCTAAAATAGATTATATTAAACATTTTTATAAAATCATTAATCTACATTAAAAAATAACCTTTAGAAAAAATATATTAATTACAAAACATCAAAATATCAATAAAATATCTTATTAAAGACAAAAAGAGTTTTTTCTTTAAACATAAAATTTGAATAAATTTATACTTAATACTAAAAACTATAATTAAAGCAAAATTTAATAAACTAGTTGTTAGATTATAAATAAATTAAGCTAATAATGACTATTACGATATAAATTGTATTAAATAATAATATCACCATTACTATAAGAGTAAAATCATCAATAATTAATATGTTCTGTATTTTCTATTTATTTCATAATTAATAACAATATTTTTTATAAATATGAAAAATATTGTTATTATTGTTTTTAATAATTAAGCAATATAAAAAATACAGAACATGTGATAAATGTTGTAAAATTCTACGAAAATTAATCATTAATATAATGTTTTCTATAAGTTTTATAAGAAAAATATCAGAAATAGAATGATATGATATTAAATATTAATCCAGTTGATTTGAAATAAAAAAATATAATTTTTATGAACGTAAACTATATAATCATGATTATAAAAATTATTGCAAAAAATTAATTTTTAAATTTTCTACTAAAAAACTTTAAAAAATAAAAATAAATCTATACGTTTACTTTTAAAAAAAAGAGAATGATGATAAATATTGCAATTATATTTTTAAATCTCTAAAATTAATTGTACTTTTGATTACATGTAAAAATGATTTATTAACTAATGATATTAGCTATCATTTGTCATGATTAACATGCTAAATTATTAAAATACTAATCTATAATTCTACTCATTATTATAATGATAAAAATATTTTGAGTATTTAAATTTATATTAAATAGCCGTATAAAATAAAAAAATGAAAAATGTAAAAAAATCTCGGTGCTGTAATAAATAAAATTTATTAGATTATTTAAAATAATGTTTTTTATATAAAAAATAAATATTAAGAAAATTATTCTCATATAAAAATAATCACTGATTTAAAATTTTTTATCATTATAAAAAATAAAAAATATAATAAAATGATAAAAAATACATATAATACAATCATTATACTGATAATTATAGAATGAATTTAGAATTCAATAATAGAAGTAAGATAGGAAATACTATGGATACATGATTTAAAAAATTGAAGAAATTTATTACTTTAATTTTCACTCATTCCAATTAGAATTATTGATAAAACACATATCAATTAAAAAATATTAAAAAAATTACGTCTAACTTCTATCTAAAAGTTAAAAACTATATAATAAAAAAGATTAAAATTTAATAATATCAGTAATATCAGAATAAAATAAGGTTTAATTATAAAGTGAATAAATTAAGAAATAGATACATAAGCATTTCTTATGCTTAATAAAAATAGAAAATAATTAATATTTTAATTATCTCCGCACTTACCATATGATTTAATTTTAAAAAAGAAAATTTTTAAATATATCTGAATAACAAGTAAAAATTTAGAAAAAATATCGATTCTATTGAATATTTCAAATAATAAAGCATTAAAATATTAAATATTAATATTCTCTACTGTATACTTTTAATATATTCAATATATATATCAAACAGAATACTATAAAGTATTTACAAAACTATTACTTAACTAAGATTAAAGAATCTAAATTTTTAAAATTGAAAACTTTAATATCTAAAAAATGAATAATATATATAAAAATATATTTATTTTCCTAAAATTAAGAAAATATTTTATTTAAAAATCTTATCTCATACAATTAGATAAGATCATTTTTATTAGAAGCTAAAATGCATTAATAAATACTATTTCTAAATTTAATTTAGATTCGATACACTTGGTATTGTTAATACTAAAATTCGTTGCATTATTTAAATAGTAAAAATTAAATTATTTATACTATATAATTAGATTGTAATACAAAGTATCTATTTTACACATATTAATTAAAATATTCATATTGATTAATAATAAATTATAAATATATTAGGAATATTCTGCTCAATATTTTCAAATATACTTTAAGTATGTAAACTATTCTTTTATTATTAATAATAACATAAAAGATTATGTAGAATATCTATATTAATAAAAATAATCTAATTATTTAGATTGTCTTCATTTATTAGTAGTAAAGCAAACTACTGAATATTGTATATCTTATCCAGATATGAAAATATCTATCACAATTTTTACATTTTAATATAGATGGGATCCATAATGCATAAGACATTAGAAAAATCTTTACAGATTTCAGATCTAGCTGTAAAAAAAATCAAAACATTAATAAAAAAAAAAATAATTCAAATCTTAAATTAAGAATATATATTACAGGAGGTGGATGTAGTGGTTTTCAATACGGATTTACTTTTGATCAAAATAAAAATGAAAATGATATCATTATTGAAAAATGTAATATTTACATAATAATTGATCCTGTTAGTTTACAATATTTAATCGGTGGAAAGATTGATTATAAAGAAGATTTAACAGGTTCTAAATTTATAATATCTAATCCCAATGCAACACATACCTGTGGATGTGGTTTATCATTTAGTGTATAAATATTAATTATTTGAATCATTAAACATATAATAGTTCTATTATATTAAAATAATGAATTACTAAAATATGATCGTATAAAATAATGAAAATTGGCATTATAGGCGCTATAAAAAAAGAAATTGTTTTTCTTATTAAAATAATAAGACAATACCACATAAAAAAAATAGAAAACTATAAATTTTATAGTGGTTATTTACACGATATTAATGTGATAATATTAAAATCAGGTATTGGAAAAGTTTCTGCAAGTATAGTTACCACTTTACTAATATCATATTACAATCCTGATATTATTATTAATATTGGTTCAGCTGGAAGCATAAGTCCTCTATTAAACATAAAGAATATTATTATTCCTAATAAAACCTGTTACCATGATGTAGACGTAAGTATCTTTAATTATTCTATAGGTCAAATTCCTCTATATCCTCGATTCTTTTTTATAAATACTCAATTGCTAGCTTTAGCAAAGCTGTGTATGCTTAATATTAATTGTACATTTAAAGAAGGTCTTATTTTAACAGGAGATTCGTTTGTTTATAAAAAAAAATCATTACTATCAATACTCAATAATTTTCCATCAGCATTAGCCATCGACATGGAATCCACTTCAATCACTCAAGTATGTTATATTTTTAAAAAACCCGTTTTAATTCTTCGTTCTATTTCTGATTGTGCGAATAAATATGCTCATTTGAGTTTTAATAAACATATTGAGGAAGCAAGCTATCGCGTTACGCTTGTTATCGAAGAAATTATAAAAAATATCTCAATATTGAAAAAATAGTTTAAATAATATTTATTATACAATTTTTTAAATAAAATTTTTATCAAAAATGATTAAACTGCATCAGTTTTAATATTTATTAACATCTTTAAAACTAATATTAATATTAAAACACTACATAAAAATCAGCACCTGGAAATAGAGAAAATTATAAAATTTTATATCATAGTTCTCTATTTCCTAAATATCTTTACTATTTATATATCAAAATATTTTTATTTAATATTAATTAAATCTGTAACAGTCCCTTGAAAAACTTCTGCTGCCAATCCAATTGATTCATATAAAGTAGGGTGAGCATGTATAGTTAAAGCAATATCTTCTGCATCACAACCCATTTCAATAGCTAAACTAATTTCTGATAATAATTCACTAGCATTTCTTCCAATTACAATTCCCCCTATAATTCTGTTTGTATTTTTATCAAAAATCAACTTGGTTAATCCGGGATGAGAATGAGAAGTAAGTGCCCGACCAGAAGCTGACCAGGGGAAAATTCCAACTCGATAATTAATATTCTGTTTCATGGCCTCTTGCTCAGTTAAACCAACCCAGGCAATTTCCGGATCAGTATATGCCACACATGGTATTACTTTAGGCATAAAAAAATGTTTTTTACCAGCTATTACTTCTGCTGCTAAATGTCCTTCATGTATTCCTTTATGAGCTAACATTGGTTGTCCAATTACATCACCGATGGCATAAATATTTGATATATTAGTACGTAATTGTTTATCTGTTTTAATAAAATTGGATGAATCCAACTCTATTCCTATAGAATTAATATTTAAATCCTTATAGTTAGCTTTGCGACCAATAGCAACTAATACTGAGTCGTAACAATTACTTTTTTTTATATTATTACTATCTACCATCGTTACAGTAATACCTTGCTTATCAGATTGAATTGTAGAGATTTCTTGATTAAGTATTAAATTAAATTTATTATTTATTGAATGAATAAAGATATCAATCACATCTTTATCTACAACAGGTAAAAGTTGTGTTCCTGTATCCAAAATATCAATTTTGGATCCTAAAGCACTATAAATAGTGGCCATTTCTAAACCAATAACTCCCCCTCCAATAATTAATAATCGATTAGGTATATTCTTTAAACTTAAAGCATCTGTAGAATTCCATATGCGTTTATCATTTGGTATACCAGGTAACTGTATAGCATGAGAACCAGTAGCAATAATTACATTTTCAAATATCACTAATATTTTTTCTTTTTTTGATTCTACTAACAAAGATTGATTACTCAAAAATTTAGCTGTTCCTACAATAACTTTAATATTACGTTTCTTAGCCATACTACTTAAACCTATATTTAGTGAACCAATTACTTTTTCTTTCCATCTCTGTACTTGATTTATATCTATTATAGGTGTATTAAATAATATACCAGATTCTGACAACTCCTTAGCTTCAGTAACCACCTTAGCTATATGCAATAAAGCTTTAGAAGGAATACATCCTACATTTAAACATACCCCACCTAATTTTCTATACCGTTCTATTAATATAGTATTTAAACCTAAATCTGAACAACGAAAAGCAGCAGAATATCCAGCAGGTCCCGATCCAATTACAACCACTTGAGCATAAATTTTTTTTTCCATCATCAGTCCATTATTGTTAATAAATATAATTTTAAAAAATATCTCTTTTTTAAAAAAATAAATTTTTAATTGTTACTGATATAAAAATTTTTATATAAAAAGTAATTTTTATACACTTTTTACATCATCATAAAACGAATATCTTCTAGTAAGATATGTATAAAATTCATAAAACGAGCAGCATATACACCATCCACCACTCGATGATCATAAGAAAGCGAAAGGGGTAAAATTAATCTGGGTATAAATTCTTTTTTTTTCCACACTGGTTTTATTAAAGATTTAGAGATTCCTAAAATACCAAATTCAGGATTATTTATAATAGGAGTAAATCCAGTTCCTCCTAATCCTCCTAAATTAGATATTGTAAAACAACCACCTTGCATATCTGATAAAGTAAGATGACCTTCTCGTGCTTTTTTAGAAATACTTATTAACTTTCTTGCAATCTCTAATAAATTTTTATTTTCTGTGTATTTTAATACCGGTACCAACAAACCTTTAGGTGTATCTACAGCAATACCTATATTAATATATTTTTTCAATATCAATTTCTTTTTATTACGAGACAGAGTACTATTAAATCTTGGAAATTCTTGTAAAGCTTTGGAAACTATTTTAATAATAAAAGTTAATATTGTTAATTTAACATTCATATTTGTATTCTGGTATTTAGTATTACACTTCTTACGGAATTTATCTAAATGTGTAATATCAGACTCATAAAATTGTGTTACATGCGGTATTTGTTTCCAACTTTGATATAAATTCTCACCTGAGATTATTTGAATATGACTTAATTTAATTTCTTTTAATGCATTAGTATTATTCTTGCTTGCATCATTATAATTAACGTTTTTCCCATTATTATAAATATCTACATCTTCTTTTTTAATATTTTTTTCTTTATAATTTTGTAGATCTTCTTTTAAAATTCTGTTTTTTGGGCCTGTTCCTATAACATATTTTAAATTAATATCTAGCTCTCGAGCTAAACGACGAATTAATGGAGTAGCGTGTATATTGTCTAGATATTCCTGATTTTTATCATTTTTAAAATTATATAATATATCTTCTTCTGATAACTTTTTAGTATGTAAGCCAGTATCATCCTGAACTGAAAATATCATTATTACATCATCAGTATGCACTACGGTACCAATATTAACTTTAATTTCTTTTACAATACCATTTATTGGTGCAGGAACTTCCATAGCAGCTTTTTGTCCTTCTACAGTAATTAATCCTTCTTCTAATTCGACTGTATCTCCTATATTAACTAAAATTTCAGTCACTTCTGCCGCATCTGTACCAATATCGGGAACTTTAATTTCAATATTCACTCATCATACCTCATTACGCTAAACGCGGATTAATTTTATTTATATTGATATTATACTTTCCAATGGCATCAGAAATAACCTGTTTATTAATTTTACCCAATTTAGATAATTCTACCAAAGAAACCAGAACAATATAATAAGCATCAACTTCAAAATAATGACGAAGCTTCTCTCTACTATCAGAACGACCAAAACCATCTGTACCTAAAACTCGATAACTTACTGCTGGTATATATGAACGAACTTGTTCACCAAACAATTTCATATAATCAGTGACTGCAATAGCAGGTGATATATTCATTATCTTTGTAATATAAGGTATTTTACATTTTTTTTTTGGATTTAACATATTCCATCTATCGCAATCTTGTCCATCCCTAGCTAATTCTGTAAAAGAAGTAACACTATATATATCTGATCCAATACCATAATCTTTTAATAAAATTTGAGCCGCTACACATACAATACGTAAAATAGCTCCAGAACCCATTAACTGCAAAGAATAATCATGTATACCTTTTATAGTTTTTAATTTATATATACCCTTACAAATACCTTCTTCTACACCTTTAGGCATAGCAGGCATAAAGTAATTTTCATTTAAAGTAGTAATATAATAATAAATATTTTCCTGTTTAGGACCATACATACGATGTAATCCATTACATATGATAACAGCTATTTCATATGCATAAGCTGGATCATAAGACACACAATTCGGCACTGTTAAAGATAAAATGTGACTATGTCCGTCTTCATGTTGCAATCCTTCACCATTTAAGGTCGTTCTACCTGATGTTCCACCTATTAAAAAACCTCTTGCTTGTTGATCTCCTGCAGCCCAAAATAAATCTCCTATTCTTTGAAAACCAAACATAGAATAGTAAATATAAAATGGAATCATAGGAAAATCATTCGTACTATATGAAGTGGCAGCAGCTAACCAGGATGCAGCAGCTCCCGATTCGTTGATTCCTTCTTGTAAAATTTGACCTCTTTTATCTTCACGATAATACGCTAATTGCTCTCTATCTTGAGGAGTATATTGTTGACCTTGTAAACTATAAATACCTATCTGACGAAATAGCCCTTCCATACCAAATGTACGTGCTTCATCAGCTACAATAGGTACAATTAAATTTTTAATTTCACTACTTTTTAGTATTATATTTAATACACGTATAAACGCTATTGTTGTAGAAATTTCTTTTTTTTGTTCATTTAATAATGATTTAAAATCATTTAAAATTGGTAATTTTAACGTAAAAGTAAAATTAGATAATCTTATAGGTAAATAACCTCCTAAACTTTTTCTTCTTTCATGAATATAACAATATTCTGGACTATTTTTGCTAAATAAAACGTAAGGTAAATCTTTAACATTATCATCTTTAACAGGAATATTAAATTTATCTCTAATATATAATATACCTTCTAAATTCATTTTTTTTATTTGATGAGCTATATTTTTTCCTTCTGCTATTGGACCCATTCCATATCCTTTAACTGTATGAGCTAAAATAACAACAGGTTTACCTTGAGTTTCTTTAGCTCTTTTGAGAGCTGCATATATTTTTTTAGGATCATGTCCTCCTCTATTTAGATCCCAAATTTGAGAATCAGTCATAGCATCTACTAATTTCATTGTTTCTCTATATTTTCCAAAAAAATGTTTTCTTATATAAGAACCATTTTTTGATTTAAAAGTTTGATAATCACCATCTAAAGTTTCATTCATCAAACGAATTAATTTACCACTTTTATCTTTATTTAATAATTCATCCCAACCGCTACCCCATATAACTTTAATAACCTCCCAACCAGCACCATAAAAAATATTTTCTAATTCATTAATTATTTTTCCATTGCCAATTACTGGTCCATCTAATCTTTGTAAATTACAATTTATTATAAAAATTAAATTGTCTAATTTTTCTCGTGATGCTATAGAAATAGCTCCTTTAGATTCTGGTTCATCCATCTCTCCATCTCCTAAAAAAGCATACACTGTTTGATTTGAAGTATTTTTTAAACCCCTATTTTTCAAATATTTTAAAAATTTCGCCTGATAAATGGCACAAATAGGACCTAATCCCATAGATACAGTAGGAAATTGCCAAAAATTTGGCATCAACTTAGGATGTGGATAAGAAGATAATCCTTTTCCATCTATTTCTTGTCTAAAATTATCCATTTGTTCCTTCAATAACCTTCCTTCAATAAAAGCTCGAGCATAAACACCTGGAGCAATATGACCTTGAAAATAAACTAAATCACCACCATCAATACTATTACAAGCTCTAAAAAAATGATTAAAGCAAACCTCATAAAGAGATGCTGAAGACTGAAAAGAGGATAAATGTCCACCTAAATCTAAGTTTTTTCTAGAAGCACGTAAAACCATCATGATAGCATTCCAACGAATTACAGAACAAATACGATCTTCTAAAATAAGATCTCCAGGGTAATCCGGTTCATCTTTTACAGAAATTGTATTGATATAATCATTTATTGATGTATCTTTTAAAAAAATAGCACCATATTTTTTTACTTTTTTAAGAATATTTTGAACCAGAAATTCTGCTCGTGCCACCCCTTCTTTATTAATGACTGATTCGATCGCCTGTATCCAATCAAGGGTTTCGATTGGATCCACGTCATGATATAAATTTTCTGACATGGTATAATTCCTTATTTATATATTATGTTTATTAATAAAAAGTAGAACATAGATCTATTTTTTATTTTAATTTGTATTTAACTAATTTTTTAATAACCATACATAATAATTTCATTAAACTATTTTAAAATAAAAAAATAAAACTTTATTTTACATTTTTTTGCTTACATACTTAAAGATATTTATTTCAAGTTTTTTAAAATAGATATGTTTATATTCGCAATTAAAAATTGTATTAAGTTAATTTTTTATAAAAGATTCAATAGATATTAAAATAAAATTGTTAATTTTATATGTAATAAAGAAAGGTCAAGATAGAGAATAGTTTCTAAAAAATATAAAATAAATCAACTATAATTATTAAAAAATAGTAATAATGCTATAATATACAAAAATATTAAAGTTTATTTAGAAATATATGTGCTGACATAATTTAAATATTTTAATAGATTTTTAATATAAGAATTGATATTTCTTTAAAAATATTTAATCCAATGAATCATTGGATTCTCAATATCAAGTATTTTTAGATACCATCTTTAGTACGTAATCACTTTCTATTAGAAAAATAGAAATTAGACATGAATCTAATAAAAATATTACTTATAATGAATGTTATCTGATAATATTGAAAATTAAATTAAATTTAATACGACGTATTGTTAAAAACATGATTTTCCTGTTCAGAAACACGTATAAAAGTAGTTCTTTTAGTTAATTCTTTTAAACTTTCTGCTCCAATATAAGTACAAGCAGAACGCAATCCCCCTAAAATATCTCTTATAGTTGTTTCCACTAAACCCCGAAATAATAATTTTATTGTCTTACCTTCTGTCGATCTATATTGAGCAACTCCTCCAACATAGAGATCCATAGCAGATTGTGAACTCATACCATAAAATAACATAAACTTTTTTCCATTTTCTTTAATGATTTCACCCAAACATTCTGTATGACCAGCTAACATACCTCCCAACATAACGAAATCTGCTCCTCCTCCAAAAGCTTTTGCGATATCTCCTGAAAAAATACAGCCTCCATCACTAATAATACGACCTCCCAAACCATGAGCTGCATCGGAACATTCTATAATAGCCGATAATTGTGGATATCCTACTCCAGTTTTGAGACGAGTGGTACATACAGAACCTGGCCCAATACCTACTTTGACTATATCAGCACCAGACAATATTAATTCTTCTACCATTTCACCTGTGACTACATTTCCAGCACAAATGGTTTTATCAGGAAACTGATCACGAATTTTTTTTAAAAAATTGATAAAATATTCAGAATAACCATTCGCCACATCTATACAAATATACTGTAAACTAGATGATAAAGAAAAAATTTTCTTTATTTTTAAAAAATCAGAATCTGATGTACCTATAGATACAATCACATATCTTAATATTGATTCCGATACACTATTTATAAATTTTTCCCATTCAGCTATAGAATAATATTTATGTACCGCTGTTAATATATGAAAGTGAGATAAAGATTTTGTCATACTAAAGGTCCCTATTGTATCCATATTAGCAGCAATAATAGGAATTCCAGTCCATGTTAATTTTGAATTTTTAAAAACAAATTTGCGATGTAAATCTACTTGAGATCGGCTTATTAAGGTTGAACGTTTAGGACGAATAAGAACATCTTTAAAACCTAACTTTATATCTTCTTCGATACGCATCGATAATCTATTCCTGATTGTATAAAAATAAAATAAAATATATCATAGATGATATTAAAGAAAAACGGTATATAAAAATAATTTTTACAAGATTACACTACTAATACAATAAAATATTTTTCATTAAATAATATTTAATCATCAAGGAATAGAAAAGTATATGAGACATATTATTACTTTTATTATAAATTGATCTAGTAAAACCTATTAAAGAACATTTTTATTTCACTTTTAAAATATAATAATCAATTATATATTGTATTTTGCCAATTTTTAAAATTAAATAAACTATGAGTAACATCACTTAAATTAGATATTTTAATTTTACTAAGTATCAAAATTACTTCATATTTCAAATCTTCTAACATAACAGAAAATATCTCAAATGCCTCACGCTGATACTCTTGTTTAGGATCTTTTTGAGCATAACCTCGCAAATGGATTCCTTGTTTTAAATCGTCCATCACAGACAAATGTTCTTGCCAAAATAAATCTAATGTATGTAACATAACTGATTTTTCTAATTTTCTCATTTGCGAAGCACCAATAATATATTCTTTACTCAAATAATTTGATTTAACTTCCCCTATGATTATATCATTTATTTTTTTTTTATCTAAAATATTTTTTTTGCTTAAAAAATATGAAAAAGATAATTTTAAATTAAATAAAATATTCAATTTATTTTCTAAATTTAAAAATACGTCTTCTACTTTTAATGATGTTTCCAAAAAATAACTATTGATGATTTTATTAAACACATCCTCTAAAATACTATTTACTGTCATGCTGATATCATTAGAATCTACTAAACAATTTCTCTGCATATAAATTATGCGACGTTGTTCATTTACAACATCATCATACTCTAGAATTTGTTTGCGAATATCAAAATTATAATTTTCTACTTTTTTTTGAGCATTTAAAATTGCTTTTGTTACAAAGGGATGAGTTATCGGTTCTCCAGATTTAATTCTTAATTTCTTCATGATAGATATCACACGATCAGAAGAAAAAATTCTCATTAACGAATCTTCCATAGATAAATAAAAACGAGAAGAACCATCGTCACCTTGGCGACCGGATCTACCTCGTAGTTGATTATCAATTCGACGAGACTCATGTCTTTCCGTACCAATAATATGCAATCCACCTACAGATAAAACCATATTATGTTTATTTTTCCAGTCCTCTTTAATACTGTTGATTTTTTCATTTTTTACTTGATAAAAACATTTTTTATCCATATCTATACTACCTCCTAAAACTATGTCTGTACCTCTTCCTGCCATATTAGTGGCTATAGTTACAGCTCCTAGTTGTCCTGCTTCAGAGATAATTGCAGCTTCTTTTTTATGAAATTTAGCATTTAAAACATTATGTTTTATCTTTAAAGAACTTAGTTTAGAAGATATTACCTCTGATTTTTCAATAGATATTGTACCTACTAAAACAGGCTGTTTTCTTTTAATACAGTTTCTAATATCTTTAATTATAGCATCTATTTTCTCATCTTCACTGATAAAAACTAAATCTGGTAAATCCTTTCTAATCATGGGACGATTAGTAGGAATAATTACAGTATCTAAATTATAAATATCACTAAATTCAGATGATTCAGTCTCTGCAGTACCTGTCATACCTGCTAATTTTTTATATAATCGAAAATAATTTTGAAATGTAATAGAAGCTAAAGTTTTATTTTCATTATTTACTATCACACCTTCTTTAGCCTCGATAGCTTGATGTAAACCATCTGACCAACGACGTCCTTTCATAATGCGTCCAGTATGTTCATCTACTACCATTACTGCATTATCTTTTACAATATAATCAACATTTTTGACATATAAGCTATGTGCTCGTAAAGCCGAAGTAATACAATTTATTAATACTATATTTTTTTTAGAATAAAGGGATTCATCTTCCTTTATGATATTATGATAAACTAACAAATTTTCAATTTCTATCAAACCACGTTCAGTCAAATAAACTTGTTTCTGTTTTTCATCAACTGAAAAATGTCCAGATCCAAGAAAAGAATCTGAATCTTCTTTTTCTTGTTTTATTAAATTTGGTATAATTTTATTAATTTTAATATATAATTCAGCATTATCTTCAGATTGACCGGAAATAATTAAAGGTGTACGCGCTTCATCTATTAATATAGAATCTACTTCATCAATTAAAGCATAATACAATTTTCTTTGCACCCTTTCTGAAGCATGAAAAACCATATTATCTCGAAGATAATCAAAACCATATTCATTATTTGTACCATATGTTATATCAGCGAGATAAGCCTCTCTTTTTAATTGAAGCGGCATACCTGTTAAATTTAAACCAACTGTTAAACCTAAAAATTCAAATAAAGGTTTATTTTTTTTAGCATCACGTTGTGCAAGATAATCATTCATAGTAACTATATGCACACCTTTACCAATTAAAGCATGCAAATAAGCTGGTAAAGTAGCTGTTAAAGTTTTTCCTTCTCCAGTACGCATTTCAGCTATACATTGATAATTTAATACTATTCCACCAAGCAATTGTACATCAAAATGACGCATATTAAATACACGCTTACTTGCCTCCCTGACAGTGGCAAATGCTTTAGGAAGTAAACTATCTAAACTTATACCTTTATTTAAAGCATAGCGAAATATTTCTGTTTGTTTTTTTAATTCTTGATCTGATAATTTTTCAAAAAAAGATTCTATTTTATTTATTTTATCAACAATTTTTTGCATTCGTCGTAAAATACGATTACTGTAATTACCCAATATTTTGGTTAATATTTTTATTAACATATCAATATGCTCATAGCAACAAATAAAATTCGTATAATTTTATATAATTACTAAAATATTTTAAAACTAATTTTCAATTTAGAAAATATATAAAAATTTAATCAATATAATTAAATATTATTATTAAAAGTATTTGACATAATCAACTAAAAAACTCTCCCAATATTATTTTATTTAGCATTGATATCACGTATATTTTTATATTTTATAAAATTCTATTAATTTAATAATTATTATTAATATTTATTAAAAAATTTTTATTTAAGATCCATACTTTTTTAAAAAATATAAAAATTAAATATCATAAAAAATAAAAATTATCTAATTATACTTCAACGTTCTATGGAATATATACTTACTATATCTAATTATCTAACAATAATATTTAGTATCGATATTGTATTTATATATAAATTTAACTCTAAATATTTAATATAAAATGTTATTATTAAATTCAACATATTAACTAATATTTTAGTATTATTTCTTTAATTTTAAAATAGTAAAGGACCTTTGGGTGACCGTGGAAGATCAAAGTCATTAGGATAATCCACCGAAACTAAATACAATCCTTTTGCTGGTGCTGTAGATCCAGTTAAATGTCTATTCTTCAAATTTAATACTGTCGATATCCAATTAACTTTTTTTTTTAAAACACCTATGTCTAATAAACAACCAACTATATTACGAACCATACGATATAAAAAAGCGTTTGCTGTTACCTCAATTATTACAAAATTATCTTTACGTATTACTTGCAAACTGATGATTTTACGCCAAGGTGTATACGATTGACAAGTTTTTCCTCTAAATGCACTAAAATCATGTTCTCCTATTAAATATTGTCCAGCTTCATTCATTTTATCAATATCTAATCCTTTATGAAAATTCAATAATTTATTGTCTAAAATTGCCGAACGAATAGATTTATTATAAATAATATAACGATAAGTACGTGATAATGCGCTATAACGTGCATGAAAATCTCCCGATACTCTTTTAATCCATAATACTGCAATATCATTAGGTAAATAACTATTTACTCCTATAGTCCATGTAAATTCTGTCCGTATTACATGTGTTTCAAAATGAATAACTTGTGATGTAGCATGCACACCAGAATCAGTTCTACCTGCACATATTATCTTAATTTTATGATTCGCAATATAAGATAAAACTCTCTCTAATTCTCCCTGAACAGTTTTTACTGATTTTTGAAATTGCCATCCATGATATGAATTACCATTGTATTCAATTCCTAATGCAAATTTCATAAAATTATTTTTTTACCATTTTTAAAAAAGGAAATATTTTAATCCTTATACTTAAATAGTATGTATCAACTTTTAAATAAAATTTCAATTTAGATTGAAAACTATTTTTATTTAAAATTTAAAAAAAATATATATATTTATATAAAATATCTTATAATAAGTTATATATCTTATTATACCTTTCTATCGATTATCAAATATAATAAAAAAGAAAATAATAATTAATGACTTAATTTTATCTGTATTATTTCAATAATATATTTATATTAAAAATTAATAAGTTAAAAAAATATTTCTAATATTTAATTTTTTTTATTTGAGAAACATAATCTTATAAAAAATTAATATTGCGATAATAATGTTTTATAAAAATATTATATAAAAAGAATTAAAATTAAAATGGAACACTATAAATATCCCTCTTCCTTAATCATGAATTAAAAAAATATAATTCTATTTTCTATTAAATTTTATAAAATATATTACATAGGAATAAATATGGAAAAAAAACAAAATCGTAAAAAATCATCTTTAAGCATTCTTTCTATAGCTGGAGTTTTACCATATCAAGTAAAAAAAGATGAACAATATATGAACAAAAATCAAATTAATCATTTTAAAAGAATACTTGAAGCCTGGAAGTATCAATTACAAAATACAACAAATCATACTACTCCCTATATGAAAGATCAAGCTAGCAACTTTCCCGATCCGATTGATCGAGCTACACAAGAGGAAGAATTTAGTATTGAACTAAGAAATCGAGCTCGAGAATTAACATTAATAAAAAAAATACAAATTACTTTAAAAAAAGTAGAAAATAAAAATTTTGGATATTGTAATTCTTGTGATATTGAAATTGGTATTCGTAGACTTGAAGCGCGTCCAACTGCTAACTTATGTATTGATTGTAAAACATTAGAAGAAATTCGTAAAAAACAAATGTCTGGTTAACTTTTTTATATAATTTATTATTAGTGAAATGGGAATAAATCCTATTTCACTTATAAGTTTTGTTATAGTATAATCCATTCATCAATGTTATTTTTTATACTAAAAATTGATATTTAGTTTTTTAAAAAATTTTACTTTTATTCGAAATTCATCATGTCTAATTTGAAATAAATAAGTATTATATTCTATATAAAAATATTATTTATTTAATAAATACTATAATAATAAATTATTATACTATTTTTTAAATAAAACTACTTTCCCAATATAAGGTAAATGACGATAACATTGTGCGTAATCAATACCATATCCTACCATAAATTCATTAGGAATAGAGAAACCAATATAATCTATAACAATATTCACTTCTCGACAATCAGGTTTATCTAATAACGTACATACTGCTAACGATTTTGGCTTTCTGAGTGTTAAAATATTCAACACCTTACTTAAGGTGTTACCTGAATCAATAATGTCTTCAACAATTAATACATGTTTACCTAAAATATCTTCATCTAAATCTTTTAAAATCTTAACATCTTTACTGAACAACATACCTCTTCCATAACTGGAAGTTGTTATAAAATCTACTTCATGAGAAATCTGAATTGCTCGACATAAATCAGCCATGAAAATGAAAGAACCTCGTAACAATCCAACTAATAAAATATTGCTATTACTGTTTTTATAATTATCAGTAATTTGCTTTCCTAATTCATTGATACGTTCATGTAATTCTTCTTCAGAAATAACAACTTTCACTGTATTTTTCATAAAAATTAACATAATAAGTTAAATAGATTTAATAGAAGTTCTAAACAAAATATATACTTGATTTAATTTAACTAAATGTATTTATTTTCACAAATAAATAGTTTATTTTAAAATATAATATAATCTATATTATTAATCTTGTATGTGATACATAAATTTTTTCGCTAAATATAAAACTATTCTAATAAAAGATAATTTTAAAATAAAATTTTTATATGATGTTATATATATCAAAAAACTGGATAATTAACCACTTCAAGTTTTATGAAAAGATAATAATAATTAAATCCAATAATAATACGCCAGTAAAATAAAGAATAATATACAAATTTATGTTATAATTTTAAATGTTTTTACTTTTTTATTTAATAAAATTTAATTTTATTAAAAACGTAAAAAATTAATATAAAATATACATACTGCTAAAAATAATTTTAATGAGATCTAAAATATATGTTAATCACCTGAAATTTAAAAATATTATATATTATTCAGGTTACACTGTATAAAAAATATAAAAGCTCGCATCATAAACTAATGCGGCTTTTTTTTGGCATAAATTCAGGAGAATTAAAAACTATGCGTACGCTGAAATTTGGCGGAACCTCACTAGCTAATGCAGAAAGATTTCTACATGTAGCTAACATTATTGAAAATAAAATTAAATACGAAAAAGTGGGAATTATACTATCTGCCCCCGCAAAAGTAACTAATAATTTAGTTAATATTATAAAAAAAACTATTAAAAATGATAATACTGAATCCAGTATGCATGAAACAAAACATATCTTTTTAAAAATCCTAGAACAAGTTAATCCATTGCAAAATAACTTTCCTTATGAAAAATTAAAAACAATCATTAATAATGAATTTATTGAATTAAAAAAAAATATTTGTGGAATCAATTTATTAGGTCAATGTCCAGATAACATTTATGCTAAAATTATTTGTCGTGGTGAAATATTGTCAGTTGCCATCATGAATGCCATACTACAAGCTCGTAATCATAAAATTACTATTATTAATCCAGTAAAAACATTACTGGGTATAGGTACTTATCTAGATTCTAAAATTGATATTATTGAATCCACCAAACGTATTGAGTCCATGAATATTCCTAAAAATCATAATATTCTCATGTCTGGATTCATAGCTGGCAATAAAAAAGGAGAATTAGTAGTATTAGGTCGCAATGGTTCTGATTACTCAGCTGCAATTTTGTCATCTTGTTTGCATGCAGATTATTGTGAAATTTGGACAGATGTAGACGGAATTTATACTTGCGATCCAAAACAAGTACCAGACGCAAAATTATTAACATCCATTTCATATCAAGAAGCAATGGAGCTCTCTTATTTTGGAGCAAAAGTATTACATCCACGTACTATTGAACCAATAGCTAAATTTAACATTCCCTGTTTAATTAAAAATACATCTAAACCAGATGCCAAAGGAACATTAATTTGTGCTCAAAATAAAGAAAAAAAACACTCTGTAAAAGGTGTTACTTATCTTAACGACATAGCTATGTTTCATATTATAGGACCAGGAATGAAAGATATGATGAAAATGATAGCACGAGTATTTTCTTCAATTTCACGTGATAACATTTGGATAATTCTCATTACTCAGTCTTCTTCAGAACATAGAATTAGTTTTTGTATACCTCAAAAAGATGTAGTACGTGTTGAATATATATTAAAAAATGAATTTTATCTTGAGCTAAAAAATAGATTATTGAAACCTTTTAATATAATAAAAAAATTATCTATTGTATCAATAGTAAGTACTAATATGAAAAATAAACCTCATATTACTGCTAGTTTTTTTTCAGCTCTATCTTATGCTAACATTAATACTTTAGCGGTAGCACAAGGATCATCTGAAAACTCTATTTCCGCAGTTATTAAAAATTCAAATGTAATAACCGCAATACGAACAGTCCATCAAATTTTATTTAATTCCAATCAAATTATTGAAGTATTTTTAATAGGAATTGGTGGAATCGGCAGTACACTATTACAACAATTTTATCGTCAAAAGAAATGGTTAAAAGAAAAGCAAATAGATTTAAAAATATGTGGAATCGCTAACTCTAAAACATTACTAATTAATATGAAAGGAATTAAATTAAAAAACTGGAATTCATATTTTGAAAAAGAAAAAAATTTTTTTACTACAACAAAAATAATTAATGCAATTAAAAAACACCCGTTAATTAATCCTGTTATTATCGATTGTACGGCAGATACACTTTTATCTTATCAGTATAGTCATTTTATTTCTCATGGATTCCATGTCGTTACGGCCAATAAAAAAGCAAATACCACTGATTTAACATATTATAAAAAAATAAGAACAGCTGCAATTCAATTTAAAAAAAAATTTTTATATGATACCAATATTGGAGCAGGACTACCGGTTATAGATAATCTGCAAAATTTACTTAATTCTGGAGATAAATTAATTCATTTCAGAGGTATTTTATCTGGTTCTTTATCATTTATTTTTGGTCAATTGGAAGAAGGCATTACTTTATCTCAAGCAACAGAAAATGCTAAAGAAATAGGTTTTACTGAACCTAATCCTCGCGATGATTTATCAGGAATCGATGTTGCTCGAAAATTACTTATTTTAGCTCGAGAAGTGGGATATCAAATAGAATTAAAAGATATAAAAATTGAAAATTTATTACCTGATACATTACAAAATATTCCAGATATAAAAACTTTTATGAGAAAATTAAAAGAACTAGATTCTATATTCGATATACGAGTAAAAAAAGCAAAAATTGAAGGGAAAGTATTACGTTTTGTAGGGATAATAAATAAAACGGGTCAATGTGAGGTAAAAATTGATTCTGTAGATAAAAATGATCCTTTGTATAACGTAAAAAATGGAGAGAATGTACTAGCATTTTATAGTAAATATTATCAACCTATTCCTTTAGTATTAAGAGGATACGGTGCGGGAAATAATGTGACAGCAGCTGGTGTATTTTCTGACTTACTACGTACTTTACCATGTAAAGTAGGAGTATAAAATGATAAAAATTTTCGCTCCTGCTTCCATAGGAAATGTAGGAGTTGGATTTGATATCCTTGGTGCAGCAATATCACCTATAGATGGAAGTTTATTAGGAGATACTATAGAAATAAAATGCTCTAATCAATTTTGTTTAATTAATAAAGGGAAATTTGCCAATGAATTACCATCGAACAATAAAAAAAACATTGTATGGCAATGTTGGTATTACTTTTCTAAAATAATTGGAAAAAAAGTTCCAGTTTCTATTACTTTAGAAAAAAATATGCCTATTGGATCCGGATTAGGATCTAGCGCCTGCTCTATTGTTGCTGGATTAGTTGCAATGAATGAGTTCTATAACAGACCTTTAAATCCATCAGAACTATTAATTTTAATGGGAAAATTAGAAGGTAATATATCTGGAAGTATACATTATGATAATGTTGCGCCTTCGTATCTTGGAGGACTACAGTTAATTATTCAAGAAGAAAATATTATTAGTCAAGCTATTCCTACGTTTAAAAAATGGATATGGATTATCGCTTGGCCAGGGGTAAACCTTTCTACAGAAAAATCTCGATCTTTATTGCCTTTGCAGTATACTAAAGAAGTATGTATTCAACACAGTAAAAATTTAGCAGGATTTATTCATGCATCTTATACACAACAATCTCATTTAGCTACTAAACTAATCAAAGACGTCATTGCAGAACCACATCGTGTAAAATTAATACCTAACTTTTCTTATGCAAAAAAAAGTATTTTAAAAATGGGAGCCTTAAGTTGCAGTATTTCTGGATCAGGACCCACTTTATTTACCATATGTAACAATATTATTTTAGCAAAAAAAATAGCTAAATGGCTTACTGCTAATTATCTACAGAATAATAAAGGATTTGTACATATCTGTAACTTAGATAATATAGGTGCACGTAAAATAGGAGAATAAATGAAACTTTATAATCTTAAAGACAAAAATGAAAAAGTAAATTTTTCTAAGGCTATTAAATTAGGTTTAGGACGAAAACAAGGTTTATTCTTCCCTGTAGATTTACCTAAAATTAATATAAAAGAAATAGAAAAACTGCTAAAAATGGATTTTATTACAAGAAGTAGCAATATTCTTGAATACTTGATTGGTGATGAAATTGATAAATATGAATTACACAATCATGTAAAAAAAGCATTCTTATTTTCTCCACCAAAATTGGTAAAAATAACAAATAACATAGCATGTTTTGAATTATTTCATGGACCAACACTAGCTTTTAAAGATTTTGGTGCACGTTTTATGGCTCATGTATTATCGTATCTCAATCAAAATGGAAATAATAAAATTATTACCGTCTTAACTGCAACATCAGGTGATACAGGAGCAGCAGTAGCTCATGCTTTTTATGGTATGAAAAATATACGTGTAGTTATTTTATATCCAAAAGGTAAAATTAGTGAATTACAAGAAAAGTTATTTTGTACATTAGGTAAAAACATTAAAACTATAGCTATTAATGGTAGTTTTGACGAATGTCAACAACTCGTAAAAAAATGCTTTAATGATGAAATATTAAAAAATAATATAGGATTAAATTCTGCAAATTCTATTAATATAAGCAGATTATTAGCACAAATTTGCTATTATTTTGAAGCTTTTGCACTAATTGCACCAGAAAAAAGAAAAAAAATAGTGATCTCAGTACCGTGTGGAAATTTTGGAAATTTAACTGCAGGATTGTTAGCAAAATCTCTTGGTTTATCTATTACATCATTTATCGCATCTACTAATGCTAATGATACCGTACCTCGTTTTCTTAGAACTGGTCAATGGAAACCTAATCCAACAATTTCCACTATCTCTAATGCTATGGACATTAGTCAACCAAATAATTGGCCAAGAGTAGAAGAATTATTCTATCGGAAAAAATGGGATTTAAAAAAACTTGGATTTGGTAGTGTTTCTGATTATGATACAAAAAATACATTATTAGAATTAAAAAAACTTGGTTATATTTCAGAACCACATGCTGCAATAGCGTATAAACTACTAAAGAACCAATTAAAAGACAATCAATTTGGATTATTTTTAGGAACGGCGCATCCTGCAAAATTTAAAAAAACTGTCGAAAATATTTTAGATATAACCCTACCTCTACCAAAAATATTAGCTGATCGTGCCGATCTACCTTTACTATCGTATAATATGTTACCAAATTTTTCTAAATTACGTAAATTTTTACTAGATATATAAAAATATTATTACCTAATAGAGAGGAGAATGATAGATTCTATCCTCTCTTTTTTATAAATAAATTTTATAAAAATAAAATTCTATAATTATAGTTTATATCTTTATAAAATGAAAACGATAACGTTACATTAAATATTAAATAAAAAATTTATAATATCACCATCTTGAATGCAATAGTTTTTTCCTTCACTTCTAATTTTTCCTAATGCTTTTACTTTTTTAAATCCTTTATATTTAATAAAATCAGAATAAGAAATCACTTGTGCACGAATAAAACCTTTTTTAAAATCAGAATGTATTTTCCCTGATGCCATGACTGCTGTAGTACCCTTAGAAATAGTCCAAGCTTTAACTTCTTTTATCCCAGCAGTAAAAAAAGTATGTAATTTTAACAAAGTATAACCTAATGAAGCAATAGTATCCAATCCAGACTTTTTTAATCCTAATGTTTTTATGTATTTATTTTTTTCTATTCGATTTAGATGAATCGAGTCCGCTTCAAGTATTATAGATAATGGAATCACTTTAGAATTTTCTTTTTTAGCTATATTATAAATTTTTTCTATATTTTTATTGTCGTCATATAATGGATTATTTGTATTTATTACATACATAACTGGTTTCAAAGTAATTAGTCTCAAATGACTAATTAATAAATATTCTTCTGAACTTATTATTAATGTTCTCAACATATTAAATTCTTTTAAATGAGAAATACACCTTTCTAAAATAAGAATTTCTTTCTTTAATAATGAATTTTCTAAATTGATTCTTTTTTTAACTTTTATCATCTGTGATTCACATAAAAATAAATCAGATAAACACAATTCAATATTAATTATTTCAATATCATTAACCGGTTGAATTTTTCCATAAATATGTGTAATAAGAGGATCATCAAAAAAACGTACAACATGTATAATGGCATCAGTATCTCTAATATGATTAAGAAATTTGTTTCCTAAGCCCTCTCCTTGTGAAGCCCCTTTTACTAATCCAGCGATATCTACAAATTCTATGCAAGTTTTTACAATACGTGTAGACCCAATTATATCTGCAATTTTATAAAGACGATCGTCAGAAATAGGAACCATACCTATATTAGGTTTAATAGTGCAAAATGGAAAATTTTCAGTCGCTGCACATCCTTTGGTTAAAGCATTAAATAAAGTTGATTTTCCTACATTAGGTAAACCTATTATCCCACATTTAAAAGCCATATCGATATCCTATTATACTTATATAATAATTTAAGATAATATCCTATTTTATATTTTTAAGAGGAATCGATTAATTGAACAATTATATTAATTGATTCCTCTATAGCTTTATTAATTAATATATTTTCCTTTCTTGTTGGTGGAGATAATACAAAATATGCCACTTCTTTTTTTTTAATAGGACGACCAATTCCTATTGCAATACGTGGAAAAGATTTTTTTTCATTAAATAGATTAATAATATTTCTTAATCCATTATGACCATTATGACCAATACTATTTTTATATTTAATTATTCCTGGAAATAAATCTAATTCATCGTGCACTACTAAAATATCATTTAAAGTAATATGATAAAAAGCAGCCATAGAAAAAACAGATTTTCCACTAATATTCATATATGTATCTGGTATTAATAAACGAATTATTTTTTTTTTAATTAAAACTAAGCTCGTATATCCAAAAAATTTTTTTTCTTCTTTAAAGGATTGATGATAGCGTTTAGCTAATGTTTGAATATATCGGGAACCAATATTATGTCTGGTTTTATCGTATTTCATGATTGGGTTTGCTAAACCTACCATCATTTTTATGTTATTCAACTCATACCTTATTTAAATTTATGATAAATTCCACTTATAAAAAATTAAAAAATATTCTAAGTATTCATAAATACCACTACTAATAATAATATATGTATTATTTTTTAAAATTAACTTTCAAAACGTTTTAATGCCTCATCCCAATTGACTATGTTCCAAAATGATTTAATATAATCCATTCTTTTATTTTTATATTTTAAATAATATGCGTGCTCCCATAAATCTAAAGATATAATTGGTGTTCCATACATTCTTACAATACTAGTATCCATCAATGGATGGTTTTGATTTACAGTGGTTATAATCGACAAAGAAGAATTATTTTTTACTAACCATATCCAACCAGAACCAAAATGATTCATGGCTATTTTTTCAAATTTTTGTTTAAATTCTAAAACAGAATTAAAATCTTTTTCAATGGCTTTTTTTAAAATCAAACTTAAATTAGTTCCAATTTTTAATCCTTTCCAAAATAAACTATGATTAAGATGCCCTCCGCCATTATTTTGTATAATTGTTCTTTTATTAAGATCAATTTTTCTAAGTTGAGTTATTATCTTATCAATAGATAAATTTAATAAATCTGTTCCAATCAATGCAGTATTTAAGTTATTAATGTATGCTTGATGATGCTTGGTATGATGAATAAACATAGTTTCTTTATCAAAATAAGGTTCTAAAGCATCATATTCATAAGGTAGGGTAGGTAATGTATGAATCATTTTTTTCACTCCATAGATACTTAATAAAATACATTTAAATTAATAATGCTGCATAAAACAATATTAAAATACTAGATTTTATTATTATTTAATATAAAAAAATGTTATATTAAATAGATAATTATTTTTATATTCATAAAATAAATGCTATATTTTCGTAAAATTAATATTTTTACCATATATGGTATTAATACAATCATGAATATACGTTTATTATATCCAAATAAAAAAATAAAATACATTTATTCTTTTTTAAAAAATTATAATAACACTATATAAATAATATCATACTAATATTTTTATATGAGATTTAGATGTCTATAAATCAAGAATGCAATTCATTGAAAAAAAGATTCCGTGGTTTTTATCCCGTAGTAATAGATATAGAAACAGCAGGATTTAATTCACAAACAGATGCACTCTTAGAAATAGGAGTTCATACATTAAGTATGGATCAACAGGGGTGGTTAAAAAAAGAATCTTGTTTACATTTTCATGTAATTCCATTTAATGGGTCTTCTATTCAACCAGAAGCTATTGCTTTTAATCGTATAGATCCATTTAATCCATTAAGAGGTGCAATAAGTGAACAAGAAGCATTATATGATATAATTAAAAAAGTAAATAAAGGTATGGAAATTGAAAATTGTACTCGTAGTATTATAGTTGCGCACAATGCAAGCTTTGATCATAATTTTATTATGGCTGCAATACATAGAATAGGAATAAAAGATCATCCTTTTCATCCATTTGTCACATTTGATACAGCAACGTTAAGCGGATTAGCTTTAGGACAAACTGTATTAGCAAAATCATGCAAAGCTGCTGGATTATTATTTGATAACAAACAAGCTCATTCAGCCCTATATGACTCTCAAAAAACCGCTGAACTATTTTGCGAATTGGTAAACCGTTGGAAACGATTAGGAGGATGGCCTTTAATATAAATTATTTTTTATACATATTATTTTTAATAGTATTAAACTTATTGCAAATAATACCATTATATACGTTCGTCATATCCACTATATATTTTTAAAATATATAAAATATATAGTAGACATGACATTCAATATTCGAAAAATGGTGTTATTGATAACAATCGTCATATCTACTTTTTTTTAAAAAAATATTATTTATCTTTTTTATGTTTTTTTACCGTTTCTGTAATTAACTTTTTAAGGGTCCCTTGTCGAAGCATCTCCATAATAATATCACATCCTCCTATTAATTCACCACCTATCCATAGTTGAGGAAATGTTGGCCAATTAGCATATTTAGGTAATTCAGCACGAATTTCTGGATTTTTTAAAATATCTATGTATGCAAATTTTTCTCCACATAAAGATAATGCTTGTACTGCTTGAGCGGAAAAACCACAATTTGGTGTATCAGGTGTTCCTTTAATATAAATTAAAATGATGTTTTCTTTAATTTGACGCTCAATTTTTTCTATAATACTCATGTTTAAATTCCTAAAGATATTCTCAATATAATTACTGATTTTAAGTTTTATTTAAATATTACATATTATTAAATAAATTTATAAATATCGTTATTATAACAATATCTACAAAAAATAATATATCTTAAATATCACTTTAATTATTTAAATAAAATATACCGTAATACAAATTTTAATTTTTTTTAAATAAATAAATAACTAAGTATATATTTAAAATATCTACTATATTGATAAATAATAAAATTATATCCACCATAAAAATTATAAAATAAAAATAATATATAGACTATTTTATTTTATTTTGTCATACTAGACAAAATGGTTTTGGGGCTGTTTTGGATTCGACAAGATTATCAAAAACTCAAGTGCATGCCGAGGAACGGTTTGCCTCGTTAAAAGCCGTACAAAAATAAATGCAAAAAAAGAACACTACGCTTTAGCAGCTTAATAAACTATCTAAAGCCCTTCTATCAAATTTATTCTCTTAAAATTAGATATTTAAAGAAGGTAAAAATATAAGAGATGCGTAAGAATTTTTTAATATTTCATGTAGTAAATTTAAATTAAGATAGAATCTTATTCTTCGTCTATAAAAATAAGAATTTTTAAAAAAGAGACTAAGCATGTAGTACTTAAGTCGTAGAAATTTTGGACGCGGGTTCGACTCCCGCCAGCTCCATATATTTATATTTTATATTGTAAAATAATTAATAATAAAATATAATAATCAATTAATTAAAAATTTTTTTTGACCAATTTAATTTCGAATTTAATGTATCAAAATAGTTATAATTTTTAGGATGAATAAAATTTAGATAATAATGACTACGACGAATAAATATCTTATCTCTGTTACCAACAGTAAATACTCTTTGACTATCACAACTTATTTTTAAATTATTATCAGAATCAGGAAACTTTAAAAATATTGTACTAGCACTACTAATAACTAATGGACGAGAAGATAAAGTGTGAGGAAACATAGGAACTAATACTATTGCATCTAAAGATGCTGATAAAATTGGACCACCTGCTGAAAGAGAATAACCAGTAGAACCAGTAGGTGTAGAAATAATTAAACCATCTGATCTTTGAGAAAAAGCAAAAGATTCATCAATATACACTTCAAATTCTATCATGTGAGCTACTTTATCAGCATGTAATACCACTTCATTTATAGCAGTGTTAATATAACATCCTCCACATTCCTGACATATCTGAATTTCTAATAAGAAACGATTTTCTACCACATATTTTCCTGATAATACATCTGATAATTGTGTCAACGCTGTATCAGGATTTAAATCGGTAAGAAAACCTAAATTTCCTCTGTTAATCCCAATAATTTTTATATTATAACTGGATAAAACATATCCTGCGCATAATAAATTACCATCCCCTCCTACCACTATTGCTAAATCGCAATATTGACCAATTTGTGATACTGTTCCAGTGGTAGGTTTTTTAATCGATAATAATTTCTCAGCAATTTTATATTCAATCATGACTTCATAACCATTTTTTACTAACCAATCATAAAGAATTTTATGTGTTTCTAATGCCTGAGAATTACGAGGAAGACCAACTAATCCTATATATTTTAAAAATGGTTTCATATATTTTATCTTCCTATTACTAAAAAAAGTTTTTTACTAAAATAATCTTGAAAATTTTTTTATAACCCTCATATTACACTAATTAACAAAATTAATATAAAAATAGGAACCATGATGGACGATAAAAAATCAATACTAAAAAATGAAAAAAAAGAAAATAATATTAAAGAAGCATGTCATTCTGAACAAAGAAAAAATTTAAATCAAATAGATGATGAAAATAAAATAAATATACTTAATGAAAAAGAAAAAATAATAGATTTAGAAAAAAAAATACTGAACATTAAAAATGATATCACTGATATTCAACTACGAGGACAGGCGGAAATAGAAAATATAAGAAAAAAAAGTAAAAATGACATAACAATAATTAAAAACCAACAATTAGAGGAATTTTCAAAAAAAATACTCCCTATTATTGATTCTTTAGATGAAATATTTATAATAGCTTCTAAAAATAAAATTCAAGACACTCTTATGATACAAGGAATTTTTTTAACCTTAAAATCTATGTTAAGTATTATTTCAAAATTTGGAATCAAAAGAGAAGGGGAAAAAAACAAAATATTTCAACCACATTTACACCAATCTATATTAAGTAAAAAATCTACGAATCTAAAATCTAATCATATTGTTTCTGTCATTAAACATGGCTATACATTAAAAAATACCGTATTAAGAAAAGCTATAGTTGAAATATCTCTTTAAATATAGCCATATATCATTCATTAAATGAACTATATTACTAAAATAAATAGTTTATTTGCCGTTATGCAAACCAATTAATTGGTCTTTTACCCTGTTTTATTAATATCTGATTAGTTTTAGAAAAATGTCGGCATCCAAAAAATCCACGATAAGCTGATAAAGGTGATGGATGCGACGCCTGTAAAATATAGTGTTTATTGCCATCTATAATACCCACTTTATTTTTTGCATGACTTCCCCATAATAAAAAAACAACACCGTATAAATATTTATTTATTACTTCAATTACTTTATCTGTAAAAAATGTCCAACCAATCTGAGAATGAGAACCTGGTTTTCCAGATTCAACTGTCAAAATAGTGTTCAATAATAAAACACCTTGTTTTGCCCAATTTTTAAGCAATCCATTTTGAAATACATAATTTAATAACATATCATTAGATATCTCTTTGTATATATTCTTTAAAGAAGGTGGAATTGTTGCTCCTATATTCACAGAAAAAGCTAAACCATGTGCTTGATTAAAATTGTGATATGGATCTTGTCCTAAAATTACTACTTTAATAGAACTAAACTCAGTTAAAAGAAACGCTGTAAAAATTTCCGAATGAGGAGGATATATTATTTTTTTTAATCTTTCTTTAGATAAAAAACGGATAATATCTAAAAAATATTTTTTTTTTTTCATTTTTTAATAAATATTTCCAATTCAAAATATTATTTGACATTATTGCTCCAATATTGATAAATATAATAATATTTTTATAATATATATTCATATATTATAAAAATATTATTTAAAAACGCAAAAATTAATTATATCTAATATTAATTAGATTAAATTTCAAGTTTCATTTAAAATAAAATAAATATATATCGTACTATTATTTATATAATAAAATAATGAGGAAATATAATGGTTTTAGTTACCCAAAAAGCACCTGATTTTACTGCTCCAGCAATTCTACATAACGGTAAAATTATCGAAAATTTTAATTTTAAAAAATACACTTCCAATAAAGCTACAATATTATTTTTTTGGCCCATGGATTTTACATTTGTATGTCCATCAGAAATTATAGCATTTAATCAATTTTACGAAGAATTTAAACAACGTGACGTAAAAATCGTTGGCGTATCATTTGATTCAGTATTTGTACATAACGCTTGGCGTAATACTCCAATAAACAAAGGTGGTATTGGAGAAATTAAATACACAATGGTTTCAGATTTAACAAGAAATATACAAAAAACATATGATATTGAACATCCCCATTTAGGTATGGCACTAAGAGCATCCTTTTTAATTAATAAAAACGGTATAATTTGCCATCAAGTAATTAATGATTTACCTTTCGGTAGAAATATAAAAGAAATGTTACGTATGGTTGATGCCATGCAATTTCATGAAAAAAACGGCTCAGTCTGTCCTGCTCAATGGGAAAAGGGTCAAGATTCTATGGAAGCTTCTCCTTCTGGAGTCTCTAAATACCTCAGTAAAAATAGAAATTATTTATCTTAAATCTATAAGATAAAATCCTTACCAGATATTTAATATTTTTTTAAAATATGCATTATATAAAACAAAATGTTAAAAAAGCTGCATAGCAATTAACAAAAAATATAATGCATATTTATGCTTATTCTTACTGATTATTAAATAAAATTACTATCATCTGATACATCAGTATCGGTATCTATATCAACATCATTTACCATATCATCATCATTAATATTTTCATGAAAATTAGCATTGTTGTGGTTAATATAACGCCCATGAACATCTTGATGATCTATATGAGAATCTAAATTAGCCGTTGAAGAATCATTTACATTATTAAATAAATCTTCTCCAGAATTTTTATGTTGGAAAAGATTCATCAACATATTACCCATAATCATACCACCAGCAACACCAGTTGCTGTTTGTAAAGCGCTTCCAAGAAAACTGCTAATATGTCCAGAACTATTGTTCGTTCCTATGTTCCCTGACGGTATATTATTAACTGGTAAAGAATTATAATCCTGTTTTCCAGATGAATTTCCCCAAGTATTTTTTATATTATTTGGTGCAGATGTAGAATGATTAGAACCGAATAAACCAGATAAAAAACTAGTAGTACTATTCTTTTTTTCTTTATCTTTTGTTAATAATATTTCAGATTCTAATTGATTTATTCGTTCATTAAGTTTCTTAATCGCCTCTTCTTGTACCAAAATAATTTGAGTCATGTAATATGGCGCATTATTTTGTTTCACCAACAATTCTTGAATTAATTTTTCAGCTAATACATCGCGAACAGAAGATTTTTTTTCTACATCTTCTAATCTATTAAATAAATCTTCTATTAAAATTTTCTCTTTTTGTTCCATAATCAACCTATTATCAATATTTTATATTTTAAAAAATAACGGATACTCTTTAAGTGTTCATGTTTCTTAATGAATACAATGAATATTGTAAAATACAAGAATATTAACTATTCTTATATATAAAATATTTATATATCCATATAATAAAACTAATCACTACATTACCATAGAATATACCAAAATAATGATTTTTTTATTTATATAACAAATAATCAAATACATTTGCTATTTTTAAAAAATTATTATCAGTAATAAATATACTGCGTATTATAATTTCAACATATATTAAAATAAACAAATTGTTTATATGTAATGAATATTACTAAAATAACACTAATCTATTTTATTTAAAAAATATATTTTTAATATATATAGAATTACATTAATTACTAAATATGATAACATAATTTCTTGTAAAAAATAAAAATGAATATAATTCCTTTATACTTTTAAAAATATTTCTTTAAACTAATATTTATCTTTTCATTCACTGCATTTATCCATTATGGTATCATTTACTACTTTTAATCCTATAAATAATTTATAAAGAGATGATACCTCTATGAAGGATCTTAATAAAAAAATTGTAAAGGTCGATATTGAAGAAGAGTTAAAAAATTCTTACTTAGATTATGCTATGTCTGTAATTGTTGGTAGAGCTTTACCAGATGTTAGAGATGGTTTAAAACCAGTACACAGACGCATATTATTTGCCATGAGTGTATTGAACAATGACTGGGATAAACCATATAAAAAATCAGCAAGAGTGGTGGGAGATGTAATAGGAAAATATCATCCTCATGGTGATTCAGCTGTATACGATTCAATAGTTAGAATGGCTCAAAATTTTTCATTACGTTATATGCTGATCGATGGACAAGGTAATTTCGGATCTGTAGATGGCGATTCAGCTGCTGCAATGCGTTATACAGAAATAAGAATGTCTAAAATTGCGCACGAATTACTAAAAGATTTACAAAAAAATACTGTTCCATTTATACCTAATTATGATGATACCGAGCAAATACCTGCAGTTCTACCGACTAAAATACCTAACCTTCTTATTAATGGTGCATCAGGAATTGCAGTAGGTATGGCTACTAATATTCCACCACATAATTTAATTGAAGTTATAAACGGATGTTTAGCTTACATTGAAAATAATAATATTAACTTAAAAAAATTAATGGAGTACATACCAGGACCAGATTTTCCTACAGCTGGAATAATAAATGGTCGGTCAGGCATAGAAAGGGCGTATAAAACAGGAAAGGGTAAAATTCATATTCGAGCACGCAGTACAGTAGAAACAAATGTAAAAACACAAAAAGAAAGTATCATTATAAATGAAATTCCTTATCAAGTAAACAAATCGCGTTTAATAGAAAAAATAGCAGAATTAGTCAAAGAAAAAAGAATTGAAGGTATTAGTGCATTGAGAGATGAATCTGATAAAGAAGGCATGCGTATTGTGATTGAAATTAAAAAAGATGCAATAGCAGAAGTAGTCTTAAATCAATTATATTTACTCACACAACTACAAACTTCTTTTGGTATTAACATGGTTGCTTTATGTCAAGGACAACCAAAAACCTTATCTCTAAAAGAGATATTAAAATCTTTCATTTTACATCGTCAAGAAATAGTTACTCGTCGTACGATTTTTGAGCTAAAAAAAGCACGTAAAAAAGTTCATATTCTTGAAGGTCTTATTATTGCGTTATGTAATATTAATAAAATAATTGAACTGATCAGAAAAACAAAAAATTCGTCTACAGCCAAAACTTTATTAATGACTAATATATGGAACTTTGAAGAAAATATTTTTTTTCATGATAAAAAAGAAAATAAAGTATCATTATTAAATGATAAAAAAAAATTTACCTCT
The DNA here is from genome assembly GCF_964058935.1 of Buchnera aphidicola (Pemphigus populi). Taxonomy (NCBI): domain Bacteria; kingdom Pseudomonadati; phylum Pseudomonadota; class Gammaproteobacteria; order Enterobacterales; family Erwiniaceae; genus Buchnera; species Buchnera aphidicola. The sequence continues at coordinate 196,296 of NZ_OZ060372.1, read as the reverse complement.
ATTAATAATAATCAACATTTACTTAGTGAAATACAAGCACAAGCTATACTAGATTTACGTTTACATAAATTGACAAACTTAGAAAAAGAGAAACTGATAGAAGAGTATAATGCTATTAAAAAAGAAATTTTTAAATTAATTAATATTTTAGAAAACCCTAAACGTATGACTACTGTCATCCAAGAAGAATTGATAATTATTAAAAATACTTTTGGGGACCCAAGAAGAACAAAAATTACTTCTAATACTGCAGATATTAATATGGAAGATTTAATCACTCAAGAAGATGTTGTAGTAACTCTATCACATTCAGGTTATGTTAAATATCAACCCTTATCAGATTATAATGCACAAAAAAGAGGAGGTAAAGGAAAATCAGCGGCAAAAACAAAAGAAGCAGATTTTATAGAAAGTTTATTAGTTGCTAATACTCATGACACTATTCTTTGTTTTTCTAGTACAGGAATATTATATTGGATGAAGGTATATCAGTTACCTGAAGCTAGTAGACTTGCACGTGGTCGTCCCATTATTAATCTTTTACCTTTAAATAAAAAAGAAAGAATAACAGCAATACTACCAGTACAAAAAAATCAAGATAACAGTATTAATATTTTTATGGCTACTGCAAAAGGAATAGTAAAAAAAACTGCTTTAAGCGAATTTAGTAGACCACGTAGTAAAGGCATTATTGCTATTCATTTAAAAGATAATGATGAATTAATCGGAGTCTCTTTCACTAATGGAAATAATAATATTATGTTATTTACTGCTACCGGAAAAGTAGTTCATTTTTCTGAACAATCGGTTAGAAAGATGGGACGTACGGCTGCAGGAGTTAAAGGAATTAAAACCTATAAAAAAGACCAAGTGGTATCTTTAATCGTACCTAACGGAAAAGGAAATATTTTGACAGTAACAGAAAATGGTTATGGAAAAAGAACTAAAATATCTGATTTTCCTATTAAATCAAGAGCAACACGAGGTATAATCGCTATTAAAATAACAAAAAAAAATGGAATAATGATTGGAGCTATTCAAGTACTGGATAACAATCAAATAATGATGATAACAAATGCCGGCACTTTGGTAAGAACCAGAGTATCAGAAGTCGGTATTTTAGGAAGGAATACACAAGGTGTGATTTTAATACGTACTACAGAAAAAGAAAAGGTAGTGGCCTTACAAAGAGTAAATGAATCTTATTTATCCGAACAACTCAATACGCCAAATGTAAAATAATATTAATATATTTTAATACTATTTTTAAAAAAGTATATTTAAATTTATTTTATATTTTTTATTTTTTAATAATCTTATTTCTAACATTAATATAAATTAAAAAAATTTTATAAAAAATAAAATATTAGCATTACAATACTATTTTTCTTCTTTAACATAATAAATATTTAAGCAAATTAAAAATTAAATATTAAAAAATAGGTATATGTCTCACATGCATCATAGTTTATTCATTACAAAAAGAGATGGTAGAAAAGAACCCATTGATTTAGATAAAATTCATCGAGTTCTAAATTGGGCAGCAGAAGGTTTAGACAATATTTCTGTATCTCAAGTAGAATTAAGTTCACAAATACAATTTTATAATGGAATTAAAACTATCAATATCCATGAAACTATCATTAAAGCTGCTGCAGATCTGATTTCTGAAGATACACCAGATTACCAATATATGGCTGCTAGATTAGCTATTTTCCATCTTCGAAAAAAAGCTTATGGTCAATTTGAACCTCCTTTATTATATACACACGTAAAAAAAATGGTAGAACTAGGAAAGTATGACAAACGTTTATTAATTGATTATTCACCACAAGAATATATAATTATGAATTCTTTTATTAATCATTGGAGAGATATGAACTTCTCGTATGCAGGTGTGCAACAATTAGAAAAAAAATATTTAATACAAAATAGAGTAAACGGAAAAATTTATGAAAGCGCTCAATTTCTTTATATTCTTATCTCTGCTTGCTTATTTTCTAATTATCCTTCAAAAAAAAGAATGCAATATATTCAAAAATTTTATGATGCTATTTCCACTTTTAAAATTTCCTTACCCACACCTATTATGTCAGGTGTGAGAACTCCTACTCGTCAATTTAGTTCTTGTGTACTGATTGAGTGTGCAGATAGCCTTAATTCTATTAATGCGACTAGTAGTGCCATTATTAAATACGTTTCTCAAAGAGCAGGTATAGGTATTAATGCTGGTCAAATTCGAGCAGTTGGAAGTCCAATTAGATCTGGAGAAGCTTTCCATACAGGCTCTATTCCTTTTTATAAACATTTTCAAACTGCAGTAAAATCTTGTTCTCAAGGTGGGATTAGAGGTGGTGCAGCCACTTTATTCTATCCTATTTGGCACTTTGAAGTAGAAAATTTACTTGTATTGAAAAATAATAGAGGAATAGAAGAAAATAGAGTACGACATATAGATTACGGATTGCAAATTAATAAATTAATGTACGAACGTATGATACTAGGAAAAAATATTACTTTATTTAGTCCATCTGATGTACCCGATTTATATGATACTTTTTTTTCTAATCAAAAAACTTTCGAAAAATTATATGTTCAATATGAACATAATATAAAAATAAGAAAAAAACATATAAAAGCAATGGATTTATTCTCACTTATCATGCAAGAAAGAACATCTACTGGACGTATATATATTCAAAATGTGGATCATTGTAATACACATAGTGCTTTCAATCCTGATATTGCACCAATTAGACAATCTAACTTATGTTTAGAAATTACGTTACCAACAAAGTCTTTAAACGATATTCATGATAAAAATGGTGAAATAGCATTATGTACCCTTTCTGCTATAAATTTAGGAAGTATAAAAGATCTTAACGATCTCGCAGATCTGACAAAACTAGTGGTTAGAGGACTAGATGCAGTACTTGATTATCAAGATTACCCATTATCAAGTGCTAAAAGAGGAGCAAAAGGGAGACGATCTTTAGGGATAGGGGTAATTAATTTTGCATATTATTTGGCAAAAAATGGAGTTCGTTACTCAGATGGATCTGCAAATAACTTAACACATAAAACTTTTGAAGCAATACAATACTATTTACTGAATGCATCCTGTGAACTTGCAAAAGAAAAAGGACCTTGTCCTTGGTTTCACCATACTACTTATTATCAAGGAATTTTACCAATAGATACTTATAAAAAACATATTGATACCATATGTAGTGAACCGCTGCATTTAAATTGGGAATCGCTTAGAAAAAAAATAAAAAAATATGGTTTGCGTAATTCAACACTATCAGCAATTATGCCATCTGAAACATCATCACAAATTTCTAATGCAACAAATGGAATAGAACCACCTCGCGGTTATATCAGTATTAAAGCATCAAAAAATGGTATGTTACGTCAAGTTATTCCTGAATATGAAAAACTAAAAAGTAATTATGAACTACTTTGGAACATTCCAAACAATAATGGTTATTTACAATTAGCAGGTATTATGCAGAAATTTATAGATCAATCTATTTCTACTAATACTAATTATGATCCATCATTATTTCCTAACGGGAAAATACCTATGAAACAATTGCTAAAAGATCTACTTATTGCTTATAAATTAGGACTAAAAACATTATACTATCAAAATACTAGAGACGGTGCAGAAGATAATCAATCCATTTTTGAAATATCTGCAACAGATGAAAATTGTGATAGCGGCGCTTGCTCAATATAGAACAACACTATGATAAAAAACTATTATATTAAAATAATAAAATAATCTATATTATATCGGACGATATTATCATGACCTATACCACATTCTCAAGAAAACAAAATAATCAACTACATGAACCAATGTTTTTTGGACAACCAGTAAATATTGCTCGATATGACCAACAAAAATATAATATTTTTGAAAAATTAATAGAAAAACAACTCTCTTTTTTTTGGAGACCTGAAGAAATAGATCTTTCTAAAGATTTTATCGACTTCCAAAATCTACCTAAACATGAAAAACATATTTTTCTTAGTAATTTAAAATATCAAACACTACTGGATTCTATTCAAGGTAGAAGTCCAAATGTTGCTTTTTTACCAATAGTATCCATTCCAGAATTAGAAACATGGATACAAACATGGTCTTTCTCAGAAACTATTCATTCGAGATCGTACACCCATATAATAAGAAATATAATACATGTACCATCATTAATATTTGATGATATTGTTACCAATAAAAATATCTCATCACGCGCAAAAGATATTTCACGTTATTATGATGATCTCATTACAATGACTAGTTATTGGCATCTTTTAGGAGAAGGAACTTATTTTATCAAAAATAAAAAAATTAATATCAATTTAAATTTGTTGAAAAAAAAATTATATTTATGCTTAATAAGCGTAAATGCATTAGAAGCAATCCGATTTTACGTGAGTTTTGCTTGTTCTTTCGCTTTTGCAGAAAGACAAATTATGGAAGGAAATGCAAAAATAATTAGATTAATAGCTAGAGATGAAGCATTACATTTAAATGGAACCCAACATATTTTAAATATTTTAAAAAACAATAAATATAATGAATCGATGCAGGATGTTATATTAGAATGCCAAGATGAAGCATTTCAACTATTTAAATTAGTCGCTTATCAAGAAAAAAAATGGGCTGAATATTTATTTCAAGATGGTTCTATGTTAGGATTAAATAAAAATATCCTTTGCCAATATATAGAGTATATTACTAATATTCGAATGAAAGCCATAGGATTAAAAACACCATTTAAAATAAACACTAATCCTATTCCCTGGATTAATTTTTGGTTAAATTCAGATCACGTGCAAAACGCCCCCCAAGAAGTAGAACTAAGTTCATATTTAATAGGTCAAATTGATTCACAAATTAGCGATTTTGAATTTAGTGATTTTAAATTATAAAATATGAAAAACATTAATATCCAAATACATAATAAAAGTTATAAAATAAAATGTAACAAAAAAAATAAAACTATTTTAGAAATACTAGAATCACATAATATAATAATTGAATATCAATGCCGACAAGGATACTGCGGATCATGTAAAATGTATTTAATTAAAGGCACAGTTATTTCCTCTTCTAAATTTCAACCAATAGCTTATCTGAATCCAGGAGAAATTTTGCCTTGTTGTTGTAAAATCCAAGATAATATTGAAATCAAACTTTAAACATAAAAATAAATAACTAAGAATAATAGTATTCTTATTTATATTTATATAGATTGAATTGCTGTTATTGCAATAGTGTAGATTATATCTTCAACCATTGCACCTCGTGACAAATCATTTACTGGTTTTTTCAATCCTTGTAGAATCGGACCAATAGCAATGACTTTAGCTAAACGTTGCACTGCTTTATAAACTGTATTACCTGTATTAAGATCTGGAAATATTAATATATTAGCATAACCAGCGACACATGATTTAGGTGCTTTCACAATTGCAATTTCTGGAATTGTGGCTGCATCATATTGAAGTGGTCCATCTATAATTAAATCTGGACGTCTTTTTCTTGCTATAGATGTAGCCTCTCTTACCTTATCTACTGTCTGACCAAATCCAGATGTATACGTCGAGTACGAAATCATAGCTATTTTAGGATCTATTCCAAATAATTTAGCAGAATCTGCCGATTGAATAGCAATATCAGCTAATTCTTTCGCATTAGGTTCAGTATTAATTGCACAATCTGCATATATTAGTACTTTGTTTGATGTTAGCATAAAAAATAAAGACGATACCAAAGAAATAGCATCTTTCATTTTAATTAATTGTAACGCAGGTCGAATAGTATTTGCGGTTGTATTTATTACACCAGAAACCATACCATCAACATCATTATTTTCTAACATTAGAGTTGCTAAAATTATATTATTTTTCATCATTTCTTTAGCATATAAAAAAGTCATTCCTTTATGACTTCTTAAACTAACCAAACGGTTAATATAATTATTTCTTATTTTTTTAGGATCAATAATATTATTAGTATTTTCTAAATCAATACCGTCCTTTAATGCTAAATCATATATTTTTTTAGGATTTCCTAATAATATACAATCCGCTATACCTTTTTTTTGACAAATAGATGCAGCTTGAATAATCCGACTATCATAACCTTCAGGTAATACAATTCTTTTTTTAATTTTATTAGATAATTTTATTAAATGATAAGTGAATAAATTAGGCGATACATTTTTATTTAATACAACGGCATTATGTAAAGAAGATAACCAGTTACGACAAATAAAACCAGAGACATAACTTTTTATTTTTTCTATTTTAATAGAATCTTTATAATTAACTTTTAAACTAAAAAAATGTAATTTTGATAATATTTGTATTGTACTAGCGTCTATAGAAAAAATAGGGATACCAGTATCCCTATAATAATTAAAAAAAATAGTATTGTGATAATCATCACCTTTTATTCCAGTTAAAATTATAGCAATAATATTATTTTTTTTTATCTTATCCAAATATATATTGTGTATATACTTACATTGATCAAACGAAACAATAAAAATAGAATTTAACGTTTTTTTATCTTTTAAATTAAACAAATCTTGATCAAAATATATAATATTTTCTATAAAACAACAATTTATTATACCTGTATCAATGATATGCATATTAAAACATTGAAATAAATAAATTATTGGTATCTTTACTAATTCTATAATACACGGAATAACTGCTAATACTCTCAACTTATTTTTTTTAAAAAATAGATTTTTATTTTTATAAAAATTATCATCTTTATTTATTTTTTTATTTTGACTATTTATAATCAAACCTGAAGTCTTTATATGTCTATCCTCTTTAAAAACTCTTTTTAAAAAATAAGTACATTCTACAAAAGAACTATTCAGATAGTCATCTTCTTGCATAATAAAAACTATTTCAGCATTTAATATTGTAGCAATCTTATAATTTAATGTGTTGGATAATACACCTATTTCCGTAGATCTAAATCCTTCAATAACTAAAATATCGTATTGATTTTTATATTTATAAAATTTAGAAACAATTTTATCTATCAATATATCGGTATAATTTATATTAAAAAAAGATTCTGTATAAATTAATTTAATCGGTTCTATACAAAATATAGAATCATTCTTAAGAATTAAATTTGTAGTATTATTAATAATTTTATTATTATCATATCTAACAATAGGTTTAAAAAAACAGACTGTTAAATTTTGATCTGTTATCGCCTTTACTAATCCAATACCAGAAGTCGTTATTTCAACATTTTTACCTATTGGTATTAACATTATCGTTCGTAACATCGAATACCTCTCATATTTTTAAAAATATAAAATCTATAAAAATATTTATTTTGTCTTGTTTATTACAGTCATAGTTTCCTGCGCTATAATCCAATCTTCATTGCTGGGAATAACTAAAACTGGTATAGTTCCTTCTACATTAATATTGCTATAAAAACCCGACCTCACAGTTAAGTTACGAGAAATATCCATTTTAACCCCTAAAAAAATTAATTTAGACAGAGTTAATTCTCTAACTAAACATGAATTTTCTCCAATACCACCTGTAAATATAATAGCATCTAATCGACCTTCCATTAAACAAGTGTAACCCGAAATATATTTCGCCAGACGATGACAAAAAATATTAATAGATCTTTTTGCATTTTTATCACAATAATATTTTTTTTCTATGTAACGTAAATCACTACTAACACCGCTTAATCCTAATAAACCAGAATCCATAGTTAAAATTTTATAGATATCCTGTAAATTAATACCTAACTGTTTATTTATAAAAAAAATAATAGCAGGATCAATATCCCCACTACGAGTTCCCATTACTAAACCTTCTAAAGGAGTTAAACCCATTGAAGTATCTACACAAACACCTCGACAAATAGCAGCAACAGAAGCTCCATTACCTAAATGACATGAAATAATATTTAATGATTTCAATGATTTATTTAATATCTTTGAAGTCTTATAAGTAATATATTGATGACTAATACCATGTGCTCCATATCTTCTTATACTATAATTTTTATAAAAAAAATAAGGTATTGCATATAAATATGCAGTTTCTGACATAGTTTGATGAAAAGCTGTATCAAATACTGCTACATTTTTTCTAGATAAAGAAGGAAAAAGATTTAAAGTTGTTTTTATTCCATAAATATTTGCTGGATTATGTAATGGCGCAAAACAAGCAGCTTCTTCTATGAATTTAATTACTTTATTATTAATGATAACAGATTTTCTTAGCTTCTTTCCCCCATGCACCACGCGATGTCCTATAGCTACTATAAATTCAAATAATTTTTTTTCTTTTTTTAAAATATTCTCGATAATAAAATTAATAGCAGTTTTATGAGCAATTTTTTCATTTAAAATATGTTTATATTTAATTCCATTATTACTCCAAGTAACACATGATTTTGATGTTAACAAAGAATCTACCATACCAAATAAAAATTTTTTACCATTATAAGGATGAATTACAGAAAACTTTAAAGAGGAACTCCCACAATTCAATATTAATACTAATTGTTTCGACATTTATTTTCCTATATGATAAAAAATAAAACTAGAAATTATATTTTTAATAAAAAAATTTATTTAAAAATTAGTTTTTACTACAAAATAGTAATTATTATTATTTTAATATTATTATATTATTTCTCAAAACTTTAATTGGTAAAGGATATTATTAATACATAAATATTTAATTGTTTAAAAAAATATAAAATTGTAAGAAATTATTATTACAGTGTTGAGCATAAAAACTAAAATAAATAAAAAATATGAAATCAAATCTATCTCTAAAAAATTAAAATATACTTACAGATATACAGTAATGTTAAATCATTAATTATTATTAATAATGAAAGTTAATAAAAATTACATTTAATAAGAAAATGATATAAAATATCTATTGATACATTAAAACACCAATATCAATATTAAATTCCAAATTATTTCTGTAAGCATACTTAATGGACAAAAATCAGATAAACAAAATTATCTTTAAATAATTAATTTTACTAATCTAGAAAATGAATTCACTTTTAATATAAAGCATGCTATTTGAAATAGTGAACTATCATTAAAAAATTAGGTATTATAACATCTAGTTATGTTAAAAGAAATGAAAAAAAAGAGAAAAAATGAAAGTACTATATAGTATTGCTTCTATGAAACGTTATAGTAGTAGGAAAACAACATAATTCAGAAAATAAAAAAACTTATTCACTAAATATTCAAATAGAGGAAGCGATATTAATCTTGTCGCTAACCTTAAAAAAATCAGGGAAGGACCTTACTAAAAAGCTGAATTTCAATTTAATCTTTATCTTAAAGATCTTACCAAAAATCTCAAAGAAAGAAGTCGTTATCTAACAGATGAAAATATTTTAGAAATTAAATACTCTAATATAGATTATTATTTAGAATAGGGAAAATAAAAATAAATATCTCTAATATAATTAAATCTATGTTTATAAAAAATATAAACGAATATTTAAAATTATTTAATTCTATTAATAAAAATGTTTTCATAATACTAAAAATATAAAAAATATTTATATTTAACGTTTTTAAAAAAAATTTAAAATTAATAAAATCATATTAATTTTCATTACACTTATTTTAAATATTCAATGCAATATAATCTGCTTTTGTTCAATAGAATGAATTTGTACTTTTATAATTTCACTAATCGGATCTTCAGGACAATGTTCCACAAAATAAATTAAATCTGTTAAAGCAATGTGATTACATTCTAACTGAGCATAAATTAAACCCCGATCACGAATTTCATAAGGATCATCTGGACTGATATTGAGTAATACATTACTCACATTTAATGCTAACTCCATTTTTTTTTCTTCCATTAACGCAGATTTTAAAGTATCCAGGATTTTTCTCATCACTGCAATAGAGTCGGATTCATCTAAATCATTTTCATATAATTCTGCTGTTGGACTAATATTCCCCTTTAACCAAACCCCTAGAATATGCTCATCTAAAGTTTCACCATTAAAAGGATTTATTAACCATACTTCATTATTATTTTTGTCAGAACGTAAAATTAATTGAGTTGGAAAAATAACAGGCATCAAAGGTAATTCTAACTGCTGAGCAATATGTAATAATATCACTCCCAGTGATACAGCTGTTCCCTGACGTGTTTTTAATACACAATCTAACCACAGTACATCTGATAGTAAATATTTACCATCAGCTCCTCCAAATCGCCAATGATGATAAAACAGTTCAATTAATTTCTTTAACTGATTAGTTTTATTAGTTTCATTAGATATATACGATCTAGCTTCATCTACTCTCTCTTGTAATTCAAAAAAAACATCTTTCGTAGGAAAATCTTTACGAATAGTCTGAAAGATAGTTATAATAGTTTCACAAAGCGGTGATTTAGAAAAATTCATATTAACAAATGATGTCATATTATTCCCAATAATAATATTTTATAACTTACTGTAGATATATGATTTTAAAAATAAATCGACTAAAATACGTTTTCCTTCTTCGCATTAAATACTAGTTTTATTTTTCAATTTAATATTTTACGTGTATCCATATTACGGATTATCATATCATAAATATTTTAATTAATAAAAATGAAAAATATAAATGAATATAATTTACATGCAAATATTTATTTGCAAATAATTCATAATTACTGTTACATTTAATTTAATATATTCTTGAAGAATATAAGTTTTATTTTTAAATAATAATCATTATATTTTTATATATTTCTTCCAATAGTAATACGATCGTTCCCAGAATAATCTTTATAAGATGCTATTTCTAAAAAATCATAATACTTGAATATATTTTGAACTTCATTTTTTTGATTATACCCATGTTCAAGTAATAACCAACCAGAGTGAGTTAAATATTTTTTTGCATTCTTTATAATATATTCAATATCTGATAATCCATTATTAGATGATATTAAAGAAACAAAAGGTTCAAAAAAAATATCTCTTTCTAAAAGATCAATCTCATCTAATTTAATATAAGGCGGATTACTAACAATTATATCAAATTTTTCTATTGAAAATATAGAAAACCAATTACTATAAAAAAAATTTACATTTTTTATTTTTAATCTATTAGCGTTATATTTGGCTAAATTAACAGCTTCTGTTATACAATCAATACCAGTAATATCACAATCAGGTCTCGTTTTAGCTAAAGATAAAGCTACCGCTCCACATCCGGTACCTAAATCTAATATCTTACATGGAGAATTATTCATTTTTTTTAAACTGTATTCTACCAAAACCTCTGTATCTTCTCTAGGAATTAATACAAACTTTGAAACAAAAAAAGTCAATGACCAAAATTCTTTTTTTCCTAATAAATATGCTATTGGTTCTCCTAACATACGACGTTTAAGCAAATTATTTAATTTTTTTAATATTTTCATATGTAATTGACATTCTTCATGTATAATTAACCATGTCTTAGATTTTTTTATAATTCCAGTTAATAATACTTCTGCCTCTAGTTTTAAATATCCGATACTAGATAGTTGTATTTTTGCAGAAAGCAACCAATCACGAATATTCATGATATTTATCAGATAAACTAGCAAGTAGTTCTGCTTGATGCTCTTGAATTATAGGATTAATGATAAGATCTAAGTGTCCTTGTAATATTTCATCTAAACTGTACACAGTTAAGTTAATTCTATGATCTGTAACTCTGTTTTGTGGAAAATTATAAGTTCTAGTGCGATCGGATCTCTCTCCAGATCCTAATAAATTACGACGAATTAATGAATTTTTTTCATGTAATTTTGTTTCTTCAGCAGCATGAATACGAGCTGACAAAACTGATAAAGCTTTGGCTTTATTTTTATGCTGTGAACGCTCATCTTGACATTCCACTACATGCCCTGTAGGAAGATGAGTAATTCTAATAGCTGAATCAGTAGTATTTACGTGTTGTCCACCCGCTCCAGAGGAACGAAATGTATCTATTTTTAAATCACTTGGACGAATAATAACTTTCTTTAATGTAAGAACCTCAGGCATTACAGCTACTGTACATGTTGAAGTATGAATACGACCTTGTGATTCAGTTTTAGGAATCCTTTGTACGCGATGCCCTCCAGATTCAAACTTCAATCTTCCGCACGCTCCTTTCCCTTTAATTTTAGCTATAATTTCTTTAAAACCACCTTTTTCACTTTCACTGGTACTGATTACTTCTGATCTCCACGATTGAATTTCAGCGTATCGTATATACATACGCAATAAATCACCAGCAAATATTGCGGCTTCATCTCCACCTGTCGCAGCACGAATTTCAATAAAGCAACTATGAACGTCATAAGGATCGTTAGGTAATAATAATTTTTTTAATTTTTTATCCAATACTTCTGCTCTTTGCTTTACTAAAAATAATTCTTCTTCAGCTAAAATACGCATTTCGTTATCACTTAGTAATAACATAATTGATTCTATTTCTTTTTGACTTTTTTTCCAATCTATAAAACAACGACTAATTTCAGATAATTTTAAATATTCTTTAGATAAAGCGCAAAATTTATCTGGATTTGATATTAGATTAACTTCAGAGAGCATAACCTCTAATTCTTCATAACGATCTTGTAGATGTTGTAATTTAACAATCATAGATTTGTTCATTAATATAATACCTTATCAAATACCATCATATATTATTAAAATAATACATCAATCACAATATAACTATTCTGGTTTTTATATAAAATTAATTATATTTAAATACATAAAAAATATTTTATTAACATTTACTCCTTAAAATCTTTAATAAATATTCTATAATAGAAAAATTCTAGAATACTGATTTAAAATTTACATATCTATATATTTTTTTATATTTTAAATAATCACTTACATATTAATAAAAAACTACTTTCAGATAAAATCTATAACTATAGAAATAATATTGCTATTATTAAAAAAACGATTTATTACTTTCAACGAAAATTTATTTTAATAATTAATATTATATGTACGTAATGGCATCATATTTACACATATATCCCGTTTAACCATCAATTTAAAAAACTCCTTCGATAATACTATTGATAAAAAATGTAAAAATTTTACCACTATCTCAAAAACTTTATTGAGATAACAGAATCTGTTATTTGAAAACTATATTTACAAAACAACGCATAATTATTCAAATAATACTAGAATCAATCTTTATTAAAAATAAACAGTAATATTTTTAATAATAAATTAAGATATGGCTAACCTAAAAACCTCTTTGATATTAATTCAACACTAATTAAAGACAAAATATTTATTTTGCTTAAAAACATTGAATAACGTTTAACGTTATTTCTTTTATTTCAGAAAATATCTTTAAAAAATAAGAGAGAATAATATTCTTTAATAAAAAATAACTTATTAATACAAATATCATGGTTTTAAAAAATAGTAATGTCATTCATACGAAATGATACATTGATCAGTCATATATAAAAAATAATTTTAAAAAACCATTTTAAAAAAATATAAAAATTTCTTATAAAAAACCTCTTACTGTTTTTAATATGTTACTAACTTTTATAATTAGAGATAATGATCTTATTATTTCTAAATCTAACAATAAATAACACATTTGTCAGTATTTTAGATTAATGCTTATTAATTTAATTATTTATATTTCATAAAAAATAATTTTTATTTTTATTAAAAAAATGATTATCATATCCAATATATAATATAGCATTATCATCAATAGTAAAATAAATTGTGGTATATAAAATATTCAAATTATAAACATTAAAAACATTCTTGTGGCTAACAAATCAATTGAGGTTGATCTTGTGTCTAATATTAAATTATTTTCTGGTAATGCCATACCTAATTTAGCAAAATCTATTGCTAAACGACTGTATACCAATTTAAGTAACGCATCAGTAACTAGATTTAGCGATGGAGAAATAAGTGTACAAATAAATGAAAATGTAAGAGGAAGTGATGTATTTATTATTCAATCTACATGTGCTCCCACTAACGATAATTTAATGGAACTACTTGTCATGGTTGATGCATTAAGACGTGCTTCTGCAGGTCGTATTACTGGAGTTATACCATATTTTGGATACGCCAGACAAGATCGTCGTGTACGTTCTGCTAGAGTACCCATAACAGCAAAAGTAGTAGCAGATTTTTTATCTAGTACCGGAGTTGATCGCGTTCTTACTGTTGATTTACATGCAGAACAAATTCAAGGATTTTTTGATGTACCTGTTGACAACGTTTTCGGTAGTTTAATTCTGTTAGAAGATATGCTTAAAATAAACTTTAAAAATCCTATAGTTGTCTCTCCAGACATTGGTGGAGTAATACGTGCTCGGGCAATAGCTAAATTGCTAAATGACGTAGATATGGCTATTATTGATAAAAGAAGACCTAATGCTAATACCTCTCAGGTAATGCATGTCATAGGAGATGTAAATGACCGTGATTGCGTATTAGTTGATGATATGATAGATACTGGAGGAACTTTATATAAAGCAGCAGAAGCTCTTAAAGAAAGAGGAGCCAAAAGAGTGTTTGCTTATGCTACACATGCTATTTTTTCTGGAAGCGCTATAGAAAATTTAAAAAAATCTGTTATCGATGAAGTCGTTGTTTGCGATACAATTCCTTTGTCTAAAAATATTCAATCGCTGTCACATGTCAGAACTTTAACTTTATCTGGAATGCTAGCAGAAGCTATTCGTAGAATTAGTAATGAAGAATCAATATCTGAAATGTTTCAACATTAAAACTGTAAAATATATTTACTTTGTAAGTACATTAAAATACTTAATGATTTTAGTGTACTAAAAATAAAGCAATGAAAATTGTTTTTTAATATACAACTAGACTAGATTTTATCTAAATTGATAATATTTAAAGCTTGTGCAACTAAATAAAAAGATCCAAATACTAAAATTGTATCTTCTTTTTTCACTTTTAATTTAATTTTTCGCCATGCTTCTTGAAAATTTACTGAAATATTAAATTTTTTAGGTAAAATTTTCATTAATTGTGATATACTAGTTCCCCTACCTGTATATATAGGAACAAAATACCAATAATCTACCAATAATTGCAAATTTAAAATCATACCAGTAATATCTTTATCTTTTAATACACCAACTATTACATATATTTTACCCATCTTAGGAATATTTTTCAATTTTTTTGCTAAAAATAATACAGCATGAGGATTATGTGCCACATCCAATATTACTTTAGGAAAATGAGATATAATTTGAAATCGTCCAGGTAATACAGTATTTTTAATAGAATTAATGATAATGGTCTTATTAATATTAAATGGAGCATAGAACAAAGCTGTTAAAGCTGTTGCAACGTTTTCTAATGATACTTGAGGATAAGGAAGAGAATATAAGTTTCTTTTATAAGAGTAATAATTCCAATTATTTTTATTATTTTTTATAAACCAATCATAATTAATTTTTTTTAAAATAGCTTCCTTTTTTTTTATAACTTGTTGCATCCTATTAGGAATGTATTTTTCCCCAACAATAATAAATTTATTTTTTCTGGCAATATGCGCTTTCTCATAACTAATACTAGATCTGGTAAAACCTAAATAATAAGTATGATCAATACCTATATTAGTAATAATAGACAAATCAGAATTTACAATATTAGTAGCATCTAATCTACCTCCTAAACCTACTTCTAGTATGATAGAATCTAATTCGTATTGTTTAAATAAAAAAAGTGCAGATAATGTAATAAATTCAAAATAAGTTAAAGATAATTCTTTTCTAAAAAAATTGATTATTGAAAAAACATAGGTATATTCAATATCACTTAAATACTTACCATTAACACGAATCCTTTCGCAAAATTTAAATAAATGAGGAGATGTGTAAAGTCCTACCTGATAACCAGAATCTAATAAGATACGCTCTAATAAAAAACAAGTAGTTCCTTTACCATTTGTTCCTCCAACAATAAAAACGAAAGCAGAAAAATTTAACAAATCTAATTCTTTTGCTATAAAAATACAATTTTCTACACTAATATTTCTATTATTAGAATTTAATTTTTCGATATAATCTAACCATATTGATAAAGATGAATTAGCATTTAAAACACCATGTATTCTCATATTTTTTATTATCTATTATTAAAATCTGTAATTTAATATAATTATTATTATCAAACTAACTAATATAGTATATATATATATAAATCTTATTTATTTAATTACTTTATATATAAATACGTACAATATATGTATACCGTACTTATCGGTATCATGATAGTTTTTTATTAATTTTAAAAAATTTTTTCTTTAATACATAAAAAATGTTTAAAACAATACTAATACTTAAAAAAACACCTATAACTATTAAATAAAAAAATTCTGGAATATATAAAAAGTGTTCAATTAAAATCTTAATACCAATAAAAATTAATATAAATCCAACACTATATTTAATAATATTTATTTGTTTTCCAAAATAAGATAATAAAAAATAAATAGAACGTAAATTAAATATAGCTAATAAATTTGAAGTAATAATAATAAAAGGATCAATCGTTATAGATAATATAGCCGATACACTATCTATAGCAAAAATAATATCACTTAACTCGATTAAAATAGTAACCAGAAATAAAGGAGTAAAAAAAAATATCTTATTTTCCCATAAAAAAAAATTATCTTCTTCTAATTTATTAGTAATCCTAAATTTTCTATAAAACCAAGAAATCCATTGGTTATTTGATAATACTGTAACTGTAGAATGTGTATAAAATATGGTTTTAATACCAGTATATAATATAATAACACCAAAAATATATAGTATCCAGTTATATTTATATAAAAACCAATTTCCGATAAAAATAATAATTATACGAAATACTACAGCTCCCAATAAACCATATATTAAAACTTTACGCTGATAAATAACCGGTATTGAAAAATACTGAAATAATAAAAACCATACTATGATATTATCTATAGATAAAAATTGCTCGAGACAATAACTACTAAAAAAAGATAATGTCTTTATATTAGCGACATCATAACCAATATTTTTGTTAATAGAAGACCATAGTATTATGGTAAATAATATTACAACACCTAACCACAGTAAAGAAAAAAAAATAGAACATTTTAAAGGTGTTTTTACTAATATATTTTTTTTTTGTAATCCTATTTCAATTGCTATCATAGCAATAGATAACAAACTAAAAATTGTCCAAAGAAAAGGTGTTCCTATGGTGTACATATTCTATCAATCTCTATAATAAAAAAATTAAAAACTAAAATTATTTTTTAATAATATTCTTATATTAATAAGAAATAAAAATATAATATACTATTTTTTATAAAAAAATATATTTAATAATTTTTTCTATCATAAACCGTAATTATATATGTAAGAATTTCCATAACTTTAAAATATTTATTTTTATATGTACTGCTGTATAATTTTAAGTAAATCGATTAAAAACTCTGGAAATATACCAAATAATACTACCATTAAAGACGATATGAATATTAATACACTATAAAAATTATATTGTGTAACATTCTGAACACTGTATTCAGTATATTTGAGTGGAGTTAAATAAAAATTAATAATTATTTGTAAATAATAATAAAATCCTACAGCACTACCTACAACCATAATTAAACCTAATAATAAGGATTTTTCATTAATAGTTAATAAAATTAAATAAAATTTTCCAATAAAACCAATACTCATTGGAAGTCCTGCCAAAGAAAACATCATTATTGTTAATAAGACAGCAATAATAGGACTTTTCCAAAATAACCCACGATAAAAATTCAGTATATCCGTATCATATAAGTTATACTGTATTGAAATCCTATTTACTAAACCAAGTATAGTAAAATTAGTTAATATATAACTTATGAAAATAATAGCGGTGGCTTCCAAAGAAATATGTTCATTATTAATCAATACCAATGCTATCAGCATGTATCCAAAATGAGATATTGATGAATAAGCCAATAATCTTTTTAATTTTTTTTGAAATAAAGCCATGATATTGCCAAAAAAAATAGAAAAAAATGCTAATAATTCCAGAATTAAATACAGTAATTTTATTTCATTTTTAGGAAAATACATAAAAAGTCTACTTAATATACTAAAAATAGCAATTTTACTGGAGGTAGAAAGAAAAAATAATGATGTATATGAAGTTCCTTCGTATACGTCCGGAGCCCATAAATGGAATGGAATTATTGATAATTTGAAAGATAATGCAACTAAAATTAAAAAAAATCCTAATAAAAATACTATATCATTATCTTGTAATAAATTATGTACATTAATAATACTAACTAAAGAAATAAAACTCAGATTTCCTGATACAGCATATATTAAAGCTATACCAAATAATAAAAAAGATGATGCAATACCAGACAATATCATATATTTTAAAACCGCTTCCAATGTTTTTCTTTGACAATATTCATAACCAATTAAACCCAACATAGGTAACGACATTAATTCAATACTAACAAACAAACTCGACATATGATTAGAAATTACTATACTCATACAACCTAAAGTAGAAAAAAATAAAAAAAGATAAAATTCTTCTTTATTTAACATTTTATTTGATAAATAAGGATAAGCTAAAATAACAGATGCTAAAGTAGAAAAGAGAATAATGCCAATATAAAATATAGAACCTTGATTAATATAAAACAACATACTAATATCAATTGGAACTACATCATACACAAAATATAAAGATAATATTGAAAATAACAAACCAATTATACTAATAGAGTAGATAATAAAATGATTACGCTTTAATGAAATAAAACATAGCAATACCAGCACTGTTAATAGTGCAATAACAAAAGGCATAAATCCAATTAATTGCTGAAAATTGATCATCATTATAAAAAACCATTTAGTTGAATAAAAAATACTAAAATTTATACAGTGATAAGTATGCAGTATCTAAAATAATTTGAGGGAAAAAACCTAATAAAACTGATACCAAAACCAGACAAATTACTATAAAAAACTCTCTACTCGTTATATTTTTACTTTTTATTTTATTCTTTCCTCGACCATAATAGGTACCTTGTATCATTTTTAATGAATAAATAGTAGAAAAAATCAAAATAAAGATAGAGATACCAGAAAAAAATGGAGAAAAAGTAAAAATACCTAACAAAATCATAAATTCACCAACAAAATTCCCCGTACCAGGTATGCCTATATTAGCTATAGAAAAAAATAAAGAAAAAGCTGGAATCCATTTTATTTTTGACCACAATCCACCCATTTCATTAATATCTCTAGTGTTCACACGTTCATATAATTGACCGATAAGAATAAACAATGCAGCAGTAGATATTCCATGAGCTAACATTTGCACTATAACCCCTTCAAAAGCAATTTTATTATTGGCATAAATAGCCATCAAAATAAAACCCATATTGGAAATAGATCCATAAGCCACTAATCTCTTTATATCTTTTTGAGAAAAAGCCATCCATGCACTATAAAATATAGTCACAACACCTAAATACATCACAAATATAGAAAAAATAGATGAAGAATGTGGAAAAAGATAAATAGTAAATCTTAATAAACCATATGCTGCTGTTTTTAATAGAATTCCAGATAAATCAACAGAACCCGCTGTTGGTGCATAAGCATGAAAGTCAGGCAACCAAGTATGAAACGGAACTATAGGCATCTTTACTGCAAATGCCAAAAAAAAACATAACATCAAAAAAAATTCTAATTCCATATCCATCGGAGTATTCAATAATAAATTATAATTAAATGTCCAAATATTAGTAATATAATAATGTGAAATAACTAAAGATATAATACCAATCAACATTATTAAGCCAGATGATTGGGTATAAATGAAGAATTTATTTGCTGCTTTTACACAATCTTGATTATATTCTGCTTTGTATCCCCATAATGAAACTAAAAAATACATAGGTACTAACATCATTTCCCAAAAAAAGAAAAACAAAAACAAATCAATTGCTAAAAAAACACCCAATACTGATCCTAACAACCAAATTAAAAAAAAATAAAATAAACCTTGATTCTTTTTAATTTCAGACCAAGAACATAAAATAGACATAATGCCTAAAAAACCCGTTAAAATAATCATTAAAATAGATAATCCATCTATTCCTAAATGAAAATCTATACCAAATCTTGGAATCCACGATACTAAAAATTCAGATTGCCAAAATTTCAAATATAATGGTTTTTTATTCATTAAAAAAAACTCTTTAAACCAAATTAGTAATGAAAATGATAAAGTTGTTCCTATTGTCATTAACGCTATCCAACGAGGCAATTTAAAACTAACACGCTCTGATTGCCAACATAGTACAGCACCGAAAAAAGGAACAATTATTAATAATGGAAGAAGCATTGTAATTGTTGTCCTATGATTTATTTTAAAAAATTATCTATTAAATCTTATTAATTTAATCTCTAATTTTATTAAATAAATATAAAATAATTTTGGCAAAAAATTAGCATAAAAATTAAAATAACTATTACACTCATAATCATTGATGATATATACCAACGTAAATAACCATTGACAGTCATGAGTAAAATTTTATTAAAATAAATTAAACAATTAACAGGAATATTTACTATATACCTACATGGATCATGTAATAATAAATTAGAAAATATTAAATATGATTTTGTAAATAAAACATGATATAAAAGATCAAATTGAAATCCATTTAAAAAAAACTTATAAAAAAAATGAGATAATCTAGTATTCAATAACAGAATAATTATTCTATTCCTTTTAATCCATAAAGCATATGCAATATAAATACCAGTTATAGTCAACATACTAGCATAAAGTTCTAGTAAAAATTTTCCAGATTCCGATAAATATGTTTTTAAAAATACATGAGATAAAGGCAGAACAAAAAAAGAACTTATAAATGTAGAAAATATTCCTAATATTATTAATGGAATTCTAAAACTTATTGATGTATATCGAGTTGCAATAATATTTATTTTTCCATAAAAAACCAAAAAAATAATCTTACATGTATATATAGCGGTTAAAAAAACACCAATTAATGCTATTGTTAAAAGATAAAAATCTTGACTTCCATATACTGCTAGTAAAATAGAACCTTTACTATAAAATCCTGCACTAATAACAGGAAAAGCTATTAAAGAACTACCACCTAGTAAAAAACATACATGTTCTAAAAATAAAACATTATATAAACCACCAATTTTAAAAATATTTTTTTCATTCTTACACCCTAAAATAACTGATCCAGCAGAAAGAAATAATAATGCTTTAAAGATAGCATGAACTACTAAATGAAAAATAACAGCATACCAAGCCTGTACACCTAATCCTAAAAACATATAACCAATTTGACTCATAGTCGAATATGCTAATATACATTTAATGTTATTTTGTACTAAAGCAGATAAACTAGAAATTAATAAAGTTATTGCTCCTATAACAGATAAAAAATATAATATTTCTGGAGTTAAAATAAAAAAACTATGCATTCTAGATACTAAATAAACTCCTGCTGTCACCATAGTCGCGGCATGGATTAATGCTGAAACCGGAGTAGGTCCAGACATCGCATCAATTAACCAAGTATGTAATGGTACCTGCGCTGATTTACCTAACGCCCCAATCATTAAACATAATACTATCCATTTCAATGACATGTGATGTAGTATAAAAATACTATTTTCTGAAATTAATTCTAAATTATAAAAACTGAAAGAACCAAAATTACGGTAAATTAAAAAAATTGCGAATAATAAAAAAATATCTCCTATACGCGTAATAATAAATGCTTTTATTGCAGAAAAACAATTATTCACTTCTTTATAATAAAATCCAATTAATAAATAAGAACATAATCCAACTAATTCCCAACCAAAAAACATGAGTATTAAATTATCAGATAAAATTAATAACAACATACTAGAAATAAAAAGATTTATATACGCAAAAAAACGAGAAAAACCTTCTGAATTTTTCATATATTCGCTGGAATATATACTAATCAATAATCCTATGCAAGTAATCATCACCAACATCGTTGCAGACAAACCATCTAGCAATAAATTAAAACTTAAAAAAAATTTTTCGATATTAATCCAATTCCATAATTTATAAAAAAAAACTTTTTCTCCAAAGTATAAAAAATTATTAACAACATAAAATGTTATTAATGTAGACATAGCAATAGAAGATATACCTATCCATGCTGTAAATTTTTTAGATAAAAATTGATTTAAAAAAGATAACAAAAAAAAACTAAATAATGGAAAGAAAATAATAAGACAAATAAGACTCATTCTCGCATCCTACTTAAAATATCAATATCTAATATTTTATGACGTTTATAACACTGAATTAAAAGAGCTAATCCTATACTAGCTTCTGACGCAGCAACAGTTATAATTAAAATATACATTATTTGTCCGTCAGTTTGACCCCAATAACTCCCCACAACTATAAAAGCTAATGCTGCAGCATTCATCATGATTTCTAAACCAATTAACATAAATAAAATATTACGACGAATAATAACAGCAATAGCACCTAATGCAAATAAAATACAAGATAAAACTAATCCATGAAACATAGATACCATTTGTTCTTCCTTATCATTTACTATGTTAAATCTATTTTTTCGTTGGTTCTTTTCCAAAATAGAAAACAACTACTAATGCACTTAATAATAATATCGATGATAATTCAACAATAAATATATAAGGACCAAATAAATTTATTCCAATTTCTTTTGTATTAATAAACGTGGTACACATATGATTACTATCAATAAATGAAACTCCATAAATTAAAACAATTAAAAAGGATAAAAACAAAATATTAATTATTATCCAATTAGTAGTTTTTAACCATATTTTCTCTTTTATTTCTATTATTTTACCAAGATTTAATAACATTAAAACAAATACAAACAATACCATTATTGCCCCAGCATAAATAATTATTTCCAATACAGCTGCAAATATACCCCCTAATGTAAAAAAAATACCTGAAATAGACAAAAGAGAAATAATAAAGTAAATTAATGCATACACTGGATTAGAATTTAAAATTACAAATAGAGTAGAAATAATAGATACTATTTCCAAAATATAAAAAACCAATGCCACAATAATCTCCTTACGGTAACAATGTTTTTACATCAATAGGTTGATCTTCACATCTTAAATCACCAGGTCTTTTTTGATCAACAGATACACCAGTAAATTCATAAAAATCATAATCAGGATACTTTCCTGGACCAGAAATTAACAAATCTTCTTTTTCATATACTAAATCTTGTCGTTTAAATTCCCCAAGCTCAAAATCGGAACTCAACTGAATAGCTGCAGTAGGACAAGCTTCTTCGCATAATCCACAAAAAATACATCTAGAAAAATTAATACGAAAAAATTTTGGATACCAACGCTTACTATTCATGCTAGCTTTTTTTAAAGAAATACATCCGACAGGGCAAACAACAGAACATAAATTACAAGCTACACAACGTTCTTCTCCATCTATATTTCGAGTTAAAATAATTCTTCCCCTATATCTAGGAGAAAGTTGTAGTGTATTTTCAGGATACATTATTGTTTCTTTTTTATAAAAAATTCGTATACCTATCATCCAAATACTTCGAATTTGGCTAATAAAACCTAAAAAAATATCTTTTAAAGTCATAAAATTAATAAAACATCCTTAAAAATTAATATAATAGCAAAATAAAAGCAGTGATCAGTAAATTTATTAAAGTTATCGGTAAACAAAATTTCCATCCAAAAAACATAACTTTGTCATATCGAGGTCTGGGTAATGCTGCTCTAATCAACACAAACATAAAAATAAATAAAATAGTTTTAATGAAAAACCAAATATAAGGAGGTAACCAAGGTCCATACCATCCACCAAAAAAAATTGTAGTCATTAAACTAGATATAATAATTATAGATATATATTCACCAATAAAAAATAAACCAAATTTCATGCCAGAATATTCAATATGATAACCATCTGCTAATTCCTGTTCTGATTCTGGTTGATCAAAAGGATGTCTATGACACACTGCTAATCCTGATATAAAAAAAGTTAAAAATCCAAAAAATTGTGGAATAATATTCCATAAATGAGACTGACTATGTACAATATCTATTAAATTAAAAGAACCAGCTTTAGCAACCACACCCATTAAAGATAAACCTAAAAAAACCTCATAACTTAATGTTTGGGCAACTGCTCTTACTGCACCTAATAAAGCATATTTATTATTACTAGACCAACCCGCAAATAAGATTGCATATACCGATAAAGATGCCATCATTAAAAAAAACAAAATTCCAATGTCTAAATTAATAATGAATAAATCAGAAGTAATTGGAATTATAGTCATAACCAATAATAAAGATATAAAAGATATAACCGGTGCCAAAATAAAAATAAAACGATCACTAAAAGATGGAATCCAATCCTCTTTAAAAATCATTTTAATCATATCTGCAAATAACTGTAAGGAACCATTATACCCCACTCGATTAGGACCGTGTCTATTTTGGAATAACGCCAACCATTTTCTTTCAATAAAACTTAAATAAGCACCAAAAAATACCAATAAAAATAAAATAAAAAAAGATTGTAAAACAGATGAAAAAATATCCATATCAGGAATAAAAGAAATACTCATTTACATATCTCCCGTATTTTTTTTATTTTTTTTCCAGAAAGAATAAATGGCATGCCCAATGTACCTAATGGTAAACCAATTTGACCAGATGATAATTTATTTGAAATACGTAGTTTTATATGAAAAATCTCTCCTAAACATAAAAATTCTATATATGAATCTGATTTAATAAAATTCATTTTTGCATCTAATGAACTTATAACTCCACATAAAATAGGTATTTTTTTCTTTATTACCGGTACATCGTGAGTAATTTCCTCCGTGCCAAATAAAAAATAATATGGAACAATACGATAATAATTTTCAAATTTCCGAACATCGGGGAAAAAATTAAAAAAATTAATCTTACCTTTATTGTTATTTTTAAATATACAAATACCAGAATCACCACATAATAAATTACTATTAATTTTTTTTTGAAATTTATTCCATGCTTGAGGAGAATTCCAACCAGGACTCCAGGCAAATGGAATATAAGAGGAAAACTTATAAGCTTGTTGACTTCCCTCCATTGAAAAAGAAAACATTGAATCAATATCTTGAGGTTGCTTTGGTTCATGAACACTGATATCGGATCTTAATGCAGTACGACCACTTGCCCGATGTGGCGAACGAGCTATTTTTTGACCAAAAATACGAAAATCAACATCTGGCAAAAATTTTTTTATATCTTTTAAATCAGAGATATCAGAAATAATATCGTTAATAATATCATCTATATTATTCCAAATAGTAGAATCCATCTTAATACCTGTAGATATAGCATATAACCATCTCCAACTGTCTAACTTCCCTATATTCTCATTATAAAATTTAGGATCATATACTTTAAAAAAACGTTGAACTCTACCTTCATAATTGATAATAGTACCCGAACTTTCAAAAAAATTTGCAGCAGAAAGCAATAATTTCCCATTACTAACTGTATTATTATATTTATAATCTATAATTATAATTTTATCGATAGAATTAAAAATTGAATCTACTTGCACTTGTAATAGTGATCTATATAAGTCATTTTCCATCACAATAATTGCATCATATTTTTTTTTATTAATTTGATTTAATGCTGTATTTAAATCAATACCCTTAATCAAACCAATTCCTATACTATTACTGCCAGAAGTAATTAAACTAAGACCTACATGTTGATTTATTTTTTTTAATGCTAAAGCAATATTAAAAGATGCTTGAATTAAACTTGTACTACGTGAATGCGAACCAGAAATAATTAAAGATTTCTTGCTGGATAATAATGCCTGAACAATTATCGATTTCTGATATAAAAATTTTTCGTTAAAATTAATTGGTATAGGACTATCCTTATTAATATCATAAGCTATTGCACAAGCCAGAGATACCTGATCATCTACTGATGCAGTATAACTCCATGTAGAAATATTATCTAACGCTGTTTCATCTATATTTGTAATAAATAAATCATATCTCATATTTTGAGATGCATTCAATAATCCTTGACTATGCCATTTTGGAATATTTTTTAATTTAGACATTTCAAATGATTTTGATTTTACAGCTTGTCTCACAGATAAGGCCATCCTGGGAGCAACTTGGGTCAAATCTTCTCCTAATATTAATATTACATCATAAGTTTCTATTTCACATAATGTTGGTGTATAAATTCCACCATTTTTTAATATATTAATAATTAATTCAATACAATCTTGTTCATCAGATAAAAATCCTGTAGAAAAATTTTCATCTCCTACTATTTTTTTTAATGCAAAGTTACTTTCTATGCTAGCTCTATTAGAACCAATACCTAATATTTTATTGGCATCTTTTAATAATTCAATTGCCTTTAAAATTGCTTGAGAATCATTTAGAACTGATACCTTATCGTGTAATCGGGAAAAAGATTCCACTGGACGATTAGGAAGATTAGAATAACCATAACCAAAACGGCCTAAATCACAAATTAAATAATGATTGATTTCACCGTGATATCGATTTTCAATCCTGCATATTTCACCATAACGTTCTCCAACACTGATATTACAACCTATACTACAATAATTACAAATACTTGGAGCATATTGCATATCCCATTTTCTATGATAATGTTCAGAATAAGTTTTATCTGTAAATACACCAGTAGGACATATCTCTACTAAATTACCAGAATGTTCATTCTCTAATATACCATCTTGTAACCTACCAAAATAAATATTATTATTTGCTCCATATACCCCCAAGTCTGTTCCATCCGCATAGTCTTTATAGTATCGAATACAACGATAACAACCTATACAACGATTCATTTCATGAGATATAAAAGGTCCTAAATATTGATTTTTATGTGTTCTTTTAGTAAAATTATAACGACGCAAACTATGACCAGTTATAACTGTCATATCTTGTAAATGGCAATTTCCCCCTTCTTCGCATACCGGACAATCATGAGGATGATTCGTCATCAATAATTCAATAATACTTTTACGAAAGGATACTGATTCAGCATCATTAATAGAAATAATTGTTCCATCTAATGCAGGGGTCATACAAGATATAATTATCTTACCTTCATCAGAATCTGATTTATCATACTTTTTTACTGCACATTGACGACATGCTCCCACACTACCTAAAATAGGGTGCCAACAAAAATAAGGAATATCAATCCCTGCTGACAAACATGCATGCAATAAATTATTGGATTCATCCACATTATATTGTTCACCATCAACATAAATTTTAGCCATTAAAAAATCCAATTAAAATTAAAGTTATGAAAAAATAAATTATAATTTATTTTATTAATACATCAAAAAACTACTGTATATACCTGTTATATATTGACTATTTTCTTTTTATTTTTTTGCTTAATCCGTTTTCAAAATCCGATCTAAAATACTTTATAGCACTCTGTAACGGAGAAACAGCTCCTGGAGCATGAGCACAAAATGTTTTTCCTGTCCCCAAATTGTTACATAATTCCTGTAATACCTCAATATCACCTAAAACACCTGTTCCTTGTTCTAGTGATCTTAATATTTTTACAATCCATGGTAAACCATCTCGGCATGGTGTACAAAATCCACATGATTCTCGTGAAAAAAACTTTTCTAAATTTAAAATTACTGATACCATATTTACAGTGCTGTCAATAGCCATTGCTAATCCCGTTCCCAAACGACTTCCTATATGATGCATACTAGAAAAATCCATTTTAGTATCTAAATGGATCTGAGTTAAAAAACTTGTACCCGCACCACCTGGCTGCCATGCCTTTAACTTTAAACCACTTTTCATTCCACCAGCATAATCAAAAAAAAGTTCTCGAGCAGTAATACCAAACGGCAGTTCCCATAAACCAGGGCGTTTTACCTTACCAGAAAATCCCATCAGTTTTGTACCAGTATCATTACTATCTGATATACTTTTATACCATTCTACTCCGTGCAAAATAATAGATGGAATATTAGATAACGTTTCTACATTGTTAATACAAGTTGGTTTTCCCCATAAACCCACTGTTGCTGGAAATGGTGGTTTAGCTCTTGGATTTGGCCTTTTACCTTCTAAAGAATTTATTAATGCCGTTTCTTCTCCACAGATATAACGACCTGCTCCGCTATGTATAATAATTTCTAAATCCATCCCACTTTTTAAAATATTTTTTCCTAAAAAACCTGCTCTATTAGCTTCATCTATAGCTTTATATAAAATATTTTCTGCTTGAATGTACTCTCCACGTAAAAAAATATAAGCACGTTTTACATGTAATGCATAGGCGCCAAGTAATATTCCTTCTATTAATTGATGAGGTATGTACGTCATTAAAAATTTATCTTTGTAAGTACCTGGTTCCATCTCATCAGCATTACATATTAAATAACGATCTTCAACACCTAGATTATCAGACATCAAACTCCATTTAACACCAGTTAAAAAACCCGCTCCTCCTCGTCCTTTCAATTCAGATTTTTTAACCAAATTTATAATGTCCTTTGGATTCAACTCATTGAGAGCTTTCTCTACAGATTTATATCCATTTTTATTACGATATTCCGCAAACCAAATAGTTTCTATTCTATTATTTAACCACCATGTTAAGGGATGAGTTTCAGCAGTACGTAGTATATTTTTCATATATAAGAATCTAATAAAGTTAAAATATTAGTACTTGTACAATCAAGATGTACATCTTCATTAATCATAATAACAGGACCTTTATCACAATCTCCTAAACAACAAGTTGGCAGCAAAGTAAACAGACCATCTTTAGTGGTTTCTCCCGGTTTAATTCCTAAATAATTTTCTAATGAATTTTTTATATTTTTATATCCATTAATAAAACAGACTACGCTGTCACAATATCGGATAATGTTACAACCAACTGGTTGACGAAATATCTGATTATAAAAGGTTGCCACTTCCTCAATATCTACAGCTGGAATACCTAATATTTTAGATATAGCTAAAATAGCTTCATCGGATACCCATCCTCTTTCTTTTTGAATAATTTTTAATGCCTCTATGGATACAGCACGAGAATATTCATAATTTTTTATTTTATTTTCTATTTCATTTTTTTCTAAATCAGTTAATTTAAATACGACATTAACTAAACGTGTTTTTATTATTTTATTTGACACAATTTAACGATCCACGTCTGACATGACAAAATCAATGCTTCCCAAGTAAACTATCAAATCTGATATTAAACTACCGCGAATCACTGATGGGATTTGTTGTAAGTGAGAGAAACTAGGTGTACGAATTCTTGTGCGATAACTCGTAGTACCACCGTCACTAATTAGATAGTAACTATTGATTCCTTTAGTAGCTTCTATCATTTGAAAACTTTCATTAGGCGGTATTACAGGCCCCCAGGACATTTGTAAAAAGTGAGTTATCATGGATTCAATATGGCGTAATACTCGCTCTTTAGGTGGAGGGGTAGTTAATGGATGATCAGATTTAAAAGGTCCAGAAGGCATGTTTTTCAAACATTGTTCTAAAATAGATAAACTTTGTTTAATTTCTTCTACTTTTAACATCACACGAGAATAACAATCACTTATTCCATCTCCAATAGGAACATAAAACTGAAAATTTTCATAACCCGAATAGGGTCTATTTTTTCTTATATCAAAATTTATACCAGTTGCTCTTAATCCAGCACCTGTAATACCCCAAGCTAAAGCTTCTTTTTTTCCATAAGCAGCAATTCCTTTAGATCTACTAATTAAAATTTTATTTTTTAATGCTGAGCATATATAAATATTAAGACGTTTTGGCATCCAATTTAAAAAATCTCTTAATAATTTGTCCCACCCTACAGGTAAATCACTTGCTACTCCACCAATTCTAAACCATGCAGGATGCATTCTTGCACCAGTGATAGACTCGATCAAATCATAAATCTTTTGACGATCAGTAAAAGCAAGAAAAACAGGAGTCATAGAACCAACATCCTGAATAAACGTAGAAATATATAATAAATGACTGTTAATACGAAATAATTCAGATAACATTACACGAATTACTTCCACTCTATTTGAAACTTTAATGCCCGCTAACTTTTCTACAGCTAAAACATATGGCATTTCATTAACACAACCACCAAGGTACTCAATACGATCTGTATATGGAATATAACTATGCCATGACTGACGCTCTGCTATTTTTTCTGCACCTCGATGGTGATAGCCTATATCTGGCATGCAATCTATAATTTCTTCACCATCTAATTGCAAAATAATTCTAAATGCACCATGAGCAGAGGGATGATTCGGACCTAAATTTAAAAACATATAATCAATATTCTTATCTTGTCCTTTCATTCCCCATTCTTCTGGATTAAAATTTAAATCCTCCATTGCTAAGTCTTCTTTTTGGCGTGTTAAAAAAAATGGATCAAATTCTGTCGCCCTTGCTGAATAATCTTTTCTTAATGGATAACCTTTCCAAGATCTAGGCATAATGATACGCGTTAAATTAGGATGATTCTTAAATATAATACCAAACATTTCCCATGTTTCTCTCTCGTACCAATTTGCGTTGAGAAATAAGGTAGTAATGGTTGATACATTTAAATCATGAATTAATAATGGAACTTTTAAAATAATATCATTATTCCTTTCTATAGAAATCAAATGGTAAAAAACTGAAAAGTCAGCATTAGGTAAATTTTTTTTATTTAACCGAAGACGTTCATCTACGCCATGTAAATCAAAAAGAAAATTATACGCTTTAGATACCTGTTGCAAAAATTTTACTATTTCTATTATTGAATTTCGATCAACCCATATAACAGGAAAATCTATTTTAGTAGCTTGAACCACAAAGGAATGTTCACCAAAATTATTTTTTAACTCTTGAATTATAGAATTATTAAAATAATTTTCAGTTTTACATTTTTTATATATAATTTCACTCATACTTGCTTCTATATAATGAATATATTACTTCACTATTCAATATTATCTTTCTTATTCAATGATATTTTGAAAAAATAAAGACTGTAATAATATATGAATATTGAGAGATTATTCGGATAAAAGATTGGTTGACAATCAACTTTACTATAAGAATTAATTTTTTTCAGACACAAAAATATTTTTTACAGAAATTCTTTTTTTTCTTTTCTTTTCTTTTTCTGATTTCATATTAGCTCGATATATACCTTGATCTCCTACGATCCATGATAATGGACGATATTCTTTACTTATTGATTCCTGTAATAACATTAATCCTTGTATGTATGCTTCAGGTCGAGGTGGACATCCGGGAATGTAAACATCTACAGGTAAAAACTTATCTACACCTTGCACAACAGAATAAACATCATACATACCCCCTGAATTAGCACAGGATCCCATAGAAATTACCCATTTAGGTTCTAACATTTGATCATATAATCTCTGAATAACTGGTGCCATTTTAATAAAAGGAGTTCCTGCAATGACCATAAAATCAGCTTGTCTTGGAGATGCTCTCAATACTTCAGAACCAAAACGAGCTACATCATGAACAGATGTAAAAGCACTTACCATTTCTACATAACAACAAGATAAACCAAAATTATAAGGCCATAATGAATTTTTTCTACCCCAATTAACTATATTATGTAGAACTTTATTTAAAGTTCCCATATATATATTCTTACTGATCTGTGCTTCAAAAGGATCAGATACTGTTTCTTGATCCTGTTCAGGATATTTTTTGTTTTTACGATTAGTGTTTATCCGAGTTAAAGTATAATCCATTTTAATCCTATATTTTAATTTTTATTTAGTTATTTATCATACATCATTTTCTGAATTATGATTCACAGACCAATGAAATAAATTTCCTTTTACTAAATAAAATAATCCTAGTAATAGAGAAAATATAAAAATCATAACTTCTAAAAATCCAATCCATCCTATTTTATATATGTTGATAGTCCAGACATATAAGTACAACGCTTCTACATCGAAAATAACAAAAAGCATTGCTATGAGATAAAATTTAACAGTAAAAGGAAGACGACAGTCTCCTAAAGAATTAATACCAGATTCAAAAGGAACATGCTTATTCCTAGAAAATGATTTACCTCCACATAACCAGCTTAAGGATAGCATAAAAAAACAAATACTAAATCCGCCGATAATAAAGGAATAAAAAGCCCAATATTGAGCAATAAAATTTGTATTTTCTAACATTATTTTATCTCAAAGAAAATTTTTAAAATTAAATAATTTTTAATTAAAATAAATTGTATGTAATACAATATACATCTATTACCTCTATGTTAATATAAAAATTATCAAAATATACATATGATACTAAATGAATTTAAATATTTATAGATTATTTGTAATAAATTTTAAAAAAGAGAATTATATATAATATATAATTAATTCTCTGAATTAAAGGTTAATAAAAATAAAATCGATCATAAATCTTATTACGTTATTCTCAATATTAAGATAATTTCCACATGTTTTTCGCATAAAATAGTATTATAAAAACATAATAGTAAGAATTATTTTTTTATAAAAACCTTGATGATAGAGAAAGTGACCCCCATACTAACTAATATTCACGAATATAATTTTAAATTATTAAAAACCTTTTTATCTGATATGAAGACACAATGGCTACTAAAAGTTGAATAACCTAATTTATCAAAATATTTAAGTAGGAGTTATTAATGGGTAAAATTATTGGTATTGATTTAGGTACAACTAATTCTTGTGTTGCTATCATGGATGGCAAAAAAGCAAGAGTTTTAGAAAATTCAGAAGGTGATCGTACCACTCCTTCAATTATAGCATATACGCAAGATGGAGAAATTTTAGTAGGAAAACCAGCTAAACGTCAGGCTATAACTAATCCAAAAAATACGTTATTTGCAATAAAACGTTTAATTGGTAGAAAATTTAAGGATGAAGAAGTACAGCGTGATATTAAAATTATGCCATACAAAATTGTTACATCAGAAAATGGCGACGCATGGCTAGATATAAAAAACAAAAAAATGGCACCACCTCAAATATCTGCAGAAGTATTAAAAAAAATGAAAAAAACTGCAGAAGATTATTTAGGAGAAAGTATTACAGAAGCTGTAATTACAGTACCTGCTTATTTTAATGATGCCCAAAGACAAGCAACAAAAGATGCTGGTAGAATTGCAGGTCTAGAAGTAAAAAGAATAATTAATGAACCTACAGCCGCTGCATTGGCTTATGGTTTAGATAAAAGTAAAGGAAATAGTACCATTGCCGTTTATGATTTAGGAGGAGGAACTTTTGACATTTCTATCATCGAAATAGATGAAGTGGAAAAAGAAAAAACATTTGAAGTCTTAGCTACTAACGGTGATACCCATCTTGGGGGAGAAGATTTTGATAGTCGATTAATCAATTATTTAGTGAGAGAATTTAAAAAAGAACAGACTATTGATCTTAGAAATGATCCTTTAGCTATGCAACGTTTAAAAGAAGCTGCAGAAAAAGCAAAAATAGAATTATCTTCAGCACAACAAACCGATGTAAATTTACCGTATATTACAGCAGATTCACTTGGACCAAAACATTTAAATATTAAAGTTACCCGTTCCAAACTAGAATCTTTGGTTGAAGATTTAGTTGCACGTTCTATTGAACCATTAAAAGTAGCACTAAAAGATGCTAAATTATCTGTATCAGATATCAATGATGTGATCTTAGTAGGTGGTCAAACCAGAATGCCTATGGTGCAAAATAAAGTTGCTAATTTTTTTGGTAAAGAGCCTAGAAAAGATGTTAATCCTGATGAAGCAGTAGCTGTTGGCGCAGCTGTACAAGGTGGTGTGCTATCTGGAAATGTAAAAGATGTATTATTATTAGATGTTACTCCATTATCCCTAGGTATCGAAACCATGGGTGGCGTAATGACTTCTCTAATTAGTAAAAATACAACAGTACCAACAAAACATAGCCAAGTATTTTCTACAGCAGAAGATAATCAATCTGCAGTTACTATTCATGTTCTACAAGGAGAAAGAAAAAGAGCAAAAGATAATAAATCATTGGGACAATTTAATTTAGATGGAATACAATCAGCCCCCAGGGGAATGCCTCAAATTGAGGTGACTTTTGATATAGATGCAGATGGAATTTTACATGTATCAGCTAAAGACAAACACACAGGAAAAGAACAAAAAATAGCTATTAAAGCTTCTTCTGGACTAAATGAAGCAGAAATAAAGAAAATGATTTCTGATGCAGAAGCAAACACAGAAACAGATCGAAAATTTGAAGAATTAATCCAAATAAGAAATCAAGGCGATCAAATCTCACATAGTGTAAAAAAACAACTATCGGAACACCAAGATAAACTTGATGAAACCAGTAAAACAGAAATTAAAAAATCATTAGACCAACTAAATCAAGCATTACAAAAAGAAGATAAATCAGATATAGAAAGTAAAATACAAAAGGTTTTAGAAATCTCTGCAAAATTTATGGAAAAACACCAACAAAAACCACAAACAAATCAACCTAATACTCATCATAATTCTTCAAATAAAAACACAGAAAATGTTGTAGATGCAGAATTTGAAGAAATAAAAGATCCTAAAAAATAGTGTCTTCTATTATTTAACCACAGAATATAAATTCAATCATAAACTAGCACGGGCATAGGAAAAACCTACGCCCGTGCATGTGTATTACAAGCAGGGAAATAAAGCATGGCAAAAAAAGATTACTATCAAGTTTTGGGAGTAAATAATTCATCTGAAGAACGCGATATCAAAAAAGCATACAAACGACTAGCAATGAAATATCATCCTGATCGAAACCAAGGAGATAAAAATGCTGAAAAAAAATTTAAAGAAATAAAAGAAGCATATGAAATACTAACTGATCCAAAAAAAAGAACTGCTTATGATCAATACGGACATTCTGCTTTTGAGCAAGGAAGTACTAATAGCTCTTTTAGTCATAGTTTTAGCACTACAGCAGATTTTGGAGATATTTTTGGTGATGTATTTGGCGATATCTTTGGTAATGGTAGACAACAAAGAGCGAGACAGGGATCAGATTTAAGATATAATATGGAATTAACGTTAGAAGAAGCAGTACGCGGAATCACTAAAGAAATTACAATTCCCAGTTTACAAAAATGTAAAATGTGTCATGGTAGCGGTTCTAAATCAGGCTCCTTATCACAAAATTGTCCTTCTTGTCGTGGTAAAGGACAAATACATATTAGAAAAGGATTTTTTACTGTTCAACAAAATTGTTCTACGTGCCAAGGTAGTGGTTCTGTTATAAAAAGCCCCTGTAATATATGTCGAGGTGCAGGTCGAATTGAAAAATCGAAGATATTATCAGTAAAAATCCCTTCAGGAATAGATACCAATGATCAAATTCGTTTAAACAATGAAGGTGAAGCTGGTGCTAATGGAGCAAAATCAGGAGATCTATATGTTCAAATTAAAGTAAAAAAACATCCTATTTTTGAAAGAGAAGAAAATAACTTATATTGTGAAGTTCCCATTAACTTTTCTATGGCAGCATTAGGTGGAGAAATTGAAGTTCCAACGTTAGATGGAAGAGTTAAACTAAAGATACCAACCGAAACACAATCAGGAAAATTATTTCGCATTCGAGGAAGAGGGGTCAAATCAGTCCGAAGTGGTACCCAAGGAGACTTGCTTTGTCGTGTTGTTGTAGAAACTCCTGTCAATTTAAATGAGAAACAAAGATATTTATTACATGAGTTAGGAGAAAGTTTTGGAGGTTTCAAAGGAGAACGTAATAGTCCTAAATCAAAAAGATTTTTTGATGGTGTAAAAAGATTTTTTGATGAATTAAGAGGATACTAAATACTTAAAAGTATTGCTTTCCATGTTTAAATGGAAGCAATACTGTGAAATACATTTCAAAATAAAACCCATAAAATTATTTTTTTAACTTAAATTAATTTATTAATTTTTAATGCTAAATTAGATTTATGTCTGGCTGCTTTATTTTTGTGGACTAAACCTTTAGTAGCATATCGATCTAAAATAGGTACAAGTCTAGAAAAAATACTTTTTGCTAATTCTGCATTATTTTCATAAATTGCTGTATATGCTTTTTTTATAAAATTTCGAATCATTGAGCGTCTACTAACATTATGTAAACGACTTTTAAAAGATTTTTTAGAATCTTTTTTAGCTGATTTGATATTAGCCAAGAATTTTCTCCTAAATATTTAAATGATGATTTATATGTTAAATGAAATTAAGTTCAATTATTTTTCAATAAAAAAAAATAAAAAAATAAAAAATAAAATCTTTACATATATGACTACTTTTTATATAAAATTTATAAAAATAAAACGTAAGTGTATTTTAAAATTAGCATCTCACAATAAAGTTATTGAATAAAAAAAGATTAAAAATTAATCTAATAATGATATTTTAACTGTTAGTAATGTTGATACTATAAGATTTTTCGTCAATAGTTCTCTTATTTTATTTATAAAAAAAATATATAATTTCACATTATTAATTCCGAAATTATTTAGTAATAAAATCAGTAGTACGGCTATAAATCATACTAAATTAAATCAAGATTTTTAATTTACTCAATCCATAATTAGCTCAGATGTTATTTTAATATTCCAGACATCATAATATATTCACTAAAAAAAGAAAATAATTAATTTCTTTCTATTACTAATAGAAACTTTATCAAATAAAGTAACACCTATAAAAAATATATATAATCAGAACATATACATTGTTAAAAAATTTTAGAATTATTAATATTAGTATTAAATTTATTTTTTTTAATCCCACTAATAACTTAAAATTCATTTATTCGATATAAAAATTAATTTATATAAAAGAAAATAGAAGTGATATCATATAAAAATTAATAATAAAAAATTATTTTTTTAAATAAGTATTAAAAATTTTTGTAAAAAGATTCCAATAACTCTTAATTACTATAATAAATAATTACAACTGATATTGATATATGAGAATGTATATGAAAAATTATAAATTTACCTTAAATTTACCAATAACAAAATTTTCTATGAAAGGAAATCTATCTCAAAAAGAACCAGAAATAATAAAAAAATGGAAAAATAATAATTTATATAAAATTATAAGAATTGCTAAAAAAGGGAAGAAGAAATTTTTATTGCATGATGGTCCACCGTATGCAAATGGCAATATTCATCTTGGACATGCTGTTAACAAAATTTTAAAAGATATCATTATAAAATCAAAAAATCTATCAGGATTTGATGCTCCTTACACACCAACATGGGATTGTCATGGACTACCCATCGAACATAAAGTTGAGAATATTATTGGAAAACCAGGTAAGGACGTATCTTTTAAAGAATTTAGATCCTATTGCAGGAAATATGCAGAAAAACAAGTAAAAAAACAAAAAAAAGACTTTATACGTTTAGGAATATTAGGAGATTGGGACAATTCTTACTTAACTATGGATTTTAAAAACGAAGCTAATGTTATTCTTTCGCTATCTAAAATTATCAAAAAAGGATACATATATAAAGATTTTCGTCCAGTACATTGGTGTCTTGATTGTTCTTCTTCTCTAGCTGAAGCAGAAGTAGAATATTATGAGAAAATATCAGATTCTATTATTTTTATGCTAAAAACAAAAAATATTGATTTTATTAAAGAAATATTTAATCTTACTAAGATTAAATTAAAACAATCTAATATACTAATTTGGACCACCACACCTTGGAGTCTTCCTGCTTGCCGTGCGATTACATTACATCCAAATTTTGAGTATCAACTAATAAAAATAGAAAATAACACTATTATTATAGCAAAACATTTAGTTGAAGCAACACTAAAAAAAATAGGGATCTTGAAGTGGAAAATTATTGGGACTACAATAGGAAAAAAATTAGAAAATTTAGAATTTTCTCATCCATTTTTAAATTTTAATATACCTATTATACTAGCTACACACGTGACAAAAGATATGGGAACAGGTGCTATACATACTGCTCCTGATTACGGTCAAGAAGATTACGAAGTTTCTAAAAAATACGGAATAAAATTAACTAATATTATTGATTCTAAAGGATACTTTAAAAGAGATATACATCCAGCATTAAATAATTTAAATATATTTGAATCTAATAATATAATTATAGATATTTTAGAAAAAAATAAAATATTATTACATAAGTCTAATATTACACATAGTTATCCATATTGTTGGCGCCATAAAACACCTATTATTTCTAAAGCCACTCCGCAATGGTTTCTTGATATAGATCACATGAATTTAAGGGAAAAAACTAAAAAAGAAGTACAATATATTAACTGGATACCCACTTGGGGAAAAGAAAGAATGGAATCAATGATATCTAATCGTCCCGACTGGTGTATATCCAGACAAAGAACATGGGGCATTCCTATTACACTTTTTGTACATAAAGAAACCCGATGTCTTCATCCAAAAACCATTTTTTTAATTGAAAAAATAGCACAAAGAGTATCACTGGAAGGTATTCAAATATGGTGGGACCTGGAACTAAAAGATTTAATAAAAACAAATGATGCAAATCAATATGAAAAAATACTTGATGTGCTCGATGTATGGTTTGAATCTGGATCTATTCAAATATCAAAAATATATCAAGATATTAATCTCATAAACGATCAAGCTAATTTATATTTGGAAGGTTCAGACCAATATCGCGGTTGGTTTATGTCTTCTCTAATTGTCTCTATGGCAA
The DNA here is from genome assembly GCF_964058935.1 of Buchnera aphidicola (Pemphigus populi). Classification (NCBI taxonomy): domain Bacteria; kingdom Pseudomonadati; phylum Pseudomonadota; class Gammaproteobacteria; order Enterobacterales; family Erwiniaceae; genus Buchnera; species Buchnera aphidicola. Next base: position 157,261 of record NZ_OZ060372.1, on the reverse strand, counting down.
TTTCAGAGCAAACCCCTTATCATGAAATTATTACCCATGGATTTACAGTAGATGAAAATAAAAGAAAAATGTCTAAATCTATAGGAAATACTATTAGTCCAATTAGTATTATTGAAAATTTAGGTGCAGATATTTTACGTTTATGGGTTGCTTCTACTGATTATTCTAAAGATATGTTTATCTCGTATGAGATATTAAAACAATCGTCTGATTACTATAGAAGAATTAGAAATACTATCAGATTTTTTCTTGCAAATTTAAATCAATTTGATCCAAAAAAAGACTCTATTAACTTTGAAAATATGATTTATTTGGATCGATGGGCTATCTCAAAAACGTTAGAAACTCAAAAAAAAATTAAATACTTATACGATAAGTATAAATTTCATGAAGTTATAAAACTCCTCATTCATTTCTGTTCTATAGAAATGAGCGCTTTCTATCTGGATATTATTAAAGATCGCTTATACACAACAAAATATAAAAGTTATCCTAGAAAAAGTTGCCAAACAGCAATGTATTTAATATTGCAAGCTTTAGTAAGATGGATTTCTCCTATCCTATCATTTACTGCTGATGAAATATGGACATATTTACCAGACCAATATAATAAATGCCTATTTGCCGAAGAATGGTTCATTGATTTATTTAGTTTAGAAGATAATCAATTATTAAATAATGAAGATTGGAATACATTAATAATAATTAGAAATGAAGTCAATCATGTATTAGAACAAGCAAGATTGAATAAAAAAATTGGTACTTCTTTAGAAGCATCAATAATACTATACGTAGATACCGATACGAAGAAAAAATTAAAATTACTTGGTACAGAACTAAAATTTTTTTTCATCACTTCTGATTGTCAGGTAAAAGATTATATATCGGCACCATCTAGTGCTATAAAAAGTAAAATTATTAAAAATATTAAAATTGATTGTAATAAACATAAAGGGAAAAAATGCCTACGTTGCTGGCATTATGTCAATCATCTTGAATATAATCATTTATATTCCAATATATGTAGTAGATGTATTAAAAATACATCTAATTCTGGTGAAAAACGTGAATTTATATAATAAAATAATTATTTTTTTAAAAAAAAATTATTATATTCTTTTATTTTTAATAATTTCAATCAGTGATTTTAGTAGCAAACAATTTATTATAAATAATTTTTCATTACATGAATTCAAAATTATATTACCTATATTTAATTTTTTTTATATTAATAATTATGGAAGTGTATTCGGTATATTTTCTGACAGAAAAACATGGCAATATTGGTTTTTAATTATTTCTAATGTAATAATGATTACAGTGATTTTTAATATAATATATTCTTCTATAAGATATTATAAAAATAATTATTTATCTTATATTTTTATTATTAGTGGAGCAATAAGTAATTTATTAGATCGCATTACTCATGGTTTTATAGTAGATTTTATTGATTTACATATTTTTAATTGGCATTTTGCTACCTGCAATATTGCAGATATTAGTATTTTTATTGGAAGTGTATTATTAATTAAATGTAATTATTTTAAATAATTTTTATAAAAAATTAATCAATACAAATTATATATAAATATTTACTAAATAGTTATTTTTAAAAAACCAAAAAACAGTAAATAATATTATCACTAATCTATTAAAAATGTTGGGCATATTGGTTGATGTCAAATATAAAATAATACATAATCAATACGTCATTAATCATTTACGTTAGTAAAAACAATTTTATTACAAAAACTTTCTAGCATATCTACTGATCTTTTTCATATTTTATTTTCATAAAATATGAAAAAATGATTAAAAAAGTATTAAAAGACGTTTAACTATATTTAATAAAATCCGTTAATCAGTCAAATGATATATTTAAAAATTTAATAAATCATTAAAGAATCAATCTTATTTAATGAGATAAAAACTATCAAAGTAAAAATAATATCAGAAAAGATAAAAATTTAGGACATCATGCGTATATTAAAGATAAAAAACAATACAAAATAATCTTTAATAATAAAAAATTTTTTATGGTAAAAAAATATCTTGGTGCATCATACAACAACCACACCTAAATTTTATTAAAAAAATTATAAACATTATCAATGTAAAAAAATAATATTAAATTAAATAAAAATAAAAAAATTAAATCAAAGTATGATAAAAATTTTTACAATTTGGTAATAGAACTCAATAAACTCATAAGTACAATAATAATTTAGTATCAAAAAATTAAAAAGAGAAAAGTAATTAACAAAAATATAAATTTTCAATTGATCATATTATAAAAAAGTTAATAGTGTATATATTTATCATATTAATAACGATGCATCACATTTTTATATATAATATTGCATTGAATATAATTATTAAATTTTCATTATTTATACAATACCAAAAGGGAATCAAAAATGAAAAATAAACTAATAAGATTAGGTATTTCTGGTGCTTTAGGAAGAATGGGAAAAACGTTAATAAAAGAAATCATTAAAAAAAAAACAATTGTTTTAAACTCTGTCTTAGTAAATAAGGAAAATACATACATTCAAGATGATATAGGAGAAATATTAAATATCGGTAAAATAGGTTTAAATACTAGTCATTATTTAGAAAAAGAAATTAATAATTTTGATGTTCTTATCGATTTTAGTACTCCTGAAAATACCATAAAAAACTTAGGTATATGCGAAAAATATAAAAAAAATATGGTTATCGGAACTACTGGATTTTCTAAAATAGAACAGAACAAAATTCAATCTGTTAGTAAAAATATCGGTATTGTATTAAGTTCAAATTTTAGTATAGGAATTAATATTATTTTAAAAATGTTAGAAATAACAGTACAAGCTATAAATCATGATACCGATATTGAAATTATCGAATCACATCATAAAAATAAAATAGATGCCCCCTCAGGAACTGCTTTAACCATAGGAGAAACAATAGCAAAAAAAATGAAATGGAATCTAGACCGCTATTCTTTATATAGAAAAAAAGGATTAATTGGTTCTCGAGAAAAACAAAAAATTGGATTTTCTATGATTAGAGCAGGTGATATTGTTGGAGAACATACTATTATATTTGCTAATATAGGAGAACGTCTAGAAATTAGCCATAAAGCAAGCAGCAGAATTCCTTTTGCACAGGGAGCTATTCAAGCAGCTACGTGGCTATATACAAAAAAAATAGGATTTTTTACCATGCAAGATGTACTAAATGTTTAATTCATCTTCAACTTAAAATATAAAAAAGGAGAATAATTTGCATAAATCGGCAACATTAATTTTACAAGATGGAACAATTTTTTATGGTCAATCAATAGGTATATCAGGTTTCACTATTGGTGAAATTGTATTTAATACATCTATGACTGGTTATCAAGAAATCCTAACAGATCCTTCTTATTCACATCAAATAATTACCTTTACACATCCTCATATTGGTAATGTTGGTACTAACATCGTTGATGTGGAATCTAATAAAATTCATATAAGAGGATTGATCATTAAAGACATTTCTTTAATATCTAGTAATTATCGATCTTCATGTAATCTCCAAAATTATCTTAAAAAAAATAAAGTTATTTCTATTGCTAATATTGATACAAGAAAATTAACACGAATATTACGTCAAAATGGCTCTCAACATGGATGTATTTTTACTGAAGACACAATTGATCTCTCTACAGCTATTGAAAAAAATAAAAAATTTTTAAGTCTTGAAGGAATGGATTTAGCTAAAAAAGTATCTACTAATTTTACTTATAAATGGAATCATGATAAATCTATCAAACAAGAAAAAAAATTTTGTCATGTTATAGTGTATGATTATGGTGTAAAAAAAAATATATTATCTATATTATCAAGTAAAGGATGTAAATTAACCATTGTTCCAGCACAAACTCCTGCAGAAGAGGTGCTAAAACTATCTCCCGATGGTATTTTTTTATCAAATGGACCAGGAGATCCTAGAGCATGTATTTATGCCATTACTGCAATAAAAATATTTTTAAAAAAAAATATACCTATTTTTGGAATTTGTTTAGGATATCAATTATTAGCATTAGCTAATGGTGCTAAAATTATAAAAATGAAATTTGGGCATCATGGTTCTAATCATCCAGTAAAAGATATTTTAAAAAATAAGGTAATGATTACTACTCAAAATCATAATTTTACTGTCGATCCTGATAATATACCAAGAAATATAGAAATTACACATAAATCTCTTTTTGACAATTCACTACAAGGGATTCATCTAAAAGATAAAGCAGCATTTGGATTTCAAGGACACCCAGAGGCCAGTCCTGGTCCTCAGGACGCCATGCCTTTATTTAATCATTTCATGATGTTAATAAAAAATAATATGAATAATATTAATATTTAGGAAAATAATTACAATGCCAAAACAAAAAGATATAAAATCTATCTTAATTTTAGGAGCTGGACCAATTGTAATTGGACAAGCATGCGAATTTGATTATTCAGGTGTACAAGCTTGTAAAGCACTTAAAGAAGAAGGATTAAGAATCATTTTAGTTAATTCTAACCCAGCTACAATTATGACTGATCCAGATATGGCTGATGCCACGTACATTGAACCGATTAACTGGAAAATCGTTGAAAAAATTATAAAAAGAGAAAAACCAGATGCATTATTACCTACTATGGGTGGACAAACTGCTTTAAATTGCACCTTGGAATTAGAAGAAAAAGGAATTTTATCAAAATTTAACGTTAAAATTATAGGAGCAACTATTAATGCAATTAAGAAAGCAGAAAATCGTTCGTTATTTGAAAAATCAATAAAAAAACTTAATTTAGAAACTCCTAAATCAGGGATAGCACATAATACGGAAGAAGCTATCAATATTTCTAAAAAAATAGGATTTCCATGTATTATTCGTCCTTCTTTTACAATGGGCGGTAGTGGCGGAGGTATTGCATATAACCATGAGGAATTTAAAGAAATATGTGAAACAGGTTTTAAATTGTCACCTATTCAAGAACTTTTGATTGATGAATCCCTTATCGGATGGAAGGAATATGAAATGGAAGTTATCAGAGATAAAAATAATAATTGTATTATAGTTTGTTCAATTGAAAATTTCGATCCAATGGGTATACATACTGGAGATTCTATTACTGTTGCTCCAGCACAAACACTAACGGATAAAGAATATCAAATCATGAGAAATGCATCTATAGATATTTTACGAGAAATTGGTGTAGAAACAGGAGGATCTAACGTTCAATTTGCTATTCATCCTAAAAATGGAAAAATGGTTGTTATTGAAATGAATCCAAGAGTATCGAGATCATCAGCATTAGCTTCTAAAGCAACTGGATTTCCAATAGCTAAAATTGCTGCTAAGTTATCAATTGGATATACTCTTGATGAGTTAAAAAACGATATTACAGGAATGAATATAACCGCTTCATTTGAACCAGCTATAGATTATATAGTAACTAAAATTCCTCGATTTAATTTTGAAAAATTTTCAGGATGCAATGATAGACTGACAACTCAAATGAAATCTGTTGGTGAAGTAATGGCAATTGGTCGTACTTTTCAAGAATCGATACAAAAAGCTATTAGAGGATTAGAAATCGGATATCATGGATTGGAATCTAAATTCAACAAAAAAAATAAACTATCATCCTCTAAAATTAAATATGAACTAAAAGAAGCAGGTTCCGAACGTATCTGGTATATTGCTGATGCTTTTAGAATGGGTATGTCTATAGAATATGTATATAATTTAACATCAATTGATAAATGGTTTCTAATACAAATTCAAGAACTGGTATATTTAGAAAAAAAAATAGAAAAAAAAGGCATAAAAGGATTAAATTATTTTTTTCTTAAATTATTAAAACAAAAAGGATTTTCTGACGCACGTATAGCAAATTTGCTTAAAATATATGAAAAAGAGATAAGACAAATTCGTTACCAACTAAATCTACATCCAGTATATAAACGAATAGATTCTTGTGCTGCTGAATTTTCCACCGAAACTGCATACTTATATTCTACCTGGGAAGAAGAATGTGAATCTAATCCAAATAAAAAAAATAAAAAAGTAATAATTCTAGGTGGTGGCCCTAATCGAATAGGCCAAGGTATTGAGTTTGATTATTGTTGCGTACACGCTGCATTAGCTTTACGAGAAGATGGTTTTGAAACAATTATGATCAATTGTAATCCAGAAACAGTATCTACTGACTTCGATGTTTCTGATCGTTTATATTTTGAACCTCTAACTCTTGAAAATATCTTAGAAATAGTAAAAATAGAAAAACCTTATGGTGTAATTATACAGTTTGGAGGCCAAACACCATTAAAACTAGCTAATTCATTTTTAGAAGAAGGAGTTCCAATTATCGGCACCACTCCAGATTCTATTGATCAAGCAGAAGATCGAAACCGTTTTCAAAAAATTGTATCAATGTTAAACTTAAAACAACCATTAAATACAATAGTTACCACTTTAAAAGAAGCAAAAAGAAAATCTAAAGAAATCGGATTTCCCATTATGGTTAGACCATCTTATGTTTTAGGTGGAAGAGAAATGGAAATTTTTTATAATATTGAAAATCTTGAGAAATATTTTAATAATAAATTAAAAAATAATACTAAAATGTTTCTTGATCATTATTTAGAAAATGCCATAGAAATAGATGTCGATGCTATTTGTGATGGGAAAAATGTATTAATAGGTGGTATTATGGAACATATAGAACAAGCAGGAGTACATTCAGGAGACTCAGCTTGCTCTTTACCTACTTATACATTAGATATGAAAATACAAGATTCTATTAGAAAACAAGTAAAAAAGCTCGCTATTGCATTATCAGTAAAAGGTTTAATGAACGTACAATTTGCTGTTAAAAATAAAGAAATATATATTATAGAAGTGAATCCAAGAGCATCTAGAAGTGTTCCATTTGTATCCAAAGCAATAGGAATATCATTAGCAAAAATTGCCGCACGAGTTATGTGTGGAAAAACCTTAATGGAACAAGGATATATAAAAGAAATTATTCCTGATCATTATTCTGTAAAAGAAGTGGTGCTACCATTTAATAAATTTCCAGGAGTTAGTCCAATACTTGGTCCAGAAATGAGATCTACAGGAGAGGTGATGGGGATAGGTAAAAATTTTTCAGAAGCATTTTCTAAAGCCATGCTAGGAGCTCACATTGATATGAAAAAATTAGGAAGAGTTCTAATTTCCGTCAAAACTAAAGATCAAAAAAACGTTATAAACTTAGCAATAAAACTAAAAAAAATAGGTTTTAAATTAGACACTACCTTAAAAACAAATATAGCTTTAAGAAAAGCTGGTATTTATTCTAGATTAGTTAACAAAATACACGAAGGTCGTCCAGATATACGAGATCGATTAAAAAATAGAGAATACGTTTACATAGTTAATACAACTGAATCTTATCAATCTATTAATCAAAACGAATTAATTTGCCAAAGTGCTCTACAATATAAAGTCCACTATGATACTACGTTAAATGGAGCTTTCGCTACTGTGATGGCAATATCTAAAAATCCTATAAAGGATATATTATCCTTACAAGAAATCCATAAAAAAATATAATTTTTTTATTATATAATAGATAAATATTATGATTAGTATAATTGCTGCTATATCTAACAACCAAGTTATTGGTAATATGAATAAACTACCATGGAACGTTCCTAAAGACCTTGCATGGTTTAAAAAACATACGCTATATAAAAGTGTTATCATGGGACGAGTAACATGGGAATCAATCGGAAAAATATTACCTATGAGAGAGAATATTGTAGTAAGTAAAAAAAAAATTAAAAAAGATGGAGTAATCTCGGCTAATTCTATTGATCAAGCTATAAAATTAGCGCAATATAAAAAAGAAATCATGATCATTGGAGGAGGTAGTATTTATGCACAAATATTATATAAAATCGATAAATTATATTTAACTCATATTAATATTCATGTTACGGGAGATACTTATTTTCCAAATTATAAAAAAATAAAATGGAATACTGTATTAAATGAATATCATTATGCTGATAAAATTACTAATTGTGATTATCAATTCCAAATATTAAAAAGAAAAAATAAAAAATAATATATTACTTATTTACTAAGCAATCTTGAGAAAAATAAATTTTATCTTCTAAATATATCATACTTAATTTTTTTCCCCAACAACATCCTGTATCTAATGCATAAATATTATATGGCAAATTATCATCTAATAGAGATGACCAGTGTCCAAAAAAAATAGTATATTTTTTATGTATATTGTTACCAACAGAAAACCAAGGTTGTAGTGGCAACGTAAACTTTGACGGAGATTCTTTGCAAACCATATTTAAATCACCATTTGGATATAAATAACGCATACGCGTAAACACATTAACAATAAAACGTAAACGATTAAATCCTGTAAGATTCGTAGTACAATTATTTAAATTATTTTCATACAATAAATGTAAAAAAATCAGATAGTCTTCACTGGACAATATTGATTCTATTTCTCTAGCACACCTTATTAAGGTGTCTAAATTCCATTTAGGATAAATTCCAGCATGAGACATAATAATTTTTTTTTCTTCATCTATCTGCAACAAAGGTTGCTTACGCAACCAAGACATCAATACTTTAACATCTTTATATTTTAAAACATCAGTAACAAAATCTTCTTTTTTATTATTATTAATCCCATAATATACCGATAATAAATATAAATCATGATTACCTAGTACTATTTTAACTCTGTCTCCGAGAGAATATAAAAAACACAATACATCTAATGAGTTAGCACCTCGACATACCAAATCACCTGTACACCAAAGTGTATCCTTGTCTACATTAAATGATACTTGACGTAATAATAACTTTAATTGATTAAAACAACCGTGTATATCACCTACAAGATATGTACTCATTTAAAAATCCAAAATTATTTTTTTATTGTTTTTAATATCATTTAAATTAAATTTAATTTAAATGATATTACTTCATTATTAAATAGTAAGCTAACTTTAAATACTGTGATACCGTTACATTTTCTGCTCTTAACGTAGGATTAACTCCTAATTTTATTAATGTTTCAACATTAAAAAATTTAGATAAACTATGACGTAATATTTTTCTTCTTTGCCCAAATGCTTCATTTGTTATTTTTTCTAAAACCTTAATATCATTAATGAATACAGGAAATGTTACATGAGGAATTAATCTAACAAAAACTGAATCTATCTTTGGAGTAGGTAAAAAAGAATTTGGAAATACAGTTAATAATGGTATTACATCACAATAATACTGAGTTATTACACTTAAACGACCATAACATTTATTTCCAGGCGAAGCGGATAAACGATAGGCCACTTCTTTTTGAAACATAAAATGCATATCTTCAATAATACTACAAGATTTAAAAAGATATAAAATTAATTGAATAGAAATATTATATGGTAAATTACCAAAAATACGTATATTTTTATTTTTTTTATTGAAAATATCTAAAAAATTAAAATTAATAGCATTACTTGCAAATATTTTTAATTTCTTTGCAAATGAAGTTTCTAACAAATAGTTAACTAAATCAGTATCCAGTTCAATTACATATAATTCTTCTAAGAATTCACACATTGGTTGTGTTAATGCAGCTAAACCTGGTCCTATTTCTACAATATTATCTTGCAATTTCGGGTTAATATGCTTAACTATTTGATTAATAATATCTTTTTCTATAAGAAAATGTTGACCTAATTTTTTATTAGGTCTATGACTTCTAAAATACTTCATTCTATTTATTAACATAATAACTATAATTATATTTATAATAAATACACTAAATGTATGTTTTTGAAAAATAAATTTATTTCTTAATTTATAAAAATATTATCACAATGATTAATACCGTATTTATTACTATTAAGTAATATGATTACATATTTTAGTGTTTTTATTTTTATATATTCATATTCGATATTCAGTATTTATTTTATATAATTATTCTAATCTGTCCAACTTTATATTTGATAAATATATTATTAAAAATTTTTTTAAAAAATTAATATTAATTAATATAATTATACTTTATATCATATATTGGTAAAAATATTTATTTTATAAATCATATACATAGAATATTAATTCTATCAAGAATAATTATAGATAATATATACAATATATATTATCATTTATTTATTTTCATATAATAATTACTTCTGTTATTCTTAAATAAAAGTTACAGTTCGGAGATATTTTATTGAATATTGCTTATAATAAATTCCGACGTAATTCATTTATTAATTTATATTCAGTACACCATATTTATTTAAAAAATAAAGATATTTATTCGTATAAAAATAAATTTAAAATAATTAATACTAATTTATAAGAAATAAAACCCATGGAATCTTGGTTAACATATATCATTACAAAATCTCTTTCTTATTTATATATTATAGTATTTGTTGTATCTTTTTTAGAATCTTTAACACTTATAGGATTATTTCTACCAGGTATCGTATTAATGGCTGGTTTAGGAACATTAATTGGACATGGATCCTTAAACTTCTATTCATCTTGGATAGCTGGTATCATAGGCTGTTCACTTGGAGACTGGACTTCTTATTATATTGGCTGGCGTTTCAAAAATTGGTTGCACAATTTATCTCTATTAAAAAAACATCAATTCATCTTAAAAAAAATTAAGAATACTTTATATAAACATAATATCATTACTATATTAATAGGACGATTTATTGGTCCAACAAGACCTTTAGTACCGATGGTTTGTGGAATGTTAAAATTACCATTAAAAAAGTTTATTATACCAAGTATAATTGGATGTTTACTATGGCCTCCTATATATTTTTTACCCGGTGTTCTGGCTGGAATAGTAATAAATACTCCTTTTGATCAAATAAATAATAATTTTAAATGGTGTATCTTAGCTATTTTATCTTTAATTTGGTTTACATTATGGATATCATGGAGATGGTGGAAGTTTAAAAAATATGGTTATATAATATTTTCATTATCTGAAAAAAAAATGAAATATTTAACTATGATTAGCACATTAATAAGCATTATTAGTATAATATCTATACAATTTCATCCTGAAATGAAAGTTTTTCAAAAAACTTTAGGAATAATATTTTTATAAACATAAAAAATAAATTAATTTTATATTGTATATAAAATAGTAATATTAATTTTATTAATAGTAGTTTACTATAATTAAACATCGGCACAAAATAGTATTAATCTATTAAGATTAATACCTTATTATAGCATAATAATCAAAGACGCTACGTGCCGACGTATTAAAAACTATGCATTATATTCAAAATATTAAACATATAAAAAATCAATATGTAACAATTTAGGTTTAAACGAATGTCTTTGAATAGATTTAATTTTTACTAAATATTTTATACCCTCTAATACTAAATAACAATTTTTTTTGTAAAAATTATGTTTTAATTGCATATTAAACACACTATCATGATCTAATTCAATAGCAAGATTATGTTTTTTTTTCCCATAAAGAATAGCTGGTAATTTATGTTTTAAACGCAGACATCTACTAGCACTTTTCCCTTTTTTATTTCTTATTTTACCATCAATGATAAACATAATGAGTTCTCATAAAGTTAATATAAATATATAATATATTAATAATAAATAAAAATAAAATGTCATTATTGTGTATTTATAATATAATCTGATATTATATTACAATTGCAATGTACTTATATATTTAAATAAATATATTACTGATAAAAATAGATATAAATATAGTATTTTACTATTATTAACCAATAATATTACTGTTGGGATTTAAGCCAAGAAATTTCTTCTGACCAGATATTAGAGTTAATTGTTTCTAAAATAATAGGAATATTGTCAAAACGATGATCTTTCATCATCCAAGCGAAGGCCTCATAACCAATTTCCCCTTGTCCTAAACTATGATGGCGATCAATATGACTATTTAAACAATTTTTAGAATCGTTAATATGAATTCCTCTTAAATAATTTAAACCTACTATTTTATCAAAATTTTTAAAAGTGCTATCATATGTATTTTTTGTACGTAAATCATAACCAGCAGAAAATAGATGACAAGTATCCAAACATACTCCAATTCTAGTTTTATCTTCAATATCATTAATAATAGCTGCCAAATGTTCAAAACAATAACCAATATTAGAGCCTTGACCTGCTGTATTTTCTATTACAAGAGTAACATCTTTAGTTTTATTTAAAGACCAATTAATAGAATCAGCTATTCTTTTTAAACAGGATTCTTCGGTAATTTTATATAAAAAACTACCTGGATGAAAATTAAATAATATCAAACCTAAATCATGACATCTAATAATTTCATCCAAAAATGCATATCTAGACTTCTTCAATAAATCATTATCAGGATGACCTAAATTAATTAAATAACTACCATGTGGTAAAATTTGATGTGCTTGATAATTAAATTTATTACATGCTTCTTTAAAATCAGAAATAACTTTTTTACTCAAAGGAATGGATTCCCATTTTCTTTGATTTTTAGTAAAAAATGAAAAAGCAGTCGCTCCTAGTTGATGCGCACGTAATACAGATATATCTAATCCACCTGCAATACTAACATGAGCGCCAATATATTTCATATATACCCAGTTCCTTGAATAAATATTTACATATTTAATTTTATACTGTAGTTAATAATCGTATTAATAATGCATATTATTAATATAATAATATTATTTTTTATTCTGTAAGAAAATAGTAAGATTATTATCTTTATATTTCCGAAACATAATAATTTTCATACTTCAATTAATTACATTAGTAAAAATATTTTCTATAGTAGAAAACTAATACTTGTATACAAGTAAAAACTATATTAATCATAAATTATTATGAATATTAAAATATTTTAAAACTTCATATTACTGATTAATTTATAATTATACAAATTTATTTCAACATATATACTAATTATAAGTAAAAATTTAAATTAAATATTGGAACCTCATGAATATTATTAATAATAAAACCTTTCATAATGTTATATGTATTTTACAAACATACTGGTTAAAACATGGTTGTACAATTATACAACCACTAGATATACCAGTTGGCGCAGGTACATTTCATAATAAAACTTTCTTTGGGAGTATCGGTATCGAACCTTTTAGCTTTGCATATGTACAACCTTCTAGAAGACCTACTGACGGACGTTATGGAGAAAATCCAAATCGTTTACAACACTATTATCAATTTCAAGTAGCTATTAAACCTGCTCCTCATAATATTCAAGAAATTTATCTAGATTCATTAAATGCATTACAAATAGATTTAAATATTCATGATATACGTTTTATTGAAGATAACTGGGAAAATCAGACATTAGGAGCATCAGGAATAGGTTGGGAAATCTGGTTAAATGGTATGGAAATTACACAATTTACTTACTTTCAAAAAGTAGGAGGGATTGAATGCAATCCCATTACCGTAGAAATCACTTATGGTCTTGAAAGAATTAATATGCATATTCAAAATAAAAATAACGTTTATGATATTTTATGGAATGATCAACCCAAATTAGTCACATATGGTGATATCTTTCTAAAAAACGAAAAAGAACAATCTTTATATAATTTTAAATATGCTACTCTTGATTTACTATATAAATTATTTAAACAGTACTCACAGGAATCCATAAGTTTACTAGAACAAACTCCTGTTCTTATATTTCCATGTTATGAAAATATATTACATGCCATACATATCTTTAATATACTTGATGCCAGAAAAGCATTATCAATAACAGAGCGTCAAAAATACATCTTATATATACGTAAAATTACTAATTCTATAGCACAAATATATTATGATTTTAAAAAAAATAAAAAATCTATTTAAATATTAGGGTATAATCACATGGAAAAAATATTATTGGTAGAAATAGGAACCGAAGAACTCCCAGCAAAAAAATTACGTAATCTTATCCTATCTTTTTCTAACAACATTATTCATGAATTAAATTCATACAATATTAAATATAAAAAAATAATCTCATATGCTACTCCAAGACGTCTAGCTGTAAAAATTAAAAATATCAATCCAACTTATACTAAAAAAGAAATTAAAAAAAAAGGACCATCTATCCTTCATGCGTTTGATCATCAAGGACATCCAACTGATATTGCTTTAAATTGGGCAAAATCTTGTGGAATTAATCTTAAACAAGCAAAAAGAATAAAAAAAAATAAAAGAGAATGGTTATGCTATACCTCTGACATAAAAGAAGAAAGTATTGATACCATTCTTCCAAAAATAATTACAGTATCAATAAAAAATATTAAAACTTATTCTTTCATGAAATGGACTAATGATAAATTTAAATTTTCTCGTCCTATAAGGAATATCAGTGTTTTATTAGAAGACAAAATAATTGATATGAAAATATTTGATATCCAATCAGATCGAATATTAAGAAATCATTTATCTATCAGAAATACTAAAATAATTATTAACCACGCTAATCAATATCCAAATATTTTGTTTAAAAAAGCAAAAATTATTGCTCATTTTAGCAGTAGAAAAGAAGAAATAAAAAAATATGCTGATCTAGAAGCTAAAAAAATTAATGGAATACTAAAATATTCTGATTCTTTATTAGAAGAAATTACTGCTTTGGTTGAATCACCAGTGGCCTTAATTGGAAAATTTGACGAAAAATTTCTTATACTTCCTCATGAAATACTCATACATATCATGACCTATAATCAAAAATATTTTCCTGTATACAATACAAATAAAAAACTAATGCCATATTTTGTTTTTATAACTAATATTCAATCCTATTATCCACAATGTATCATTTCTGGTAATGAAAATGTAATACATGCTCGATTCAAAGATGCTGAATTTTTTTTTAGAAACGATATACAAAAAAAACTAGAAGATTATTTACCTACTTTAAAAAATATATCATTTCAAAAAAAATTAGGCTCATTATATGATAAAACTAGTCGAATTATATCATTGATTACATGGATAGCACCACTTATCTATGCCAATGTACCCAATGCAATACGAGCTGCTACATTATCTAAATGTGATTTAACCACTAATATGGTTTTTGAATTCCCAGAAATTCAGGGTATCATAGGTATGTACTATGCAATAAATAGCAAAGAAAATAAAGAAATAGCAATAGCAATAAAAGAACATTACCAACCCAGATTTTCTGGAGACAAACTACCATCAAATTTAATTTCTTGTGCTTTAGCTATTGCAGATAAAATTGATACGTTATCAGGTATATTTAGTATCGGAGAATATCCTAAAGGAGATAAAGATCCATATGCTTTAAAACGCGCTGCCGTAGGAATTATACGTATTATTATTTCAAAAAAAATATTAATTGATTTAAAAAAATTATTAAATAAATCTATAAATTTATATGAAACAATTACTGATAAAAAAATAATTATAAAATACTTAACAAAGTTCATATTAGAAAGATGTTATTCTTTTTATCATCGTCAAGGATATTCTATTGATATTATCAGATCAGTTTTATCATGTAATTTCACTCAACTAGTAGATATAGACGAACGTATCAAAGCAATTGCATATTTTCAAAAATTAAAAAATTATAAATCTCTAATATTGGTCAATAAAAGAATCTGTAAATTTTTAGAAAAAAATAACAAAAAAACCAATGAACATATCGATGTCACTTTAATAAAAGATCCGTCAGAAATGATACTTAATAAAAAAATTAAAAATTTAAATATTATTTTGCCCCATTTATTTTTTAAAAGAAAATATAAAGAAGCATTATTTCATATTGTTACAATAACTGATTCTATAGAACTGTTTTTCAACTCAGTCGTTATCAACCATATAGATCCAGATATAAGAACTAATAGATTAACTATCTTATATAAAATAAATAAAATATTTTTAAATATTACCAATTTTTCTTATTTAACAATAATTGATTAATTATTAATACAATCTTTAATAAAAATTTTACTAATAAAAATATAAAATCATATACTATTAATAGTAGTAAATAGTATATGATACTATTGTACACCAGAATCTATTCATATTAGATGATATATAAATAAATAAAAATTTTTTTTAATCAATATTAAATTGATAAGAACTACTTTAATAATATTTACTAATTTAAATATTGATGTAAAATCAAAAAATAATTTATATTTTATTTAAATAAAAAATATTATTCATATTTTTTATTTAACGCGGTTAAAAAAATCTTCTGTAAATTTATTAAATTTATTTTTCTTAATAGCAATACGTATATCATTCATAAGATTTTGATAATAATGTAAATTATGAATTGTATTTAAACGTGCTCCCAATATTTCATTGCAACGATCTAAATGATGTAAGTAAGCACGACTATAATATTGACACGTATAACAAGTACATGTTTTATCTAATACCGATAAATCATTTTTATATTTTCTATTTCGAATTCTTATAATTCCATCACTAACAAATAGGTAACCATTTCTTGCATTACGAGTAGGTAAAACACAGTCAAACATGTCTATTCCTCTGCGAACAGCTTCAATTAAATCATTAGGTTTACCAACACCCATTAAATATCTTGGTTTATTCATTGGAAGTTGATTACAGATATGCTCTAATAAAGGATACATATTTTCTTTAGGTTCACCAACCGCAAAACCTCCTAAGGCATAACCATCAAAATTTATTTTAAGTAATTCTTTAATAGAATAATCTCTTAATTCTTGAAATACAGATCCTTGAATTATCCCAAATAGTAAATTTTTATTTTTTTTTAAATCAAAATATTTGCGACATTGTACTGCCCATCTTAATGATGTTTCCATAGCATTTTTTGCTTTTTCCAAACTAACGGGATAGGATGTACATTCGTCTAAACACATGACTATATCAGAACCAAGATCATATTGTACATTCATTGATATTTCTGGAGTGAGAAAAACATTCCTACCATCAATAGGATGACGGAAAAGGATACCATCCTTTTCTATTTTTCTCATACTAGAAAGACTAAATACTTGAAAACCCCCGGAATCTGTTAAAATAGGCCCCTTCCATTGCATAAAATTATGTAAACTTCCATGCAATTTTATAATTTTTTCACCTGGTCTTAATGATAAATGAAAAGCATTTCCTAATATAATTTTTGTACCTGTAGATTCTAATTCTTTAACAGTTATACCTTTAACTGAACCATAAGTTCCAACCGGCATAAATACCGGCGTTTCTATTATACCCCTATTAGATATTAATAAACCAACTCTAGCTTGATTATCTTGTTTTAAAAGAAAGAAATTCATTTTTTTCCTAAAAATATTTAATAAAAATTAAACAAAATAACGTTTTGTGATAAAAACAAAATTTATTATCATAATCGTAAAAAAATAATTGTTACATATAACAATTATTTAATCATAGAAATTATCATTTTTAAGATTTTTTAAAATATATATTATAAATTTACTAAAAATATTTATCTATTTAATAAAATTATCATATATATGATATTTGTATTTATAAAAATAAAAACTGGTGATTTTAAAATATTAAAAATATATCCAAGACAAATAAAAAATAAAATATATCATAGAATGTTTATATAAAAATATTAAGAATGTGGTGCATAAATTCTGACTAGTATTTTATATTCTCCTTCTATTATATAAATAATCTTATAGATCAATATTTTTATACATTAATATAATAAAATTAATAACTTTAAAATAAAAAAATATAAAATATATATAAAAAATTGAAATAAAAATTTATTAATTTAATTTTAAATATTGTTTAATACTGTAAAAAATAAAAAAACTAATTCAGCTATATATCCTTACTCTTTAATACATATTAATAAATATAAACCATCATAACCAAAATCTATTTTTTAATTAAAAAATAGATATAATAATGTTTTTTATTAAAAGTACATCAACTCAACATTATTTATAAAATTATTTTGTGAAGAATTTTATGGAATGATATTTTTATACTTTTAAAAAATATGATATTTATCAATAAATTTTAATAAATAAATTTTATTAAAAATATATACATTACTTAATATGTATTAACTAATACTCTATTTTAGAATTTTTTTATAATAGTAATTATTTTTAATATTTTTTAATAAAAATATATTTTACAATGTGAGAAAGAAAAACACATTACTTTAAATATAACCATTTAAAATAATGTATTTTTATTAAAAAATCATTAATTTATACGTTATTAATATTTAATATGCTAATTAAAAATTTAACATCAAAAAATTAAACATGGCAAACAGTTTATCTAAAACGATTTTTTTTAACTAATAATGTTCCAATCCTATTTCTTAATTGTTTTCCAGGTTTGAATGTTACAACACGTCTAGATGTAATAACGATACTTTCTCCTGTCTTAGGATTTCTACCTGGACGTTCTTTTTTAAATCTTAAATTAAAATTACCAAATCCTGACAACTTAACTTTTTCACCATCTTCTAAAGCATCCCCTACTTCCTTAAAAAAATATTTCACAATATTTTTAGCATCTTGTTTTTTTATCTTTAAGTAATCAAACAGATAATCTGATATTTTAGACTTAGTTAATACCATATGTTAAATCCCTCATTACAATTTTAAATATTTTTTTTAATTTAGATATGCAACGACTAATAATTAAATCAATATCATAATCTTCTAATGTTTTTAAAACATCTTCAAAAATAAAACGTATTCCTAAACTTTTTTTTCCTATTCCTATATTATTACCATAATATACATCAAATACATACACTTCTTTTATCCTATCTAAATCTGTATTTTTACATAAGTTGATAATATCACCTACAGGAATATCATCTGATACTATAATCGAAATATCTCGTTTACTTTTTGGAAAATATGATATATTTTTTATCTTTAAAAGTTTTTCATGCACAATATCATTCCATAAAATCTCAAAGAGAATAATTTCACTATTCAATTTCAATTTTTTTTCCACATTAGGATGTAATACACCCATATATCCGATTAATTTTTCAAAATAATAAATAGCAGCAGTTTTACCTGGATGTAAACAAGATAAATACCCTTTTTTAAAGTTTACATTTTTTAATGTACCATTAATTTCTAATATAGACTCTAAAATACCTTTTATATCGTAAAAATCAATTTTTTTATCTGTATGATCCCAAAATTTATTGCCATAAATATAACCTTGTGCTATACCAGCTAAATAAATATCTTGCTTCACGCCTATATCTTGGTTTTTATCTTCTGTAAAACATAATCCAGTTTCAAATAAACAAACATGTTCTGCTTGACGACATTGATTATAAGATAATGTTGCAAGTAATCCTGGCCACAAAGATATTCTCATGGACGACATATCCTGAGAAATTGGATTAGATAATAATAATTTTTTTTTATTAGGAAATAATAAATTTTGTATATCAGGATCCACAAAACTATACGTGATAATCTCGTAAAATCCTTTATCTATAAGAAGGTTTTTAACTCTTTTTAAAAAATTATCTGTACTACCATATATATTTACTTGCATATCACCATAATATGGCATAGTAGTAATTTTATCGTATCCATAAATACGAATGAGTTCTCCTATCACATCTTCTTCTATATTCACGTCAAAACGCCAAGAAGGTGGTTTAATTTCCCAATATTTAAAATTTTTCACTACTTGAAAACCAAGATTAGTTAATATATTTAATATTGTCTTATCCGGAATAAAAAAACCTAGTACTTGATTCACAGTATTCCGATATAATTTAATATTCTTAGTTTTAACAAAATTATTTTTATCTATTTTATAAATTAATGGACCAATACTACCTCCAATAATATCCGTAAGTAAATAAGAACAGTACTCTATAGCACATTCTTGGAGATCAGGATCAATACCATATTCATAACAATTAGTTATATAATTTTTTTCTCCATAATGGATATCTCTTTTATGTTTAGAAGAAACATTAAAAAAAACAGATCCAATAAACAAATTTTTAGTTTTTTTTGTTACTACAGCAACATCAGTATTAACATTACCACCTATTGATAAAATATTATCATTATCAGAAATTAAAAGTGTATTTTTACTAATATTAATAAAATTACCATTAACAACTGCAATCTCTTTATTTTCATTTGACATTCTTACAATAATATTACCTGAAATACAATCTGCATCAAAAACATGTAAAGGCAAACCGAGTTCTAAAGAAACATAATGAATTATATCTAAAATAACATTATTGGTATTTACATTAGATCGTCTAAGTTTTTCTTTCATTCTAATAGGAATTTTGACATCCTGAGCAATATTCTTAATTATTCTACAAAAATAACGAGGACAGATATCAGGTACTTTTAAAATAATTGGAAGTGTATCATTAATTACCGATTTCATACGATAACTAACAAGACTAGGTAGTTTCATGTTATTCTGAACCGCTAACTCTCGAGCTATTCCAATAATTCCAAGACAATCAAAACGATTTGGCGTAATAGCAATTTTAATAACATTATCATTTAATAAAAAATATTCTTTAATATCTGTACCAATAGGAACATTAGAAGGTAATATAATTATATTATCTTCATATTCAAACATACCTAATTCAAAAAATGAACATAATACGCCTTGCGATATTCTCCCTTCTATGTTTATTTCTTTAATAATAATGTTATTAAACACAATAGAACCAACAGGAGCTATAACTATTTTCATACCTCTATCGATATCAAATATGTTAGAAATAACATTGATCTTATTACTTATCCCAATTTCTACTGTGATGATATTCCATTCACTAGAATTGGGATGAATAATGCAAGAAATTACTTCACCTATTAGTATTCCTTTACATACATTGGAAATTTTTCTAATACTTTCTACTTCTAATCCAGATTTAGTCATTTGATCACAAAGTGCTCTACTATTTACTTCTGGATTAATCCATTCTCGTAACCATTTTTCACTAAATTCCATAAAAATTACCATTTTTATCTTATTTAAACTGTTTTAAAAACCTTAGGTCATTTTCAAAAAAATAACGTAGATCGGAAATCTGATAATATAACATCGCCATTCTTTCAACTCCTAAACCAAAAGCACAACCTTTATATTTCCTATGATTAATATCAACATTATTTAACACATTAGGATGCACCATTCCACATCCTAATACCTCTATCCATTCTCTATTATTTCCCATAATATCAATTTCTGCGGACGGAGTTGTAAATGGAAAATAGGATACTCTAAATCTTATTTTTACATCTTTTCCAAAAAACACATATAAAAATTTTTGTATTATCCATTTTAAATTAGAAAAATTAATTTTTTTATCAATAATTAAGCCTTCAATTTGATGAAACATTGGAGTATGAGTGGCGTCATAATCATTCCGATATACCTTACCAGGTACAATAATTTTAATAGGAGGTTTTTCTTTTTCCATAATACGAATTTGCATACTTGATGTCTGAGTCCTCAGTAACCTATTAATATCAAACCAAAAAGTATCTTTATTCGATCTAGAAGGATGATTTTTAGGAATATTCAATGCACTAAAATTATGATATTCATCTTCTATTTCAGGACCTGTAACTGATTTAAATCCTAAATGTAAAAAAAAATATTCTATATTATTAATTATAGTTGTTATTGGATGCAGCGTACCATTTTCAATACGACGACCAGATAATGAAGTATCAATGTTTTCCTTTCTTATTTTTTTTTCATTCAACAAAAATTCTAATTTTTTTTTACGTTCTAAAATTTTAGATTGCATCTCTAATTTTAACTGATTTAAAATGGCACTATATTTTATTTTTTCTTTTAAAAATAGTTTCCTTAAGTTAAAAAATTGATTAGATAGGTAACTATTCTTACCTAAATATTTTACTTTTAATTTTTCTAGTTCTTTTATATTTTTAGTTTTTTTTAAATCAATATTAATTAAATTCATTAATTCCTGAGGATCTAAAATCATTATTCTAAACTCTTTTTTTAATTAATTGATACATTCACATATCAATTATATTCTATACCTATCAAAATATAGTGAAACACTATAAATAAGTAAAAAAATTTAATAATATAACAAAATATTCAGATACATTATGAGGGGAGATTGGTTACTCCCTCCTATTTTTTAACAAACTTACTATAATGCAAATTTTGCTTTTTCAATTAATACACTAAACGCATTAGAATCAAAAATTGCAATTTCTGAAAGAATTTTACGATCTATATTTATATCAGATTTTTTTAAACCATACATAAATTTACTATAAGATATTGCATTTTGTCGAACTGCCGCATTAATACGAGAAATCCATAATCTACGGAATAAACGTTTACGCTGACGACGATCACGATAAGAATATTGAGCAGCTTTAATTACAGCTTGATTAGCCACTCGATAAACCCGAGAGCGCGCTCCATAATATCCTTTTGCTTGTTTTAAAATTTTTTTATGACGAGCTCGAGCTACAACACCACGTTTTATACGAGCCACTTGATCTCCTTTTAAATATTCTAATTAAAAAACAAAAAAATTATGAATATGGCAATAAAAAAATTACCTTACTTGCATCTCCTTTTGAAATTATTTTTTTAGAACGTAAATGACGTTTTCTATTGGTTGTTTTTTTAGTTAACAGATGACGCAAATTAGACTGTTTGTGCTTAAACATACCTGATGCAGTTTTTTTAAATCTTTTTGCTGCACTACGTAAGGTTTTTATTTTAGGCATAATAGTATATTCCATGCTAATATTAATAAAAATACTAATATTCATATATCACTTAAAAATATTTTATTTATCACTTAATAGTGATCAATCAATCATACAGTTATTTCTTTTTTGGAGCTAATATCATTATCATTTGACGTCCTTCTACTCTATTAGGAAAAAATTCCACAATAGCTATTTGATTTAAATCATTTTTTACTCGATTTAACATGTCCATACCAATTTGTTGATGTGCCATTTCACGACCACGAAAACGTAATGTAATTTTAACTTTATCTCCTTCTTCTAAAAAACGAATTAAATTTTTTAATTTAACTTGATAATCTCCTTTATCTGTTCCTGGTCTAAATTTTATCTCCTTAACTTGTATTATTTTTTGTTTCTTTTTTTGTTCTTTATAAGATTTACTTTTTTCATACAAATATTTTCCGTAATTCATAATACGACAAACTGGTGGTTCTGCATTTGGACTAATTTCTACTAAATCAAATCCTTCTTCTGCAGCTTTTTTTAATGCTTCTTGCAAATTAACGATACCAATTTGTTCACCATCAAACCCTGAAAGTCGAACTTCTTTAGCTCGAATTTCATTATTAATACGATTAGGACGTATTAATTGTATTTTTTTTCCGACTTTAATACTTTATTCCTCCAGTAAATTAATACTACGATCAACAATATCTTTCTTAAGTTTTTTAATCAAATTATTGAATTTTACATTATTAATTTTTTTACTTGATCTAGTTCTAATACTTACTGTATTATCTTTTTCTTCTTGATCCCCACATATGAATATATAAGGTATTCTATTTAATAAATGTTCTCGAATTTTAAAATTAATTCTATCGTTTCTAAAATCTGATATAACTCTAATTCCTTCATCAGATAATTGTTTAATTAATCGATTAACATAATTGATATGATTATCATTAATCCCTATTACTACCACTTGTATAGGAGATAACCAAAATGGGAAAAATCCTTTATACTCTTCCACTAAAATACCAATAAAACGTTCTATTGAACCCAATATTGCTCTATGAATCATTACTGGAACCTGATGTTCATTATTTTTATTAATATAGAAAGCATCTAAACTAGTTGGTAAATAAAAATCTAGTTGAATAGTTCCACATTGCCAAATTCTTCCTAAAGAATCATGTAAAGAAAATTCAATTTTAGGCCCGTAAAAAGCACCTTCTCCTACTTGATAATCAAATATCAAATTATTTTCTTTCAAAACTGCAACTAAATTTTGTTCTGCGAAATCCCATATTTTGTCATCACCAATACGTTTTTCAGGTCGTGTAGACAATTTTACTGATATTTTTTTAAAACAAAATAAATTATATAAATCATATATCATTTTAATGCAATCATTGATCTCTTTTTTTATTTGATCATTTGTACAAAATATATGTGCATCATCTTGAGTAAAACCCCTAATTCTCATTAAACCATGTAAAGAACCAGATGGTTCATTTCGATGACAACTACCAAACTCTGCAATTCTAATAGGTAAATCACGATAAGATCTTAACTTTTGATTAAATATTTGAACATGTCCAGGACAATTCATTGGTTTAATGCAGTAATGTCTATTTTCTGATGATGTAGTAAATATAGATTCTTGGTAATTTTTTAAATGACCACTTTTTTCCCATATTAATCTATCCATCATAAAAGGAGTTTTTACTTCTTGATAATGATATTTTTTTAAGTTTATTCTAACAAAATTTTCTAATTCTCGAAAAATTATCCAACCATTATGATGCCAAAAAACCATACCGGGGGCTTCATCTTGCATGTGATATAAATCTAATTTTTTTGCTATAATTCTATGATCTCTTTCTTTTGCTTCTTCTATACTTATTATATATTTTTTTAATTGACTTTTATTAGACCATGCGGTACCACAAATTCTTTGTAGCATTTTATTTTTTCTATTTCCTTTCCAATAAGCTCCAGAAATAGTCTGTAATTTAAAAATACGACAAAAATTTATATTAGATACTTGCTGAATATCACTACAAATATCAACATAATCTTCATAATAAAGAATTTCAACCATTGATTTATTTTTATATATATTGTCTAATATATAAACTTTATACGTTTCCCTGCGAGACAAAAATAAATTACGAGCATATTTCCACGTAACTATTTTCTTCATAAAGTTAAAATTATTTTTAATCAAAAAAAACATATTTTTTTCTAATACAGAGATATCATTCTCTGTTAATTTAGACTCTATGTCTACGTCACAATAAAATCCATTTTTAGTAATTGTACTATCAGCAATTTTAGATATTGGATAAATTTTTTTTACAGAATAAGCTAACAATTGCGAACAGGAATAACGAATTGCTTCTAAATAAAATTTTTCTTTATTATTAATAGTCACCTCAGCATTACATTTTATCACAGTATCTACACCAACTAACTAACCATTAACATAAGCTTCTATCAAAAATTTTATTGAATATACTTAAATTTATTTTTAAAATATCTATTACTAAACAGTAATCATATATCCATCTACTTATATCTAAAAAATGATGAAAAAATAAAATAGTAATTATCCAATATTAAAATCTATAATATATATTATAAATATTTTGGATCAAAAAATATTTTAAAATAAAACAATAAATAAGTATTCAATAGCATATATCTACAATTTTAAAAAAAATATTTAGACCTTATATGAGTAAAAAATAATAGTATTTAATATTTTTTATAGTATCAAAAAATAATTAATTTTCATATTGTATATTAAATATAGTAAAAATTACTAAAATATTTACATAAAATAGGGGTATCAGTATAAGATTAACTGATACCCCTATTTATAATTAAAAACGACTATCAATAGATTTTGCTAATCGATCAATCAAACATACACTATCATCCCAACCTAAACACGGATCTGTAATTGATTTACCATAAATCAAAAATTCATTATCAATTATTGCTTGAGCACCTTCTTCTAAAAAACTTTCAATCATAACACCTACAATAGCTGTAGAACCGTTGTAAATTTGTTTAGCTATAGATTCACCAACATCACGTTGACGACGATGTTGTTTTAAACAATTTCCATGACTAAAATCAACCATTAAATATTCTGAAAGACCGAAATCATGTAAATGTTTTACAGCCAAAGCAATATCTTCAACATGATAATTTGGAGATATTCCACCACGCATAATAATATGACAAAATGGATTACCACTTGTATGATTAATGGTCATCTGTCCATGTTTATCAGGTGCTAAAAATAAATGTTTTACTCTAGCCGCTCTAATAGCATCGATGGCAATACGAATATTACCGTCAGTACCATTTTTAAAACCAACAGGACATGATAAAGCAGAAGCCATTTCACGATGAATTTGACTTTCTGTTGTTCTTGCACCTATAGCTCCCCAACTAATAAGATCTGCTATAAATTGCCCAATTACTATATCTAAAAACTCTGTGGCAGCAGGCATACCTAATCTATTAATATCTAATAATAATTTTCTAGCAATGGATAATCCATGATTCACCCGAAAACTACTATTCAGATCAGGATCTGAAATTAATCCTTTCCATCCAACAACAGTTCTTGGTTTTTCGAAATACGTCCTCATTATAATTTCAAGACGAGAATGATACTTTTTTCTTAATACATTAAGTCTCGATGCATATTCAACTGCCGCTTCAGGATCATGTACTGAACAAGGTCCTATAATAACTAATAGACGTTTATCCTGTCCTGTTATTATTCTAGCAACATTATTCCTTGTCGTAATAACATTATCCATAATCTCTGGAGTAATAGCATAACGCTTAGCTAATTCAGATGGTGTTACCAATGGATCGATTCGTATTGTCCGTAATTCGTCTGTTTTTTTCATTTTTTTCTCTATAATTAGTCTATATTCTAGAAATAACAACAAGATATGATTAGAATCATAATCAAACTAATTAGATAGTTGCAATTTAATTTTAAATTTAAAAATATTTTTTAAGAAATGATTATAGGTATAAAAAATACCATGTAAATATTAATGATATTACATATACCAAACAAAAATTAATATTTATTAAAAATATTTAAAAATTTTTTAAAATATTTTATGTAATCAATACTATTCACTAATAAAATATTTATTAACAATAATAAAAAATAATTGAATATATAAATATTCAATTATATATACTAATCATTCTATTATTTTTAGATTAATCCATGAACAATCTGCTCGTAATAAAAATTAATTATAATAAAATTTTTATAAAAATAATTAATAATTATATTTTGTGATTAATAAAACCTAATTATATATTTTACTTAAAAAAAATAATCTACTCATAAACTTATATTTAATTTCTTTAAAATAAATTAGAATATTTATTCTAATTATTTTTTTAAAAGTTTTTATAAATATCAAACACAGTAAATATTATTTTACTTATTTTTTGATATATTTTTAATTGGTATAGTGGAAAATGAATCAGGAGAAGGAATTTCATTCATCCAAGATGAAAGCAAACGATATGAAATTACTAAGACCACTGGTCCAATAAATAAACCGATCATACCAAATGCAAGAAGTCCACCAATTACTCCGGATAAAATTAATAATATAGGTAAATCAGCACCTATTCGTATTAATACTGGCCGTAAAATATGATCTAAAATACACAAAATACCACTCCAAACTAATAATACAGTTCCACTGGTTGCATTACCGTGCCAGTAAAGCCAAACAATAGCAGGGATTAAAACTGGTAAGGGACCCAATTGGATTAAACAAAATAAAATAATTAAAATCATTAGTAAAGAAGCATAAGGTATTCCTAAGGTTACTAACCCTATACCACCTAATATTCCTTGTACCAAAGCAGTTACAACCACTCCTAATGCAACCGCTCGAATAGCTTGTCCTGCAAGTAAAACTACTGCATCGCCTGGTTTAGCGGCTAATCTAAATGCAAAATGACGAATAATATTTCCAACTTGTTCTCCATTCCAATATAATATAGAACTAAAAATTAACATAAAAATTAAATCAACAACAAAACGACCAAAATTACCTACTTGTATAATAAAAAATTCAGTAGTAATACCCATATAAGGTTGAATTTGAGTGATTAAAGATACTCCTCCCTCATTTAGTAATTTATGATAACTGATAAATAATTTTATCCCAATAATAGGTATATCTTGTAGCCAATTTAAATTAGGAAATTGTAACTTTCCTGAAGTTAACCAATTCATTAAAGGTACACTATTTTCAATTAAACTGTTTACTAAAAAAACAACAGGAATAATAAAAATAAGCAATAAAAAAATAGTCATTATAATAACAGCAAAATAACGTTTCCCTCCAAATAAAAATTGCAGTTTTAACATAAATGGCCAAGTAGCAATTACTATCATACTCGCCCAAGAAAATCCTAAAAAAAATGGACGAATAATCCAAAAACTAGTTAATGTCAGAATAATAAAAAAAAATAATGAAAATATAGCTTGTGGCAAATCTATACTATTCTTGTAATTATACATACGCAATTACACCTCAATAGTTCTTGGATTATTTAACTTGAAAAAATAATACCTCTTACCAATGGAGACAATACATATAACGTATAAATAAAATTATATTATTATGTATTTATAAAAGAGAAAAATTATAGAAGAAAAAATATCGAGTTTTTATATTATATTTTTTATAAAAAAATTTTATATAAAAATTGAAATTAAACTATTACTTTTAAAATGTTTCATTTTAGAATATTTACTCTAATAAAAAATAATTAATTACATCATACTTAATGGGACTTACAATTTTAATAATCATAAAAAATTTTAAAAATATGTATAATAATAACTATATTACTAAAAATTTTATTCATTAATAACAAAAAATATTTAATATTATACCAATATTTATTGGCACATGGTGTAAAAGCTTTAAAAAACAAATATTGTGAAATCACTTTATTAACATAAAAATTTTTATATAAAAATATACATATCACCGGTATATATTATATAATATAAAAGTTCATTTATCTAAAAGAAATAATTTAAAAAATTAGGAAAATTTATACATATGACAAATATCACCAATAAAATTAATAGTCAAACATTATTTCAAGGAATTCACTTAACAAAAAATGCATTAATGCAGATATCTTATTTAATTGGTAAAAATCCAAAAAATAAAGGAATTAGAATTAAAATAAAAAAATCAGGATGTGCCGGATTTCGCATTGTGATGGAATTAGCTCAAGAAAAGCAAAAAGAAGAAATTGAATTCTTGAAGAATGGTGCCACATTGTTTATATCAAAAAAAATATTAACTATATTAGAAGGTATGGAAATTGACTTTGTGACAAAAGGTTTAAATCAAATATTTCAATTTAAAAATTATAATACAAAAAATTACTGTGGTTGTGGAGAAAGTTTCGAATTATAAGAAATAAAATTTTTTTAATTTTTATTTAAAATAAATATCTGTATCATTATTTTTTATATTTTCCTCCACAAAAGATCTTATATATAAAAATTATTTTTACCAACATAATAAACAGTGATGTTTTTTTCCACGACGTAATAAAGTAAATTTTCCAAATATTTTATCAGAATCTCTAAAATGATATTTACTATCTCTTTTTAAACAATTATTAATGTATATCGCACCATCAGTAATCATTTTTCTTGCTTGACCACGAGAAGGTGCTAAAACAGCATAAACTAGAGCCTGCTGTAAATCTTCATTACCCAATAATTTAATAAAAGGTATTCCATCTTGTTTCAATTGTTGGAAATCAGAAATCATCAACTCATTTACAGATTTGGAAAATAAAAAAGACGAAATTCTTTTGGCAGCAAACATGCCTGTTTTTCCATGCACTAAACTAGTAATACTTTCTGCTAAAACAGTTCTAGGTAAATAAAAATCATTATTGTCAATGTTTTTTGTTTTTATATTTTTAATTTCATTAAGACTTAAAAAAGTAAACATTTTCAAAAAATTAAAAATTTCTGAATCTGATCGATTAATCCAAAATTGATAAAATTTATAAGGACTAGT
Organism: Buchnera aphidicola (Pemphigus populi); assembly: GCF_964058935.1. Lineage (NCBI taxonomy): Bacteria > Pseudomonadati > Pseudomonadota > Gammaproteobacteria > Enterobacterales > Erwiniaceae > Buchnera > Buchnera aphidicola. The sequence goes on along the minus strand of NZ_OZ060372.1, from coordinate 127,298 downwards.
TTTTTTAGGATCCAACCACAAAGTTCCTGTTTCTGTTTTACCAAATTTAATACCATTTTCTTGCACTAATAAAGGTAAAGTTAATCCAAATACTGTTTTATTGAATAATCGACGAGTTAAAAAAATACCAGAGGTAATATTTCCCCATTGATCTGAACCTCCAATTTGCAAAGTTACTGAATATTTTTTATATAACATTGAAAAATCATACGCTTGAAGTAAACTATAAGAAAATTCAGTAAAAGATATTCCTTGATTGCCAGAAAGAATCCTTCTTTTTACAGATTCTCTGTTAATCATTTGATTAACAGAAAAATGTTTACCTACATTTCGTAAAAAAGTTAATACATTAATATTGCCAAACCAATCTTGGTTATTAACAATTTTAGCACTATTTTTTCCACAATGAAAATCAAGAAAATTTGCAATCTGTTTGGTAATATTTTTTCTCCATAAAATAATAGATTCTATATTATTTAATTTTCTTTCTACATTTTTAAAACTAGGATCCCCAATTAAACTAGTGGCTTCACCCAATAAAACAATTGGTTTATTACCTAACATTTGAGATCTTTTTAAACATAACAAAGGTAAAATATGACCTACATGCAAACTATCGGCAGTGATATCAAAACCACAATAAAGAGCAATAGAATTAGATAACATACTCTGCAACAATCCCTGTTCATCTGTACATTGTGCTATACATCCTCTCTCTTTTAATTCATTAATTAATATATTATGTAACATATATCCTCATATAAATATGAAAAACCTGCATATAAATAATTTTTATTATATTTTTAACAGTTTATGATTATTCAACTTTTATTTAAAATTTTAAATATAATTAATATTTTTTAAATAAACCCTTCATGCTCTATTCTCTAAAATAGAGAATGAGAATTGTAATTCTATTGATATAAATATTTCAGAATATAAAGATTTTTCATATCATATATAAAATATTTTTAATATTTCTTAAATATCAATCGGATCTATATCCAATATCCATTTTATTGTTCGAGCAACCGGAATAGTACTAATAAGGTTAATACTATGTTTTAATATATTATGCAATAATCGACGAGAAGAATGCTGCAGCAATAATTTATATACACAGTTTTTTTTATTTATTGATCGACTTAATTCAGGAAAAGGGCCCATCATCCAAATATTGCTATTTTTTTCTTTTTCTCTATTTTTTATGATTTTCTGAAAAATTAAAAAAAAATTTTCTACTTTATAATATTTTTTACTATAAGCATAAATAACAGCATGATAAGTAAATGGCGGCAATTGTAAAACTTTTCTTTTTCTCAATAAATTAATAGATAACTTATGATAACCTTCTTGTATTAATTGATTTAAATTAATATCATTAGGGTATGATGTTTGTATTAACATTTCAAAATTTTTAGAATTGTTATTTAATAAATTAATGGAATAAGTATAAAATTGGGCAAATCTTTCTATAGAACGAAATGTCATAGATGTAAAATAAGAATCTATTAACACCATTCCTACTAAAGTAGCATTAAATAAATGAGCACTAAAAATATCCTGTTCTCTTACTAATATAATCAATGCCTGATTTAAGATACTTTGTAAAAAATTTTTATTAATAATATTTTTAAAATTTTTACTATTATAATTAATACATAATATAGGTGTACCAGAAAAAATTTTTTTAATAGAAATTCTCATGTATTCCATATTAAAACAACGTGCAACTATCTCTGCTGACCCACAATCGAAACAAAATAAAGGAACAGAAAATCTAATGAAACAAAATCTACAATACAATTCCTGATAATGTTCATTAAAATAATAATATTCATTGCATAGATCACATTTAGCCGTCCAATGACAGTTTTTACAAGATAGTATAAAAAAGATATAATTATTGTTATTTACAATAAGTACTACAGTATTTTTTTTATATATATGTTGGTTAATTCTATTAATCAAAGTAACAGATAATCCACTTTTTAATCTTTCACCTTTAATATTAATGATCTGCTGTATTATTTTCTTTTTATTTAATATAGATCTATGTAAATTAACATATTGATATTTTTTATTAATAACGTTTTTTAACGTTTCTAAAGTAGGTGATACTGATTCTATCACTATAGGAATTTTTTCTTGATAAGCTCTCACAACTCCTATATCCCTAGCATTATACAACCATCCCTTCTTATTCTTATAAGTAATACTATGTTCTTCATCTATAATAATAATACCTAATTTATCTATAGGAATAAAAATAGCTTGTTTGGTACCTATAATCACTGCTGTTTTATTATTTTTTGCACGAAACCATATGGAAAACTTTTGATAATTAGTTGTGCTGGAATAAAATCCATCAACTGGCACATTAAAATAAGTCTGAAATAAAGAAACAATATGATCAACCATATTATCATTAGAAACTAAAATGAGTATTTGTAATCCCTTTTTAAGTAATTCTAATACTAGACTAAAATATATCTGTCTTTTTACTTTATACTGCATACCTATTAACAACCAAGATTTAAAATAATTTTCTCTATTTAAAATTTTTTCAATAGTAAATAATTCTTTTTTATTTAATTGTAAATCAAAATTTTTTATTAAAATATTATTCGTATTATTATAAATATTCTGAGAAAAAACATATGCGCTACACAAGTTTTTATCTTTTAATTTTTTCAACACATAATGAGACAAGTTATATTTTTTAAATTCATTTTTTAAAATTGATCTATGACGTAATACTGATAAAGCATGATATTGTCTTGGTGTTTTCTTTAAGATATTGATATCTATATCTTTTCCTTTTTTTGTTATCATCCATTTATATAATGTTATCGATTCAACTACTTTACCTTTTTTAACAAAAATAGGTAAAACATGATATAATATATATCCCATTGAACAATGATGATAAATAGAAGACCATTCTAATGTTTTCCATAAACTATTAGTAAAAATTGAATCTGCATCAATAATAGAACAAATAGATTTTAATTTTAAATGCACCGTACAAGTATGATAATAAAAAGATATAATCATACCTATTATCTTTCTGGTTCCAAAAGGTACTGACACCCGACTACCAATAATAGGAGTTATTTCTTTAGGACAAGTATATTCAAAAATTTTTTTAATCGGTAAAAAAATTGCAACTTGTATAATAAACACAATATTACCCATATAAAATATGTATACTTTATGTAAAACTACTTTTAATTAAAATTAAAAATTTTTAAAAATAAATAATTATAATATTATTATCTTTATGAAATTAATAAAGAATATAAGTAATAATTATTTTATTTTATTTTCAAATTCACATTTATCTTTAACAAAACATATTTTACATTTTGGTTGAATGGCAGTACATATATAACGACCATGATGAACAAACCAATTGTGAAAATACAATATAAAATAAATTGGTACATGCATTAATAATTCTTTTTCTAATTCTTTAACTGTTTTTCCTGTTACAAAATTCATTCTATTAACTACTCTGAAAACATGAGTATCCACAGCAATGGTACTCCAATTGAAAATTAAATTTAATATTACATTTGCAGTTTTTCTTCCAACTCCTGGCAATTTTTCTAAACTTATACGATTATTAGGTACTATACCATCATATTTACATAATAAAATCTGACAAGTATCGATAATATTATTTGCTTTTTTATTGTATAGTCCTATTGTTTTTATATAAGATTTTAAATTATCTATACCAAGATATAGTATCTTTTGAGGTGTATTAGCCACAATATATAATTTTTTAGTTACTTTGTTAATACTAATATCTCTAGATTGTGCAGATAAGATAACTGATATTAAACATTCAAATGAAGAAGAAAATACTAATTCTGTACGAAAAATATTTTTTTTTTACTAAACATTTGCATGATATCATAACGTTTTTTTTTATTCAAAACAGTATCCTCTACCTCATTTTTTTACAAAAATTTTTATAAATACAATTACTTTTATCATCAAAAAAATATTTACATGCTGAAAGTAATGATAAAATTATCAAACCTACTGATGGTAATAAACTTAATAACATGATATAAATTTTTATTTATCACATAAATACAAAAAAATTAGATCAATGACTAAATAATCTTTCAATACCACTAACCCACATTGCTATATCTAATATTTCTCTCACAAATCCAAGAATAAAAATTACAATACAAGAACCCATTCCGATATAAACAACATCTAATAATGAAAATAAAAGTGACTGTTTTGTAGCCATAGCATTAACCCGTCCTAATACAATACAGTTAGTAACTATTAAAGAGATAAATATACCTAAAAAATTATATAAATTAAATAAATAAGCATATATTAATATTTCCATACAACTTACTACAACTGAGATAATCATCATATAAACAAGTATACGTATATCTTTACGAATATATTTTCTAAAAAATGAAATAGTAGTATTGGTACAAATAATAACTAAAGTAGTAGACAAGCCTACACTTAATCCATTAATTTCTGTAGTAATGATTACTAAAACAAAACATAGTCTTAAAAATTGTACTAAAGTAGAATTTTTTTATACTCTACCCATTAAAAATATTTATTTAATTTCATTTTTCCCCACAGATATTACATTGTAATATCTTAGATGATATTTGAATTATTGAAAAAACCACTTTTTTAATAATTTTTACCACGGAGCTCAAGAAGTGATTATTGCTCCTGTAAACTGATTAATTTCACCATCATACTTCTTTAATTCAAAATAGGTATCCATTCAACTAAAGATATATCTTCCTGAAGATATGTGATCCAATCTAAAACGTCTACACTAATTTTATCCCTCATTTCTAATATTTCATAATTTTCTATTACAAGTACTCCAAGTATATTTCCATATATATCAACGCCTAATAAAAATTTAATAAAACCAGAATAACCTTCTCTAGTTTTAACTTCAATAGCTATTGCTGTTATTTTATTATATTTTTAGCAATCCAAAATCTATGATTTAATGTATCTTCCAAGACCTTATTTTTTATTAAAAAATACTCTTTTAAAATATTTTTATTATACAAATATAAAGGCAATACATATTGCTAAAAAACTTTTCTCTTTTTTTATATTTGTCTTTGTATCTTTTTTGTTAATTCATGAAGATAGAAGTTAAACCTGATGTTAAAAAGGAAAAAACCAAATACCAATGCTCTTTTGAAAAAACTAAAAAACATCATCATTCCTTGTTATATCTATATACCCTAAGTTTAATATCATAATCTATTAATGGCACCAATAAATTGGATAATAATATTGAAAAAGGAATTGCATCAAAATATCCTCCAAAACTTTAAATTAACCCAACTAAAAATCCTATTAAAATAGCAAAAATATAAAACAACCGATTTTAGTAGTAAGAATAGTAATAGGATCAGTAATAACAAAAAATGCACCTAACATGGTAGTTCTAGAAAACAAATTTGTTAATTAGTAAAGCCAACCATTATCTGTTATAAAAGCAATATAATTCACATAAAAAATTAACATTAATAAAAAATAAAATGAAATTCTCAAATGAATAACATTCATCCATAATAAAAAATACCTCCCAAGGGGGTATCCTGTATTTATCTATTTCTAAATAAAATTATCTTAACAGAATCATTTTGTGCAATAAATACATATTTATTTTTTCTATCCTGTATTGGTTTATATTTTTAAATAAAACATCTGTTTTAAATTTATCTAACGGAGTAGATCAAATTTCGTTATTTTTTTCAAATTTTAACTCTTAAAAAATATTATCATTATTTTCTATAACAAAAATAATACTCATAATTTTTGTAAAATTAAGAGGATTTTAAAATATATTACACGATGCTATAAACTTAGTCATAACAATAGAAGATAATATTCATAAAATACATCACCAACCATATCGGGATTAAACAAATTCTGACCTAACCCCCCATACAATTGTTTAGCTATTAATATAGAAAAACACACCAATTATATTTAACAAAAATAGTAAAAAAAGAAAAGAGCTGACTGCAAGTAAAATTGCCGTTACTACAACTGAATAATTTTTGATAATATGTTGTATGATCTTATTTCTAATAATTAGAATTATTAATTCTGATAATACAACTATCATCATTGGAATTAATATTTGTAATAATATTCCATATTCAAAATAATAAAATTGGATAATGATACCTGAAAAACATACTCTGATTACTAATAAAATTATTTATTTAGTATCACGTTTATAATATACATCTGGAAAATTTATTCCAGAATAATATTCTTGTTTAATACTAACATTTTTAAGAAAATAGTATGATACTTTTAATCAACGTATTAATTAAAAATCTATTTTTAAAAACATTCTTTTTATTTCTAATTTTATCGATAACATCTTGAATATTTTTTCGCTGTTTAACCTTAATTGTTAATGCTAAAATCTCAATGTACAATCTCTAGATTTAATTTTATTAGATCTTATCTTATTGAGTATCCTTTTCTCTTTTTTATACTACTTAAGTAGTGGAATATTACTGGAACATACTTTTTCACAAATCCCATATTCAATACAATCTTTAATTGTATACTATTTTTTATCGTGATTTAAAACCTTAGAATACCAATAAAGTTATTGAGATAATAATTTCATAGAACATGCATCAGAACAATTTTTAAAACGAATACAGGATTTTTCTGGACATTTATTTAATTTTATTCTCAGAAAGAATAAAAATATAATTTGTATTTTTTGATATCGGAGTATTTAAATCAGACGTGATAAAACCCATCAATGGTCTACCCATGATTTCTTTTTTATTTTTAAAATTATGACAGTGAGTATACAATAACAAATCATTAATAGATACACCAAATCTTACTCACATACTACCATAATTTTTAAGAGTACCTATAGTTAATAGTAACTTACATATTGAATGTCAGCTTCCCCTTCTATAATAGCTCTTTTTATAACATATACAGTTACAACATTATACATAATTATTTCTATATCAGTTGCATGTAAGTTATGAAGAACTTCTTTACCTATTAATCATTTAATGAACTGTTTACTACTACCCGAAAGATATTTTTTAAGAATACGTAACTATATACTAGGATAATTACATAATTCACTTTTTATCTCAGTAAAAATAGAATTTTTATCTTCTTCAATTGAAAATTGATATATTTCATTCTTAATAACTATTTTAGAATTTCACAACCTTTTAAAATTTCGGATACATAATGTTTTGTTAACCATCTGTCTACTGTAATATAAGGTTCACTTTCGATAGCATTAATTGTTAAAGTCTCTATACTTCTTTTGTTAAGTGATAAATTTAATTTTCAGCGGTAAAAATGTGCACCACCTAAACCAACTACTCTATTTTTATAAATTAATTTAATAATACTTTCACGATATATGGTTTTCCAATTATATCTTATAAATGAATTTTTACTGATATCTTTACCATCTGCTATAAGATAAATTTCTATTTTTTATTAATATAAAATTAAGTCATATATATATCTTTTAATATTAAATATTTTTCCTGAAGTAGGAGTACATATAGGAACTACATTTCTCTATCCAAAAACCAATATTTAACCTTTAAAAAATTTGATCTCCTATTTGTACTCTTAATTGAATCATCTCAAAAGTATCAATATCCAGGTAAACAAGAAATTTATCTCCTAATAATATGATTTTCTCTGGTAATTTTTTTATATTTTTTTATAAACAAAAACTTTCTTCCACCATAAAAATGGTGTTTTTTATTACAAATAAAATAGAAATATTTTCACTAATCTGCATCCATAACAAAAAAATTTTAGAACTTTTTTTATTTATAAAAATTTTTCTTACTTTTATAAGAAATACTTTTAGTATAAATACAATCAAGAGGACAAACTGGTATACATAAATTACATCTATAAAATAATTAATTAATACTGTATGCATGAAGTTAAGAGAACCTACAATCGAATCCATAGGACAAATTTCTCAATATTTAGCACCACCATACAATTGTGTTCATCAATAGAATCCACCGTAGAAACTCTATTTATTGGTAAAATATTTATATTATATTAAACTATATCAATATTTAATAAATCTTGTAATTTTACCAACACATCTTTCCACCAGAAAGATACTTATTTATTTTTTCTTTTTTGTTAACAATAGCTTTTCATAACACAAAACAACCTGGATATACGCATTAACCACATTGACTCTATGATAATATTTCTTCTATATTATCTATAATAGAAAAATATTTTATTTATACTGATGAAAAATATAATGCAAACCTAAACCTAATATTATGCTAAAAAAAACTAAAAATAAAAATAGTAGTAATAGTGTAAATTATAAAAATTTTATTAAATCGTTAAATCCCATAAATGAAATTAACATTAATCTAGATTTTACTAATTCAATAGGAGATTCTTTAAAGGGAACGGGAATATCAGCTGAAAAAATACGTTCTCATATACTTAGCAAGTTATACTATAACCAAAGAACAACCAATAAATAAACTAAATCCATATATAACCGAAAAAATGAAACTATGGTTTAATTTTAAATTCAATAATGAAATCTCTAATACAATACACTTAGTAGTAATTAAAAGTAACAATACACCTAATGATTTATATAAATAAAAACTATTTCTTTTGATAATAATTTCTATAAATTAGACACTAACCGAAATAATCAACATATACATCATAATACGAAGATATAATAAGTTAAATGGTAATAAAATATAATAGTTTGCCAACCGAGATAAAATAATAGATATAGCAATTACAAAAGTAGTAGATAAACTAATTCCTATAGCTACTTCAATTTTTTTGATGCTCCAACAAAAGGACAAATACCTAAAAATTGTACTAATAATAAAATTATTACCAATATATTGCCAATAAATAAAAAAGATAGTCGATTATATTCAACTCAAAAAATAAGTATAAATTTTAATAATTAATTTTTTTAATTTTTATAAAAAATAAAAAAATTAATTCCATGTTTTCTGCCCATAGATCCTTCTTATATTAATAATTAATATATAGACTATATGTCTATAAAACATTTATGTTAAATAAAAAATTTATTATATGTTTTAATAAAGTTTGATGTATATGTAAATATTATTTTTTATAATACATAATGCCATATAAATTTAGGAACACATCCTAAATCGAATAATTGACCACCAGAAGCCAATTCAGCTCTACGATGATCTGCTGCTCTATACATATTAATTAATTCATGATCATTTAATAAAGAATAATTAAGATGATCAAATAATTTTTCAAGACTCTTTAAAGAGTTTACTCGACGAAATTTTAACAAATAATCTTGTGTTGTCATAATCATTATAATAATTAGAAGATAAAAAATGTATATTAAAATATAATATTAAATATATACATTACATTCATTAATGTATTTAATTAAAGTAATAAATCAATATTTTAAAAATATATACTAAATATACTAATATATTTTGTTAATAAAATTTAGTAAAATAAATTATAAATAATTTATTTTAAAAAAATATCTTATAATACTTAAGTATCATTAATAATCTAGTTGTTCTGACTTTCAGTCATAATATTTAATCCTATATATTAAACTTTATATAACAATTAAATTTTATACATATATTATGAAATCATTGAAACATTTTAATATTTAAAACTAAAAATAAAATTTATTATAATATAATATTAAAAAATTCCTATTAAAATAGTATACTTATTATGTTATAATTTTTTTATAAAAATCTATCTTAGTAATATTTTTTCTGCATTATCTATTAATAATTTTGTATAGTAATCTACTTCTATATTAACAACATCACCGATTTTTTTATTTCCTAATGTTGTTAACAATACTGTTTCTGGGATTAAATATACACAAAATGTATTATTTACCACTTTTCCTACAGTTAAACTAACTCCATCAATAGCAATAAATCCTTTATATAAAATATACTTCATGATAGATATTTTTTTTATAAACAACCATATTTCTCTATTTTTTTTAGAAATATATATATTTTCTATAATTGCTGTAGCAATGATATGCCCAGATATTATATGTCCACCTATTTCATCTCCAAATTTTGCAGATCTTTCAATATTAATCTGATTACCTACTAACAATAAACCCAAGTTAGTACAATCTAAAGTTGCTTGAACTATATCAAAAAAAATAATATTATTCTTAATATATTTTACTGTTAAACAACAACCATTATTTGCTACCGAAGCTCCTATTTTTAGTTTATGTAATAAAAAAATAGGAAATTTAATACCATATGTTAAAAAATTACTACTTTCTTCTATACTACAAACTGTTGCACAACTATTAACAATACCGGTAAACATAATATCAATCCTAATTTTTAATATAATCAGTAAACTAATTTTTATGTTAAAATTAAATTTATGAAAATAAAAAGTAAGAATATTATTAATATTTATAAAAAATATTTTTAAATAAAAATTATTTATTAAAAAAATTATATTTATAAATCTTTAAAATAAATATTTATCACTAATAAACAACACAAAACATATCATATCTTTATTCTAATCATATGTAATATTATTACTTATAACAAAACATCATTCCATGAATATCACTTTGTAGTATACTATAAATACTTCTTTTCCATCATAATTATAAGATATATTTTATTACATATTTAATATCTCAATTCTTTAATATATTAATAACAATAAAATATATAAAACTAAATAAATTTATATTTATATAGTATAAAAATATTGAAATACTGTTTTATTAACTTAATTTTCAAAAATAAAAAATTAAATCAATATTTTTATTTTTTAATCAAATTTATCAATAATTAATATTACTTCATAAATTTACAAAATATTTATATTTATGTTATAATGTATTGATATATATAAATTAATAATAAATTATTTTTATGATTAATAGTAAAAATATAAAAATTTTTACTATTAATATAATTATATTAAATTAAGTAAAATACTTTATATATATTATAACAGAATTCTAATTTCAAAATAATTAATTTATTAAAAATAAAATTATATATAATCTTTTATATACGTCCGTAGCTCAGCTGGTTAGAGTATCACCATGACAAGGTGAAGGTCGGTGGTTCAAATCCACTCGGACGTACCATTATTTTAAAAAATAAAAGTTACATAAAATAAAAAATTATAGGTAATAAAAATTATGATAGAAGAATTAAAAAAAATATTAAATGAAAAAAAACATTTTTTATTAGGTTACAGTGGTGGATTGGATTCTACTGTACTTTTACATTTATTATTAAAATTAAAAAAAAAAATAAATATTTATTTTCGTGTTATACATATTAATCATCAATTAAATATAGATGCTAACTCTTGGAGCCAACACTGTAAAAAAGAATGTCAAAAATATAATATCCCTATTATTATTAAAAAAGTGTTTATTGATGTAAAAAAAAATAATATTGAAGCAGAATCTCGATTTATTAGATATCAAACAATATACAAATATTTACAACCAAAAGAAATAATACTTACTGCACATAATTTAAATGATCAATGTGAAACTTTTTTATTGGCTTTAAAAAGAGGAAGTGGACCAAAAGGGTTATCTAGCATGGCGATTCATAAAAAAAATGCTAATATTATACATATTAGACCCTTGTTAAATATAGACAGGACTACAATTGAAAAATGGGCCAAAAAAAATAAACTAAAATGGATAGAAGATAATAGTAACTCAGACACTTATTACGATCGTAATTTTTTAAGAAAAAAAATTATACCTATATTACAAGAAAGATGGCCATTCTTTATAGAAAATTGTGTACGTAGTGCAAAAATTTGTAGTGAACAAGAAACAGCACTTAATTATTTTTCAAAATCTATATTAAAAAAAAAATGTTATCTGACGGTTCATTAAAAATGAAAGACCTGACAGGTCTAAAAAAAGAAATAATAAATATAATTTTAAGAAATTGGATTGCTTTACAAAATTTTAAAATACCTACTTATAAAGGACTAAATGAAATTTACAAAAATATTATAAAAAGCGAAAAAGATGCATCACCTAAAATAGGTTTTAAAGAATACGAAATTAGAAAATATAAAAAAAAAATTTACTTAATAAAACCAATTTCTCCTTCCATAAAAAATATGATTATTTCCTGGCATACACCATCAATACCGTTAGTCCTACCTAATCAATTAGGTGTTATTACGAAAAATAACATAGGAATAAAAATACCCAGTCCTGGAAAAAAAGAACTAATTAATATTCGTTTTCAAGTAAATGGTTATTTTTATATTCAAGGCTATCCTCATAAAAAAAAAATAAAAAAAATATGGCAAAATTTAAATATTCCAATATGGAATAGAAATAATATTCCTCTTTTATTTTATAACAATCGTTTTATTAGTGCCCTTGGAGTCTTTATAATAGTAGAGAAAAATTTTATAGTTAAAAACTATTGGCATTTATCTTGGCATAATAATATTATTAAAAATAATTAATACTATTATAGAAAATATATATTTTAAACATATAGCAGTTGTATTAAAAATTAATCAGCTTATTTTTACAGTTATAATTTTATTTTATTAATATCAATTCTTTTATATAAAATCGTGAAGTTATTAATTTTATGTTGCAATAAAGGATTTTTGATCCCATCCCATGTCAATATTGTTTTTAAAAAAAATTCTGATCTTTCTGCCAAAGATGGTACGACTGGCTTTAACCAAGTCATAATCACTCTAAATAAATTGATACCCATGGATGAAATCATATGTAATTGATCATATTTTTCTTTACCTAATATCCATGGTTTTTGATCATTAATGTATTTATTAGCTATATCAGAAAATTTCATTATTTTTTTTATAGCTAAAGAAAATTGACGATTAATAAAATATTTCTCTATATCTTTAGATGCCGAAACAAATTCCATATAAAACTTCATATCAATCAGTTTTCCAGCTAGTTTTCCGTAAAATATTTTATTAATAAAACTAGCACTACGTGAAGCTAAATTAACAACTTTATTTACAATATCTGTATTAACTTTCTTAACTAATTTCTGAATATCAAATTCAATATCCTGAATTTTATCTGATAACTTACATGCATAATAATATCGCAAACTATCTGAATCAAAATTTTTCAACCAATCTGATGCTAACATAAAGCTATTTTTAGATTTTGATAATTTATTACCATGCATAGTAACATATCCATGTACAAAAATTTTTGTAGGTTTTCGAAATCCAATTGCTTCTAATATTGCTGGCCAAAATAAGGTATGAAAATAAATAATATCTTTTCCTATAAAATGATATAATTCACAAGTTGAATCTTTATTCCAAAATTCATGAAAATCTAAATCTATTCTTTTTTTACAAAGATTTTTAAATGTACTAATATAACCCATAGGAGCATCCAACCAAACATAAAAATATTTATTCAAATAATTTGGAATCTGAAATCCAAAATAAGGTTTATCTCTAGATATATCCCATTTTTTTAAACCAACTCGAAACCATTCTTTTGTTTTATTTAAAACAGAATCTTGTAAAATTCCAGAAAATATCCATTTTTTTAGCATATTACTAAAAAAAGGTAAGTCAAAAAACAAATGAATAGAAGTTCGTAAAATAGGTATAGACTTAGATAAAACTGATATAGGTTTAATTAAATCCTTGGCAGCATAAATAGCTCCACATGTCTCGCAATGATCACCGTATTGATCACCAGATTTACAAATGGGACAAAACCCTTTTACAAAACGATCGGGTAAAAAAATATTTTCTTCAGTATCATATAATTGATGAATAACATCTTCCTTAATATGATTCTTTCTACTTAATATAGAAAATATTTTCTTTACTAAATCATAATTTTCTTTGCTATGAGTAGAATAATAATTATCATAAGATATATTAAAATTTAAAAAATCATATTTATGTTTTTGATAAATATTAGAAATTAATTCTTCAGGAGAAATATTTTGTTTTTTTGATTTTAACATTACCGCTGTTCCATGTGCATCATCGGCACAAATAAAGTATACCTGATGACCTCTCATCCTATTATAACGTACCCAAATATCAGCTTGAATATGTTCAAGTAAATGACCAAGATGAATAGATCCATTAGCATAAGGAAATGCACATGTTACTAATATTTTTTTTGATAAAATACTCATTTTTCAAAAATCTCTCAGTAAAAATATTAAAATAAAGAAAATTACATATACATATAATTTTTATTATTAACCTAATCTTAATGTATTGCACTAAACTCTGTTCCTGACTAATTTAAATATTTAACTTTTTTAAAATAGTGATACAGATGTCATATCAGATCTGTAAGAAATTGAAAATTAAGTAAAACTATAAATATACCTAAATTTAATTTTCTAAAATTTAAAAATTATAAAAAATTCACCTATCACTCCGAGCTTTATAGAAGAAAAATTATATAAATTATAATCCAAAAAAATAAGCTAAAAAATCGGTATCCCAACTAACTAATGTAATCTTTCAGAATCCAAATTACTTCTAAAATAATTCTCAATATTAAATTACAGATTTAAGAAAAAGATCTGTAAATACACACATCTCATTACTTATAGATTTCCTCACAATAACACTAACTTCTATTTTAGATTAACTGAAATCTATATATCTTTTCTAATTTTTAAAAAAAGATGAAATGTTAACCTAAAGAAACATCAATAGTTTTTTGTTAATAGAATTACTATTAGGATAAATAGTAATAATTAAATCCTTATTATTTAATTTATTTGAATAAACTATTACATAATCAAACTAACATTATCTCCTATAAAAATATAAATAATTATATATAAAAATATTATTGTTAATTAAATATTGTCAATACCAATGTATTAAATACACATAATTTTATTTATAAATAAATGAAAACAATATTTCAATTAAATATAAAATATGTGGTACTGACAGTAATATAATATATAGAAATAAAGCAAGATCATTAAGTGATTTATCGTTAAAAAATAATTTAATCTATATAAAAATTTTTAGTACCAGAGACTTGTACCCTCAGGTACTAAAAATAAAAATATTAATTTTTTATTATATACCATAACTACAGCATCTAAAATATAATTAAATATTTTCATTATAATAATTTTATTTTAACCAATTAGTATGAAAAATACCATCTTTATCAGTACGTCTGTATTTATGTGCTCCGAAATAATCTCTTTGCGCTTGGAGTAGATTAGCCGGCAAAAAAGCAGAACGATAACTATCGTAGTAAGCAATAGCAGAAGAGAATGTTGGAATAGGGATTCCATAATTTATAGCATAAGCAACAATACTACGAAGTGCACTTTGATACTCGTTAGCTATATCTTTAAAATATGGAGTTAATAATAAATTTATTATATTAGGATTTTCTGTGTATACATTGATAATTTTTTGCAAGAATTTAGCTCGAATAATACATCCTGCTCGAAAAATTTTAGCTATATTTTTATACTTTAAATTCCATTTATATTTTTCAGAAGCTGATTTAAGTTGAGCAAAACCTTGCGCATATGATATAATTTTTCCTAAATATAATGCTTTTCTTATCTTTTCAATAAAATCTCTTTTATTAAACGATATTGTTTTTATTTCAGGTCCATATAACACTGTAGCAGCATATACACGTTGTTCCTTCAGAGCTGATAAATAACGAAAAAAAACCGATTCTGTAATTAAAGAAAGTGGTTCTTCTAAATCTAAAGCATTTTTACTGGTCCACTTACCCGTACCTTTATTATCTGCACAATCTAAAATTAAATCTATTAAATATTTACCTAAACTGTTCTTTTTTTTAAAAATTTCCTTGGTAATATTGATTAAATAACTATTTAACTCACCTTTATTCCAATCATCAAACGTATTTGCTAACTCTTCATTGTTCATTAATACTATTTTTTTTAATAAAAAATATGCCTCAGATATTAACTGCATATCACTATATTCTATTCCATTATGAACCATTTTTACATAATGACCCGATCCATTGACACCAATGTAATCAATACAAGATTCTTGTGTATCAGTTTTTGCTGCTATTTTTTTAAAGATAGGAGATACGATATTATAAGCATTTCTTTGACCACCAATCATAATAGAAGGACCATTTAAAGCTCCATCTTCTCCACCGGAAATTCCTGCTCCAATAAAATTCAAACCAATTTTAGATAATTCATCATAACGACGCATAGTATCTCGATAAAATGAATTTCCTCCATCTATAAGAATATCACCTTCTTTAAGGTAAGGAATAATAGATGTTATCGTATCATCTGTTGGTTTTCCTGATTTTACCATGAGTAAAATACAACGGGGTTCTTTTAAAGAAAAAACAAATTCTTTTATAGAAAAGAACGGAAATATATTTTTTCCTAAGCTTTTTTTAAATAATAAATTAGTTTTTTCAGAAGAACGATTAAATACAGAAACTGTATAATTATTTCTTGCTATATTTAATGCTAGATTGCTTCCCATTACAGCTAGACCTACAACACCAATATTATTTTTTAACATATTTACTCCTATAACCTAATATACATATATAAATAACATTATTATATAATGTTCAAATCAGATAAGAAATACAAATTAACAACTAAATATAATATAGATTATAATCTCAAAAAATAAAAATATTGATATATAAAAATAATGAAAATTTACGATAATAAAATTTAATCACCATATTGAATATGGTAAATAACATTACTACTACGTAAAATATAATACACTCATTTTTGATATAAATATTACTATAAAAATAAAATTTATTTATTTCTTTTACGAAGGTTAGAAAGAACTAAATTAAAATCTAATGATTGGTTTTGTAATAATACTAATAAATGAAAAATTAAATCCGAAGCTTCATCTATCAATTCTTTTTTATTTTTTGTTACAGCAGCAATAGCTGTTTCTATACCTTCTTCAGCAACTTTCTGTGCTATTCTTTTAGTTCCTGAAAGATATAAATCGGTTGTATAAGAACTACCAGAATTAGATATCTTTTTTCCTTTCAAAAGATTTTCTAAATAATACAAAAAAGAATAATCTGAAATGGAATTTGATTCAAAACAACTAATACGATTTAAATGACATGTTTTACCTTTTGGTAACACTAACATTAAAATAGAATCATAATCACAATCTATACTAATATTAACCACTTTTAAGTAATTACCAGAAGTTTCTCCTTTAGTCCATAAACGTTTTTTAGTACGTGAATATAAAGTAACTATTTCCTCTTTCTCTGTTTTCTCTAAAGCCTCTTTATTCATATATCCGTGCATTAACACTTCACCAGATATATTATGTTGAATAATTACAGGCAACATACCTTGTACTTTATCCCAATTTAATTTTAAATATTCTTTTTTATTTAACATTCTCGAATTTCAATACCTTTATTTAATAAAAATTTTTTTAATGCTCTTATTTTAATACTTTTATTATGAAAAACAGACGCTGCTAAAGCACCATCAACATCCGTATGATTAAACACATCATAAAAATGTTCTAACTTTCCAGCTCCTCCCGACGCAATTAAAGGTACTTTACATATTTTTCGTGCTTTTTTTAATAAAAATAAATCATAACCACAAAGCATTCCATCTTGATTCATCATATTTAAAACAATTTCTCCAGCTCCTAATGTTTGAACTCTTTTTATCCAATTGATAGTTTCTAAATTAGTACTTATTGTTTTATGGCTATCTCCTGTATACTGATATACCTGATAATTATTTTTAACGCTATCAAACCAAGAATCAATACCTATTACCACACATTGTACTCCAAAACGATCTGCTATTCTCGTTATTAAACTAGGATCTTTTATTGCAGGTGAATTAATGGATACTTTATCTGCTCCAAACTTAAGAATATCCACCGCGTCACTTACACTATTAATTCCCCCTGCTACACAAAAGGGAATATCTATTACCTCAGCAATTTTTTCTATCCACCGTTTATCCACTAATCTATTTTTAGGTGAAGCTGTAATATCATAAAAAACAAGTTCATCAGCACCTTCTTTTACATAATATTTAGCTAATGAAATTATATTACCTATCGTTTTATGATTTCGAAATTGTATACCTTTAACTACTAAACCATCTTTAACATCTAAGCAAGGAATTATGCGTTTTGCCAGCATTGAACCGCCTCCAATATAGAGAATTTTTTCTCTAATAAACTTCTTCCAATAATTACATCATGTATACCGCAAGATTTAAGACGAGAAATATCATTTAATGAACCTACTCCACCCGAAGACTGAAATTTAATATGCGGAAATAATTTCGATATTTCTTTATATAAGATAAAATTAGGACCTAATAAAGTACCATCTTTAGATATATCAGTACACAATACATGTTTTAATCCCACCTCGGAAAACTCATTAATAATATATTCTAAAATAAATTTGGAATGATCTTTCCATCCATTAATTAAAATCTCTTTTTCTTTTTTTTTGTTAATTAAAACATCTAATGCGAGAACTATCGCATTACCACCATAAATATTAAACCATCTTTTTACTTCTTTTTGATTAATAATTGCAGATGAACTGATTACAACTCTTTTAGTACCTGCTTGAAACAATGTTTCTATATCTTTTTCTTTCCTAATTCCACCACCAATTTGTAACGGTATATCAACTTTAGATAATATTTCTTTAAATAACTGGATTTGCCTATTATTAGGATTTTTTGCTCCATCAAGATCGACTATATGAATCATTTTTACTGCATGAATATTATAATTACATAACCTAGTATAAATATCATCATTATAATATTTTTTTTTAGAGTAATCACCTTGGTATAAGCGGACTACTTTACCATCCATTAAATCTATAGCTGGAATTATCATAATATTATATCTCTAAGAAATTTTTCAATAATTGCGCACCAGATATACCAGATTTTTCTGGATGAAATTGCACTCCAAAAAAATTATTTTTTTTAATAACAGCACTAAAATGTACTCCATAGTATGATGTTGCTAATGTGTACTTATTTATTTCTACCGCATAACTATGTACAAAATAAAATTTAGATCTATTGCTTATATTATTAAATAACGGTTGGTTATCATTATCTATGATAATGTTGTTCCATCCAGTGTGCGGTATAGACAGATGATTTACTTTAAATTTAGACACCAAAGAATGAATAATATCTAACATTTTAATATTCCGACATTCTTGACTATAAGAACATAACAATTGCATACCGAGACATATTCCTAATATTGGATTTTTAAAAGATTTAATAATTTTAATTAAATTTGATAAATATAATTGCTCCATAGCTGTTTTAGGTGTTCCAACTCCAGGAAGAAATAGTTTATCTGCATTCAATATCAGATTAATTTCTCTAGTGATGATAGGCTGATAACCCAATCTTTGTACTGCATATTTTAAAGAATATAAATTTGCACAACCAGTATCTATAATTACTATATTCATTATAGTATTCCTTTAGAACTAAGCAATTGATCACCATCTATGCGTATTGCTTCCTTTAATACTCTACCAAAAACTTTAAATATACTTTCAATTTGATGATGATCATTTTTTCCTAATGAAATTATATGAATTGTACTTTTCATTGCATAAGACAAAGAATAAAAAAAATGCTCAACCATTTCTGTATTCATATCCCCTACTAATTTATTTTTAAATTGAGCTTTAAATTTTAAATAAGGACGTCCTGAAATATCTAACAAACATGTAGCTGAACTTTCATCCATAGGTAAAGAAAACCCATATCTATTAATTCCAATTTTATTACCCAATGCTTCTAGTAAAGATCGACCTAAACATATTCCTGTATCTTCTATAGTATGATGGTCATCTATAGAAATATCTCCTTTTGCAGTTATATTCATAGTAATACCACTGTGAATAGCGATTTGTTCCAACATATGATTAAAAAACATTAATCCAGTGTTAATAACACTGATCTTTTTTTTATCTAACCATACTTCAACATTAATTTCAGTTTCTTTAGTTTTACGAGAAACTTTAGCAAATCTGTTATTTTCAATTATTTTTTTTACTATTTTAGACCAATTTAAATATTTCCTATTATATAAAATTCCATTAATTCCCATATTATTAGCTAATTCTATATCTGTTTTTCTATCACCTATGACATAACTCATCTCTTTATTTAAAGAATTATTATTTATCCAAGGTTGAACCATTTTTATTTTTGGTTTTCTACAACTACAATTATCTTTTAAATTGTGAGGACATATTAAAACACTATCAAATATAATACCTTGAGATTTTAAAACTTTTAACATAAAAGTATGAGGAGTTTTAAAAGAATTATATGGAAAACTACTGGTACCTAAACCATCTTGATTAGTAATCATAATTAATCTATAACCATATTTACTTAATTTAATTAAGGAATATATTACTTGTGGTTCAAATTCAATTTTTTCTATACTATCTATTTGATAATTAGTTTTCGGTTCAGCAATTAAAGTTCCATCTCGATCAATAAATAAAAACTTTTCTAGCATAAAGTTATCCTTAATGATTTTAAGTAAATAATTTTAATATATTAATTAATTCAACACATTCGTTAAAAGCGCCTATGGATATACGTATACATTCATTTAAATATATTTTATGATTTTGATTCCTTACAATAATTCCCTTCTTCCATAGTAAACGAAAAACTTTTTCAGAGTTGAGAAAACGAACTAAAATATAATTGCTATCACTTTTAAATACTTTTAAAACACATTTTAATGCTTTTAATTTATTGATTAACCAAATTTTATTAGAATTTAATTCTAAAACTCTATTTTCCATTATATTAATATTTTTTTTAGATAATGCTTGATAAGCAATGTCTGATACTGGCGTAGGTAGTGGATAAGGAGCAATAACAGTAGATAAAATACGAATAATCTCTGCATCAGCAAGTAAAAAACCACATCTTAATCCTGCCAAAGCAAATGCTTTTGATAATGTTCTTAAAATTACCAAATTAGGATAACTTTGCAACCATGAAACAAGACTATTATTTATACAAAATTCAATATAAGCTTCATCTACCACTACTAATGAGGAATTAGAAAAAATATTTAATATAAGATGAATGTCTTTATTATTAATAATATTTCCAGTAGGATTATTAGGACTACAAATATATATTAATTTTACCCCTAAAGATTTTTTTTTAATAGATTGAACATCTAATTGCCAATTCTTTAACATTGGAATATTGCAAACATTAATACCCAATATATTTGCATTAACAGCGTACATATCATAAGTAGGTGGACAATAAATAATTGAATCTACTCTTGGTTCACAAAAAGCACGCATTAACAATTCAATACCTTCATCGGCTCCACGCGTTACCAATATTCTATCTGGTGATATTTTGACATGATTAGCATATCTCAAAATTAAAGATTTTGGTTGACATTCAGGATAACGATGAAAATAATTTTCTTGTAATATAAATTGATTTGAAATAGGAGACTCATTGGCGTTTAACCAGATATTTCCTTGCCCACCAATTTTACGAGCTGACTGATACGGAACTAATTCTTTTACATTTTTACGTGCCAAATTTGTAATATTAAACTTCATATTATTCCTTTTATAAAATTAAGTCGCAATTTTATCGAATTATTATGAGCTTCCATTTTTTCTATTTTAGATAATGTTAAAACAGTTGGAGCAAGATTAACGAATCCTTCTTTAGTTAAAGTTTGTACATTAATTCTTTTTTGAAAATCTATCAAATTTAAACCTGAATATACGGTAGCACATCCGTAAGTAGGTAAAACATGATTAAGTCCTGAAGCATAATCTCCTATTGTTTCTGGAGACCATTGACCTAAAAATATGGAACCAGCATTAATGATATTATGCAATAAATCTTGTGAATTAATAGTATGCATTATTAAATGTTCTGGTGCATATAAATTGGAAATATTTATACATTCCAATAAATTATTCGCAATAATAATATAACTCTTGGAAAATGATTGTTTGATCGTTTCCAATCTAGGTAATTTAATTATCTGTTTTTTTAATTCCTTTAGTACCTGATTAACTAATTTAACACTGGGAGTTAATAAAATAACTTGAGAATTAGGTCCATGTTCTGCTTGAGCCAACAAGTCTGAAGCAATAAATGTTGCGTCAGCTTCAAAATCAGCAATAATTAAAACTTCAGAAGGACCTGCCAACATATCAATGGCTAAATTATCTAATAATTGACTCACTTGTCTTTTAGCTTCAGTAACATATTCATTACCAGGTCCAAATATTTTATTTACTTTAGGAATCGAATGCGTACCAAAAGCTAAAGCAGCAATGGCCTGCGCTCCACCAATTTCAAATATTCGATTGACGCCACATATTTCTGCTGCATATAAAATTTCATCAGTAATCGGAGGTGGAGAGCAAAGAATAATATTAGGACATCCAGCAATATTAGCAGGTATTGCTAACATTAATACTGTTGACACTAAAGGAGCAGAACCACCAGGAACATATAGTCCTACCGATTCTATGGGCTTAATTAATTGTTGACAATGAACACCGGGTAGTACGTTAATGGCTATTTCTTTTACCTGTTGTGCTGAATGAAAACGTTTAATATTTTTTATTGCAACTAAAATAGCATTTTTTGTTTTTTCATTTATATTAAGTTGAGATTTGCATATTCTATCTCGACTAATTTCAAAATCATCTATCCTAATATGATCAAATGTTTGCGAATATTTTTTTAATGCTTTTTCTCCAGATTTTCTGACATCTGCTATTATTGTTTTTACTGATTCTATAATTTCATCTGATCGTAAGGCTGCTGGTCTAATCAATATTCTATTCTGTTCAATAAAACTTAATTTATCCCAATTAATCACTTTTAAAATATTATTCACTAATTTTACTCCATCATTTTTTCAATAGGCAATACTAGTATTGAACTAGCTCCTAAAGCTTTCAGCTTCTCCATAGTTTCCCAAAAAAGTGTTTCACTGCTTACCATATGCATTGCAACTTTAGTTTTATCGCCTGCTAATTTCAATACTGTAGGTTTTTCTGCTCCATGTAATAAAGAAACTACTTCTTCCAATTGGTCAGTTGGAGCATGTAACATAATATATTTAGACCCTCTAGCTTTTATCACTCCTTGAATACGAGTCATAAGTTTATTAATAATCTCTTTTTTAAATTTTGGCATTATTCCTGGACGGCATACCAAACATGCATTAGATTTGTATACTACTTCCACTTCTTTTAATCCATTGGCTTCTAATGTAGCCCCTGTAGAAACTAAATCACACACAACGTCGGCTAAACCTGCTCGGGGGGCAACTTCTACGGAACCATTTAACATACAAACTTTAAAAATAATATTTTTTTTATCAAGATATTTTTTTAATAAATGAGGATATGAAGTTGCTATTCTCATCATGTTTAAATTATTAATACTCATATATCTTTCGTTTACTGGTATAGCTAAAGAAAGTCTACAAACACCGAAATCAAGACGTTTTAAAATAGTATAAAACCCATTGACTGATTGGGCCTGCCGACTTAATAACTCTTCTTCTAAAACATTTTCTCCTACAATCCCTAAATCTACTACTTCATCCATAATTAAACCAGGTATATCATCATCACGAACTCTCATTACATCAATAGGCATATTTTCAGCAAAAGCAATTAAACGTTGTTGATTTAAATTTATCTTTAAACCACATCTAGTTAACAACTTTCTAGAATCATCACTTAGTCTACCACTTTTTTGCATAGCTATTCGCAAACGATTATTACTTAACATTAATTAATCCTAATTTTATAAATTATTGATAAATAAGAGCATTTAGTTCAAAGAAAACCCCCAAATTTTTGGGGGTTTTCTTTGAACTAAATGCTCTTATTTATCAATAATTTATAAGAAATAATACTATCTCTTTTATATTTTAAATATTATTAATAAATAATTATTATATAAAAATAAATAATATTTTATTAAAAATAAATAATATTTTATTAAAAATAAATAATATTTTATTAAAAAAAATTAATTAAATATTAAAAATATTATATCTATAAAATATATAAAAAATTATCCCTTGCAGGAATTGAACCTGCAACTAACTCTTAGGAGGAGTTTATTATATCCATTTAACTAAAGGGATATAATCCTATTCACTATTAAAATATTTTTATATAAAAGTAATATTAAAATTATTTTAAAAAATATTTTTTTACAAAAATATTTTAAAAAACTATTATGCACAAAATATTAGAAATTTAATCTTATTATTTTCCGTTAACATTTCATTAAATGAATGACTTTAAAATTTAAATATGTATATAAAATAAAATAATAATCAATAAAATCTACCATTATTTTTATAAAAACAAAATCAAAAATTCTAAAAATATAATATATTATCATACATAATATTAATTATGTAATAATTAATATTATGTATTCCATATTTCAAACCATTTATTATAATCATAATATATTACATTCAAAAATTTTATATATAATATATCATTATATATAAACTTATTTAAACTAAAAACAATCAAATATATCATTTAAATATAAAATATAAATCCATAAAAAATAAATATTTTAATATTTACATAACTAATTATTAATAAAAATTATTGTATTCAATACCATAAGCATATTTTAAATACATTTAATCCTTTTAAGAAATTTTAAATATATATTTAAAAAAATAAACCAATATCTTCTACTACAAATAAATATAAATTTAATTATTATCTAATTCAATTAAAAATATAATGGCAGTATTATTTCCAAACACTTTTGATGACCGGTAA
The DNA here is from genome assembly GCF_964058935.1 of Buchnera aphidicola (Pemphigus populi). Taxonomy (NCBI): domain Bacteria; kingdom Pseudomonadati; phylum Pseudomonadota; class Gammaproteobacteria; order Enterobacterales; family Erwiniaceae; genus Buchnera; species Buchnera aphidicola. The sequence goes on along the minus strand of NZ_OZ060372.1, from coordinate 102,304 downwards.
AACGCTATTATATCAGGATGATTAGATAACCATAAAGGAGTTTGTTGTTTTAAAATATGTTTACCATGTCCATGGATAATTCCAGCACAAAAAAAATGCTTTTCTCTACACATAAACATTAGTTTTCCAAGTTCTTTTTTTGCTTCATATTGCGTTAACCCATGTAAATCTAGCATAATATCTGGCTTGTATTTTCCTTTCCTTAGATTATATAATTCTTTTTTATTAGTATAATTACGCACATAAAATACTTCATTATCACCTATGCTAGTCTCTAATTTATCTGATGAAAAATAATGAGCATGTGCTTCTTCTTCGTAACGTTTTCTTCTTAAAAAGTTACAATTACCTCTTTTATTTTTACGAGAATGATAAATAGTATCCTGTACTATTTTTTTTGTTCCATTTAAAAACTGATTAAAAATTAAATAATCTGAAGAAATAATAGGACTGCTTTTACTCATAATCTTAAATTGCTAAAATAATAATTACTATGAAATCTATATTCTTATTAAAGAAAACGAACTATAATTTTAGCAATACCTCCTTATTTAAAAAATTAAGATTTCTAAGATAGTTTGTAATAAGTCAAAAAGTCAATATAATATTTAAAGAATATATTTTATATCTTTTAGAACTAAAATTTATAGAAAAATAATTTCCTAAAAAATATAATATTATATTGATAATATAAAATTTTTTTAAAAACTGCTATGTTCTAATTATAATAATATTTATAATATTAACGCCTTCAATAGAATTATCATTCTATTTATATTTTAAAATAGCGATACTGATCACAAAATAAGCATATAAGGAACATTCATGGCCGGAAATAAAATTGGAAAAATTTTTAGTGTTACTACATTTGGAGAATCTCACGGTATGGCATTAGGTTGCATAATAGATGGAATACCTCCTGGTTTTCCACTATCTATTAACGATTTACAAAAAGAACTAAACCGTAGAAAACCAGGAAATTCTAAATATACAACACAACGTCGTGAATTAGATCAAGTTTCTATTTTATCAGGTTTATTTAATGGCATCACCACTGGAACCAGTATGGGGTTAATTATTCATAATACTGATCAACGTTCACAAGATTATGAAAAAATTAAAAATATATTTAGGCCTGGACATGCAGATTATACCTATGAAAAAAAATACGGACTAAGAGATTACCGTGGAGGTGGAAGATCTTCCGCTCGAGAAACAACCATGAGAGTGGCAGCAGGAGCAATAGCAAAAAAATATCTTAATATAAAACATAATATTAAAATAAAAGGATACTTATCTCAATTAGGTAATATTTCATGTGAATTTAAATCTTGGAATGAAGTCAAAAAAAATGATTTTTCCTGTCCGAATACACATCAAGTACCTATAATTAAAGATTATATGAAAACATTAAAAAAGGAACACGATTCTATTGGAGCTAAAATAATCATCATAGCTAAAAATATTCCTGTTGGATTAGGAGAACCAGTATTCGATAAACTAGATGCTGACCTTGCTCATGCCCTTATGAGTATAAATGCAGTCAAAGGTGTAGAAATTGGTGATGGATTCTCAGTAATTAATCAAAAAGGTAGTCAAAATCGGGATGAAATAAATAAAGAAGGGTTTAAAACCAATCATGCAGGTGGAATTTTAGGCGGAATTAGCAACGGAGAAAATATTATAGCCGCCATAGCATTAAAACCAACATCTAGCATAGGAATTCCTGGACAAACTATTAATAATATGTCTGAAGAAAAAACTATTGTGGTAAAAGGACGCCATGATCCTTGTGTAGGATTAAGAGCTGTGCCGATAGCAGAAGCAATGATGGCCATAGTAATAATGGATCATTTACTAAGATATCGCGGTCAATGTAGCGATAATGTTAACTTATTTAGTAAAAAAAATACTTAATTTTTATAAAAATATGCTACTAAATTAAAATTTTTAGTAGCATTCAATCGAAATATTGACATTCTCACTGAATATAATTCAATAAAATTGAATGATGAAAATCCACTTTAAAATGATTAAAAATTCTTTCTATCTTACCTAATTCATTAATTAAAAATGTAGTACGATGTATTCCATAATATTTTTTCCCCATAAATTTTTTTTCCCCCCATACACCAAAACTATTACTAACTATATGATCTTTATCCGATAATAAAGTAAAATTTAACATTTCTTTTTCTGAAAAACGTAATAATTTATCAGTTGTATCAATGCTAATCCCTAAAATTTCAATATTAGCTTTTTTAAAGCTATCCATATGATCTCTCAAATTACAAGCTTGTATTGTGCAACTAGGAGTCATGGCTTTAGGATAAAAATACATTAGCACTTTTTTTCCAAGATAATCTATTAAATTTACTAATTGATTATCTTGATCAGGTAAAATACATTTGGGAGCAATATCTCCAGGTTTTAATCTCGTCATTAAAAAATCCTATTTTTTTACTTTCATTAAAATTATTTAATAATATAGACATTAGAATATATATCATTTTTACATTACACATATTTATCAGAAAATACTAATATATTTTAAAAAATATTTATATATTATATAAAGTTTAATACAACATATTTATATCTAAAGTATAATTATTCAATTATTATTAAAAATAAGAAATGATCTTATGTTATATTGTAAAGTACATATTATTCTTATAAAAAATAATATCAATATAAATGTTTATACTCTATAAAATACAGTATAAATATAAATTATTTATGTTATTTTAATAAAAATACTCTATAAAAATTAAATAAAAATAAAATATATTAATTAATCCCATAATGTTATAACTTAACCTGTTTATACTCATTAACTATTATAATTTTTAAGAGAGAAAATAAAAATGTTTAAAGGCAGTATCGTTGCACTGATTACACCAATGGATGAAAAAGGGAAAATTTGTCGACAAAGCCTAAAAAAATTAATCAATTATCATATTAAACATGGCACTTCAGCTATTGTTACAGTAGGAACCACTGGAGAATCTGCTACACTAAATCAAGAAGAACACAATGATGTAGTCATGTTAACAGTAGATTTAGCTGATGGGAACATTCCTATTATTGCCGGTACTGGAGCCAATGCAACCTCAGAAGGAATTTTACTAACTAAAAAATTTGAAAAATCTGGTATTATTGCTTGTTTGACAGTAACTCCTTACTATAATAGACCAACTCAAAAAGGTCTTTATCAACATTTTAAAGCAATTTCTGAAAGTAGTCATTTACCTCAAATTCTTTATAATGTTCCTGCACGTACAGGATGTGACTTACTACCTGAAACAATAATTAAATTAGCAAAACTAAAAAATATTATAGGAATTAAAGACGCTACTGGTGATTTATCAAGAATTCATTTAATTAAACAATTTGTCAAAAATGATTTCATAATTTTTAGTGGAGATGATGAAACAGCTTTAGATTTTATGCAATTAGGTGGAAATGGAGTGATATCTGTAACTGCTAATATTGCAGCAAAAGAAATGCAAGAAATATGTTCATTAGCATTAAAAAAAGATTTTCATACTGCTCGCCTCATTAATAAACGTTTAATGCCCATACATAAAATACTGTTTAATGAACCCAATCCAATTCCAGTTAAATGGGCAGCAAAAAAATTAGGATTAATAAAAACTGATACTCTTCGTTTACCTATGACACAAATTTCACATGATACAAAAATAATTTTAAATCAAGCACTTAAACATGCAGGATTAAATACATAAAAAGTAATAAATGCATTCTCATAAATTATTTTTGAAATTTAAAATTATTTATTTTTTTATGTATAAAAAAATAAAAAAATTAAATCTAATGTAAAGATAAATAGTTAAAATAACTATTATCTAAATATTTCCAAAAGATCTAAATAAAGAATATATTAATTTAAAAATTATTTATTTTTTATTAAATAACAGAGTATCATTTTGATACTCTGACATATTTTATATATAAAATAGTATATTTAAATAAAAATATTTAAAAAATTAAATCTTTTATAATATGTTCATACATTGTAGTTAATAACTGCAAATCTCTAACTTTTATATGTTCATTAACTTGATGAATAGTTTTATTTATAAGACCTAATTCTACTACTTCCGACCCCATGATAGAAAAAAAACGACCATCAGAAGTCCCACCTGTCGTTAATATCTTTGGAATAATATTACCGATATGTTCCACTACCTTTATAACTGTATTCAATAATTTTCCTGATTTAGTTAGAAAAGGAAAAGCGGAAATATTCCAGTTAATGGAATATTCAAGTAAATGATCAGATAACAATTTATGAACAACATCTTTAATATTATCAGTAGTAATATCATCTCCAAATCGAAAATTAAATTGTATAAAAATTTCTCCTGGAATAACATTATTACTACCATACCCAGATTTAATATTAGTCAACTGCATACTAGTAGGTGGAAAATACATATTACCAGAACTCCACTTAATAGATATTAATGATGAAAGAAAAGGTACAATTAAAAAAATTGGATTCTTAGCTAAATTAGGATATGCAACATGTCCTTGTTTTCCATAAATAATAAGATCTGCTGTCATTGATCCTCGGCGACCATTTTTGACAACATCCCCCAATATATTGGAACTAGATGGTTCACCTACTAAACAATAATCAATTCTTTCATTTCTTAATTTTAATTTTTCTAATACTTTTTTCGTACCATTAATTGCACTTGATTCCTCATCAGAAGTAATTAAAAAAGATAATCTACCATTATGTTTCGGAAAAGATTTTACGCATCTCCCTACAGCTATCACCATGGCTGCTAAAGCACCTTTCATATCGGCAGATCCTCTTCCAAATAATATACCTTTTTTTACAACAGATTCAAATGGCAAAGTATTCCAATTACGCGTTTCACCTGGATCCACAACATCAGTATGTCCTAGTAACGTTAATGTTTTTCCTGTACCTCTAGTGGCCCATAAATTACAAGTATCTTTAAAATTCATTATCTCTACTACAAAACCAATATCAGATAAATGTTTGGCAATAATATTTTGACAACCTAAATCAAAAGGGCTAATAGATGGGATATTAATAAGTTCCTTTGCTAAATTAACAACTGGACATAACATGTGATATCCTTTAAAATTAAATTAAAATATATAAAATATATTAATTTTTAATAAAAATTATTTATTTACTTTAAACATCATATATAAAATATTAATACAATTAATTTTAAAATAAAAAATAATTATATTAAATATAAACTAATTAATTTCATCAAAAATAATATTTAGTTCAATGTATTTGGATAATTATTATCCAAATACATTGAAAATATTATTAAAATAATAATATAGATAATATTTAAAAAAATAATTTTATTTTTTGCACTATTTTTGATATACTAAAACCAAATTTATCAAATAACTTTTCAGACGGAGCTGATTCTCCAAACGTTTTCATACCAATAATTAATCCATTTAAGCCAACATATTTATACCAAAAATCTCGCATGCTAGCTTCAATAGCAACACGTTGAAGTATGGTAGAAGGTAGAACAAATTCTCGATAAGATGAATCTTGTTGATCAAATACATCTGTTGAAGGCATGGAAACAACTCTAATAGCATAACCAATAGAACGAAGTACTAAAGCAACATCTAACGCAATTTTTAATTCAGAACCAGTGGATATAATAATTATGTTAGGAACACTAGAATCTTCATACAATATATAACCACCTCGTTCTATATTTTTTATTTGTTCTTTTGTTCTAAAAAATTGAGATAAATTTTGACGTGATAAAATTAATGCTGTTGGTCCATTTTTCCTTTCTACAGCATATTTCCATGCAATAGCTGTTTCCACTTGATCACTAGGTCTCCAAACACTCATGTTGGGTGTTAAACGTAAGCTCGATAACTGCTCTATAGGCTGATGTGTCGGCCCATCCTCTCCTAGACCTATGGAATCATGCGTATATACAAGGATTTGTTGTGTTTTCATTAACGCTGCCATACGAACCGCATTCCGTGCATACTCAACAAATACTAAAAAAGTAGCACTATATGGTATAAACCCTCCATGGTGTGAAATCCCGTTAGAAATAGCTGTCATTCCAAATTCTCTTACACCATAATGAATATAATTACCAAATAAAGTACTTTTAATTGATTTAGAACCCGACCACATTGTTAAATTACTCGGAGCAAGATCAGCTGAACCACCTATTAACTCAGGTAATAAACTTCCCAATACTTCTAATGTATTTTGAGAAGCTTTTCTAGTAGCTATCGTTTCAGGAAATTTATTTAATTTTTCTATAAATTTATAAATTTTTTCTTCCCAATTCTTTGGTAAATCTCCTTTCATTCGACGTATGTATTCTTTTGACAATTCCGGATATCTTGTCTTATATTCATCAAATTTTATATTCCAGATCTCTTCTTTAAGTTTACCAATCTTTCTGGCATCCCATTCTTTATAAATTTCTTCAGGAATATAAAAAGGTTTATGAAACCACTGTAACGCTTTTTTTGTTAAAATAATTTCCTTATCTCCCAATGGGGAACCATGTGATTCTTCTGTCCCTGCTTTATTAGGAGAACCAAAACCAATTACTGTATTACAAATAATAATAGACGGACGATCTATAATACTTTTAGATTCTATAATAGCATTTCTAACTGCTTCTGAATCATGTCCATCTATATTATTAACCACATGCCAGTGATACGATTGAAAACGTAGAGCTGTGTCGTCATTAAACCAATCGTTGGTATTTCCATCTATAGATATTCCATTTTTATCATAAAAAACAATTAATTTTCCTAATCCTAATGTTCCTGCTAAAGAACACACTTCATGCGAGATACCTTCCATTACGCATCCGTCTCCCATAAATACCCATGTATAATGATCAACAATATTATAGCAAGAACGATTAAAATAAGATCCTAAAGTACGTTCAGCTATTGCCATACCTACTGCAGTGGCTAAACCTTGTCCCAATGGACCCGTAGTAATTTCTACTCCAGGAGTAGAACCTATTTCAGGATGTCCAGGTGTTTTAGAACTAAGTTGTCTGAAATTTTTTAAATCTTCCATAGATACATCATAACCTGTAAGATGCAAAAGACTATACAACAACATAGAACCATGACCATTAGAAAGAACAAAACGATCTCGATCGTACCATAAAGGATTTCCAGGATTATGTTTTAAAAAATTTCTCCATAATACTTCAGCAATATCAGCCATACCCATCGGAGTTCCAGGGTGGCCTGAATTTGCTTTCTGAATTGCATCTATACTTAAAACCCTAATTGCATTCGCTAACTTTTTTTTTAGAAACATAAAATATCCTTATGATGATATCAATAAATAATAATATTTTTTATAAAATAGTTATTTATTTAATTAAATTAATATTTATACATATTAACTAAAATCTATCTTCTACCACTTGTTCTAATTTTATCTGATCATCTCCAAACTTACGAATTCCATCAGATAATTTTTCAACCCCCATAACATCTTGATTATGAATCCAACGAAAATCTGATTCTGTTATCTTTCTACTTAAATGAATAACATTTTTAGCACCAAATAATTTACGTTCTATAACGTCAGTACTAGATTGCAATTCTGCTAATAAAGAAGGTGATATAGTCAATCTATCACATCCAGCTAAACCTAAAATTTGCTCTTTTTTTCGAAAACTTGCTCCCATGATAATAGTAGAATAACCATGACTCTTGTAATAATTATATATTTTATGAACAGACATAACACCTGGATCTCTTTTATATTGATAAGGTATTATTGGAGTACGCTCATGATACCAATCATAAATTCTACCTACAAAAGGAGAAATGAGATAAACCCCAGCTTCTGCGCACGCTTGTGCTTGAATAAAAGAGAATAAAAGAGTTAAATTACAATTAATATTATTTTTTTTTAATTCCTCTGCAGCCTTAATGCCTTCCCAAGTAGCCGCTAATTTGATTAAAATTCTAGAACGATCGATACCTTCTTCTTCAAACATATTAATTAATTTATTAGCTTTTTTAATACATAATTCTTGATTAAATGACAAACGAGCATCTACTTCAATGGATACTTTTCCTGATATAAGATTTAAAACTTTTATACCGAGAGAAACTGCAATCTTATCGGTAGCGTGAACTATTTTAGTTTTATAATCACCTTTTCTTTTTTTCGCATAATTAATCGATTCATCAATCAAATCCTGATAATAACTTAATGACATTGCCTGAAGTATTAAAGTGGGATTAGTAGTAGCATCTTGGGGAGTATATCTAGTAATAGATCCTATATCACCACTATCTACAACAACTATTGTCATTTTTTTTAATGCTTCTAACTGATTCATATATACTCCAGATAAATAATTTTTTTAATCTTGATTAAAAATATTTAATTTAATTTTTATATGCTATATCTATTAAGTATAATATAAGTTGATATTAATCATTAAATATATATTTAATATATAGAAATAAAATGATTTTGTTAAAAAACATTGTCTTTTATATAAATAAGAGAAATTTATATATCTTATTTATATAAATATTTATATATATAACATATTACTAATCTTCATAAATATCACATTACATAAATCTTATTAGATAAAAATAGTAACTATATCCCTAATAAAAATTAAAAATTCATTTTTTTCATGATTAATGAAACATTAGTCCCACCAAATCCAAAATTGTTAGACATTACTGTAGTCATTTCTTTTAAAATAGTATCAGTTACGATAGGCATACTCTTTATAACAGGATCCAAATCAAATATATTAATACTGGGTGCTATAAAATTATATTTTAACATTAATAAACTATAAATAACTTCTTGTACCCCCGAAGCCCCCAATGAATGTCCCGTCATAGATTTAGTAGCGGAAATATAAGGAGTATTTTGAGCACCAAATACTGTGCAAATCGCTTTTAATTCATTGATATCACCCACTTTTGTAGAAGTCGCATGAACATTGATGTAATCGATTGGTAAAGCAACTTCTTTTAACGCAAGCTTCATACAACGCACAGCCCCTTCCCCAGAGGGGGCAACTATATTATGACCATCGGATGAAGCCCCATACCCTATTACTTCTCCATATATATTAGCTTTTCTTGATAGTGCATGATGCAATTCTTCAATAACCAATATTCCAGCCCCTCCTGAAATCACAAAACCATCTCTATTTATATCAAAAACACGAGATGCCGTCATAGGATGAGAATTGTATTTCGTTGATAATACACCCATAGCATCAAACTGAAATGCTAATTCCCAAGTTAATTCTTCTGCTCCTCCTGCAAAAATAATATCTTGCTTACCTAATTGAATCAATTCAACAGCATTACCAATACAATTAGACGAAGAAGAACATGCTGAATTAATCGCATAACTAATTCCATAAATTTTGAATATTGTAGATAAACAAGCTGCAATACTCGACGTCATAGTTTTAATAATAATGTATGGACTAACCGATCTTAATCCACGCATACTACGTAAAGAATCTATTCCAAACACTTGATTTTTAGGAGAACCTCCAGCTGATCCTACAACTAAACCAATTCTCATATTTTTTTCATAGATCTTAGGACTAAGATTAGCATCTCGTAACGCTTCTTTCATAGCTAAATAAGCATAAATTGAAGCATCATTCATAAAACGAAAAATTCTGTGATAAATTAAATATTTTTTATCTAGTTTAATACTACCCCATACGTTACTACGCATGCCAACACGTTGCATTTCTTTAGAAAAAACAATACCTGATTTACCTGTTTTTAAAGAAAAAAGTACTTCTTTTTTATTATTCCCGATACTAGAAATAATACCTATACCAGTAACTACTGCTCTTTTCAATTTTTATCACCATATTAATCAAATTAATTTTTATTAATTATCTACTATAAAGATATTTATAAATAAACATAAAATACCACAACTAATTTTTTATTTTTTATTCAATTATTCATTAAAAATTTTGTTTATTTATAATAAAAATTATATCATTAATATTTTATTATATCTGATAAATAAAATATTTAAAAAATGTAATATTTTATTGTTTTATAACCAATACATATAAAATACCACTTCAGGATTAAAAGAAAAAATCAGATATTTAAAATATATAAACCACATATGATATTAATTTATTTAAAAAAATATTTTTTAGGAAAAAATATGCCATCAATTAATCATATTTCCACCAATATAGTACATGGAGTCCTATATATTGTTCCTACTCCAATAGGTAATTTTTCCGACATCACTCAACGAGCATTGATAATACTGAAAGATGTAGATCTTATTGCAGTCGAAAATATTTATCATACACATATATTATTAAAAAATTTTAATATTAATAATCACTTGATATTAATAAATCAAAAAAACGAAAACAAACAAACCGACAAAATAATCAAAAAACTAAAATTAGGAAAAAAAATAGCATTAGTTTCTAATGCAGGAACTCCGGTAATCAACGATCCAGGTTTTATCTTAATAAAAAGTTGTCATAAAAACAAAATCAGAGTTATTCCTTTACCAGGAGCATGCGCTGCAATTACGGCATTAAGTGCATCTGGTATATCATCTAATCGTTTTTGTTATGAAGGGTTCTTACCTACTAAAAAAATAGCACGTTGTAATTTATTGAGATCATTAAGAAAAGAAATCAGGACAATAATATTCTATGAAACTCCTCATCGTATATTAAAAAGTGTCACTGACATAATAAAGGAAATTGGAACAGAACGTAATCTAGTTTTAGTAAAAGAAATTAGTAAATACTGGGAATATATCTTTAGTGGAACATCCTATGAATTATTATCCTGGCTGCAACAAGATATAAATCATTGTAAAGGGGAAATGGTATTAATCATAGAAGGATTTCAAAATTTATCAAATAATGTATTAACTCAAGAAGTTTATGATACTCTATATTTAATACAAAAAGAAATTTCATTAAAAAAAGCCGTAACATTAACATCTAAAATATATAAAATTAAAAAAAATATATTATATAACTATGCTATAAATCATTTTAAATAATGACGTTATGATTAAAATCATGTAATATAAGCTAAAGAAGCTGACCAGACAATCGCTGCTGATATCTTATAAATATATAGGAGAGGAAAGTCCGGGCTCCATTGGGCAAAGATGCCAGATAACATCTGGGAAGCGAAATCTTACGACCAGTGCAACAGAAAATAACCGCCAAAATAAAAGGTAAGGGTGAAAAGGTGCGGTAAGAGCGCACCGCAAAACTGGTAACAGTTTTCGGCTATGTAAACTCCATCTGGAGCAAAGCCAAATATAGGTTTCTATAGTACAGCCCATACTAAAACCTGGGTAGGCTGCTTGAGCAAATAAGTGATTATTAGCCTAGATGAATGATTGTCTAATACAGAACCCGGCTTATAGGTCAGCTTCATATAATATATTTATAAAATTAGCATAAAAAATAATGTTCTAAATATTTATTTATAATTATAAACCAGAAATTTGCATTTCAGATACCAATACTGAACCGCACTGTATAATACTATTTTTATTAATATCATTTCCAATTTTAATAATATTTCTAAAAATTTCTTTTAAATTTCCAGAAATAGTAATTTCACTAACCGGATATTTTATCATTCCGTTTTCAATCCAAAAACCAAATACGCCACGAGAATAATTTCCAGTAATGATATTTACACCTGATCCCATTAATTCGGTTACTAATAATCCTTTTCCCATATATTTTAATAAATTTACTAAATCAAGTTCACCACTACCTTCAATCAATAAATTATGCACCCCACCAGCATGACCTGTACTATCAAATCCTAACTTGCATGATGCATAGGAATCTAGCAACCAACTAATAAGCCTACCTTTATCAACAATAAGATTATCTTTAGTACGAACACCTTCATTATCAAAAGGTTTAGATCCCAAACCCTGAGATATATGAGGATAATCTTTAATATTTAAAAAATTTGGAAAAATATTTTTTCCAAGTTTATTTAATAAAAAAGTAGATTTTTTATAAACATTATCTCCATTAATCGCACTAATAAAATTATAAAATAAACTAGGAGCCACTTCTGAAGAAAAAATAATTGGCGATTTTGTTGTTTTAATTTTTCTTGGAAATAAACGATCTATGCTACGACGAGCACTTTCCTTTCCTATATGTTCAGAAGAATCCAAATGAGTAATTTTTCTAGAAATAGAAAATGCATAGTCTCTCTGCATACATGTCTTTTCTTTCGCTACACTACAACATGATAAGGAATGCAAACTAGAACTGTATCCGTTTAATAATCCAATACTATTTCCACATACGATACTAGAGAAATGACTGTCAAAGGCTACACCTTCGGTGTTTATAATACGTTTGTCAAAATTATACGCTGCTATTTCAGCAGAAATTGCCAAATCAGCAGCTATATTTATATCAAATATAATAGGATGTAATAAATCTAAATTCAGCGTACTATCTATAGCTAAAGTGTCATAATTAGGTAATCCAGAATAACGATCCGAAGAGGTAAAATGAGTAATCATAATTGCTGATTGTAAAGTTCTTCTTATTGAAGATATACTAAAATTTGTCGATACAGCACAGCCTTTACGATTATTATTATAAACCGTAATGAACAATTTTCCATCATTATTAAATTCTATATATTCTGATACACCTTTTCTAACGGAAACGCTAATTCCTCTTGTCTTTTTAACCACAACTTCGATAGCATCTACACTTTTTTTTGCTAATTCTAAACATTCACTTACTATATCTTTTAATACCACCTCTTGTGAAACAATATCTTGTAATTCATGCATTATGAATCCTTATTAAAATATTAAAAATTATATTTAAGAAAAATGATCAAAGAGAATTTAATGATATCATCATACAATATAATAAATATTTTTGAAAAAATAAATAAACTTATCTAAATATAATTATGTATCCTCCAATAAAAATATTATTACTGTACTAGAAAAAATATATAGTTTATTATTTTCAATAATAGTAGTACATACTTTACTAAAATATTATTTAACATTATAATCCATAAAAATAAAAATTAAGGATGGTTAAAAACCCATAAAAAATACATCAATATCAATGATAACATTAAAATATAAAGTTAAAAATAATAAACTATTGGAAATAATTATATGTCTTTAAATGAGATCAAATCAGGAAAAAAACCACCATATGATATTAACGTAATAATAGAGATTTCATCTCATGCTCATCCGGTCAAATATGAAATAGAAAAAAAATTAGGCGTATTATTCGTTGATCGGTTCATATTAACTCCAATGTTCTATCCATGTAATTATGGTTATATTAATAATACATTATCCAATGATGGAGATCCTTTAGATGTATTGGTATACACACCATATCCATTACAACCTGGTTCAGTAATACGATCTAGACCACTTGGTTTATTAAAAATGAATGACGAATCTGGAGAAGATGCAAAAATTATAGCTGTACCTCATTCTAAAATTTACCCAGAATATGATTGTTTCAAAGATATTATTGATTTACCACAATTACTACGTAATCAAATTGTTCATTTCTTTAAAAATTATAAAAAAATAGAAAAAGTAAAATGGGTGAAGGTCATTGGTTGGCAAGATATTGAATCTGCTGCAAAAGAAATTATTATTAGTATAGAGAAATATAAAACATCTTCAGTTTAAAAAATATTTTTTAAAATAAAAATTAAAATGTAATATCATAACTTATTTATTAGAAATAACTTTCTATCTAATATAAAAATATACTTTTAAAGTATAAATATATATTTTTTATTAAAAAACTAAATTCTCATCACTGATGCCATATCCTGGTATCTATTAATTTTATTTAAAAATAAAAATTTTGGAGATTTATATGTCACGTATTTGTCAAGTTACAGGAAAAAAAACAATGGTAGGTAATAATAGATCACATGCAATGAATGCTACCAAAAGAAAATTTCTACCTAATCTCCATGTTCATCGATTTTGGATACCAGAAGAAAATAGATTTATAATCTTACGCGTATCTGCAAAAGGAATGCGCTTAATTGATAAAAAAGGTATTCACACAATTTTAAAAAAAATGTACAAAAAAAAAATATAGAGTAAATATATGGCTAAAAAAACTAGAGAAAAAATAAAATTAGTATCTTCTTCAGGATCAGGTCATTTTTATACAACTACAAAAAATAAAAGAACCAACAAAGAAAAATTAAAACTAAAAAAATATGATCCTAAAATAAGAAAAAGAGTACTATATACAGAACATAAAATTAAATAATTCATGATAGTATTGATAAAATATTTAATCTATAAAAAAAGAACTAGACTCTAATTATATTTTTAATTAAGGTCTGTTCTTTAGTTAAAAACTATGTTAAAAGTAGAAAAATTAAAAATATATATTTTCAATAAACCTTAAATTTTATGAAGAAGAAAATTCTTTCAAAAATACAATAAAAGATAACATTAAAAATTGAGATATATCTTTAATATGAGGAGATATAATAAATATCAATAAGTTTAAAATAAATAATCCAGTTAACAAAGTTACAGGAAAACCTACCGAAAAAATAGATAATTGAGATAATATACGATTCAGTACACCCATAATAATATTTAATGTTAGTATAAAAATTATTATAGGAATACTCAGCATCATACCATTCATAAAAACAATACCATAAAATTTTACTATATCTAAAAAAACTCCAGAAGTTAAAACTATTTTTTCAATTGGGATTGTATAAAAAGTGTTTACTAAAATTAATATTATCCAAATATGACTATTCCAAGATATCAACAATAATATAATTAATACATAAAAAAAACGAGATATTATAGATCTATTAATATGACTACTGGAATCAAAAATAGTAGAAAAAGATAATCCTATTTGCAAACCAATAATGTCTCCTGTAATAGATCCTATAGTTAGTATAAATTGCACCATCATTCCTAATACCATACCGATTAATATCTGTTCTGATAAAATCAATAAATTTATAAAAGATAATGATACAATCTCTAATTTTGGTAAAAATGGAATTAATAGAATAGTAATTATCACTGATAATAAAATTTTTATTCTATAACTAATAAAATTATTATCAAAGATAGGCAACATAGATATTAATGCTAAAACACGAACAAATGGAAAAAGAAAATTAATAAAAAACAAAAAAATGTTAGTATTATTTAAAATAATCATTAGCGAATAATCAAAGGTAAATTATTAAATATAGATTTAATATAATCTAACATAATACCCAACATCCATGGTCCCAATATTATCATCGTAATTAAAATAGAAATTACTTTTGGAATAAAAGATAATGTTTGCTCATTTACCTGAGTGGCTGCTTGCAATACACTAATAATTAATCCTGTAAGTAAAACTGACAATAATAAAGGAGCAGAAATCATTAAACCTATTTTCGTTGCTTCATAGAATAATGTCATTACATATTCAATAGTCATAAAATCGCCATTATTAATATCAATAATATTATTAATCAATTAAAAATCAAATTTTAAACTATACTTTAATTAATAAAAAAACTCTGTGCTAAAGAACCAATTAGTAATGGCCAACCGTCTACTAAAACAAATAACATCAATTTAAAAGGTAAAGCAATTGTGGAAGGAGGTACCATCATCATACCTAGTGACATTAAAACACTAGCAACAACTAAATCAATAATTAAAAATGGAATAAAAATAGTAAAACCAATCTGAAATGCTGTTTTTAATTCACTGGTAATAAATGATGGCAATACAACACACATTGGTATTTCATCTTTATTAATAAAACTTGAAATATTAGCTAATTTTGCAAATAATTTAAGATCCGTTTCACGAGTTTGATTAATCATAAATTCTTTTAAAGGTGGTATACCTTTTTCAATAGCTACTTCCATAGTAATCTTATTTTGACTAAATGGTAAATAAGCTTCATAATATATTTTATTATATACAGGAGACATAATAAAAAATGTTAAAAATAATGCTAATCCTATTAAAATTTGATTAGAAGGAGCATAAGGTGTACCTAATGCATTTCTTAATAACCCAAATACAATAATAATCCTAGTAAAACTAGTCATCATTAAAAGTATGGCAGGAATGAATGTTAATGAAGTAAGTAATACTAATACTTGTATTGCAAAAGACCAATTTCCACCTTCATTATACAAGTTATCATTAATGATATCTGATATATTTGCATAAGCCATAGGAGAGAAAAAAATTAAAAATAAAGTAAAAACTATACGATAAACATATAAATTTTTAAATAATAATGTGAAAAAATTCTTTGAGTTTAAAGGAAATAACATATATTTCGATTTTTTTTTTTCTATAATTTTTGGCTTTAAAGAAGTTAAATCATGTAAATAAGTGATATTATTTCTAGTTAAACCTAATACTAATCTAACATCTTGAACATCTATGACTAATATACTTTCATTCGATCCAATAGACATCTTAGATATTATTCTAATAAGTGAATTGTTTTCATAAGATTTTATTAAAAACATTTTTTTAAAAACCCAACTTAATAGTATAATCAGTGCTATTATTTGTAATAATGTAAAACTAACTTGAGATAGAGTTTTTTCAATTATCAAATTAGGTAAAATCGGAGATACTTGCTGCATAATATTATTTTTCATTAATTATTAACTCTAAATATTTACATTTTTTGAAGAATCTATGATACTAGTAATACGTATTCCATACTTGTCTTCTACCACTACAATCTCTCCTCGCGCTATTAAAGATTCATTTACAAATATATCCAAAGGTTCACCTATTTTCTTATCTAAAATGAGTACTGATCCCATTGATATGTTAAGTAAATCTTCTATTTTTATTTTAGCTCGACCTAATTTTACTGTAATATTAACTGATACGTTAATAATATGCTGTATATCTTTCAATAATATTGAATCATCTTTATGATTTAATACTTGTAATTCATCTTTTTCCTCCTTCTTATCATTTAAATTAGCATTCTTAACATCTTTACCATCTGTATTATCTCTATTGTGATTATTAAGAATTTCATTCTCTGATGATTGATTTATCTTATCCATTAAATTATACCTTATTATAATTATTATTTAAAATCTGATTTAATTAAATTTTTAATACATAAGGCATGTTTTTTATTTACAATCTTATATTGACCTAATAAAATAGGGAACGTGTCTACATATACTATGCCATCTTCCGGTTTTTGAATAGGTATTATATCTCCTATTTTCAATTTTAAAATATTTGGTAAAGAAATTACATTTGCTCTTAATTGAACTGTTAACGTTAAATTTAAGTTATTAACATGATGTAATATTTTCTCTTTTATTCCATTGTTATTTTTTTTTAATTTTTCTGTATTTTCTGTATGCAAAAAATATTTTTCTATTATTACTAAAGGAATCATTATGCTAAAAATACTTTTTAAAGTACCAATATATAAATGAAAAGTAGTAATTGCAAAAATACTATTTTTTAAAAAAAAAGCAGATTTATCATCAGAAAAAAATTTAGATTTAATATGATTGACTTTAATTGAAAAAAAAATTTTCATGGATTTTTCGTATGCTTGTATCACTATTTTTGTAATACGCTTAATTATTTTACTTTCAGCTGTTGTTATTTTTTTATTATAATTATTTTTGTTTACTCCTAATATATTCCCCCCAAACAAATTTTCTATTATCATTGATAGAAAATCAAAAGAAAAAACTAAAAAAAAACAATCCTTAGATGCTTCAATTTGAATTGTATTTAAAATTATTGGTTTTTTAATATTTTTCCAATCATAACGATTAATTGCAATTTTAATTTCTTTTAATTTTACATCTATTTTATCTATATTTAAATAATCCGATATATTTATGGACAAAAAATTAATAAAATTAATGTTTACTTCTTTTAGTATATCAATATTTTTTTGTATTATATGATAATTATGTTTTATATTATACAAATATACATTTTTATTATCTGATATAATATAATTATTTTTATTGTTTTGTTGATTACAATTACTATTAATTGTTTTTTTTACATCATTTATAGCATTAATATTTTTTCCCATCAATTACTCACTAAGCAAAAAAACTTTTAAAAATAAAATGTTATTATTTATAACTCATAAACGTAATTAAGAAAAATTTTAAAAATATATTTTATGCATAAATATCAATTTTATTGGTAGAAAAAAAAATGCTTTTTAGACTAGTTATCTTAGAAAATGAAACAAGATTTAAATCTTTTTTCTCTCTTATAGGAACGGAAAACTTATCTAAATTATAAAAATTCTGTTTTTTATATTTATAATATTTATACGCAGAATAATATTTATTATTAATAGTAATTTCTGATAAATTAATACTATTTTTTTTAAAAATATCTTTTAAAAAATGAATCGATTCTTTTAAAATGGTAGATATTTTATTTTTTTTAGTAAAAATATAAAATTTAGCAATCTTATCTTTAAAATTCATTTTCAAGCGAAAAAAAATCATACCACAATACTCTTGATGTAATTTAAAATCTACCAAATATTCTATATTATTAATTTTTTTCAATATTGTATTATTTATTGCTTGTATAAAAAAATTATTTTTATAAAAAAAATCTAATTTTAAATACGGCGAAACATTTAAAATAGATTTTTTATTAATTGACAAAAAATTGCACTGTCTACTGACATTGATAAGATAATTTTTACTTAAAATACTGAAAAAATTTTTTTTATCTGCTTTGTTCTTAAAAAAAGATACTTCTTTTATCATAGAAAAATCAATTTTTTTATATTTTTCATCTAATAAAAAAATACTATTTTTTATATATTTTTTAAAATTTTTTAAAAAAATATTTTTTGATAAAATTAATTCTATTGAATTTTTAAAAATAGAATCAATAAAAAATAATAATTTTTGATATACTCCGAATCCTTTACTAAAATATTGAATTTTAACTTTCTTTAATAAAATTTTATTTGAAATAATTTTCTTCTTAATATTAAAACAAATTAAAATATTATTTTTTTTTGTCAATAGATTAATATCTAATTTTTTTTTATTTTTTTCTTCCAATTTCATAACATGATTATTTAACAAATAAAAAAGATTTATTTTATATTTTTTTTTATCTAGATTGTTATCTTTTTTTTTTATTTTTAAAAAAATATTATTTTCTGATAAAACAGAAGATGAATTAAAAAAATTTTTCTTATCTGCTTGAAAAGTTAATAAAAAATTATATAAAAATATATTTTTATCATGTTTTCTTTTTATTTTATGTGTATGTACATCTTTTATTAATAATTTTTTTTTTATAATATGGAATAGAATTAGATATTCTACACCACCCTGAAGACTTATCATTAATCCGATACGCCATATTTCTAAAAAAATTTAGTACATGTAACATTTATAGTTTTACACCCCTATTTTTAAAAAATTTTAATTTAGAAAACTCATCTATGTTTATCTCTTCCAATTCTGTTTTTCTCTTTAAGTCCCGTAGCAACATTTTATATTCTAAACATTCCCATCCCTTAAAATTACTATTTGCACGACGCCAATCAGAAAAAAAATTTTTTAATCTATTATCATATTCTATAATTAATTTGTTTTGTTGTTCTACAGCTGAATCTAATATTCTAATAAATTCAATATAATGTTTCCATTTTACTCCAGTCATTCCATATTTAACATAATAACTTAATTTATCATTATAATCACATTGATATTTTTTTAAAACGTTAAATTGTTTTATAATTTTTTTTTTTAAGAATGATTTTTTTTAACATAATAGATATATTTTCAATTTTTTTCTTTTCTAATATTTTTAAAGTAGCAATAAATGATCGTTTTTTTATCATATTTTATCCTAAAAGATACAATATTAAAATTAATATCACTGAAAAATTTCTTTTAACGTCTCACAAGAATTGATATAATCATGTGATTCTTTAATATCTTGTTTTAAAAATTTTTCTAATTCAGACCAAATCTTAATTGCTTGATCAAGTATAAGATTACTACCTGAAACATAGGCTCCAACACTAATTAACTCTTGATTACGTTGATAAACAGAGACTAATTTTTTAAAATGACACACTTGTAAATAATACCTGGAATCCACTAAATTAGGCATTAAACGACTAATGGAGCTTTCAATATCAATTGCTGGATAATGACCTGATTCAGCGTAAAATCTTGATAAAATAATATGTCCATCTAGAAACGACCTTACTGATTCTGCTACGGGATCATTGTCTGCATTAATTTCAGTCAATACGGTATAAAAAGCTGTAATAGAACCTAAACCATATTTACCATTTCCTGCTCTTTCCACTAAAGTCGATAATTTTGAAAAAACAGAAGGAGGATATCCCTTAGTCGCTGGTAATTCTCCCATTGACAATGCTATTTCTCGATGAGCCATCGCATAACGTGTTAACGAATCCATAATTAATAAAACATGATACTTATTATTTCTAAAATATTCTGCAATCCGAGTGGCATACACTGCTCCTTTTATTTGTAATAATGGAGAATGGTCAGCAGGAACAGCAATAACTATAGAACGGGATAAACCTTCCACACCAAGAATATTATTTATAAAATCTTTTACCTCTCGACTTCTTTCACCTATCATTGCTATGATAATAATATCAACTTGAGTATATCTAGCTATCATGCCAAGTAATACGCTTTTCCCTAATCCTGAACTAGAAAAAAGACCCATTCTTTGTCCTCTACCAATAGTTAATAGAGCATTAATAGATCGTACTCCTGTATCTAACACATCAGTAATAGGAAAACGCTGTAAAGGATTTATTTTATCAAATTCTAAAGATAAAAAATCTTTAACATTCAATCTTGACAATTCATCTAACGGACGACCCAGACCATCTAATACTCTACCCAACAATTCAAGACCAACAGGTAAAAATATCATTTTACTTGCAATTTTATTATTCATTAATTTCAAGAAAACACGAGAATTTGGTTGAATTCCAACAGCTTCTTCAATAGGTATTAATAACAATTTTTTTTCTTTAAAACCAATAACTTCACATTCTATTTCAGTAATATTTTCACCATGTATACTTTCAATGAAACATATTGATCCAATAGGTAAATTTAAACCAGTTACTTCTAATACAATACCATTTATACCTGTTAAATATCCGTAATTAAAACCGATAGGGAGACCATCTATTTGGTCTTCAAAAATAGTTATATTTTTTAACCATTTACTCAATCGTACGTTCATTAATAATTCTCATTACATAAAGAAAGCCTACAAAGTTCACGCCAAAGAGTAGAAATGGTGGCATCTAAATTTCTATCTTTTGATTCTATTTTACAACCACCTAGATGCATCCTATGATCACAGGATATACTCCAACCATACATATCAAATATCTTCCCAAAATGTTTTTTAATTACATCGTAATCATCTGGATGAATAATCAATTTTGGTTTATCAAAATGAATAGATTCCAATCTAATTATTTCTTTAATTTTATTTAAAATAAAAGAAGTCTTTATTAAAGGAGTATCACCTATAATTTTTGCGATAATCTTCAAAACTAAATGAACTAAATGAGTTGAAATAGTATTATCTAAAATAGATAATTCTACTTCAAAATCTGAAAGAAACGTATCAATTTTCTTTTGTGCAATCTGTTGCTGTTTTTCAAATTCTAATAAACCCCTTTTGACTCCAATTTCATATCCTATTTTTTCTCCTTCAGCAGAACTTTCTTCATTATTTTTTTTATATATTTCAGATTCTTTTTTAGAATACAATTCTTTTTTTACATTGTTAATTACTAATGAAGTCGAATTTTTTTTACATAATTGATCTTTATGCGTAATATAAGTGTTTTGTTTAAAAAACTGTGATGACGCTAATTCTTCAGGATACCATTTTTTCCATATTTTTTTTGATATTATGTCTGACATTATTTTACCTTACTTACTACAGTAATAATTTCCTCTTTTCTTAAAAAGGATCTCACAGTTTTCAAAATTATCGTCTGTGCATTGGTAATATCAGAAATTAATACGGTATTTTTTTCAGCAAGTTTATTCTGTAAATAATTTGCATCTTCTATTGACATATTTTTTATAAATTTATCCTTTAATAAATCGTTGGTATAACACAATGCAAGACATATTAAATCTAATTCTATGTTATTAACTAAATAACAAATATGTTCATCTTTAAAATTAACTAAATCCTTAAACGTAAACATTTCATTTAAAATATTTTTTGTTAAATTTATATTACAATCAAATAAATTATCAATGACTAATTTTTTATGATCATCATCCATCAAACTTAAAATATTAGATGTTTTTTTTATAGCCATACGATTATTTATAATATGTTCATAACGATTCAATATATCATCAACCACTTTTACTAATTCTATTCTTCCACATTTTTTCAGACCAGAAAATGTAGCCATACGAAAAATTATTTCAGAACGTTTTTTTTCAGTAAAAAAAATAAGAGTTTGAGCTGCTTGATCCTCTTTTATATATGTTAATATAGCAGTAATAATTTGAATGTGTTCGTTTTGGATTAATTGAAATAACTGATTAGCATTTACAGAATTTAGTTTTTTACAACGTTCTTCTATGTCTTCCATGCCAATACTTTCTTCTAAAAAAATCTTTGCTTCATTTTCACCTAATACTTTACTGAAAATTAAAAATAGATAATCACCATGAATATAACTAAAATAATTAATAGGATGAACAAAATCTATACATTCTTCAAGAACTTTATTGACTTCTAAAGAAGATATTTTATTAATATTAACCATGCATTTTAAAAATTTTCGTACTTCAAAATCAGTAAAACTTTTTAATACCTTTACAGCTAAATCAACACCTATCGACATTAATAAAATTGCACTTTTCTCAATACCATTTAAACTCATAATTTTTTATCACTCGTCCATTCTCTTACAATCTTTTCTATAATATCTACATTATTCTTAGATAAATTATCAGAAGTATTTCTAATACCATTATTATTTATATTTATATTTTCTTCAAAATAACTCTTATCGCTGTTATTAATTTTAACTTTTTTTTCATTATCTTTTTTATTCATATATTGTATATATAAAGTCTTATATTGATTATTTTTTTTCCTAAGAAAAATAAATTGAAATAATACTAAAAAAAATAAAAATAAAATAGTAAATGGATAAAATTTTAATAATAAATCAGACTTTATCAATTTTTCCCATATAAAATATAGTGTAGTTATCCCTTCTGTATTATTTGAATTATTTATATTTTTTTCATCTATTTTTTTTACTAAATGAACACTATTTGCGTGAAACATATTTTTATTAGATGTTTTGGAAAAATTAGAATCATTTACAAATAAAGAATTAACTATATGTAAAGTATCTCCTCGTACTTTAGAATATCCTACAACCTGACGAGTCAAGTTTTCAATTTTCTTCATTAGATTAATTGATAAAGGGACAGATTTTCCTTGATTATCTTTAACAAAATTGACTACTACAGCTGTTGATAATCTTTTAATCTCTCCAATACTAACTTTAGTACGAAGAATAGTGTGATCTAATTCATAATTAATAACATCGTCATGAGAATTTTTAAAATTCTTAAAATCATAAGAATTTTTATTTGTATTCCCATTATTCTTAAGATTTATATCTGCTATTTTACTATTATCTGATTCTTTTATATTTTTAATATTATTAATATTCTTTTCAGAAATATTAGACAATTTTTTTGAGGAATCAGAAGCAATTAATATATTGGAACCCTTTCCATCCAAATCTGTATTATAAGTACTTTGATGAGATCGAATAGCCTGCTGAGAATCATCGAAATTAGGTTTATATTTTTCTTCTGTCCTTTCTTGATTATTAAAATCTATTTGTGCTGTTACTTGTGCACGAATATTTTCTAATCCCATGATAGGACTTAAAATATCTTCAATCCTCTTTTTATAACGTTTTTCTAATTCTTCAGTATATCTTATTTTAATATCATTAATTTCATGATCGATAAAATCCAAATTGTTTAGTAAATTACCAGATTGATCAACAATAGTGATATGATTCGGTGTTAATCCAGATACACTACTAGAAATAAAATGTAAAATAGCATTAATTTGATTTCTATCTAAATATTGTCCAGGTTGCAAATCCAAAATAATAGATGCTGTTGGTGCTTTTTTTTCACGTATGAATAAAGAAGATTTAGGTAATGCAATATGTATTCTAGCAGATTTTATTAAATTCAACCGCTCAATTGTTCTAGCTAATTCTCCTTCTAAAGCCCTCTGATAATTCACTTGTTCATTAAATTGACTGATGCCAAATTTTTCTTTATCCAATAACTCAAATCCAATACCTGATCCTTTAGGTAAACCATGTTTAGCTAAATTAAATCGAATTTCTTGTATTCTATCATCGGGTACTAATAATACACCTGAAGTTTCATTAAATCTATAAGGAATATTCATTTTAACCAATTGAGAAATAATATTTCCTCCATCTTTATTAGATAATTGATTATATAATATACTATATTTTTTAGATTTAATACATATAGGTATTAAAAAAATAAACGTAATTATTAACGTTATCAGTATTATTAATATTTTAGATCCCATTCCAAACTTATTGAAAAAATTATTTAATGTTTTTTTTTCTTTTAATTTTTTATTTATGCTAATATTTTCTTTAAAATTCATAAAATTTCCTTTCTGATAGTATTCTATTCTATCAGTAGTAAAATATTAAAAATATTCAATATGATTATGTAAAAGAATTTTATTTTCTCTAAATTCTTAATATTATAATACCTGATAAACATGTAATATAAAAAAATGTGTAATTTTAATATAGTTAAATACTTATAAATAAAATATGTTAACATATTATTATTAAAAAATACTTTATAAACTTAGAGGCACCATGTCTATTAACAGAATTAACAATTCTAGAAATACAATAAACCTTAATCTATTAACTAACGTAGAAAAAAAAAATAAATTATTATCTAATAATTTTGCTGATTATATTAAAAAAACATTAAATAAAATAAACATAACTCAAAAAAATGCAAAAAAAAACTCCCAAGATTTTATATTAGAGAAACCTGGAGTTTCTTTGAGTAATGTTATGATAGATTTACAAAAAGCAAGCATTACTATGCATCTAGCTGTTCAACTAAGAAATAAAATAGTGTCTAGTTATCAAGAAATTATGAATATGCAAGTTTAAAAAATTTATATGGTGCTGGAAAATTCTCCAGCACATATTTATTTATTTAATAAATATATTAAGATTAAAAAAATAATTATAACTAAAAATTATAAATATAGAAAATTAATATATACTGATGGAGTCAAGCGGAATTGAACCGCCACCCTCTTGCATGCCATGCAAGCGCTCTCCCAATTGAGCTATGACCCCATATAATACAAGTGTAATTACAACATTACCAATGATATTATAACACTAAAATTCTTGCAATAATATTCATTAATAAATTTATTATTTTTTACTTATCTCATTAATTAATTTTCTCTATGTAATTAATGGCTTTTTTAATACGAAAAAGTACACGATTCTTACCTAAAAAATACATTGTAGTATCAATACTTGGAGAAATTAAAGAACCAGTAATTGCAAAACGAATTGTCATAAAGATACGGGATAAACAGATATCTAATTTAATAGATAATAATTTTACTAATTTTGATAAATTATCAACATTCCAAATAGAAACATTTTTAATAATGTTGATTATTTCTTTTAAAATAATTATATTTTTTATATTTAAATGTGTTCTTGTTACTTCATTATTTACGAAATCAAATTCTTGATAAAAAAAACGGGATAAATGAACGATTTCTTTTAAAGTATTACATCTATTGCAGATAATTTTAATTATTTCAGTTAAAACAGGACCTTCTGAAATATCTATTTTTTCTATTTGAAAGTGATACTTAAGACATTTTGCTATGTACTCCACCGGTAACTTGTTAATATAATAATGGTTTAACCACAATAATTTTTTTATATTAAAACAACTTGATGATTTACTTAAACCTTTTAAAGTAAACAATTTTTTCATTTCATCTACACTGAAAATTTCTTTATTTCCATAAGACCAACCTAATCTTAGTATACAATTCAAAATTGCTTCAGGTAAATATCCCTCTCTGTAATATTCCATTATATCAATAACATTATTTCTTTTGGACAATTTTTTCCCATTATTTTCTTTTATCATTGATACATGAGCATAAATAGGAATATCCGCACCCAATGATTTCAAAATATTAATTTGACGAGGAGTATTATTAATATGATCTTCTCCTCTAATGACATGAGTAATCTTCATATCTCTATCATCTATTACTACACAAAAATTATACGTAGGAATACCATTACTACGTAAAATAATTAAATCATCTAACTCTTTATTTGAAAAAATAATTTCTCCTCTTACGCTATCATGAAAAATTACTTTTCCTTTTTTAGGATTACGAAATCTTACTACGTAAGATATGTCATTACAATAATCGATTGTATTATCACGACATTTACCATCATATCGTGGTTTTTCACCTTTTAAAATTTGACTTTTTCTTAATTTTCCTAATCTTATACTAGAACAATAACACTTATATGCCTGTCCCGATTGAATCATAGAATCAATAATATCTATATAATACTGTAATCTTTTACTTTGAAAATAAGGTCCTTCATTCCATTTTAATCCCAACCATCGTAATCCGTTCAAAATACCTTCTACAGAAGATTCTGAAGAACGTTCAAAATCAGTATCTTCAAAACGTAATACAAACACACCTTTATTACGTTCAGCAAACAACCATGAATAAAGAGCTGTACGTACACTACCTATATGTAATTTCCCAGTAGGACTTGGGGCAAAACGCGTCTTAACCATTTTTATTATCCCCATTTTATTGTTAATCTTAATTATCTGATATTCCACCTATTATATTTAATACAGATCGAGTAATTAAATATAATATTAAATTTTTCAACAATTTTAGATTAAAAATAAATCATTATGATTAAAAATAAAACAAATGATAATTTTATTAAAAAAAAAGATTGACTGAATGCGCTTGATCTCTACAATAGGAATTGTAGATTTTAAAAAAATAATGTTAGGGTGATTAACTCAGCTGGTAGAGTTCCTCCTTTACACGGAGGTGGTCGGCGGTTCGAGTCCGTCATCACCCACCAATCATGGGTCGTTAGCTCAGTTGGTAGAGCAGTTGACTTTTAATCAATTGGTCGCAGGTTCAAATCCTGCACGACCCAAAATATTAATTAATTAATAAAAAATATAACTTTTAATTCATTTAGTTTAATAAAAATTTGATATTATGAATCGATTCTATTCCTAGATTTTTAGCTTGAATCAATTTTACACCTGGATTTTTGCCAAAAATAATTAAATTTACTTTTTTAGAAATAGAATTAACTACGATACCTCCTAAAGATTCTATTTTTTTTATCAATTCTATTCTATTAAGCTCATGGAAAACCCCCGTAATAACAATTTTTTTGTTAAAAAACAACATATTCTTGCTTACTGAACCCATACCATAATTTTTATCAGTATGAATATTTAATTCTTGTAACAAACTATAAAATAACTTACGATTTGATTGATCATGAAAAAAATTAAAAATATTTTTAGCCACAACAGGACCTAACCCATCTATTTTTAAAAAATCTGAAACATTAGCATCTATTATCTTATGTAAATATTTAAAATACTTAGAAAGTAACATCGCCGTTACTAATCCAACTTCATGAATACCAAAACCATAAATAACTTTGCTTAATGAAACAGATCGTGCTTTATTTATAAATTTTAAAATTTTTTCAGCGGATTTAATACTTATATTATTTAATAATATTAATTCATTAATTTTTAATTTAAAAACATCTGCAGGATTTTTAATATAATTGTTATCCACTAAACAATTAATTAATTTAGGACCCAAACCTTTTACATTTAATGCTTTTTTTGAAAAAAAATGATGTAGTGATTTTTTACGCTGTGCAATACAATTAAATCCTCCACTACAATAAAAATGACCATCTTTTTTTTTCTGTATTATTTCATACATACATATTGGACAAACTTTAGGAAAACTAATTCTATTATTTGTTTTATCAATATTCTTAGTAACAATATTAATAATCTTAGGTATAACATCTCCGGAACGACATATCGTTACGTAATCACCCACAGATAATCCTATCCTACTAATTTCTTTTTTACTATACAAAGAAACATTAGATATCTGTACTCCAGATATTTCTACTGGTTCTAAACGAGCGACAGGAGTTATCATTCCCGTTCTACCTACTTGAAAATCTACATATAAAACTTTTGTAACCTTTTTAATAGATTGAAATTTAAAAGCAATAGCCCAACGCGGTGATCTACTGGTGTTACCTAATATTTTTTGAAAATGAATAGAGTTTATTTTTACAACAATTCCATCTATATTAAAATCTAATAATAAACGTTTTTTTTCTATCTTATGATAGTATGACAATACTTCTTTTACACCATTACATAATACTGTATGACTATCGATAGATAATCCCCATCGTTTTAAATTTTGTAATTTGTCATAGTGATTGCTAATGCAATCTTTACCTTGAATCACATTGTACCCATATGCATAAAAAATTAATTTTCTTTTTATTACAATTTCGGAATTATTATGACGTAAAGATCCAGAAGCAACATTCCTTGCATTAGAAAAAATTTTTTCTTTTTTAATAACGGATTCATTATTTAATTTTATAAAATCACTATTTTTAATAAATACTTCACCTCGAATTTCCATCAAATCTGGAATATTAGACCCGTTTAAATTTAATGGAATGGTCTTAATTTTTATAGCATTACTGGTTACATCTTCCCCTTTTTCTCCATCTCCACGAGTAACTGCTTTTATTAATTTTCCTTTTTTATATATCAAATTTAACGCTAAACCGTCTATTTTAAATTCACAACATAATTCTATCTTATCGACCAAATTTAAAAAATTTTTAACCTTATTTTCAAATTTTAGATAATCATCCATATTAAAAACATTATCTAAAGATAGCATAGGTGTTAAATGAAAAAATATATTATCACTATTCCGAATATTAAATCCAACTCTTTGCGTAGGGGAATTAATATTAAACATTAAATTAATTTTTTTCTCTAATATCTGTAAATTTTTCATTAAAAAATCGTACTTTTCATCAGAAATAACCGGAGAATCTAACTTATAATATAAATAATTATGATATAAAATTTTTTTTCTTAATTTAATAATTTTATTTTTAACAGATCCCATAAAACACCATTTTGATATGGATATATATATTATTATTCTTATAATAATAAAAAAATTATTATGTATGTATTATATTTAAAAAGTCTATAAAATCTTAGTTATTATTTTAAAAAAAATAATCTTTATATTTTTAATACATTTTAAATTTAATAAAAATTAATTTTATTAATTATTTCTTATATTATTTATTAAAATTTTTACATTTATTCTTTAAAAAAATATTATTTAAACACTAATAATTTATAACCCAGTATAGTAATACTACTGTAAATATAATTATATTATAAATATTATTTATTTAACATTCAACTATACTTAAATTATAAAATAGTTTATATTTTTATTATCAATGTAAATAATAAAAAATACTTTTTTAATTTATAATTTATATGAAATATTAAAAAATATTTAAATCCTTCATTTCAGAAATATTTTATTATTTATTAATTAGAATAATAATTCTAAAAATAGATTATTTATAACTTCTTTTTCACTTATTAAATAAAATTATCTTTTAATAAAAATTATTTTTTATAAAATCTCTAAAAATATTTTTAAATTAATCATTTATTATATAATTCATATAATAAATTATATATTTTTTAAAATAATAATTTAATGTAATTATTTTAATGTTTAAAATTTTTACCAATTATTCAATATATATTCTCTATATACAATTTGAATTAATTATTAACTAAAAAAAATTATTTTTATATCATAGAAAATTTCTATGATATAAAAATATCATCTTCTATAACGTCATAAAATAATATTAAATAATATAAATTGGAATATCTATGAGAAAAATATATTCAAATCAATCTTGTACAATTGGAAATACTCCCTTGATTCGATTAAATACAATAGGTAACGGTTTTATTATAGTAAAAGTTGAATCCCAAAATCCAGGTTGTAGTGTTAAATGCCGAATAGGCGCTAATATGATATTTGATGCAGAAGAGAAAGGAATCCTTAATAAAGATAAAGAATTATTGGAAGCAACAAGTGGTAATACAGGAATATCTTTAGCTTATATTGCTGCTGCTCGTAATTATAAAATTACTTTAATTATGCCGGAAACAATGTCTTTAGAACGTAAAAAATTATTGAAAGCTCTAGGAGCTCAATTAATTTTAACCAATGGTAAAGAAGGCATGAAAGGCGCGATTTTAAAAGCAAAAGAAATTAGTATCTTAAATCCTAAAAAATATGTTCTTTTACAACAATTTGATAATCCAGCTAATCCAGCAATACACGAAAAAACAACCGGTCCTGAAATTTGGAATGATACTGAAGGTAAAATAGACGTATTGGTTTCAGGAGTTGGTACCGGTGGTACAATTACAGGAATTAGTAAATATATAAAAAAAACTAAAAAAAGAAAAAATCTGATTACTGTAGCAGTTGAACCTGATCAATCACCAGTAATTACACAATTTCTTTCTGGAAAAAAAATAAAACCTAATATACATAAAATACAAGGAATTGGAGCTGGATTTATTCCTAAAAATTTAGATATAAAGTTAATAGATAGAATCGTCACCGTATCATATCAAGAATCAATAATAGCAGCACGCATGCTAATCAAACAAGAAGGTATTATTGCCGGTATTTCTTCCGGAGCAGCTATTGCTGCAGCTATAAAAATACAAAAAGAAGATAAATTTAAAAACAAGAACATAATTGTTATTCTTCCATCTTCTGGAGAAAGATACTTAAGTACTGATTTATTTTCTGAGATATAAAATATTATACTAATTTTAAAAAACCTATATATATTATATTTTTAAAAATTAGTTTTTTAACGTTTTATCGATTCTAATATTTTAATTAAAAAATAAAAAAATATTTAAAAAAATCAATTTAATAAAATTAATAAATATTTTTTAATAACTTCATTGATAATAAAAATAAATTAAGGAAAATATATGTTTCAGAAAAATATTACAATAACAGCAAAAAATGGATTACATACTCGTCCAGCTGCCCAATTTGTTAAAGAAGCAAAAAAATTTATATCTGATATTACTGTCACTTGTAAAGGTAAAAATGCTAGTGCTAAAAGTTTATTCAAACTACAAACTTTAGGATTAATAAAAGGTAGTATTATTACTTTATCTGCAATAGGTGAAGATGAAAAAAAAGCAATTATCCATTTAGAAAAAATAATATCGGAATTATAATAATCAACAAATTAAAAAATATTAATTTAGAATTAAATAAAATTTTTACCGGAAGTAATACTATTATGCTTCCGGAAATTTTATATTTGAATTACATGCTGCCTGATAAAAAATAATGTTTTTAAATTTTATCAACTATTTTACATCTAAAGGTAATATTATGATTTCAGGTATTTTAGCATCACCAGGTATTGCATTTGGAAAAGCTGTACTACTAAAAGAAGAAGATATCGTTCTAAATCAAAAAAAAATTTCTTATAAATCGATTTCTCAAGAAATAGAACGATTCCTTGAGGGTAGAAAAAAAACATTAATACAACTAAAAAAAATAAAAATGGAAGCAATCTTATCTTTTAAAAAAGATAAAGAAGAAATTTTTGAAGGATATATTATGCTTCTTGAAGATGCAGAATTAGAACACGAGATTATTTCTCTAATTCAAAAAAAATTTATTTCTGCAGATTACGCAACAAATATTATCATTCAAAAACATGTGGACGCATTAGAGAAACTGGAAGATGAATATTTAAAAAATAGAGCAATAGATGTTAAAGATATTGGAAAAAGATTATTGAAAAATATTCTTAACTTAAACATAATTGATCTAAATAATATAAAAAATAAAGTAATATTAGTAGCTAAAGATTTAACACCTTCGGAAATAGCTCAGATTAATTCCGAAAAAATATTGGGATTTACTACTGATTTAGGTAGTCGTATATCTCACACCTCTATTATAGCAAGATCACTAGAAATTCCTGCTATAGTAGGAACTGGTAATATCACAAAAAAAATTAAAAATGGTGATTTTCTTATCCTAGATGCTGTAAATAACATAATTTATATTAATCCAAACATAGCAAAAATCAATCAAATAAAAATTTTACAACACGAATATATATCCAAAAAAAAACAATTAATACTATTAAAAAAATTACCTGCTGTAACCACAGATGGACATCAAATAGAAATAGGAGCCAATATTGGAAGCATTAAAGATATTCCCAATGTGCAAAAAAATGGCGCAAAATCCATAGGATTATATCGTACTGAATTTTTATTTATGGAACGAAATAACTTACCATCTGAAGAAGAACAATTCCAAACATATAAGGAAATAGCTGAAAAAATGAATGAAGGTTCTGTCACTATTAGAACAATGGATATTGGAGGAGATAAAAATCTTCCATATATGAATTTTCAAAAAGAAGAAAATCCTTTTTTAGGGTGGAGAGCTATCCGTATTTCTATAGATAGAAAAGATATTCTTCATGATCAACTCAACGCTATTCTCCGAGCTTCAGCTTTTGGAAATCTCAAAATTATGTTCCCAATGATTATTTCAGTAGAAGAAGTAATGTTTTTAAAATCTGAACTAAAAACGTTAAAATTACGATTATCTAGAAAAAAAATAGAATTCAATAAAAAAATAGATATTGGCATCATGATAGAAACTCCAGCTGCCGCAATCATAGCCCACCACTTAATAAAAGAAGTTGATTTTTTTAGTATTGGTACCAATGACTTAACTCAATATACATTAGCTGTTGATCGTGGTAATGAAACTATTTCAAAACTCTATAATCCTATGAGTCCTTCTGTACTAAATTTAATGCAAACAGTAATTAATGCTTCTCATATTGAAGGAAAATGGACAGGTATATGTGGTGAATTAGCAGGAGATGAACGCGCTACACTTTTACTATTAGGAATGGAAATTGATAAACTAAGCATAAGTGCACCAAATATTCCTATTATAAAAAAAATAATAAGAAAAATAAATTTTAAAGAAGCAAAACAAATAGCAAGGGAAGCATTAAATCAACCCACAGCAAAAAAATTAACTAACGTAATTAAAGAATTTATGAAAAAATAAAATTTTTTTTAAAAAAACTATTTTATCTAATAAACGAGAATTAGGAGAAATGAATGGGATTATTTTCAAATTTTTTTGAGAAAAAAAAAGATAATATTAATCAAATTATAGATATAATATCACCGATATCAGGTAAAATTATTGATATCGAAAATGTACCTGATGCAGTTTTTTCTCAAAAAATTGTTGGAGATGGAATAGCAATTAAACCTATAGGTAATGAAATAGTTTCTCCAATTAATGGCACTATTGGGAAAATATTTAAAACTATGCATGCTTTTTCTATTCAATCTAATGAAGGTATTGAATTATTTGTTCATTTTGGTATAGATACTATTAATCTCCGAGGAAAGGGATTTACAAAAGTTATTCAAGAATCTAAAAATGTCAACATAGGAGATAAAATAATTTTATTAGATTTACCATTTTTAAAATTAAACTCTAAATCTATAATAACTCCTGTTGTAATCTCCAATATGGAAAAAATTAAATCAATAAAAAAATATTCTGGTGAGACCATTGCAGGGAAAACGATTATTATGAGAATAACTCTATAATATATATTAGTTAAAACGGTAAAATAGATACCGTTTTAACTATATCAGTAATTGATTATTTTATAATACTAATAAAAATCTATTAAATAATTTTTAAAAACAATAGAAATGTTAATACTAATTAATTATTGATTTATTAGTCATTCTAGATGTAATTGTAAAAAAATTATTGTAATTTTATCTATTTTATTTACCAGTTATAAAATTGCTATTCATCATATTTTAAATATATAGAAAATTATAAAATAAATAAAATAAAATTACTCTTCTCATAAAATAATAAATTTTTATTAATAAAAATCATGTAAAAAACAATATATTTTTATTACTTTTCAAAATTTATTGTTTTATCTCAGCATATCTATATAAAAAATAAAAATATTCTCCGCATTATAATTGGAGAAAATATACAATAATAGATTGATTCTGAGTAAAATAACAAAAATTTCGGTTATAACTGAAATATATAACTATATAATCATATTATAGTTTTAACTATAAAGACATTCTTATTATTATTTCCTAGTTCTACTATGTAATTAATTATTTCTTATTTTTTCTATAACTGGAGAATAAAATTCTTTATTTTACTCATTTGTTTTATTAAGTAAATATATAAAATAATTCAACATTAATTATATATCAAACTATATTAAAATATATAGCACCATTAATAATACCTACAAATTATTTTCTAATACATGTATATTTTTATCTTTTAAAAAAAACAAACGCCATTTATTAATTAAAAGAATCCTTAAACGCATTAATTCAATTTTAATTCCAATCCCAGTAAATCCAGATTGTAAAATAGACCGAATAGAAACACTTTGTGCTATAGAAAATATATTTTTTAAATATTCACCAGGTGATGAAATCGGTTTTACTAAACTTAGATAATCAGAATAAATATTAATCAAAATCGCTAATTTATTTATTCTTTCCGGTTTTCTCCAAGCATCTATACGATCAAAAAAAATAACAATAGATTGTGTAGTTTGAAAAATAATGCTATATAAAAAATCATTAAAACCAGAAATTAGTACAGCTAAATCTTGAATGTTAGACGGAACATGTAAACGTTTACATAATCTTTTTACTAAAGAGACAGATAAAGAATTACAGAATTCATATTTTTTTTTATAATTCAAAAAAGAAAAACCAATACTTAAAAATTGACATAAACAAGCAAATCTTATATCAATAGCTTTACTAATTTGCGATACTTTTGCTAAAGCTGTAAATAAAAATTTACTCATACTAATGATAGAATTACCTTTACATACTGTAAATTTCATAGAGTATAACTTATCTATTTCAGGAAATAAAATTGATAAGGCAAAACAAGAACGCAATACTTGAAAATAAACATGTGGATGAGACGTCATTAAAGCTTTTTCTGTTTCTTTCCAAATTCTCTCTTTTTTCAAATGTGATAATTCTTTATTTTTAACAATATCTGACATAAATAACATTGTTTTTTTTGCTATTCTAAATCCTAAATAGCTAAAAGTAGCTGCAAATCGTGCTACTCTTAATACCCGTAATGGATCCTCTTTAAACGAACTAGAAATATGACGCAATATACCTAATTTAAGATCATATTTTCCATTACATGGATCGATATAATTTCCATATCGATCTTTAGCAATAGCATTTATTGTTAAATCTCTTCTAATTAAATCCTCTTCTAACGTTATTTTAGAAGAATAATTTATTATAAAACCATGATAACCTGACCCTGATTTACTTTCTGTACGTGCTAAAGCATATTCTTCATGAGTTTTTGGATGAATGAAAACAGGAAATCCTTTTCCTACTTGTTTATAACCTTGCTGAAGTAATATTTCAGGTATACATCCTACAACAACCCAATCTTTATCTTTAATTGGCAAATTCAGTAATTCATCACGTACAGCTCCACCTACTAAATATATATCCATCAAATATCCTATTAATTTTAATTAAATACATTAAAAAAAATTGTATTATTTATCTTGGATAAATTTTCAAATAATATAGAAATATTCTTATCAAGAATATTATTAATACTAATTAATAGTATGATTTTTATCATAAAAATATGGTATATATAAAAATATAACCATATATTAAGAATATAAAGCTTTATTTAATAAAAAATATATATAAAAATAAAATATATGTACAATAATATCAATATTATATATATTCTGAAATATTATATAATATATAATCAAAAATTATGTACTAATTAAATAAAATTAAATTAATTTATTAAATTTTAATATTCATTAATATATAATTTTTAAAAAAATATTATATACATATATAATGTATTTATATATATAAAAAAATATATTTTTGTGATAAATTATTATATTACTAATATTTTTACATTTCTTTAAAATAATTTATAATATTAATATTTCTTTCTAGTCTATTAAGAAAATACTTTATATATTAATAAAAAATTAATAATTTAATTATTCATTTTAAATTAATAAGGAGCTATTTTCTAAAAATTATTATCCATTATACATTTTAAATAATATTAACGTTTTTATTAATTAATATATTAATATAGGTTTTTTAATTATGAATCAATCCTTACTCTGTAAATTTGGTAATACAAAAGAACGCGTTGAAAACGCTATCTATGCACTACAAAGGGGACAAGGTATCCTATTACTTGACGACATAGGTAGAGAAAATGAAGGAGATCTAATTTTTGGATGTGAACTATTAACAGTGGAACAAGTAGCTCTCAGTATCAGATATGGAAGCGGAATTGTTTGTTTGTGTATCACAGAATCAACAAGAAAAAAACTAGAATTACCCATGATGGTTAAAAAAAATACTAGTAAATTCGGCACTAATTTTACAGTAACAATTGAAGCAGCTAAAGGTGTCTCTACAGGTGTATCAGCCCAGGATAGATTAACTACAATTAATACAGCCATATCTGAAAAAGCCAAACCTAGCGATTTAAATTATCCTGGTCATGTTTTTCCATTAAGAGCAGATCAAAACGGTCTATTAAAGAGAAAGGGACACACAGAAGCTACTATTGAACTAATGAATCTATCTGGTCTAAAACCACATGGAATATTATGTGAACTCACTAATTCTGATGGATCCATGGCAAAAACACCCGAAATTGTTCAGTTTGCAAAATCAAAAAAAATGACCGTACTAACTATTGAAGATTTAATAAACTATATTTATTAAAATAAACATGATGCATAATTCAAAACACCTATATTTTTATATAAATCATTTATATATATAAAAAATATATATATCTATTTTTTATTTTATTTTATTTTTTAATTCACTTAATAACCAATTAGGACTTACAAAAATGTTTAATTCAGAATGTTTTCTCTCTTTAAAACGTAACATACCAACATAAGCTATCATTGCTCCATTATCAGTACATAATTCAGGTTTTACATAAAAAACTTTACTTTGGTGATATGTAGCCATTTTTTTTATTTTTTTTCTTAAAGTATTATTTGCACTGACTCCGCCAGCAACTACTATACGACGTAAACCAGTTTGTTTTAGTGCTCGTTTACATTTAATTACTAATGTATCAACTACTGCAGATTCGAATTCATAGGCAATATCCGCTCGTGTTTGAAAATCTTTTTCTTGCTTATTGATACAATTAGCGGTATAAGTCTTTAAACCTGAGAAGCTAAAATTTAAATCAGAAGAATAAACCATAGGTCTAGGAAATTTAAAACGACCAGGAGTACCATATTGTGCTAAATTAGATAACACAGAACCTCCTGGATATTTTAAACCTAATAATTTAGCGATTTTATCAAATGCTTCACCAACAGAATCATCAAGAGATTCCCCCAATAATTTATAATAACCTATTTTAAATGCTTGAATTAATTGAGTATGTCCTCCAGAAACTAAAAGAGCAATGAATGGAAACTTTATTTTTTTTTCATCAAGCATAGGTGACAATAAATGACCTTCCATATGATTTATTGGTATAATTGGAACCTTCCAAGCAAAAGATAAAGCATGACCAACAGAGGCGCCTATTAATAATGATCCCATCAATCCGGGTCCTGCCGTATAAGCAATAGCACTAATAGAACTGATGCTGCATCCAGATTTTTTTAAAGCTGTTTTAATCAAAGGTACTGTCTTATTCATATGACTACGTGCAGCTAGTTCAGGAACTATGCCACCATATTGATCATGTATATTATCTTGACTATGTAATAAATTTATTATTAAACCTAACCTATTATCATAAATTGCAATACCAGTATCATCACAAGACGTTTCAATTCCTAGTATTCGCATTTTTTTCCTTAATACAATTACATGTATGCATTATATATATTTTATAAAAGACATTTAGTATACACCAAAAATATTAATATAATAAATTAGTTAATTAAATAGTAGTTTTTCCGATAGAAAGAAAATATTATTAAAATAATCTATTAGATATTTCTTAAGAGAGTTTATAATATAAAAGATATTAATATTTTGTCTCCAACTATGTAAAGTAAAAATCCTGTTATGACATTATTAAAAAATGAGGTAAGTTAAATATGCCAGTCATCAAAGTACGCGAAAATGAACCTTTTGATATAGCCCTTCGTAGATTTAAAAGATCTTGTGAAAAAGCTGGAGTTTTATCTGAAATTAGACGTCGAGAATTTTATGAAAAACCAACCACTGAAAGAAAAAGAGCTAAAGCATCTGCAATAAAACGTCTTGCAAAAAAATTATCTAGAGAAAATTCTAAACGTATTCGTATGTACTAACTTTAAATATAATAAAATAAAACACTGTCAAAAAAACATACTTACAGTGTTTTATAACATATAATAAATAAAATATATGATAGGAAAAATACCAAAAGTTTTTATAGATGAATTACTTATCAAAACCAATATTATTGATCTTATTAATGCTCGCATTCCATTAAAAAAACAAGGTCAGAATTATCATGCTCGATGTCCGTTTCATAATGAAAAAACTCCATCTTTTACAGTTAATGATAAAAAACAATTTTATTATTGTTTTGGATGTAATTCTCATGGAAATGCTATTGATTTTTTAATAAATTATGAACGTTTAACTTTTATAGAAAGCATTGAAACTCTTGCTATCTTAAATAGACTAACCATACCAAATAATATTGGTTATAAAAAAAATAAAAATGAATATGATATAAGAAATCAATTATATTGTTTAATGCAAAAAGTCACTGATCTATATAAAAAAAATATTACTAATACCGATAAAAATATGGCGTATCTTTATTTAAAAAAAAGAGGGATTAGTAAAAAAATGATAAATTATTTTTCTATTGGTTTTGCACCAAAAGAATGGAATAATATATCAAATAATATTGTTATAAATAAAACCAATCAACAAGCACTCATTAATGCTGGAATACTCATTCTAAATAAAAAAGGAAATTTATATGATCGTTTTAGAGGAAGAATAATCTTTCCTATTAAAGATAATCACGGAAGAATAAGTGGATTCGGTGCTAGAAATTTAGACAACGAAAAACCAAAATATATCAATTCCCCAGAAACCAATATTTTTCATAAAAGCAGACAACTATATGGACTCTATGAAATAACTAAAAATGACGTGAAACCAGACAAATTATTAATTGTTGAAGGTTATATTGATGTTATTATGCTTACTCAATTTAATATTAATTATGTAGTAGGATCATTAGGAACATCTATAACTGCCGAACATATACAATTACTATTTCGTAATACTAATAATATAATATATTGTTATGATGGCGACAAATCAGGAAAAGAAGCTGCATGGCGCACCTTAAAAATAAGTCTACCTTATATTCATGATGGACGAAGTATTAAATTTATATTTCTTCCT
The DNA here is from genome assembly GCF_964058935.1 of Buchnera aphidicola (Pemphigus populi). Taxonomy (NCBI): domain Bacteria; kingdom Pseudomonadati; phylum Pseudomonadota; class Gammaproteobacteria; order Enterobacterales; family Erwiniaceae; genus Buchnera; species Buchnera aphidicola. Next base: position 62,269 of record NZ_OZ060372.1, on the reverse strand, counting down.
CAAGACGAAGATCCAGATACAATTATTAGAAAAGAAGGAAAAATAGCATTTGAAAATAGAATTCATCAAGCCACTGATTTATCAATATTCCTTTTCCATAAATTGTTAAAAAATATTAATTTAAGTTCTATAGAAGGACGTAGCCACTTAAGCGCAATAGCTGTTCCATTAATTCAATTAGTACCAGGAGAAACTATGCGTATTTATTTAAAACAAATATTAGGACATAAACTGGGAATTCCAGATTTTAATCAATTAGAACGATTGTTTTCTAGAAACAAAAAAAAAATTGCAACTTATAGCATGAAACCAATTAAACAAACCAGTATGCGAATACTTATTTCTTTATTACTACAAAATCCATATTTAGCAGAAATTATACCTTCCGTTAAAAAACTGACTTATTTAAAGATAAAAGGATTATCTCTATTTTTAGAACTAGTACAAATTTGTATAAAGAATCCAAAATTAAAAACAGGACAAATATTAGAATTTTATAGAGACACTGATAGTGTCTATATTCTATATAAACTCGCTAAATGGGATCATATGATAATTGAAAAAGAAATAAAAAACGTATTTTTAGATTTATTATCTGGACTATATAATAAAATATTAGAGATCAGACAAGAATTATTAATAGATCAAGAAAGGAAAAAAGGACTCAATAATGCTGAAAAAAATGAATTATGGTCTATAAATAAAAAATTAGCAGGAATATAATATTATTACTTTTCAATAAATAAGATAAAAATATATTTTTACATTATAAAAATTACGAATAGTATATAAAAATATTAAATATACCTTATAAATTCCTGAAATTTCTAATGATTGACTAATATATGAATCAATCAATTTTACTAATTAAAATAACAGAAGAAATATGGATACTGTCTCATGGAGCAAAACCCGCAATCACAGCTCAAGCTACTTGTTACCCATGGAAAAGAGCAAGGATATTTGACCTATGCTGAGGTTAATGACCATCTGCCGGAGGATATTATCGATTCTGATCAAATCGAAGATATCATCCAAATGATTAATGATATGGGAATACAGGTAGTGGAAGCAGCACCAGATGCCGATGATCTTATGTTGAATGAAAGTGGCACAGATACCGATGAAGATACGGCTGAAGCAGCCGCTCAGGTATTATCTAATGTAGAAACTGAACTTGGTCATACCACCGATCCTGTCCGCATGTACATGCGTGAAATGGGAACTGTAGAATTATTAACACGAGAAGGTGAAATCGATATAGCAAAACGTATAGAAGACGGAATCAATCAAGTACAATCTTCAGTAGCTGAATATCCAGAAGCTATCAGTTATCTTTTGGAACAATATCATCGAGTAGAATCAGGTGAAATAAGATTATCTGAATTAATTACAGGATTTGTGGATCCAAACGCAGAAGAATTTTTTTCTCCTATGTCTAAACATATTGGATCCGAGCTACCAGAAGAAGAACATAACAATGAAGACCATGAGGATGATACAGAAAATGATAATGAAGATGAAAACAGTGTTGATCCCGAATTAGCCAAAAACAAATTCTTTGAATTATACCACCAATATAAAATTACTAATATTGCAATAAGAAAAAATGATAGATATCATAAAGATTCACTGAATGCGATACATCATTTATCAGAAATATTCAAACAATTTAGATTAGTTCCTAAACAATTTGATTATTTAGTAAATAATATGCGTAATATGATGGAAAGAGTTAGAAAACAAGAACGCTTGGTTATGAAGTTATGTGTAGAAAAATGTAAAATGCCAAAAAAAAATTTTATTCACTTTTTTAAAAAAAGAAAATCCAATATCAACTGGTTACAATTAATACTTAATGCACAAACACCATGGTCTGAAAAATTATACGCAATCAAAGAAGACGTGAATCTTATTTTAAAAAAATTAAATCAAGTAGAAAAAGAAACAGGATTAACCATTGAACAAGTTAAAGATATAAACAAAAGAATGGCTATAGGAGAAGCTAAAGCCAGAAGAGCTAAAAAAGAAATGGTTGAAGCCAATCTCAGATTGGTAATATCAATAGCAAAAAAATATACTAATCGTGGTCTGCAATTTTTAGATCTAATTCAAGAAGGGAATATAGGTTTAATGAAAGCTGTCGATAAATTTGAATACAGAAGAGGATATAAATTTTCAACATATGCCACCTGGTGGATTAGACAAGCTATTACTCGTTCAATAGCTGATCAAGCTAGGACTATCCGTATTCCTGTACATATGATTGAAACGATTAACAAACTCAATCGTGTTTCTAGGCAAATGCTACAAGAAATGGGGCGAGAGCCAACACCCGAAGAATTATCTGAAAGAATGTTAATACCGGAAGATAAAATAAGAAAAGTACTAAAAATAGCAAAAGAACCTATCTCAATGGAAACACCTATTGGTGATGATGACGATTCTCATTTAGGTGATTTTATAGAAGATACATCACTAGAATTACCTTTAGAATCAGCTACTTCTGAAAGTTTGCGTTCTGCTACTCGTAATATTTTATCTGGATTAACTCCTCGAGAAGCCAAAGTTCTACGTATGCGCTTCGGTATTGATATGAATACTGATCATACTTTAGAAGAAGTAGGAAAACAATTTGATGTCACAAGAGAACGTATCAGACAAATAGAAGCTAAAGCGTTAAGAAAATTAAGACATCCTAGCCGATCTGAAGTACTCCGTAGTTTCTTAGACGACTAATATACAACAACAAAGCTTATTTTTATCTACGAAGCTTTGTTGTTGCTTCTGATATAAAAATATCATGTTTTTTATAAAAAAACATATTTTATATTACAAGTATATAAAATACATTAAAAGATAGAATCTCTGAATTTTATTAAAAACCTATTATCGATAACATCATTATCTCTAAAATAATATTTATTATATAAATAAACTTTATCAAATTAATCATAATTTCACACTATGAATTTATTTCTATTGATTTTGAAATAATCCTAGCTGGAACACCTGCCGCTGTGCTATATGAAGGAACTGAACTCAAAACCACAGCACCAGCACCTATTTTAGAATTCAAACCAATTTCTATATTACCTAATATTTTTGCTCCAGCTCCTATGACTACTCCTTCTCTAATGGTAGGATGTCGTTTACCGATAGTTTTACCGGTACTACCTAAAGTGACTGATTGTAAAATAGAAACGTTATTTTCTACTAAAGCGGTTTCTCCTATAACGATACCAGTGGCATGATCGAACATAATTCCATATCCAATATCAGCAGCTGGATGAATATCTACCGATAATAAAACTGATACTGTATTTTGTAAAAATAATGCTAACGATTTACGCCCCATCTTCCATAATTGATGGCTCATGCGATATATTTGCAAAGCATGAAAACCTTTTAAATATAGTAATATACTAGAATAATGATTTATTACAGGATCTTGATTGTATACAGCATACATATCTTTAACAACAGATTTAATAAGTGATATATCAGAAAAATATAATTTTTCAAAAGTATCCTGTAAAAAAGAATTTGTAATCATTTTATTTCCCAATATATTAGATAATATGAAACTCAATGATGGTATAAAAGATTGATGTCGTAGTATCATAGAATAATAAAATTGAGATAATATAGGTTCGTTATCTGATAAAATTTTTACCTCTGATCGTATTTTTTTCCATATTAAATTAATTTCTTCAGACAAAATTTATTCTCCAAAAAATAGAAAATATTATATAAAGATTACAAATTTTTTTTAAAATCAAGATCACTGATGAAAAATTTTTATAATAAAATAGTTAAGTGTAAATATTTCAATTAATTATTGTATTATTTAAAATATAATATGAAATATATTCAGTATAATTATTTCATACCAAATCATCATAAAAAATAAAAATGATATTTTTTATATTATTAAAAAAATATATATCATAGTAATATTAGAAAAATCTATAACACAGTAAACCATGAAAAATCAACTTTTAGGTAAAAACATAAATGAAAATTTCATTTAATATACAAATTAATATTATTAGTTTTTCATGAAAATATTTTCTTGACATAAAAATATTCAAAAAAACGCTCCTAACAAGAAACATTAAATAATATTTAACGTTACATGATCCATCGAAATTGAAAAATTTATTAAGAATAAAGTTCTAATTCATATAGAAAAATCATATCAAAAAAATTGTTTATTAAAAATCTATATTATTATATATAATATAATAAAATTAAATATTTATTTAAAATAATATATAAAATATATCTCGATTAAAAATCGTTATGTTTAATTAAGATTATTTATTTTTTTTAGTTCAGAGATAGTATTAAATACTTGTTCTTTTGACACTCCACCTTTTGATTTTTTTTTATTTATCGTGGATTTCAAATCTAATACATCGTATACATCAGAGGAAATAATAGAACTGTACTTCTTAAAAGTTAATATATTTATCTGACTTAATGATATTTTTTTTTCTATTGCTTCTAACACAATTTTCCCAACAATATGATGAGCATCACGAAAAGGCATACCTTTCTTTACTAAATAATCAGCTAATTCGGTTGCATTAGAATAACCTTTCTCTGCAGCTTCTTGACAAACAACATGATTTATTTTAATATTTTTTAAAACTAAAAAAGCCATATATAAACAATTATTCAAAGTATCTAATCCATTAAATAATCCCTCTTTATCTTCTTGCATATCTTTATTGTATGCCAAAGGTAAACCCTTTAATAACACTAAAATACCTATTAAGGCACCAAACACTCGACCAGATTTACCACGAATTAATTCTAAAGAATCTGGATTTTTTTTTTGTGGCATTAGCGATGAACCTGACGTGACATCATCAGACAATGAAATAAAATTTACTTCTTCCGTATTAAAAAAAATTAAATCTTCAGAAAAACGAGATAAATGCAGCATACTAATTGAAGCAACTGAAAGTAATTCAATTACATAATCTCTATCAGAGACACTATCTAAACTATTATTTGTTGCTGAAGAAAAACCTAAATTATGAGCTAACTTTTCTCGATCAATATTCCAACTTGTACCAGATAAAGCCCCACTACCCAATGGACTAATATCAATTCTTTTAAAAGCATCTTTTAATCTACCAACATCTCTTTCAAACATTTCTATATATGCTAAACACCAATATGCAAAAGTAATTGGTTGAGCTCTCTGTAAATGTGTATATCCTGGCATAATTACGTTTTGTGTTGATTCTGCAAGTAATAGTAATTCTATTTTTAGCCTATGAAAATTTTTCAATAAAAGACTTACTTGAGATTTACACCACAACTTCAAATCTGTAGAAATTTGATCATTTCTACTCCGACCAGTATGTAATTTTTTTCCTAGTAAACCAATTTTACGTACCAGTTCTGATTCCACCCAACTATGAATATCTTCTGCATCACTACTTAACATTTTCTTAGGATTATCTTTTATTTCTGTTAATAATGTCATTAAAGCATTTTCTAATATTTTTTGTTCTTTTAATGTTATCACATTAACCATCATAAGAGATTTAGACCATGCTATTGATCCTAATATATCTTCTTTAACTAAACGATAATCAACATATAAAGAATCATTAAATCTTTTAAAATGCTGATTAGGTAATTGGGTAAATCGACCACCCCATAGTGCCATAATCATAACCACCTATTTATAAAAATAAACTATTGAATTAATATATTATCGAAAAATGAAAAAAATTATTTTTTTATTGCACGAATACGAGCAGATAAAGAAAATAACCTAATAAATCCTTTCGCATCAGAATGATGATATACTTCATCTTCACCAAATGTTGCATATTCTTCGGAATATAAAGAATTAGGGGATTGTTTCTGAACAGCTACTGCTTTTCCTTTATATAATTCCAATCCCACTTCACCAGTGATTTCACTGGATAAAACATTAGCTGCAGCTTGTAAAGATCGACGCAAAGGAACGAACCAACGACCGTCATAAACCACAGAAGACATTTCTAATCCTATTTGTTCTCGCCATTTAAAGCTTTCACGATCTAAAACCAATTGTTCTATTGCTCGTAATGCTATCGACATTATGGTTCCTCCTGGTGTTTCGTAACAACCTCTAGATTTAATACCCACTAGTCTATTTTCTACAATATCAATTCGACCAATTCCATGTCTAGCTCCAATTTTATTTAATTGCTCTAAACATTTTAAAGGACTTAAACGATTATTATTGACTGCCACAACACATCCTTGTTCTACTGTAATTAATACATATTCAGGTTCGTTGGGAGCTAATACAGGGTCTGTTGTCCATACCCAGCAATCTTTATTAGTAATATTCCATGTATTTTCCAGCATGCCACCTTCTGTAGAAATATGCCAAGCATTTTCATCTCTGCTATATATTTTTTCTAAAGTAGCCGTAGTGGAAATATTTTTTTCTTGTAAATACTGCAATAAAGATTCCCGTGAACGTAAATTCCATTCTCTCCATGGTGCAATAACTTTTAGTTGAGGAGCCAAAGCTGCATAGGTAGTTTCAAACCGTACTTGATCATTCCCTTTTCCTGTAGCACCGTGGCAAAGAAATTTAGCGCCTAATTTTAATGCAAGATTAACTTGTTCCTTAGCAATTATAGGTCTTGCCATCGCAGTTCCTAATAAGTAACTACCTTCGTATAATGCTCCTGTTTTCAATACTGGATATACATAATCTCGTATAAATTCTTCTCGAAGATCCAATACATAACATTGATCTGCACCTGATTTAAATGATTTTTCCTCAATTCCTTCTAGTTCTCTTCTATTTTGACCCACATCTGCAACAAAAGCCACTACTTTAACATTATAGTTTTCTTTTAACCATGGAATAATAGCAGATGTATCTAAACCTCCTGAATAAGCTAGTACAACTGTTCTATCCTGATATTTGTTCATAAATAAAATGATTTCCTTAATGTTCTATACATATTATTAATAAAAAACACGGGTTCCAATTGATATACCATTAAATAAAGATATTAACCTTTCTGAATCTTGCCAACTAGCAATATCTACCGAATGACCTAGTAAACGAGCAGCTTCTATAGCAGCGTTCACTTTTACAACCATTCCATCAGTAATAATATCTTTTTTAATTAATACATTTGCTATAGAAGGTGTTATTACCTTAATACGTTTACCCTTACCATCCAAAATAGAACTAATGTCTGATAAAAAAATTAAATCAGCTTTCAACATAACTGCTAATGCTGTAGCAGCTAAGTCAGCATTAACGTTCATTAATTTTCCTTTTTCAGTAATTCCTATGGAACTAATAATGGGTAAGATGTTATCAGATAATAATTTTTTGAGAAAAATGGCAGAACCTGGCATGGGAACACCTATACATTCTAAATCCATTTGGTTTACTGGTTTAACTTCAATACTATTGCCATCAGCTAAACATAAACCCACAGCATGAATATTGAATTTTTTACTCCAAGCAAGCAAAATTTTATTTGCTGTTCCAGCTGAGGCTCCAACAATAAGATCTATTGTTTCAGATGACGTTATTTGAACACCATTCTTTTTTTTAATAGTTAAAGATAACTGATTCATCAACCGATCAATTAAACTACCCGCTCCATGAATGATAACCAAATGACGATGGTTATCAATACTACGATAATCAACCAATGCTTTAAATAACCGTATCATAGAATTTCTGTTATCTAATAACACTCCACCTAACTTTATAACTAAAATATTTCTCATAATAAAAATTAGCTCATTAGTTAAATTAGTGATTTTATTTTAGATAAAAATATTAAAAAATTTATTATCTAAACTACAAACGGTTTTTAAGTAAAGTATCTTCTACAAACTCTGACTAAATTTTTGGTCTTATAATAAAAAAATTAAAATAATCAATTCATTACTAATTTAATAGATACAAATGATTACATACATTTTATGTTATAATTTATAATTATACAAAAATAAAACATACAAAAAAATCTACTATAATATTTATTTTATATTGCAAAATATATAATAATTTTAGAGAAACCTTATTATTTCAATAATCTCATCATAGAAATAAAGATTACTATAATTTTTAAAATGTAATTATATTAAGATAATAAAAACAATTAAGTTCCATAAGGATATCTTCTTAATTTAATCAATTATTATCAAAATGATAAATTTACTATCTACTGATACTCCTAACCAATTTAACTATTTACTATAGTTAAAAAATAATATCTTTATTTATACTTAAATATAAAATTAAATATGAATAAAAAAAATAAAAAAATGAATTAAGAAAATTTAATTTTACTCCATTCTATTTAATAACTCTATATTTTATTTTTTAATATTTTTCATAAATAAAAAATTATTTATTGTAAAAATACTAAAAATATTAAATATTATAAAATATAAATAAAAAAATAGATTTTAATAAAAATTAACATAATAAATGATGGCTAAGATAAAGTGAAAATTACTTTAATCGACAATATTAAATTATTTAATAATGATAAATTTAAACGAATAAAATTATTGCATAATGTATAAATATTAATAAATTATCTTTTCATATCTAACTTTAATCTACAAAATACCGAGAAAGATAGTAAAATAATACACTAATTAATACTAATACTAAATTATATAAAAATATAAAAAAATATAAAAATTCTATTTTTTTAAAAAATAAAAAAATTACTGATAAACTTATTAATACTAATCTAAAAAAAATAAAAAAATATTCTATTTTAATTTAAATTCATATAATATTAATTAATATATTCTTATCAATAAGATTGATATCAGATCGCAATTTAAAAATAAAAAACTATTTATTAACTTTCCAATTATTTTTTATACTTGAAATATATTAAAATCATAGTAAAACGTATCAAAAAAGATAAAAAGAAGTCTACTATATTAGTAATATATCTACACTTTTTTAAAAAAGTATTTTAAGATATTTATCTTTTTATTATATAATAAAAAATAATGTAATAAAAAATTAAAATATAAAAAATTTTTTGTTACATTCTATTTTTTAATAGCTTTTAAAAAAATATTTTATGAAGACTATCTAGCACTAATAAAAATATTAATTAATCAAATTTTATTTTTTATAAAATACTGCTTTAAAACCCTATTTTAAAAAAATTAAAAATTCTATATTAATTTCTACTATTCATAATCAACTATACAAAATATATCTCTAATTTTATTCATATCTGTAAAAATATGAATACTCTAGGAATCTTAAAAAAGAGTTGGTGATATCAAAATTATCCATAATTTTATTTATAATATACTAAAATAACTTAACATTTTTTAAAAAAATATTATTTATCAATTTGGCATATCTTAAAAAACGGTACATATGAATCTAGTAAATACAGAAATAGTATCAATAAAATTTTTAATTTTTATAAACTATATTTTCTGCTAATCTCCTAGTCATCATAAAAAATGGTTTTTTTAATTAAAAAGAACTTTAATGAAATAATTAATTATATTTATACTGCCAAAATAAAAAACAAATATTTCTATTCTTAGTTATGTTGTTTTCTATTATACTGATGTAATATATACATCAAGAAATTATAAAAATATAAGACAATACACTTCCACATAAAACATTATTATTTTCTATCAATTTTATTAAATATTCATATATTCCCAATTCATTAATCCAACTAATAAATCTAATTAATATATTGATTGCTGATGAATTAGCTAAACTAAAAATAATTAAACACTTTTATTAATAACATTTCCGCTTCAAAAAAATTCTCTCAAATGATTTATAATCAATAATCAATAATTAAAAAAAATAAAAATAAAATAAATACATTTAATATTTCAGTGTAATAAATCTAACTTAGATTGATTTTATATTATCCTTTTATCCTAAAAAGATATTTCACCTATTTTACTTAATATCTTTTGCAATGGATTTTTTAATTTTAAAGTATCTGTTTTCTTAATGTATGACAAATAGGATAAATAATATCTGATTTATTTAAAGTATAAAAATGAAAATCTTTAACCCCCTCTCGACATAATGTTTTAATCATATTCATCGATATATTTGCCCCAATTATTTTACTCGTTTCTAAATCATTATCCAATCCTTCAAATATATAATGTAAAGATATAGGAATATTTACGTTAGTCATTCTAGAAAAATTTTTTAATTGTTTAAAATTAAAAATTGGGAAAATACCAGGAATAATTTTAATATTAATACCGTTTTTAATACAACGATCTCGAAAACGTAAATAATGTTCTACGTCAAAAAAAAATTGAGTAATAGCTCTGTTAGCTCCGGCATCAACTTTGTTTTTCAGATACATTAAATCAGATTGTGCATCTTTTGCTTCTGGATGAATTTCAGGATAAGCAGCAACTGAGATATCAAAATCAGCAACATCTTGCAATAATTTTACTAAATCTACAGCATGTATTTTTAATTTTTTTGATGTTTTTAAGCAATCCCCACGTAATGCTACTATATGCGTAATACCATTTTCCCAATAATTTTTAGCTATAATTCTTAATTCTGATTCGGTAGCATCTATGCATGTCAAATGTGGGGCAACTGAGATCCCTGTCCGTTTTCTTATTTCTTGCACTACACCATAAGTTCGATCACGTTCTCCACTATTAGCTCCGTATGTTACTGAAAAAAAAGTAGGTTTTAAAATACTTAATTTATTTACAGAAGACCATAAAACTTCTTCTAAAATATTAGTCTTTGGAGGAAAAAATTCAAATGAAATATTTATTTCATCGCGGAAATCTGATAAATTCTGATTTAAAATTTCTTTTTGATCTATACAAATATCACTCATAGTTTTAATCTCATGAATTATTTTTAAAAAAAATAATATAATTCAATACAAGCTTAATTATTACTGACTATCCACATAAATTATACTAGATAAAAATTATTTATATATATTTTAAAATAAACAAAAATAAAAATGTATATTCAATCAATATTATTAATTGTTATTAATAAGTATTAATATGATCAATGCTATCATACGCACAAATAAAATAGTATAAATAAACTTTATTTTTTTTACATAAAATATACACTTGATCATCTAACTAAATTCAGTTATATACTTTAAGAGTATCTTAATTACATCAGATTCTAGAATAAGATATAAAAAATACCACTTAGATAAAAATACCAATATTATGTACTGAATACTCTTATAAAAAATTTTTAAAATAGATAAAATTATTATCAATAATATTGATATACTGATTATTTTAATAATAAATATTAATTATTTATAATAAATTTTATAAATATTAGGTAAAAAAGTAAAATTTCATTTTAAAAAATAATTGGAATACTATTCCAATAAAAATAAATAATATTTTTTAAAATGAAAAATAAATATTTACATGTAACATTAGTAATCATCGGTATTATATTATTAACAATAAAAATTAAAAAAATTTTTTGTTAGTTATAGAAATAATAATTTGAAATATAAATACCAATTATAATAATATTATTATTATATAATTCTCCTAAAAAATTAATATCTATTACTATATACAAACATTTTAAAAAATAAATTTGATACTTAATACTCTATTTCAATATCTAAATATTTTAAAATCAATTAGATAATATTACTCTTAACTATAAAAATAGGCAATTTAAAAACATTTAAAAATCTAATTTTAATAAAAAATTAAATTTTTTTTAATATTTAAAATATGATATATTTTTAATTAATTTTATATTCTTGACTATTATAAAGAAATATTTTATCTTAAACATCTAAAAACATTGATTTTTAATACATTAAAAACGTATTATTATTAATAATTTCCATTAATATATGTGATATGTATAAAATTTTTATTGCATAAAAACTAATCTATCTGTAATATATATATTTTAAAAACCTACGTTTAGTAAGCCGGCTTAGCTCAGCAGGCAGAGCAACTGACTTGTAATCAGTAGGTCACCAGTTCGATTCCGGTAGCCGGCATCATTAATTATTCAGGTGGGATTCCCGAGTGGTTAAAGGGAGCAGACTGTAAATCTGCCGTCATAGACTTCGAAGGTTCGAATCCTTCTCCCACCAATTATTTTAATAATATAACATTATATTCATTAATTTTAATTAATAAAGCGGGCATCATATAAGGGTTATTATCTCAGCCTTCCAAGCTGATAATGCGGGTTCGATTCCCGCTGCCCGCTAAGAAATTAAAGCTGATATGGCTCAGTAGGTAGAGCGCACCCATGGTAAGGGTGAGGTCCCCAGTTCAAATCTGGGTATCAGCATAAAAATATTTCAGTAAAAAATTAATAAATATGTTTTATAGAAATCAATACATAAAAATAAAAATATGTTACAATACTTCTTAAATTTTTTTATTTTTTATAATAGGAACTAGTTATTTTAAAACTAAAAATCCCTCATTTTTAATTTATTATATATAATCCCACTCTAACGATATTTAATTATTATTTAAAATAAAATTATATACCTATATAATAGATATAATTTTTTGTATAATATCTTAATTTTTCATTTTTATACTATTAAATTATGAAAAATATATAATTACATTAATTCACTATAATTTATATTATTAAAATTTATAAAATCATTAAGATATAAAATCTTCAATTTATAGATTTTAGGATTATTTATGCATTCTAATAGCTGTTTCAAAAAAAAAACTAAAACAATAAAAATAATAAAATTGTCTTATATATTTATAATACTTCTGACATCTATTATTTATAACATTTACTGTACCAATACAATACTCATATTACGTATACTATGTAGTGTCAGTTTGATTGGTTTAACACTATTTATTTTTTTATATGTAGAAGAAGGAAAAAAAATACTATCTTTCGCCAATAAATCAAAAAAAGAAATAAAAAAAATAATTTGGCCTAGTAATACAGAAACACTATATACTACATTAATTGTTTCAATTATTGCTATTACTATGTCATTAGTAATATGGGGACTAGATAATATTCTATTCCAATTGGTATCATTTATCACTAACCTGAGATTATGAGATGTATGATACTCAAAAAAAACGCTGGTATGTACTGCAAGCATTTTCTGGTTTTGAAAATAGAATAGCAGAATCAATACGAGAACATGTTAAATTAAATAATATGGAAAAATTTTTTGGAGATATTATGGTGCCCAGTGAAGAAGTAATAGAAATCCGAGGTGGACAACGTAAAAAAAGCGAACATAAATTTTTCCCAGGATATGTATTGATACAAATGACTATGAATGAAATGAGTTGGCATTTAGTTCGCAGCGTTCCGCGAGTAATGGGTTTTGTTGGAGGTACATCCGATCGTCCTGCTCCAATTAGTGATAAAGAAGTAGATACTATCATTACTAGATTAAGACAAATTGGTGATAAACCTAGACCAAAAACATTATTTGAACCAGGTGAAATGATAAGGGTAAATAACGGTCCATTTTCAGATTTTAATGGTGTAGTAGAAGAAGTTGATTATGAAAAAAACAGATTAAAAGTCTCTGTATCTATATTTGGAAGAGCTACTCCTGTCGAATTAGATTTTGCACAAGTAGAAAAAAATTAATTTTTTTCTTTTAAAATTATCAGAAAAATTATTTTAATAGAAATTAATTATTTTAACAAATAGTAAAAATGGTTACTAAAATATAAAATTATTATAATATTAATATATGGTACATAAATTTTATGGCTAAAAAAATACAAAGCTACGTTAAATTACAAGTTTCAGCAGGTATGGCTAATCCCAGTCCTCCCGTAGGTCCTGCATTAGGACAAAAAGGAGTGAACATTATGGAATTTTGTAAAGCTTTTAATTTAAAAACAGAAAACATAGAAAAAGGATTACCAATACCGGTGATTGTTACAGTATACACTGATCGTTCTTTTTCTTTTATTACAAAAACCCCACCAGCTTCTATTTTACTAAAAAAAATAGCAGGTATCAAATCTGGTTCAGGTAAACCTAATCAAGAAAAAATTGGAAAAATAACAAAAAAACAAATTTTAGAAATAGCCTTAATGAAAAAAATAGATATGACTGGTTCTAATCTTGAAAAAATGGCTAAATCAATAGAAGGAACAGCTTATTCTATGGGTTTAATAGTAGAGGAATAAATATGAAAAAATTAACAAAAAAAATGATTCTTATAAAGAATAAGACCGATTCTAAAAAAAATTATCACATTGACGAAAGCCTGCTACTATTAAAAAAATTTTCAACAAAAAAATTTAACGAAAGTATTGATGTATCAATTCACTTAGGTATTGATTCTAAAAAATCAGAACAAAATATTCGTGGTTATACTTTATTACCCCACGGAATTGGACGTATAATCAAAGTTGCTGTTTTTGCTAAAAGTGAAAAACATGTAAAAGAAGCTGTTTCTGCGGGTGCAGATTTTATTGGACTGGAAGATTTAGTAGAAAAAATAAAAAATAAAGTAATTAATTTTGATATTGTGATTGCTACTCCAGAAACTATGAAAATAGTGGGTAAATTAGGTACAATATTAGGACCTCGGGGACTAATGCCTAATCCAAAATTAGGAACAGTAACAGAAAATATTTTTAAAACAGTAAAAAATGCTAAAATAGGACAAATTCGTTATCGTAACGATAAAAATGGAATTATTCATGCTAGTATTGGAAAAATTAATTTTTTAGAAAAAAGTATAAAAGAAAATTTATATGCACTTTTAATTTCTTTAAATAAAGCTAAACCTTCACAATCTAAAGGAATTTATATTAAAAAAATAGTTTTATCTACAACCATGGGAGCTGGATTAAAAATTGATCAATCTACTTTACATTAAATAAATAAACATTATTTATACTTTACGTTGTAAGAAATATTATTTATAATAATTTCCCTTTAATTAATGAATATCTAAAATGAATTAAGTTTAGAGAATAAACTTTTATACATAGTTTTGTCTGGATAACTGTGTATAAATCACCAATTTATTATATATTATCAATAACTATAAATACAATTATTAAATAAAATGACTGCTTTTAGCATTTTTATATATAACACATCAAAAGTTATATTATAAATGATACAGATAAAATCTAGGAGCAAAATAAAAATGCCATTAAGTCTGCATAATAAAAAAGAAATTGTTTCTAAAATTCATCATATAGCCAATATTGCTTTGTCTATTGTAATAGCAGATTCTCGGGGTGTAACAACAAATAATATCACTGAACTTAGAAAATTAAGCCGAAATATTGGAGTAACAATCAGTATTGTACGAAACACCTTATTAAACTTAGCTATTCAAGGAACATCCTTCGAATGTCTTAAAAACAAATTTAAAGGTCCTACTTTGGTTGCATATTCTCTTAAACATCCAGGTAGTGGCGCTAGATTATTTAAAGATTTTTCAAAAAAAAATAAAAACTTCAAAATTACTGGTGGTGTTTTTGAAGAAAAAATATTATCTACATTACAAGTGCACCACCTTGCAGATATGCCAACTTATAATGAGGCTATAATTATTTTTATATCCTTAATAAAAGAAGCTGCTGTAGGAAAACTTATTCGTACCGTATTTGCTATATCTAATAAAAAAGAAAAAACATTAAGCTAATAATTACCTTTTGATATACCAGATACTACGTACACCACTTCTGATTTTTGTTGGGAATACTTTTATGTCTATCAATAAAGAACAAATTCTAGAAGCTATAGCAGAAATGTCAGTAAAAAATGTTATTGAACTGGTATCCGCTATGGAAGAAAAATTTGGTGTTGCAGCTGCTTCGATAAATTCCAATACCATAACAAAACAAGATGTTGAATCTGCTGAAGAAAAAACAGAATTTAACGTGTTTTTAAAAAATATAGGTAAAAATAAAGTTTCAGTTATTAAAGCTGTACGTAGTACCACCGGATTAGGACTAAAAGAAGCTAAAGATTTAGTTGAATCTGCACCAACTCTTGTAAAAGAAAATATTAATAAAGATGAAGCGACATCCTTGAAAAAAATATTAGAAGATGCTGGTGCTGAAGTGGAAATTAAATAGTGAATTATTATTAAATAAGTCAATTCTATTTATAAATACTGGTGGCTAATAATTATAAGCCACCAGCCTTTCTTCATTAAAATATAAAATAACTTTAATTACCAAATATTACATTATTATTATATTTAGTTGAAAAATCTAATTATAGGTCTTAATCAATATTAATTGATTAATAAAAATTATGAATAATTTTCTGCACTTAAAAATTAGATATATCAACCATCCTTTATAAAAGAATAAACAAGGTAGTTTAACTGATTATCTAGCTAAGGAACCTTATGGTTTACTCTTATACCGAAAAAAAAAGAATTCGCAAAGATTTTGGGAAACAACCACAAATTTTAGATATACCATATCTGCTTTCTATCCAACTTGACTCATTTAAAAAATTCATTAAACGAGATTCAACAGGTCAATATGGATTGGAAGCTGCTTTTTGTTCTATATTTCCTATCCGTAGCTATAGCGGTAATGCTGAACTGCAATACATTAGTTATCAATTAGGTCAATCTATTTTTAATGTAAAAGAATGTCAAATTCGAGGAGCCACCTATTCTGCTCCATTACGAGTAAAACTACGTTTGATTATTTATGAAAGAGAATCTTTAGAAGCTACTGTAAAGGATATTAAAGAACAAGAAGTATATATGGGTGAAATTCCTCTTATGACTGATAATGGTACATTTATTATTAATGGTACTGAAAGAGTAATTGTTTCACAATTACATCGCAGTCCAGGTGTATTTTTTGATAGTGATAAAGGGAAAACTCATTCTTCAGGAAAAGTTTTATATAACGCTCGAGTTATACCTTACCGAGGATCTTGGTTAGATTTTGAATTTGATCCAAAAGATAATTTATTCGTTCGCATTGATCGTAGAAGAAAATTACCTGTTACCATTCTTTTACGTGCTCTAGATTATTCGACAGAAGATATTATTAATTTATTTTTTAAAAAAAATATTTATAAATTTATTGAAAAAAAAATAGAAATGATACTTGTACCTGAAAGACTACGCGGTGAAACAGCTTCCTTTGACATAAAATTATGTAACACTATTTATGTAAAAAAAGGACGACGTATTACTGCTCACCATATACGACAACTAAAAAAAAATAATATCAATAAAATTGAAGTCCCTATCGAATATATCATTAACAAAATTATTGCTAGAAATTATTTAGATCAAAAAACCAATCAACCAATTGCTTTATGTAATACAGTAATTTCTCTTGAAATTTTAGAAAAAATAATAAAAAACGGATATAATAAAATAGAAACTATTTTTACCAATGATTTAGACCATGGTCCCTATATTTCAGAAACGTTAAGAATCGATCCAACTCATGATAAATTAAGTGCATTAGTAGAAATTTATAGAATGATGCGACCAGGTGAACCACCTACGAGAGAAGCAGCAGAAAATCTCTTTGAAAATTTATTTTTTTCTGAAGATAGATATGATCTTTCATCTGTAGGAAGAATGAAATTTAATCGTTCTCTATTACGTAAAGAAATAATAGGACCTGGTACACTAAGTAAGTCGGATATCGTAGATGTTATTAAAAAATTAATAGATATACGAAACGGAAAAGGAACAATAGATGATATAGATCATTTAGGAAATCGTCGCATTAGATCTGTTGGAGAAATGGCAGAAAATCAATTTCGCATAGGTTTAGTTCGTGTAGAAAGAGCAGTAAAAGAAAGATTATCATTAGGTGATCTCGATACGATTATGCCACAAGATATGATAAATGCTAAACCGATTTCTTCTGCTGTAAAAGAATTTTTTGGATCAAGTCAATTATCTCAATTTATGGATCAAAATAACCCTCTATCTGAAATTACACACAAACGTAGGATATCTGCACTAGGTGTAGGCGGTCTAACTAGAGAACGCGCTGGATTTGAGGTAAGAGATGTGCATCCAACTCATTATGGCCGAGTGTGTCCCATTGAGACACCAGAAGGTCCTAATATAGGATTGATTAATTCATTATCTGTTTACGCACGTACTAATAAATACGGTTTTTTAGAAACCCCTTATAGAAAAGTAAAAAACAGCTTAGTAACTAATGAAATACAATATTTATCTGCCATTGAAGAAGGTAATTATATTATTGCACAAGCTAATACTAATCTTGATTCTGCAAGTATTTTTATTAATGATTTAGTTACTTGTCGTTATAAAGGGGAATCTAGTTTATTCCATCCTAAACAAGTAGATTATATGGATGTATCCACCCAACAAATTGTTTCTGTTGGTGCTTCTTTAATTCCTTTTTTAGAACACGACGATGCTAATCGTGCTTTAATGGGTGCCAACATGCAACGACAAGCGGTGCCAACCTTACGATCAGAAAAACCTTTAGTAGGAACCGGAATGGAAAGGGCTGTTGCTGTAGATTCTGGAGTTACAGTGGTAGCCAAAAGAAGCGGAACAGTACAATATGTAGATGCATCCCGAATCGTCATAAAAGTTCATGAAAAAGCAATGAATATAGGTGAATCTGGTATTGATATATATAATTTAAATAAATATACACGTTCTAATCAAAACACCTGCATCAATCAAATTCCTTGTATCCATTTAAGAGAAAAAGTGGAATCAGGAGATGTTTTAGCAGATGGCCCATCCACTGATTTAGGTGAACTAGCTTTAGGCCAGAACATGCGTGTAGCTTTTATGCCTTGGAATGGTTATAACTTTGAAGATTCCATACTTATTTCAGAAAAAGTTGTACAAAAAGATCAATTTACAACAATTCATATTCAAGAATTAGCATGTATTTCCCGTGATACTAAATTAGGAATTGAAGAAATTACATCAGACATACCTAATGTAGGAGAAGCGGCTTTATCTAAATTAGATGAATCAGGAATTGTATATATTGGAGCTGAAGTCACAGGAGGAGATATACTTGTAGGAAAGGTGACACCAAAGGGAGAAACTCAATTAACACCAGAAGAAAAACTATTACGTGCTATTTTTGGAGAAAAAGCTTCCGATGTTAAAGATTCTTCTTTACGTGTACCTAATGGTGTGTCGGGTACAGTAATTGATTTACAGATTTTTACACGAGATGGGGTAGAAAAAGATAAACGCACTTTAGAAATTGAAGATATGCAATTAAAAAAAATTAAAAAAGATTTAACAGAAGAATTTAAAATATTTGAATCCGGTCTTTTTATTCGCATTCAAAATAATTTCACTGATTCTGGTATTCCTATATCGGAACTCTCTAAAATACCTAAAGAAGAATGGTTAACAATAAAATTACATACTAATAAAAATAAAAAAGTATTAGAAAAGCTAATTGAACAATATAATACATTAAAAAAGGAATTTGAAAAAAAATTAGAAGAAAATCGAAAAAAAATTACTCAAGGCGATGACTTAGCTCCAGGTGTTTTAAAGATAGTAAAAGTATATTTAGCTGTAAAAAGACATATTCAACCTGGTGATAAAATGGCGGGACGTCATGGAAATAAAGGAGTTATTTCTAAAATTAATCCAATAGAAGATATGCCCTATGACCAACATGGAATACCAGTAGATATTGTTCTTAATCCATTAGGTGTACCATCTAGAATGAATATTGGACAAATTCTAGAAACTCATCTAGGTCTAGCTTCAAAAGGATTAGGTGATAAAATTAATGCTATGCTGAATAAAAAAGAAAAGATTGAAAATTTACGAAAATTTATACAAAAAGCATTCAATATAGGTGAAAATATTCGTCAAAAAATAGATTTTAATACATTCTCTGATAAAGAAATATTAATTTTAGCAAAAAACTTTAGGAAAGGCATTCCTATTGCTACCCCTGTATTTGATGGAGCTAAAGAAAACGAAATTAAAACACTATTAGAATTAGCAAATCTTCCTTCTTCTGGTCAAATTACACTTTTTGATGGACGCACTGGAGAAAAATTTGAACGACCAGTAACTGTTGGATATATGTACATGTTAAAACTAAATCATTTAGTAGATGATAAAATGCATGCTAGATCAACAGGATCTTATAGTCTAGTCACACAACAACCATTAGGTGGTAAAGCCCAATTTGGTGGACAACGTTTTGG
The DNA here is from genome assembly GCF_964058935.1 of Buchnera aphidicola (Pemphigus populi). Taxonomy (NCBI): domain Bacteria; kingdom Pseudomonadati; phylum Pseudomonadota; class Gammaproteobacteria; order Enterobacterales; family Erwiniaceae; genus Buchnera; species Buchnera aphidicola. The sequence goes on along the minus strand of NZ_OZ060372.1, from coordinate 42,060 downwards.
AGAAATGGAAGTTTGGGCATTGGAAGCATATGGAGCTTCCTATACTTTACAAGAAATGCTTACTGTAAAATCTGATGATGTTACCGGAAGAACAAAAATGTATAAAAATATTGTAGATGGAAATCATAAAATGGAACCTGGAATGCCAGAATCATTTAATGTCTTGTTAAAAGAAATTAGATCATTAGGTATTAATATTGAACTCGAAAATGAATAAAACATTCAAATATATACCCGACTACCACACATCTAATTTTTATTCTTCTTCTCTTGCACTGTTCACTCAGACGGGAGCTAATCCGTGAAAGACTTGCTTAATTTTCTAAAGAAACAAACTAAAGCTGAAGAATTCGATGCAATTAAAATATCATTATCTTCACCAGATACCATCCGTTCATGGTCTTTTGGGGAAGTTAAAAAACCAGAAACAATTAATTATCGTACATTTAAACCTGAACGTGATGGTTTATTTTGTGCACGAATTTTTGGTCCAGTAAAAGATTATGAATGTTTATGTGGTAAATATAAACGTTTAAAACACCGCGGTGTCATTTGTGAAAAATGTGGAGTCGAAGTAACTCAAAGTAAAGTACGTCGTGAAAGAATGGGACATATTGAACTAGCCTCTCCTATAGCACATATTTGGTTTTTAAAATCCTTGCCATCACGCATTGGTTTATTATTAGACATGCCTCTTAGAGATATAGAAAGAGTTCTCTACTTTGAATCTTATGTGATTGTTGATGAAGGTATGACAAATTTAGAAAAAAAACAAATTTTAACAGAAGAACAATATTTGGATGCATTAGAAGAATTTGGAGATGATTTTGATGCAAAAATGGGAGCTGAAGCTATCCAAACACTTTTAAAAAACATAAATTTAAAAGAAGAATGCGAAATCCTAAGAAATGAGCTACAAAATAGTCATTCTGAAACCAAAAGAAAGAAATTAACTAAACGTATTAAATTAATAGAATCATTTATACAATCAAATAATAAACCAGAATGGATGATTCTCAATGTTCTACCAATCTTACCACCTGATTTAAGACCTCTAGTCCCTTTAGATGGAGGAAGATTTGCAACATCTGATTTAAATGATTTATATCGACGAGTAATCAACAGAAATAATCGATTAAAAAGATTATTAGACCTATCTGCTCCAGATATTATAGTAAGAAATGAAAAACGTATGTTACAAGAAGCTATAGATGCTCTATTAGATAATGGTCGTCGAGGTCGCGCTATCATAGGATCTAATAAACGTCCCCTTAAATCATTAGCAGATATGATTAAAGGTAAACAAGGTCGATTTCGTCAAAACTTACTGGGTAAAAGGGTTGATTATTCCGGACGTTCAGTAATTACCGTTGGTCCTTATCTAAGATTACACCAATGTGGATTACCAAAAAAAATGGCATTAGAATTATTTAAACCATTTATATATGGAAAATTAGAAGTAAATGGTTTAGCAACAACAATTAAAGCTGCAAAAAAAATGGTAGAAAAAGAGGAATCTATAGTTTGGGATATATTGGATGAGGTTATTCGTGAGCATCCTGTTTTACTAAATCGTGCACCTACACTACATAGATTGGGTATACAAGCATTTGAACCAATTTTAATTGAAGGAAAGGCCATACAATTACATCCTTTAGTTTGTGCAGCCTACAATGCAGATTTTGATGGTGATCAAATGGCAGTTCATGTTCCTCTAACTCTTGAAGCTCAATTGGAAGCACGTGCTTTAATGATGTCTACCAATAACATTTTATCTCCAGCGAATGGAGAACCAATTATTGTTCCTTCACAAGATGTTGTTTTAGGCTTATATTACATGACTCGTTCCAAAATCAATGGGAAGGGTGAAGGAATGATTTTAAGCGGTCCAAAAGAAGCAGAACGTCTCTATCGTTCAGATATTGCTGAATTGCACACAATGGTTAAAATTAGAATTGCTGAATATGAAAAAAAAGAAGAAAAAATTATTTTAAAAAAAAATGAAATTATTGATACCACAATAGGTAGAGCGATTTTATGGATGATTGTTCCAAAAGGTTTACCTTTCTCTATGGTTAATCGAACTTTAGGAAAAAAAAGAATATCTACAATGATTAATACTTGTTATCGTATTCTGGGATTAAAGCCTACCGTTAATTTTGCTGATCAAATCATGTATACGGGATTTGCTTACGCTGCCCGTTCCGGAGCCTCTGTCGGCATAGATGATATGGTTATACCCTGTGAAAAAGCAGATATTATTACAGAAGCTGAAACTGAAGTTTCAGAAATTCAAGAACAATTTCAATCTGGATTAGTGACAGCAGGTGAAAGATATAACAAAGTTATTGATATTTGGGCAGCTGCTAACGAACGTGTTGCAAAAGCTATGATGGCCAATCTTTCCATGGATTCTATTATTAATAAAAATGGAAAAATTGAAAAACAAATATCTTTTAATAGTATTTTTATGATGGCAGACTCAGGAGCACGTGGTTCTGCTGCTCAAATCAGACAATTAGCTGGAATGAGAGGTTTAATGGCAAAACCAGATGGTTCTATCATTGAAACTCCTATTACAGCTAACTTTCGTGAAGGCTTAAACGTACTGCAATATTTTATTTCTACCCATGGTGCGAGAAAAGGATTAGCAGATACTGCTTTAAAAACTGCTAATTCTGGATATTTAACTCGTCGTTTAGTAGATGTAGCTCAAGATTTAGTAGTTACTGAAGATGACTGTTTGACTCATGAAGGAATTATAATGACACCAGTAATTGAAGGTGGGGAAGTTAAAGAACCTTTAAGAGAAAGAGTATTAGGACGACTTACAGCTGAAAATATTTTACAATCATATTCAGCAGATATTTTAGTTCCTCGTAATACATTACTAAATGAAAAATGGTGCGATATATTAGAAATAAATTCCATAGATAGCATCAAAGTTAGATCAGTAGTAAATTGTGATACTGATTTTGGAATTTGTGCCTACTGTTATGGTCGTGATTTAGCACGTGGTCATTTGGTTAATAAAGGAGAAGCTATTGGTGTTATTGCTGCGCAATCAATAGGAGAACCAGGAACTCAATTAACAATGCGAACTTTTCATATTGGAGGAGCCGCATCAAGAGCAGCTGCTACATCTAGTATCCAAGTTAAAAATAAAGGGAAAATTAATCTTAATAATTCTAAATCAGTAATTAATTCAGAAGGTAAAATTATTATTACTTCACGTAATGTTGAATTGAAAATGATAGATGCATTAGGAAGAACACAAGAAAGTTATAAAATTCCATACGGTGCTATTATGATTAAAGGACATGGAGAAACTGTTAATTCAGGTGAAACTATAGCTAAATGGGATCCGCACACTATACCTGTGATAACCGAAGTAAATGGTTATGTTAAATTTATTGATATGATAGATGGACAAAGCATCACTCGACAAACAGATGAATTAACAGGATTAACTTCTATAGTAATATTAGATACAGCTGAACGCACTTCTATAGCAAAAGATCTTCGTCCTGCATTAAAAATAATCGATTCATTTAACCAAGATGTACTCCTACCAGGTACTGATATGCCGGCACAATATTTTCTTCCTGGTAGGAGTATTATTCAATTAGATAATGGCATTAAAATTAGTTCAGGAGATACATTAGCTAGAATTCCACAGGAATCAGTCGTCACCAAAGATATTACTGGTGGATTACCTAGAGTAGCTGATTTATTTGAAGCTCGACGACCTAAAGAATTGGCTATACTAGCAGAAATTAGCGGTTTTATATCTTTTGGGAAAGAAACGAAAGGAAAAAGACGTTTAATCATTACTCCCATTGATGGTAGTGAAATATATGAAGAAATGATTCCTAAATGGAGGCAGCTAAATGTTTTTGAAGGAGAACGTGTAGAACGAGGAGATGTTATATCTGATGGTCCGGAATCTCCACATGATATTCTTAGGTTAAGAGGAATACAAGCTGTAACAAGATATATTGTTAATGAAGTACAAGAAGTTTATCGGCTTCAAGGGGTAAAAATAAATGATAAACATATTGAGGTTATTATTCGCCAAATGTTACGTAAAGCCACAATTATCAAATCAGGACAATCAGAATTTTTAGATGGAGAGCAAGTAGAATTTTATCGCATAAAAATATCAAATCGTAATTTAGAGAAAAAAAATAAAATTCCAGCAACTTTTTCCAGAGATTTATTGGGAATTACAAAAGCATCTCTTGCTACAGAATCATTCATATCCGCTGCATCCTTTCAAGAAACTACTCGAGTTCTAACAGAGTCAGCAGTTGCAGGAAAAAAAGATGAATTAAGAGGTTTAAAAGAAAACGTCATTGTTGGTAGACTCATACCTGCTGGTACAGGATATGCATACCATAAAAATCGATTGAATCATCGTCATCATCGATTATCCTCATCAATAACTAAAAAATCCGATACCACTTTATCTGGAATCAGTCCCGAAGAGGCTGCTGCAAGTTTATCTGAATTGCTAAATTCAACTCTCATGAAAAACAAAAATAAATAAAAACAAATAGTTTAATATAAACTGCTTTTTAATAGCGGTTTATATTAAAAATAAAATACATAATATCTTACATATATATTATTAATATATTTATATATATATTATAAATATAAAATTTTATCAATTGAATATTATATACTAATTTATCTTTCATTTATTTATATATATGATATGATTTTATATCATTATGATGAGTAAAAAAATATTCAATATAAGAATATATTTTATTTATTTTTTAATATATATACAATAAAAAATAAAATATTAATATTTTTAAATTAATTTGAATAAATAGAGAAAAATATTAAATTTAATATTATATCATATAATTATTAAAATTTAACTTTCATTAAATATAAAATATATTTTATATAAAATAAATATTTATAAAACAATATTTTTCTTTTCTTAAAATTGTATAATGTATGTATTTCAAATAAAACAATAAGAATATAAATATAATAGATTTATAATCTTTTTTATATCATTTTTTTATTTTTATAAATTATTTTTATAATCAATGAATCTAATAATGATGAAAATAATGCTCACCATAAAATAAATTTATTTTTTATATAATATTTTTCATACATAAAAATATCCACTTTAGTATATATTAATATCAATAATCTTAATATCTGATTAAATCATATTACTCTTAATGTAAGAAATAATTAATATTATTCAGGAAAGCAATATGAATAAAGCACAACTCATTAATGTAGTCTCTGAAATTACTAAATTATCTAAAAAACAAATTAAAAAAACTTTAGAAACGGCTTTATCTTCTATTGTAAAATCTTTAAAAAATGGAAATTCTGTTCAATTGGTGGGCTTTGGAACTTTTAAAGTAAATAATAGAGCTGCTCGCATTGGACGTAATCCACAGACAGGAAAAGAAATTCAAATTCCTGCTACAAAAGTACCAACTTTTGTATCTGGTAAATCTTTAAAAGAAGCAGTTAAATAATATTAAGTATTATATTAATATTGATTCAATAGGGGCCACGTTGCCCCTGATTTATATGAACATTTTCTGTTCATGAATCAAATATAAAAAAGATTTTTATATTAAATATTAGGTATTATATGAGAAAAGAAAACAAAATAAAGAACGCACTACTTAGTGTTTCAAATAAATCAGATATTTGCACATTAGCACGTAATCTTACTATGAGAAATGTAAATATTTTCTCTACTGGAGGTACATCAAAAATACTAAAACAATCAGGTATTACGGTCACAGAAATATCAAATTATACTAAATTTCCAGAAATCATGAATGGAAGAGTAAAAACGCTACATCCTAAAATATATGCAGGTATTCTAGCAAGACAAAATATCGATAATAATGTCATGAAGCATTATGGAATTATTAAAATGGATATGGTTGTAGTAAATTTTTATCCATTTTGGAATATAGTTAACAATAAAAAATTAACTATAGAAAATATTATAGAATATATTGATATAGGTGGACCAACTATGGTTCGTTCTTCAGCTAAAAATTACAAACATACAGCTATTATAGTTAATATATCTGATTATCAATCTATAATATCAGAAATGGACAAAAATAATAATGAAATTACTTTAAAAACAAAATTTAAATTAGCGGTATCCGCATTTGATTACGTTACAAAATATGATACCATCATCTCAAATTATTTTTTTAATAAAAATAAGAAAATAAAAAAAAATAATTTACATAAAACGTTATTACCAAAAAAACTAGAATTAAGTTTTATAAAAAAACAAGATCTTCGTTACGGTGAGAATCAACACCAAAAATCAGCATTTTATGTTGAAAATAAAATATTAAAAAATTCTACTGAAAAAATAAAACAAATTCAAGGTCTATTATTATCCTATAATAATATATTAGATGCTAATATTGCGATAGAATGTGTAAAAGAATTTAATCAACCCACATGTGTTATAGTAAAACATGGTAATCCCTGCAGCGTAGCGACTAAAAATACTATTCTAGAAGCCTATGTAGAAGCTTATAATAAAGATCCAATTTCTTCATTTGGAGGAGTTATTGCATTTAATTACACTTTAGATCCAGAAACAGTAAAAACTATTATTACTCAACAATTTGTTGAAGTAATTATTGCACCTGATATTAATGAAAATATTTTAAAAATAACAGAAAAAAAACCAAAAATTAGAATATTAATATTTGATATAAACGATTCTAATAAAAATCAATTAGAGTATAGATCAGTACAAGGAGGTTTATTAGTACAGGAATCAAACTCTAATATTGATAATATTAATAATTGGAATATTGTTACTACAAGAAAACCTAACAAACAAGAATTTAACGACTCTGTATTTGCATGGAAAATAGTAAAATATATTAAATCTAATGCCATCGTTTATACAAAAAATATGGCTACAGTAAGTATTGGAGCTGGACAAATGAGTCGAATTTATTCTGCTAAAATTGCTAATATTAAAGCAAAAGACTTACAATTAAATATAAAAGGAGCCGTTATGGCATCTGATGCATTTTTTCCATTTCGAGATGGAATTGATATTGCTGCTTCAGTAGGTATAACATGTATTATACAACCAGGTGGTTCTATACGTGACAAAGAAATTATAGAAGCTGCTAATCAAAACAATATTGCTATGTTTTTTACCAATGTTCGTTATTTTAAACATTAATAAAAATTCAATAACTTTATTAACTTCACAATAATTTTAATAATACATGTAAAAATAAATTTATTTTATAGGTATTTTATGATACGCAGTATGACAGGTTATGCAAGAATAGAACTTAAAAAAAATTGGGGTAAAGCTATTTGGGAAATACGTAGTGTAAATCAACGTTATTTAGAAATTCATATTCGTATGTCAGAAGAATTTCGAGAATTAGAATTCGCTGTTCGTCAATATATACGAAGCAACCTTGATCGAGGAAAAATAGAATGCTATTTAAAATTTGAAGGTAGTTATAAAAAAGAAGAAAAAATAATTTTAAACAAAAATTTAATAAAAAAAATATTAAATACAATTAAATGGATAAAATTACATATCAATGAGGGAAATATTAATTTTCTTGATATTTTGAAATGGCCTGGTGTAATTGAAATTAAACGCGATAATTTTGATGATATAAAAACTGAAATATTTACTTCATTAAAAGTTAGCATTAAAAAACTAATAGAAGTACGTATGCATGAAGGTATTTTTTTAAAAAAAATAATAGAAGAACGCTTAAAATTAATAAATAATGAAATAAAAAAAATAAAAATACAATTACCAAAAGTGTTAATGTTATATAAAGAGAAATTATTTTTAAAACTAAAAGAATCACAGATAATTATAGATAAAACAAGATTTGAACAAGAAGTATTGTTACTAATACAAAAAATAGATATTAGTGAAGAATTAGATAGAATTAAAATACATATTACAGATACTAATTCTATTATTAATAATATAAAATATGAACCAATGGGACGTAGATTAGATTTTATTATGCAAGAACTAAATCGAGAAACTAATACCTTAGCATCAAAATCTATTAATTCTCATATTACAGCAGCTACAATTGAAATAAAAGTTTTAATCGAACAAATGAGAGAACAAATTCAAAATATAGAATAAATGAAATTTTAAAAAACTACACATATTAAATTAAATTTAAATCAATATATTTTATTTTTTATTTATAATACATGTTTTCCAAAATGTAGGAGAGAGAATTACTAAAAGAGTGAAAATCTCAAGACGACCAAAAATCATCATTAAAATTAGAATCCATTTTGCAGTATTATTTATATATTTAAAATTATCTACTACGACACCTAAACCTAATCCTAAATTATTTAAACTAGAAATAATAGCTGCACATGAAGAAAAGGCATCAATTCCAGTAAAAATAAGAGATAAAATGCCTAAAAAAAACAATAAAAAATATGCAAAAAAAAAAGCCCATACAGTATCCAATGCTTTAGTTGAAAATATTATATTTCCTACATTAACATTATATAATGCATTAGGATGAATGATTCTTTTAATTTCTCTGGAAAATTGTTTATATAATAATATAAATCTTATCACTTTTATTCCCCCACCCATAGATCCAGAACATCCACCAATACATGCAGACAATAATAGTAACATAGAACAATAGGAAGGATATGTAGAAAGATTTACTATAGAAAATCCAGCTGTTGATTCAGTAAAAAAAATCTGAAATAAAACCTTATTAGTAAATTTTAATAAAAAATCATTATTTTGATTCAAATATAGAACTAAGAAAAATATGATAAATACCATAAAATTTATATAAAAAAAGATTTTAAATTCTATATCGTTCCAATATGTAAATATATTTCTTTTTTTAAAAAAAATAAAATGTAAAGTATAATTACAACTGGATAATATAAGAAAGAGTGATGTTATTATATTAATACTTTGATTATTAAAATACCCAATATTACTGTCATGTGTTGAAAAACCTCCTATTGATATAGTAGATAAACTATGAGAAATCGCATCAAAAAAAGACATACCAAAAATCCAAAATAATAATGTACATAATATGGTTAAAAAACAATATATATATAGCAAAGATTTAGCTATATCATGAATGCGGGGCATTATTTTGCTATTTTTGAATAAACTTGCAATTTCTACTTTATATAATCCCATACCATTAATCCCTAAAAAAGGAGATATAACTAAAAAAAGTATCACGATACCTATACCTCCTAACCACTGTAACATTTGACGATAAAATAAAATAGATTTAGGAAATAGATCCAAATAAATTAAAGTGGTAGATCCGGTAGTAGTCAAACCAGAAAAAGATTCAAAAAAAGCATCGGTAATAGATATATTTAATTTTTCATAAAAAATAAAAGGTAACGATCCTATACTCCCTAATACAATCCAAAACAATACGACTATCATGAATCCTTCTCTGGTATGTATGTTACTTTTTATTTTACGAGTAGGTAACCATAAGAGTAATCCGATAAAAAAAGAAATAAAAAAAGTCATACTAAATATTTTTTCTATATGATCCGAATAAATTAAAGATAATATATAAGGAATCCATATGGTAAAAGAAAAAAGAATAATAAGTAAACCTATTATTTTAAAAATTAAAAAAAAGCGCATATATTGCCCTGTTTTAATAAAAATTGTTTTTATTATTTTTGACCGAAACAATAGAATATTCATATTCAATGAATTCATTATAATATGAATTATAATATTAAAAACTTAGAAAAATATCATAAATTTTAATCTTTTTAAACCAATGTAATATTTGTTCATTACTAAATTATTTTTCAAAATATATTGTTTTCTATATATTACTATTAAATGATTAATAAAAAAATATTTTTATTAATCAATATTAATACAATAAAAGTAACTATTCCATTAATATTCATTTTTTATAATTTGAAATTTAAGAAAAGAAATTAATAAAATCTAATTTTACATATAAAAATGGCGCTAATAAGCGCCATTTTTATATGTAAAATTAGATTTTATTAATTTCTTTTCTTAAATTTTTTGTCGCCTGTATCATATTTTTTAAAGATAATTCAGTTTCTTCCCAAGTTCTAGTTTTTAACCCACAATCTGGATTAACCCATACCTGTTCCACTTGTAAACATGAAATAATCTTTCTTAATAATATTTCAATACTTTTGACTGTAGGTATAGTTGGAGAATGTATATCATATACTCCTGGTCCTATTGCATTCGGATACTTAAATTCTTTAAAAAAATCTAATAATTCCATATCAGAACGAGAAGTTTCAATTGTAATTACATCAGCATCTAAATCAATAATAGAATTCATGATATCATTAAATTCACAATAGCACATATGCGTATGTATTTGCGTTTCATCTTTCACTATAGAAGAAGTTAAACGAAATGAATTTACTGCCCATGTTAAATATGATTGCCAATGACTTTTACGTAAGGGTAAACCTTCTCTTAAAGCTGGTTCATCTATCTGAATTATTTTTATACCAATGTTTTCTAAATCCTTTACTTCATCTCTCAACGCCAATGCTATCTGTCGGGCTATCGTTTCTTTAGAAATATCTTCTCTTGCAAAAGACCACAATAAAATGGTTACAGGACCTGTTAACATACCTTTCACTGGTTTATTTGTTAAAGATTGAGCATATTTAGCCCATTCGATACTAATAGGTTTCGAACGACTTACATCACCTATAATAATAGGAGGTTTAACGCAACGCGAACCATAACTTTGTATCCATGCATTATTAGTAAAAATAAAACCATCTAAATTTTCACCAAAATATTCTACCATATCGTTTCTTTCAAATTCACCATGAACCAGAACATCTAAACCTAAAACATCCTGACGATAAATTACATCTTTTATATGACGAGATATTTCAATCTTATAATTTTTATAACTGATATCACCTTTTTTAAAATCAAGACGTAATTTCCTAATATTATCTGTTTGAGGAAATGATCCAATTGTTGTTGTTGGTAATATTGGTAAATGAAATTCTTCTCCTTGTTTCTTAGAACGAATGATATATGGATTCTTTCTATAGTATTGATTAAATTGTATCAATTTTTCTCTTTTTTGTACTGCTAAATTGTTAACTATATCAGATGTACTTCTATTTTTTATAAAATCACTCCATTTCTTTAAAGCAGTATTATTATTAGAATTCAAACATTTTGTTAATAATGCTAATTCTTGACATTTTTGTATAGCAAAAGAAAACCAATTTATTATCTCCTGATCTATATTTTTTTCTAAAGTTACATCAAGAGGAGAATGTAATAAAGAACATGAAGAACCTATCCATAAATTCTTTCTTTTCTTTAAATATAACTGAATGATACCAAAATAATACTCAAGATCAGCTCGCCAAACATTACGACCATTAATAATACCTAATGATAAGATCCAATCTTCTGGTAATCGATCATTTAAACTGTATAAATCATATTTTCCATATACCAAATCAATATGTAATCCTTGTATAGGAAACTGACAAATAACATCAATATTATGGTTTACACTATCAAAATAAGTAGTTAGTAATAATTTTATATTACATTTTAATTCTTGATATACACTATTGAATAATTTTAACCAATTATCAGGAAGTTCTAACGCTAAAATAGGTTCATCTATCTGTACCCAATCTATTCCTCTTCTTTCTAACTCTGAAAAAATATATTGATAAATTGGAATTATATTTGGTAATAAATCTAGTCGATTAAACGCATCTCCTTTAACTTTTCCCAACCATAAATACGTCATGGGACCTAAAATCACCGGTTTAATTTTATGACCTAAAGTTAATGCTTCATCTACTTCATCTAACAACTGAGTCCATCCATAAAAAAATTTATAATTTTTAGTAAACTCAGGAACGATATAATGATAATTAGTATTAAACCATTTTGTCATATCTGAAGCTAAAGCAGATTGTCCAGTAGGAGCTATCCCTCTCGCAATACGAAATAAAGTATCTAAGTCAATAGATCCATCTTCATTCCTATGACGTTGTGGAATATTACCTAATAACATACTAGTACTTAATACATGATCGTACCAAGCAAAATCACCCACTGGCAATAAATTGATACCTGCTTTTTTTTGTTGAAACCAGTGTTCTTTTCTTAATTCTTTTCCCACGACTAATAAATTATCTTGTGAAATTTTTCCAGACCAATATTTTTCTTGTGCTCTTTTTAATTCACGATGTAACCCAATTCTTGGAAATCCAAGAATATGATTTATTATAGCCATATATCATCCATTGTTAATAAACATAATTAATAAGAAAAATTATGATAAGAGTCTATTTATATAAAAAATTAAATTATTTTATCATAAATTCTATCTATAAATATTTAATAGAAAAAATTATATTTTTTAACAAAATTTATTTCTTAGTAAAATATCGTTAATATTACTACCATAATATTTTATTAATTTAAATATTAATTAAAAATAAATAATTTATTGTTATAATGTCCACCTAAAATAATTTTATTTTTTTAAAAATGAATCTAAATAACATGCCACACCATTGTTGTCATTAGATCCTATTACTTCAACATATGGTAATTTATTTTTCAATGCTAAATCAGAGTTTTGCACAATACATGCTTTACCTGAAATCTTTAACATTTCTATATCATTCATAGCATTACCAAATGTAATACAATTTTTCAATGAAAAGTTTAAATATTTCATTAAAAAAATTAATGCATTTCCTTTTGATACTTTTTTTGACATTATTTCAAGACATGTATTAGAAGAAAAACTGATATTTAAATCTTCTTTAAAAAGATGCATAATTTCTTTTTTTAATAAAGATAATTTATTTCTATTATTTGAAGTAAAAAAAATCTTACTAACATTATCCATTTTAAAACAATCAAAATCTACCACTTGATGCTTAAAATATGATCCCTGATAAAAAAAATATTTTTTTATATTTTTTCTATCAATATACCACTGATTCTTACAATACATTTGCATGACCACATCAGTATCTAAATTAATATTCTGTAAAAAATTTGAAATAACATTGCTTTTAATATCACAAGCAAATATTAAATGTTTGTCTAAATTATAAATTTGCGCTCCATTTGAAGTAATCATAAATGCAGTAATTTCACAATAATTACAAATTTCTAAAACATCAAAATAATGACGACCAGTAGCAAAAACAAAAAAAAACCTTGCTGATATAAAATTTGAATAATTTTTTTCGTATAATCTGTTATTTTATATTCAGAAGATAATAAAGTACCATCTAAATCAGAAACAATAATATTATAGATACACATAATTTCCGTTAAATTTAATCAATATGAATAAAATTATTAAAAAATAAAAAATTATTATTTTTGATAAATATCAATAAAAAATTTAAATAAATATTTTTATTAAAAAAATTATTTTTCAAATTATTTAATAAATATTAAAAATAATACTATTAATCCAGTTACTAAAATCAATGTAAAACTTTACTAATATCTATATATAAATATATATAACTAAATTAGTAAATAATTACAATAATTAAAAAATTTTAAAATTTAATTAAAATTAATTATTTCAATTCAAATAAACTAATAATTAAAATAAATTCTATTTAATAAAAAATGTACCAGATAAATCATTCATATCATAAAACATTTATGATGCATTAATTTTTCTTAATTTAAATTAAGAAAATAAACACTATATATACTAATATAAATAAAAATATAAAGTTAAATGAAAATTAATAAAAAAAATTACAATATATACAAGTATATAATTACTAATTATAAATATATAAGAAAATATAATAAAAAATAAATTTTATATATATATTTATGAAAGATAAATACCTTTATAAAAAATAATCATGAAATATAATTAACATTATTTAGAAAAATAACATTGTTATAAATATATTTTTCAGTAAAAGATCATTGCTGATGGTAATAAAAGATAAAAATTAACTTTAAAATCATTAAATACAAACTTGTAATTAATATAAATTAAAATTTACTATACTATATCTTACTTTTTATAAAAACAAAAAATAGAAAATATTTTTATTGAATTCACTTAATTATATTATATATATAATTATATTATTGATATTTTTATAAAAAAATATAAAATATATATAATTTACATTAGTTTTAAAAATATAAAAAATATTATTTTAAAAAATATTTAAATTACATTAAAGAATTAAATGTTACTGTATGTGTAACATATATAATGATTATTATAACTACTTATTTATTAAAGTTATTGAATAAACAAATATTAATTGATATATGAAATAAAAATTTTTAATAAACAAAATACATATTATTCGTATAATATAAGATTTCATAAAAAAACACTGAAATTAAATTTCAAAATAAGCAATGAGGTATATTAATACTACTTATTACTAAAAAATAAAACTTTTAATATAAAAATATTATAAAATTAATATTTCTAGGATAAAAAATAATATTTTATTAATATTTAAAATTAACTAAAAAAGTTAATAACTTTAAGAAAACATTATTTTTCACCAATAATCAATATATTTTCAACAAAAAAAAATTAATTATTAATGAAAATTAAATTAACTCTAAATATGAAAATATACATATTATCTATGATCTATCATACCTTATGAATTTAAAAAATAGTTCATCATATATAATGAATTAATTAAAAATTAATAATCTTTTTGTAAATTAAATTTTAAAAAATTAAAAATATTTTTTTAATATATTAAAAAAATAAAAATTATGCTTCTATCGCTATTCTCAATTTTTTCATTGCATTTTTTTCTAATTGACGCACTCGCTCTGCTGAAATACCGTACCCATTAGCAATTTCTTGCAAAGTGATTTTATTATTCTCATCTAACCATCTTGCACGTATAATATGACGACTACGTTCATCTAATATACGTAATGCATTAATTAGTTTATTAGTTGTATGAGTTTCCCAATTATCTTCTTCAACTCCATTTGCAAAATCAGAAGAATGATCTCTTAAATGAGACATCACAGTGGTTAATTTCCTCTCATGACTCTCATCATCTGGAAATGGATTAAATGATATATCTTGAGCTGACATACGACATTCCATTTCCCGTACATCTTCGCTACAAACCCCCAATTCTTTAGCTACTATTGCTAATTCATCTTCATTTAACCATCCTAAACGTCGTTTAGCTTTTCTTAAATTAAAAAATAATTTTCTCTGTGATTTTGTTGTTGCTACTTTTACAATACGCCAATTTCGTAATACATATTCATGTATTTCTGATTTAATCCAGTGAACTGCAAAAGACACTAACCTAACACCTACTTCAGGATTAAAACGACGAACAGCTTTCATTAAACCTATATTTCCTTCTTGAATGAGATCAGCTTGAGGTAATCCATATCCTGAATAATTGCGAGAAATATGAACTACAAAGCGTAAATGAGATAAAATTAAAGTTTTAGCTGCATCTAAATCACTATTATAATAAAGACGTTCTGCCAGTAATTTTTCTTCTTCGCATGATAACATAGGCCAAGAATTAGCTGATCTAATGTAAGCATCTAAATTACCCAAAGCAGTAAGAGATAAAATATTCATTTTATTAATCATTTTAATCCCTAAATTACGTCATTAAACTAATAAATTTTCATTAAGTCATTTCATAATACGTTAATTATGATAATAAATCAAAGGCTATCGTTTTATTTATTACATCCACATATTAAAAAAAAAGCACCGATATCTGAAAATTATATTCTAATATAAAAATATTAGAATATAGATTCTATAAACGTTCGGCTATTAAAAACTTTTAAATCAGTTATGTTTTCACCTGTACCAATGTAATAAATAGGTATATAAAATTGATTAGCGACGGAAAAAATTACACCACCTTTTGCTGTACCGTCTAATTTAGTTATTACTATTCCGGTTAAATCTAATGATTCATGAAATAATTTTGTTTGTTGTACTATATTTTGTCCACTACATGCATCAACAACTAAAATTATTTCATGAGGAGCTAAAATATTTACCTTATTTACTACCCTTTTTATTTTTTTTAATTCATTCATTAAATAAACTTTATTATGTAACCTACCTGCTGTATCAATAATCAAAATATCTATTTTTTTTGCCTGAGCAGATTTTATTGCATCAAAGACAACAGCGGCTGGATCAGCATTCATACGTTGAGCTATCACTGATATATTATTTTTAAATCCCCATTCTTTTAACTGTTCTATGGCTGCAGCTCTAAAAGTATCTCCTGCGGCTAACATTACTGATTTACCTAATTTTTTATATTTTGCTGCCAGTTTACCAACAGTAGTTGTTTTGCCTACACCATTCACACCTACCATTAAAATTACAAATGGAAAATCTGATTGAACTACATCTATATTTTTTTCAACTTTAGATAAAATATTTAACATTTGACCTTTTAATAAATCATATACTTCTTTAGTATTACTTAATTTATTACGTATAGTTTCTTTTTTTAAATTGTTAATAATTAAATTAGTTGTTGCAAAACCGATATCAGAAAGCAATAATTGTTCTTCTAACTTATTGAATAAATTTACATCAACATTTTTATTAGAAAAAATATTTTTTATTCCTAATCCTAAATAATTTCTTGTTTTTTTTAATTTCTCTTTCAGATTTTTTATAAAATTATTTCTATTTATAAAAGAATTATTCTTTAACTCTAATAAATTTTTTCCTGTACTTATTTTCTTAGCATCTTGATTAGATTGTATATCCACCTTATTTAAATTATATTTGTCACAATCACGACTTGATTTTTGAGAAACATCCATTAAACTATTAGTGAATGATCTTTTAGAAATAATATTTGATGAATCAAATATATTTTTATCTACATTACTAACTGATATATGATGAATTTTTTTATTTTTTTTAAGAATATTATTTTTATTTTCCACAACTTTTTTTCTTTTCTTTTTTGAAAAAGAAAAGAAATTTAAAAAAAAATTTTTTTTCATTTCTTCACCTTAAAATAAAAATATCGCAAGATTTATTTCTTTAAAAAACTAATCTATAATTCAATTATATATAAATATCATGCATGAATACTACGATTTTATAAAAAATAAATATATAACATAAAATGAAAATAAACAAAAAAAATACTAATCTGCGCATTATTTCTGGACATTTTAAAAATCGACGCATACCTGTAATCAACCAGAAATCATTAAGACCTACTACTAATAAGATGAGGGAAACACTATTTAATTGGTTGAATACAAAAATTCAAAATTCCCAATGTCTCGATTGTTTCTCTGGAAGTGGAGCATTAGCAATAGAAGCTATATCACGTGACGCCAAGAATGTTACCTTACTAGAAATAAATATAAATATAATAAAAAAAATTATACATACCATAAAAAAATTAAATATATCAGAAATAGAAGTGATTCACACTGATACCTTAAAATGGCTAAAAAAAAAAAACCTACGATATTGTTTTTCTTGACCCTCCTTTTTATAATATTTTTTTAGAAAAAACAATTTTTCTTCTAGAAAACAATATGTGGTTAAAAAATAATTCATGGATATATATAGAAAAAGAAAAAACAAGAAAAAATATATATATTCCAAATAACTGGATTCTAAAAAAAGAAAAATCAACAAGAAAAATCAATTATCGTCTTTATATACGTAAAATGCATTATTTTATAGAATTTAAAAAATAAAGTAATTAATAAAAAAATACATAATATATAAAATTTTTACACAAAATAATATTAAAAAATTTTAAAATGCATTACTTTTTATAACAATATACTTTAATAACATAATTATTTTTATTTAAAAACATAATATATTTACTTTAAACGAAATAAATAAACATGATAGTATATAAAATACTCATTTTACATATTTTATGCTCCTAAATTATTATTTTCTATTTATAAGTAGAAAATAATTCACTTAATATATAACTTAAACTTCAAATAAGATTTCAATTTATGTCTATAAAAATATTAGTACCAACAACTACTAATTTAGCTAATTTTAAAAAAGATCCTATCGCAGCTCTATCTTCAGCGAAAGAAGGTGCTTTAGCTGTATTCCAAAATAACATTCCTATTATGTATGCAGTCACTCCTTGTTTACTAAATAAATTATTTTCTATTAATAACTTATTTCAAGAACAAAAAAAAAATAATATTAAAAATATTATATGTTTTAAAAAAATACCAATAGGTAAATTTACCATGTATAAAGAATGGAAACCTGATGTAGATTTTTTAAAACAAGCTGCTATTTGGGGAATAAAATTAAAAAAACCTGTTTCTCATTCTGAATTAGCTTTATTTATATCTTACTGGCAAGCTGAAGGAAGATTCTTTCATCATATACAATGGCAACAAAAATTAGCAAGAAGTATACAACAAAGCAGAATACTAAACATAATATATAAAAAAAGAGACATTAATGATTTACCTAAACCTGATCAAAATATCCCTGAAGGTTTCCGAGGACAATAATGACAGACTACTCTTTGTTTTTTAAACGCCTACAACGTATCATGCCTAATCATATCAAACCTAAATTCAATAATGACGGTGATCTTTTAGCATGGAATCAAGAAGAAGGACGGATATCATCAAAATCAATTATAAGAAAGAACCGCGCAATGAAAATGCAACGTATTCTTGGTCGTTCTGGTATTCGTGAATTATATATAAACTGCTCTTTTGATAATTATCGTATTCAACATGAAGGACATCAAAAAGTAGTCACTGCAGCAAGAAGATACGCAGAAGAATTTAACGGAAATATTGCGAGTTTTATCTTTTCAGGACGTCCAGGTACAGGGAAAAATCACTTGGCATCAGCAATTGGAAATCACCTTATTGTAAATGGTAAAAATGTACTAATTGTTACAGTAGCAGATCTTATGTCCAATATGAAAGGAACCTTTAGCGGAAATAGTAATATTACAGAAGAAAATCTGTTGCATAATTTAAGTAGTGTTGATCTACTAATGATAGATGAAATAGGAATGCAAACAGAATCACGTTATGAAAAAGTCATTATTAATCAAATTGTAGATAGAAGATCATCTTCTAAACGTTCTACCGGTATGTTATCTAACCTAGATCACAGAGGTATGAAAACTCTACTAGGAGAAAGAGTAATTGACAGAATGAGAATCGGAAATAGCTTGTGGCTAACTTTTGAATGGGATAGCTATCGTAAATATATCAAAGGAAATGAATATTAAATGAATAATTGTATTCCAATTTTTATTTTTATGTTTATGCATATATATTTATCTTTTTCTCGATACATACTCTCCTGAACGAGTATCAACTTTAATAACATCATTTACTTCAACAAAAAGTGGAACTTTTACTATCGCACCAGTGCTTAATTCAGCGTATTTACCAATACGACTAATACTATCACCTTTTATTTCTGGATTTACATTTATTACTTTTAACTCAACAAAATTATTCAATTCCACTGTAATTGGTTGATTGTTCCATAAAGTGATAAGATAACTATTTTGTTCCAATAACCATTGAGACTTATTACCTAATATTCTTTTATCCACTAATATTTGCTCAAAAGTTTTATCATTCATAAAAATAAAAGTATCAATATCATGATATAAATATAATAAAAAAACATCCACAACATCAGCTACTTCTAAAAAATCTGTAGATTTAAATTTTTTTTCAATAAATTTACAAGTTAATAAATTTTTTAATTTTACACGAGAAAACGCTTTCCCTTTTCCCGGTTTCACTAATTCATTTTCATACACAATATAAGGTTCTTTTTGAAAAATAATTTTTAACCCTGTACGTAAATTACTACTGGAATATGTAATCATAAATCCTTATTAAATATAATATCTATTAAAAAAATATTTTTTTACCACTTCATCCCCCTCCTAATACTTTTGATAGTATTTAGGAGAGAAATTATAATTTTTTTTAAAAACTACATCATACCGCCCATGCCACCCATTCCACCAGCAGGAGCTGAACTTAAATCAGATTTTTCTTCTTTTGGTAAATCTGTTACCATACACTCTGTTGTAATCATTAAACCAGCAACAGAAGAGGCATACTGTAATGCTGATCTTGTTACCTTAGTAGGATCTAAGATACCAAATCCGATCATATCACCGTATTTATCAGTAGCTGCATTATAACCATAATTACCTTTTCCATCTTTAACATTATTAGTAACTACAGATGGTTCTGCACCTGAATTAGACACTATCTGACGTAAAGGCGTTTCCATAGCTCTCAGAGCAACACGAATTCCTACATTTTGATCCTCATTTTGACCTGATATGTTAGAAATTTTTTGTGCTACACGGACTAAAGCAACTCCACCACCAGGTACCACACCTTCTTCTACTGCTGCACGAGTAGCATGTAATGCATCTTCTACACGAGCTTTCTTCTCTTTCATTTCTACTTCTGTGGCAGCGCCTACTTTTAATACTGCTACACCACCTGACAACTTAGCCAAACGTTCGTTTAATTTTTCTTTATCATAATCGGAAGTGGCTTCTTGAATTTCCTGACGAATTTGAGAAATTCTATTTTTTATAGAATACTTTTCACCTGATCCACCAATAATTGTAGTAGTATCTTTACTAATCACAACTCTTTTAGCTTGTCCTAAATCTTCTAAAGTAGATTTTTCTAATTCCATCGCTAATTCTTCAGAGATCACATTACCAGCTGTCAATATAGCAATATCTTGTAACATGGCTTTACGTCGATCACCAAAACCAGGTGCTTTTACTGCTGCTACTTTAACTATACCTCTCATAGAATTTACTACTAAAGTAGCTAAAGCCTCACCTTCTAAATCTTCTGAAATAATTAATAAAGGTTTACCTGATTTAGCAACTGCTTCTAATACTGGAAGTAATTCTCGAATATTAGATATTTTTTTATCTGCCATTAAAATATAAGGATTCTCTAATTCTACTATACCTGTTTCTGGTTTATTAATAAAATATGGAGATAAATAACCTCTATCAAATTGCATACCTTTTACAACTTCTAACTCATTTTCTAAACCAGTTCCTTCTTCAACAGTGATCACTCCATCATTTCCTACTTTTTCCATAGCATCGGCAATTAATACACCGACTTTTTCATCAGCATTAGCAGAAATCGTTCCTACTTGAGTAATAGCCTTAGAATCAGAACATGGTACAGATAATTTTTTTAATTCTTTTACAGCACAAATAACAGCCTTATCTATTCCTCTTTTCAAATCCATAGGATTCATACCAGCTGCTACAGCTTTTAACCCTTCATTAACAATTGCTTGAGCTAATAAAGTAGCTGTAGTTGTACCGTCACCAGCCGCATCATTCGCTTTGGATGCGACTTCTTTTACCATTTGAGCACCCATATTCTCAAATTTATCTTCTAATTCTATTTCACGAGCAACTGAAACTCCATCTTTAGTAATACTAGGAGCTCCAAATGATTTATCCAGAACTACATTTCGACCCTTTGGACCTAAAGTAACTTTTACTGCGTCTGCTAAAACATTTACACCACGAAGCATTTTCACACGCGCTTCATTACCAAACTTCACATCTTTAGCTGCCATTTTGTTTTCCTTAAATAATTTAAATTAAATTTTAGTAAAAAATAAAATCTAATCTTCAACAACTGCTAAAATATCACTTTCAGTTAGAATTAAAAATTCTTCATTATCAATTTTTTCTACTTTTGCACCGTATCCTTCACTAAAAATAACAGTATCACCGATTTTAACATCTAGTGCTTTTAATTCACCATTATCTAAAATTCGACCATTACCGACTGCTGTCACTATTCCTCGAGTTGACTTTCCTGCTGCCGAACCTGTTAATACAATACCTCCTGCCGACTTAGATTCTACTTCTTGTCGTTTAATAATAACTCTATCATGCAACGGACGAATTTTCATGTAAAATTTCCTTTTTAAAGTTGATTTTATACAATCAACATGATTAAAAACAAAATATAGAATATGTATCTTGGTATGTATATTATATATGGATACAAATTAAAACTTTCAAGGGGTATTATTTTTTTATTTTATTATATATATAATTTTTACTCTTGCGTACATATTGTGGATAACATCAATATCCATAAAATATTTAATCTTAAAATAGTTATTCAACATATAAAACATGTAGATAAAATGATTTATCATTAATTTTAATTTTAAATATGAATAATTGATTACTATGTCAATTAGTAAATATTAATAACAGTATATCCTGAATTGATTATAAAAGCATGAAAATTAATATAAAAATGATTAATAATAAAAATATTAAATTAAAAACATTAAAATCTATTAAACATAAAACATATTATTTTATATTCCACAATAATAAAATTATTGACATAACTTTTACTTTAATGTATTAATAAATTAACGCCCGAATAGCTCAGTTGGTAGAGCAGGGGACTGAAAATCCCCGTGTCGGCGGTTCAATTCCGCCTTCGGGCATATTTTAAAAATCTTTAAAGTTAAAAAAGTTATATTATTGAAAAAGTAAATTTTTTTCTTAAATAAAAAAATCGTGGTACAGTAGAAATAATTCCACCATTTTTTCCTATGGCACGTGTTAAATAAGAATGATTTTTTGATTTTTTTAAAACCTGCAATACTTCGCCATACTGTCCTGTGATATCTTCAATCCCACCTAACACAATTAGATCCATAAATTCTTCCCAATCACGTCTTATTAAATTCTCTTGTACATCATTAGGAGTCCATAGAAAAGGTTTTCCAATTAATCTATCTGATACTGGGACAGTTTTATTTCCTTTAATCGGAATCCACAGTATTCGGCTTATTTTTTTATAAAAATAAGACTTTCTCCATATTAATCCTATATTTTTTATTAATGGTACAGTACAAATAAAAGTAGATTCTAAAGGAATACCATTTTTGTCAATAGGAATTGTTTTTAATTCAATCCCAATATCTGAAAAATCTTGTTGCGCTTTATTCCCAGATCTCGCTCCTAATATATCCTCCAAAAGACGTCCTATAAATCCTTTATCTTTTTTTAATGTATTAGGAACTATTTTTAACATCATATTAGACAATTCTCCTAAAGAGAATCCAGATAATTCATTTGCAAATCTAATTAATACTGTTTCATTGATAGGCGAAGCAGAAAAATAACTCATATTTATACTCTAAAAAATATAATATATTTATTCAAAAATTTAAATATGAATACTATTTATTCAATTTTTATTTTCCAATACAGAATTCAGAAAAAATATCTTTTAATAAATCATCAGTGATTACGACACCTAATATTTGACCCAAATAATCTTGAGATATCCGTAAATCTTCAGCTAATAATTCAAAATTTCTCAATTTAGACCAATTTCTCTTACCTTTAGAAATAATTTTTAAAGCAGCATGTAAAGCGTTAAGATGACGACGTCTGGACAGAAAAACACACTCTGTATTTTCATATGATCTTAAACTTTTATTTTTTAAATGTTGACGTAATAATTCTATTCCATCACCAGTATGCGCTGATACCGAAATAACAGTTACTCCATTCACATTTTTCATACTTGTTTTCTGACCAGAAAGATCAGATTTATTTAAAATAATAGTAATATGAAATTTATGTGAAACACTTTTACAAAAATCAGAATAGATACTATCTTGAATCAACTTGTCTAAAGTCCCATCCAACACAAATAAAATATGTTCAGCTAATTTAATCTCTTTATAAGCACGTTCAATTCCAATAATCTCTATCTCATTATCTGTTTTATGTAATCCAGCTGTATCAACTAATTCAAATTGAATACCATCAATATGAATATATTCTCGTAATATATCACGAGTAGTACCTTTTTTATTATTTACAATAGCAGAATTCGTACAAGATAAAATATTAAATAAACTTGATTTACCTGCATTTGCAGGTCCTGCAATAACAACTTTGACTCCTTCTCGTAATATTTTTCCTTGATGAGATACAGTTATAATCTTATTAATAAATAAGATAATTTCTTTTAATTTTTTATCAATATCTTTTTCAAAAAAAATAGGAATTTCTTCTTCTGGAAAATTAATTTGAGCCTCTAAATGTACTCTAATTTGAGTAATATCCTTCATTAATTGATGAATATAAGAAGAAAAAACTCCTTGTAATGATTGTAAAGAAGATCTCACCATTTTTTCAGATGTAGAATTAATTAAATCTACTATAGATTCAGCTTGAGCTAAATCTATTTTTCCATTTAAAAAAGCACGTTCAGAAAATTCACCAGGTTTAGCAAGTCTTACTCCTGTTATCGAAGTAATATTTTTAAGAAGTAAATCTAATACAACTGGACTACCATGTCCTTGCAATTCTAATACATTTTCTCCTGTATAAGAATTAGGTTTACTAAACCATAAAGCTATCCCTTTATCTAAAGGAAAACCGTTTCCATCTAAAAAAGATACATAATTCACATATCTATTTTTTGGAATTTTACCCAATATTTTTAAAGCGACTTCTTTTGTCCGTTCTCCTGAAATACGTAGAATACCTACACCACCTCTTCCTTGAGGGGTAATTCGCGCTGCGATGGTATCATTTTTTTTATGTATCATATTATAAATATAACCTTATTTATCTGACAGATTATTTATAAAATAGAATAAATACATGATATATAAAATTATTTTTTTTCTAAACGATAATAAATTATTTTTTGTTGTAAAATAGTAATAACATTACTAACAATATAATATAAAACCAAACCAGAAGGAAACCATAAAAAAAATATAGAAAATAAAATGGGTACAAAATTTAAAATCTTTTGTTGTACCGGATCAGATACAGTATTCGGTGAAATTTTTTGAATATAAAACATTGTTAATCCCATTATTATAGGTAGTATATAATAAGGATCTTGATTAGATAAATCATGAATCCATAAACAAAAAGGCGCATGACGTAATTCTATAGAACCCATTAACATATAATATAATGCTAAAAAAATAGGCATTTGTATCAACAAAGGTAGACAACCGCCAAAAGGATTAACTTTTTCTCTTTTGTACAGTTTTATCATTTCTTGACTAAGAATATTTTTATCTTTTGAAAATTTATTTTTTATATCATCTATTTTAGGTTGCAAAGCTCTCATTTTCGCCATTGAAGTGTATTGCACTTTAGTTAAAGGATACAGAATTCCCCTCATAATTAAAGTTATTAAAATAATAGCTACGCCCCAATTCCCTACAAAATTATACAATAATTTTAAAAATTTAAATAAAGGTTGAGATAAAAACCATAAAAATCCATAATCTACAGTTAAATCAAGATGAGGAGATAATACCATCATTTTTTCTTGAATTTCTGGACCAATCCATAACTTTGCATTAATTTTATAACTTTTATTAGGCATCACATAAATCACATCAGATTTATATCCAATCGCAGCAGTATCATGACCTAAATGAGCTGTATATATTGTATTAATTCCTTTCGATTTTGGAATCCAAGCTGAAACAAAATATTGTTGCAACATAGCTATCCAACCATTTTTCGTTTTAATATATAAATTTCTATTATCAATAATATTATTAAATTTATACTTATTAAATTTACTATGTTCAGTTGAATAAGCTGCTCCTCGAAAACTTTGCAATGCAAAATGTTTACTATAAATATCTCTATTTTTTGGTAAATTAATAGATTGTTTTAATTGTCCGAACATAGAATATTCTAAAATATTATCAGTATTATTTTTTATATCATATTGAACTTTTATATCATATGAACCTGATGTAAATAAAAACGTCTTTGTATAAAAAACTCCATTTTTACCAATCCATATCATGGGTACACGTAATTCTCTTTGATTTTTATATAACTGAAAATAACTTTTAGCACTAATATAAACTGGTCGCATACCATAACGTGGATTATCTGGACCATCCTTTCCAGTTAATCCACTTTGTGCTTGATAAAAAAAATCAGGTTTTGTATCAAGTAATCTAAAAGACTGCAAAGAATGTAATCTATCCTTATATGCAAATAAACTTGCTTGTTCTATATCACCACCATTTCGATTAATACGTAAAAACATAGTATCGGTTTTAATGAAAATATTTTTTTTATCTTTTATTATTGATATAGATAATTTATCCTTATTTTTTTTTACCTGTGTCACCGGCAATGTTGAATTAAATTCTATTTTCCATGTTTGCCACAACAAAAAAGAACATAATAAAAAAGAAAATATCAAAATATTACGTTGTAGATCCATTATTTATATTCTCTTTTATCTTTTATTTTTTTAAATACAATATCATTTTTATAAAAACAAAAAGGATGACATTGTAATACTCTTTTTAATATTAAATATATACTTTTTATTAAACTAAATTTCTTCAATATATCCAATGCGTATTGCGAACAACTAGGATAAAAACGACAACAAGGTTGTAAGAAAACACTGATGCAACGTTGATAGATAATTATTATAAATATTAAAAAATTTGAAATTATTGATAATAATTTAACCATAATTTCTCCAGTTTTTCTCTTAACAAAGCTCTATTTAACCGCATGATATTTTTTTTTGCTATAATAATAAAATCCATTCTGATTATTTTATGTTGTGATAATCGAAAACTTTCTCGTATTAATCTTTTTAATCGATTCCTATCATGAGCATATCTAATATTTTTTTTAGTTATACTAAGACCAAGACGTGAATATGTTAATGAATTCAACCGTCCTAATATAATCATTTCCGATATTTCTAATTTTATCGATTTTTCAAATACAAAATTAAAATTCATTGTAGTTAATAAACGAAACTTTTTTTTAAAGTAAAAATGAAGCATTGCGATCACGTTTATCTAGAAGAAACAGTTAAAAAAATACGTAATTTAGCACGTCTACGAGCTAAAATATGACGACCATTTTTAGTGGCCATACGAGAACGAAATCCATGTAAACGATTTCTTTTTAAAATAGAAGGTTGAAAAGTACGTTTCATAATTATTGATTACCTAATTTTATTAAATCTCTCAATGCATAAAAAAATAAAAATATTTATTTTTTATAATAATAGTAAGGATAATAATTCTTCTTTATTCAGTCAATAAACTTTATCTGAATTTTTCAGTATCAAAATTGATCGATACGATTGGTTATAAATTATATATCGCATAAAAAATTTTAAAATGTTCAAAATTTTTCTTCTGATATAATATTTCATTAGAAAAAATTATTGAATTTAAGATATATAAAAATAAATTTTTATAAAAATATTGCTACATAAAAATAATATCACAGTAGATATAAAAGAAAAATTTTACTAAATATTCATTTATTAAATATTAATATTGCATAATGTAACTATAGTAAAAAATAATAAATATAAAAAAATTTAAAAATCGTTTATATATAAATATATGAATGAATGTATTCATTATTTTAAATAATTTTATTTCTTATTGATTTTGTTTATTTGGAGTCAATCCGTGTCGCTTTCACTTTGGCAACAATGTCTTGCCTGCTTACAAACTATTCTTCCACCAACAGAATTTAGTATGTGGATACGCCCACTTCAAGACAAATTAAACGAAAATATGTTAGAATTATCTGCACCTAATCGATTTGTTTTAGACTGGGTAAAAGACAAATATCTTAAAGATATTAATGAATTACTATATAATTTCTGTGGTCAAAATGCACCTTTGCTAATATTTAGAGTAAAAGGAACCTACAATGGAAAACACATTAGAAAATTAATAAAATTCCACCATCAATACAAAAAACAATCTCTTATGTGGGACAATATATCCATATCAAAAGAAATATCTTATTGTTCTAATATTAATAAAAAAAATAAATTTTCCAATTTTATATTAGGAAAATCAAATCAACTTGCACGTACTGCTACATATCAAGTGGCTGCTAAACCTGGAATTTCATATAACCCACTATTTTTATATGGAGCAACAGGATTAGGAAAAACACATTTATTACATGCTGCAGGAAATAACATAATAAAAAATCAATATAACGCAAAAGTTGTTTATATGCGTTCTGAACGTTTTGTACAAGACATGGTAAGATCCTTAAAAAACAATACAATAGATGATTTTAAAATATATTACCGTTCAGTGGACGCATTGCTAATTGATGATATTCAATTTTTTGCAAATAAAGAACGTTCTCAAGAAGAATTTTTTCATACCTTTAATTCCCTTTTAGAAGGTAATCAACAAATAATATTAACCTCTGACCGTTATCCTAAAGAAATTAATGGAGTTGAAGATCGCTTAAAATCGAGATTTGGATGGGGTTTAACTATTGCTATTCATCCTCCTGAATTAGAAACTAGAATTGACATTCTTATTAATAAAGCACAAGAAAATAACATTCAGTTACCGGATGAGGTTGCTTTTTTTATTGCAAAAAGATTAAGATCAAATGTACGCGAATTAGAAGGTGCTTTAAATCGTATAATGGCAAATGCAAATTTTACTAGTCGAATAATTACAGTAGATTTTGTACGTGAAACTCTAAAAGATTTATTTAAACTACAAGAAAAATTAATAACCGTAGAAAAAATTCAAAAAAAAGTTGCAGAATATTATAAAATAAAAGTATCTGATTTATTATCTAGACGTCGTTCTCGCTCAGTTGCTCGACCGCGACAAATAGCCATGGCGGTATCAAAAAAACTAACTAATCATAGTTTACCTGAAATTGGTGATGCTTTTGGAGGAAGAGATCACACAACAGTACTCCATGCCTGTCGAAAAATAGAAAAACTTCGCGAAGAAAATCATGATATTAAAGAAGATTTTTCTAATTTAATTCAAATATTATCTTCATAATCTGATGAAATTTACTATAGAAAAAAAAGATTTATTAAAAGGTCTACAACAGGTTGGATCCTTATTAGTCAAAAACCAATCCTTTCCCATGCTTGAAAATGTATTAATGGAAATAAAAAAAAATATACTATCTTTAACTGCTACTAATTTAGAAACAGAAATTATTACTAAAATACCGATAAATAATGTTTATCAAACAGGAAAAACTGTTATTTCAGGAAAAAAATTATTAAATATTTGCCGTAGTTTACCATGTAATACAATTATACAAATAGAGGAAAATATTAATAAAATTAATATTATTTCACAAAATAGTTTTTTTTCATTATTATCAATACCACCAAAAAATTTTCCTAATGTATATCATTTTACACACGAAAAAGAATTCTATATCTCCCAAAATACTTTTAAAAAAATGATTTACACTACTCAATTCTCAATGGCTAATCAAGATATACGCTATTATCTTAATGGTATGTTGTTGGAAATTAAAGAAAATAATCTTCGTGTTGTGGCGACAGACGGCTACCGTATGGCTATATGCAATGCATCTATTAATTTCTCAATGTCTTCTTATTCAATTATATTACCTAGAAAAAGTGTTTTAGAGTTGACACGTTTACTAAATAACGATCAATCTTTATTACATATTGTGATAGGAAAAAATAATATTAAAATAAATATAGAAAATCTTATATTTACATCTAAATTAATAGCTGGAATTTTCCCAAATTATAATTCTATTTTATTACATAACCCAATTAAGATTATTACAGTAAAAATTAGTATATTAAAAGAATCATTATCAAGAGTAGCTATTCTATCTAACCCAAATATTCATGGGGTCCATCTACATTTAAATTACGGAAAGTTAGAAATCAGTACTAGAAATCAAGAAGAAGAAGAAGCTAAAGAAATTATTGATCTTGTTTACTCTGCAAATATAAACTTTAGAATAAATATTAATGTAAATTATATTTTAGATGTACTAAACGTATTTACCGGTCAAAATGTTCATTTTTTAATGCAAAAAAATGCTTCTAAAATTCAAATCGAAGAAGATAAAAAATCTTCTGTCTCCTATATTATAATGCCTTTATATCTTTAAAATAAAAGAATATATCTCTATTTTATTTTAAAAAATATTGTTTTTAAGGAAAAATTAGTGCGAATTATATAGTAATATAATTACTAAAATTCTTCTATCTTAAGATTAATAAATATTATTTAATCATCAATTTTATTAAAAAACAAATATATTTCATTATTTGAAATAAAATTAATATTTTTAATATTAATAAAAATATTAATATCACATAATGAATCAACTAAAAGAGGTTTTATGTCTCATTCTTATAACTCATCGAGCATTAGAATACTAAAAGGTCTGGATGCAGTAAAAAAACGTCCTGGTATGTATATTGGAGATACCGATGATGGCACCGGATTACATCATATGGTTTTTGAAGTAGTAGATAATGCTATTGATGAAGCATTAGCTGGATATTGCACAGAAATAATCGTAACTATAAATTATGATGACTCAATTTCAGTAAAAGATAATGGAAGAGGAATTCCTATTGATATTCATCCTGAAGCAGGCATATCTGCTGCTGAAGTTATTATGACAGTACTTCACGCAGGAGGTAAATTTGACAACGAATCTTATAAAGTATCAGGGGGATTACACGGAGTAGGTATATCTGTAGTCAATGCATTATCTGAAAAGTTAGAATTAAATATTTACAGAAATAGTAAAATATACCAACAATTCTATTCTCATGGAACTCCTAAAAATAGTTTATGCATTATAGGAAAAACTAAAATGACAGGTACAGAAGTAAGATTCTGGCCCAATCGTCAAATATTTTCTAATATTACTACATTCAAATATGAAATTTTATCAAAAAGATTACATGAATTATCTTTTCTTAACCCCGGCATAGAAATTCACCTAATAGATATAAAAAAAAACATAAACGATAACTACCAGCATCAAGGTGGAGTAAAATCTTTTATTAAATTTTTAAGTAAAAATAAAACTCCTATCCATATAAATATATTTTATTTTACTGATAAAAAAGAGAATATTTCAGTAGAGATCGCAATGCAATGGAATAACTCTTTTCAAGAAAATATATATTGTTTTACTAATAATATCCCACAAGAAGACGGAGGCTCCCATTTAGCAGGTTTTAGAACAGCAATCACTCGTACATTAAATACTTATATGGAAAAAGAAGGATATAATAAAAAAACAAAAATTACGGTTACAGGAGATGATACTCGTGAAGGACTCACTGCTATTATTTCAGTAAAAATTACTGATCCTAAATTTTCCTCTCAAACAAAAGAAAAATTAGTATCATCTGAAGTCAAATCAATTGTAGAATCTCTAATGAATGAGCACCTCTTGGGATACCTTTTAGAAAATCCACAAGATGCTAAAAATATTACAAATAAAATCATAGACGCAGCTCGATCTAGAGATGCTGCAAGACGAGCAAGAGAAATAACTAGAAAACAAGGATCTTTGGATATAAATGGATTACCTGGAAAACTTGCTGACTGTCAGGAAAAAAATCCTGTATTATCTGAAATCTATTTAGTAGAAGGAGATTCCGCCGGAGGTTCTGCAAAACAAGGAAGAAACAGAAAGAACCAAGCAATTTTACCTCTTAAAGGAAAAATATTAAATGTAGAAAAATCTAGTTTTGAAAAAATGCTTTCTTCTCAAGAAATTGCCACCCTTATTACAGCATTAGGATGTGGTATAGGAAAAAATGAATACAATTTAACTAAACTAAGATACCACAGTATTATTATTATGACAGATGCTGATATCGACGGTTCTCATATTCGAACTCTATTACTAACGTTCTTTTATCGACAAATTCCAGAAATCATTGAAAAAGGATATCTTTACATTGCTCAACCACCTCTTTATAAAATAAAAAAAGGAAAAAAAGAACGCTATATAAAAGATGATGAATCTATGAAAAAATATCAAATAAAAATAGCGTTAGAAGACGCTACTTTACAAATTAAAAATAATAATAAAGAGTATATTCATACTAATACATTAAAAAAACTAATTACAGAGTATAATAACGTACAACAAACAATTCTCTCTATTAGAGAGCAATATCCATTGGTTATACTAAAAGAACTAATTTATCAACCTGCTTTATTTTCTTTAAAGAAAAAAGAAATAGTACAACTTTGGGTAAATAAATTGATTTATGACCTAAATAAAAAAGAAAAAAATAATTATATTTACACTGCTGAAGTTAAACCTAACAAAAATAATGAATTATTCATACCAATAATAAAAATTGAAAACAATACATCAATAAAAACATGTAAACTAGAAAATATTTTTTTTCAAAGTGTAGAATATAGAAAAATTTATAAGATACATGAAATAATATCTCAATTAATAAAACAACAAGCGTATATAAAAAAAGGAGACACCCAATATCCTATTGATAACTTAGAAAAAATATTAGAAAAATTAATAAAACAGGCTCAAAAAAATATTTCTATTCAACGTTATAAAGGATTAGGAGAGATGAATCCAGAACAATTATGGAATACCACCATGAATCCAGATACCAGAAGAATGCTTCAAGTAAATATTAAAGATGCACAATCTGCAAATAAATTGTTTTCTACACTAATGGGAGATACAGTAGAACCAAGAAGACATTTTATAGAAAAATATGCCTTACAAGTAGAAAACATCGATATTTAAGAAATACTGAATATAAAGTTTTTTCTACTAAAATAGGTATTTTAGACTATATAAAATATATGATGTATATCAATGATATACTAAAAAAACTATTTTTTAAAAATATTAAAATACACTAAGATGCGACAGGAACAAATCAAAAACCTGCCGCTAAAAAGCTGTACTATTTAATTCTTTTCATCATTTGAATAATACGCAGTTTTGCTAACGCTTCAGTCAATTCTTTTATCATTTTTTTATTATAAAAATCAGATTTATCTTTTTTTATATTTTTTTCAGCTTGCTGTTTTTCTTCTATAATAAGATTATAATCTAAATCTAATGCTCGAACAGCAATATCAGCTAAAACAGTAATTATAGAAGGTTGAACTTCTAAAATACCACTAGAAATATAAACATATTCTTCTTTATCTAAATGATTTAAAAAATAAATATATCCCGGTTTAATAAACGTTAACAAAGGTGCATGTCCTGGATATATACCCAGTTCTCCCTCGCTGCCAGATATTTGAATTTTTTTCACTAAACCAGAAAAAATACTTTTTTCAACACTAACTATATTCAATTGACAAGTCATTATAATTTTCCCAAAAACACCAGATAATTTCTTTATAAAGAGATTTTTTTTGCTTTTTCTATCGCATCTTCAATAGTACCAACCATATAAAATGCTTGTTCAGGTAAATAATCACAATTTCCTGCTATTATTTCTTTAAAACCAAAAATAGTATTTTTTAAAGATACGTATTTTCCTGGAAAACCAGTAAATACTTCTGCTACAAAAAAAGGTTGTGATAAAAAACGTTGTATTTTCCGTGCTCGTGATACCAATAATTTATCTTCTTCCGATAACTCGTCCATACCTAATATCGCTATGATATCTTTCAATTCTTGATATCTTTGTAGAATTGCTTGTACAGATCTTGCTGTTTCATAATGATCAATACTTATAACATTAGGATCTAAATGACGACTAGTAGAATTCAAAGGATCAACAGCAGGGTATATTCCTAAAGTGGCTATCTGTCTACTTAGAGTTATTGTTGAATCTAAATGTGCAAACGTTGTAGCAGGAGAAGGATCAGTTAAATCGTCAGCAGGAACGTATACAGCCTGAATAGAAGTAATAGAGCCTTTCTTTGTCGATGTAATACGTTCTTGTAGAATACCCATTTCTTCAGCTAATGTCGGTTGATATCCAACAGCAGAGGGCATACGCCCTAACAAAGCTGATACTTCCGTTCCAGCTAATGTATAACGATATATATTATCAATAAACAATAAAACATCCCTTCCTTCATCACGAAATTTTTCTGCTAAAGTTAAACCAGTAAACGCTACTCGTAATCGATTTCCAGGAGGTTCATTCATTTGACCATAAACCAATGATACTTTATCTAAAACATTCGATGCTTTCATTTCATGATAAAAATCACTACCTTCACGTGTTCTCTCTCCAACTCCTGTAAATACTGAATAACCAGAATGTTCAATAGCAATGTTTCTAATTAACTCCATCATATTAACTGTTTTACCAACACCTGCTCCTCCAAATAAACCTACTTTACCACCTTTTGAAAACGGACATATTAAATCAATAACTTTAATACCTGTTTCTAAAATATTTTGGGAACTAAGCAGTTCTTCATAACTGGGAGCTGGTCTATGAATTTCCCAATACTCCGTTTCTCTCTTATCTTTTTCTACTATTTCTCCTTTCATATCTATAGGATTTCCTAAAACATCTATGATACGACCTAAAGTTGCCGTTCCAACTGGAACCTTAATGGCATGTTTTAGATCAATTACCGATAATCCTCGTTTCAAACCATCAGATGAACCCATAGCTATTGTTCTAACAATACCTGAACCCAACTGCTGTTGTACCTCTAATATTAAGTGCGTGTCTTTATTTTTAACTTCTAAAGCATTATATATATGGGGAATTGATTCTTGAGAAAACTCTACATCAACTACAGCACCTATAATCTGAATAATTTTTCCTACAGACATTCTTAAAACCTCAAAAATTATTAATTTAACTGAACTGCAGAAGCTCCTGAGATAATTTCAGTTAGTTCTCTTGTGATACTGGCCTGACGTGTTTTATTGTAAATTGATTGTAATTCCTGGATAAGATTTCCACTATTATCAGTTGCCATTTTCATAGCTATCGTACGTGCTGCTTGTTCGCTAGCTATATTTTCTAATATAGCTTGATATATTTGAGACTCAATATAGCGATTTAATAAAATATCTAAAAGTAATTTAGAATCAGATTCATATAAATAATCCCATACCGGATATAAATCTTTTTTCTCGGCACACACATTAGATAAAGGTAATAACTGCGTAATAATTGGACTATGTGTTATAGTATTTTTAAATTGATTGTTTGCTAAAAATAATTTATCGATAGCATTATGTTTATAAGATTCTAAAATGATTCTAATCGAATTAATAAAGTTAGATAATCTAGGTTTATCTCCCATATTAGCAACTGTAGCAACGATATTACTCTTTAACGCACTAAAAAACATTATCCCCTTCAAACCAAAAATAATAAGATCACACATAATATTTTTATTTGCGTATTTTTGTATCTGAACTAATATTTTCTTAAAAAGATATGTATTCAAACTTCCACACAATCCTCGATCTGTTGATATAATTACCAAACCAATACGCTTAGTCACTCTGTTTTCTAAATATGAATGTTCATATTCTAAGTTACCTTGAATAAGATGATTTATAACTTTTTTTATCATTTTAGCATACGGACGTCCTGCACGCATTCTTGCCACTGTTTTTCTCATCTTAACAATAGAAATCATTTCCATGGCTTTAGTAATTTTTTTTGTATTTTGTATACTGTTAATTTTATTATGAATTTCTCTTTCTACTGCCATATTAAATCCTTAAAAAATACTATATATTTTTTAAAAAAAATTACCAAATTTGAGAAGACTTAAATTTTTCTATTAATGTTTTTAACATCTCTTCTATATGATGATCTAATATTCCATCATGATTAATTTTTTCCATCAAATTAGAGTATTGTTGATTAGAATAATTTAATAATTGTTCTTCAAAAAATGTAATTTTTTCTAATTGGATATTATCAAGAAATCCTCGATCTGCAGCAAAAAAAAGTACTGCTTGTTCCGCGATTGAATATGGATCATATTGCTTTTGTTTCAATAATTCAGTTAATTTTTTACCATACATTAATTGTTTTCGCGTTATTTCGTCTAAATCAGAAGCAAATTGAGAAAAAGATGCTAATTCTCTATATTGAGCAAGAGCAGTACGAATTCCACTAGATAATTTTTTAATTATATTACTTTGCGCTGCACTGCCGACACGAGATACAGAAATACCTGGATTTACCGCTGGACGAATACCCGAATTAAATAAGTTAGATTCTAAAAAAATTTGACCATCA
This sequence comes from Buchnera aphidicola (Pemphigus populi), assembly GCF_964058935.1. NCBI lineage: Bacteria > Pseudomonadati > Pseudomonadota > Gammaproteobacteria > Enterobacterales > Erwiniaceae > Buchnera > Buchnera aphidicola. Next base: position 5,861 of record NZ_OZ060372.1, on the reverse strand, counting down.
GTAATAGAAATTACGTTTGTAGGAACAAAAGCAGATACATCACCACCTTGAGTTTCAATGATAGGTAAAGCTGTTAAAGAACCTTTTTTACCTTTTATTTTCCCTTGAGTAAAATTTTCAACAAATTTTTTATTAACACAAGCTGATCTTTCTAACAATCGAGAATGCAAATAAAAAATATCTCCAGGAAATGCTTCTCTACCTGGTGGACGTCTCAATAACAAAGAAATTTGTCGATAAGCAATGGCATGCTTAGATAAATCATCATAAACTATTAAAGCATTTTCACCTAAATTTCGAAAATATTCTCCCATAGTACAACCAGAATAGGGAGCTAAATATTGTAATGCAGCAGCCTCAGAGGCAGAAGCTACAATCACAATTGTATTCGATAAAGCGTCATAATCTTCTAATTTTTTCACAATATTAGCTACAGTTGAATTTTTTTGTCCTATCGATACATAAATACATTGAATCCCTGATTTATTCTGATTAATAATGGTATCTATAGCTAAAGCTGTTTTTCCTGTTTGACGATCACCAATAATTAATTCACGTTGTCCAAGTCCGATAGGTACCATTGCATCTATAGCTTTATAACCTGTTTGAATAGGTTGAGTAACTGCTATTCTATCAATGACACCTGGTGCATTCGCTTCAATAGGAGAAAAACCATCATTTTTAATAACACCTTTCCCATCAATAGGTTCACCCAGAGTATTAATTACTCTACCTAAGAAATTTCTTCCTACTGGTACTTCTAAAACACGACCAGTACATTTTACTCGAGTATTTTCTTTAATATGAGTATAAGGGCCCATAACAATGGCACCTACGGAATCTTTCTCTAAATTCAAAGCAATGGCATACTGATTTCCAGGTAATAAAATCATTTCTCCTTGCATCACATCAGATAAACCATATATTTTTATGATTCCATCACCTACTGAAATTACTGTGCCTTCATGATAAACTTCATTCAATATCTTAAATTGAGCTATACGTTGCTTAATTAATTCACTAATCTCACTAGAATTTAAATGCATACTTTTATAATTCTCTCAATAATTTAAAAAAACATCCAATTGTTTCAAACGACCACTTAAAGACATATCAATTACGATATCATTTACTTTAATAATAAAACCACCAATAATAGAACTATTAATACTGTTTTTTAAATTAATATTGCTATTAAATTTTTTTTTTAAAAAAACAGAAATGCGATTAAGTTGGCATTCATTTAACGCATACGATGATATAACATCCGCTTCCATAAACTTATTATATGTATTTTTTAAAAAAATGAATTCTGACAAAACATCTTTTAATAAATGTAATCTTTTATTTTGAGCCATTATTTTAATTAAGTTTCGAAATTTTGGATTTAGTTGATCACCACATAGCGTTATAAATACATGTGCTACAAATCTAGCTGATAAAACACCTGAAAGAAGACTATTCATTTTCTCATCATTAGCAATTTGAACAGAAAAGAATAACATTTTTTGCCAATTATAAAATGCTTTTTCCTCTATAGCTAATTCAAATATAGATTTTGCATAAAGACGAGCGATACTATTACATCGATACATCAACAATTCAATATTCCTTATAAGTGAGCAATTAATTCATTGATAATATCATTATTTTCATTTTTTTTTATAGATCTTTGTAATATTTTTTCGGCCATTAAAAAAGCTATTCCCCCTACCTGTCGACTTAATTCTTCACGCAATTTTACACGTTCTAATAAAATATCTGAATGCGCTTTTAGCATCAATATATTTCTTTCTTTCTCTGCGTTTATTCTAGCTTCTTCTAAAATAATATTACGTTGTTTTTTTGCTTCATTAATCATTTTTAATGCTTCTTTTTTTTGATCTTCTATTTCTTTTTTTATTTTATCTTGATCTAGTTTTAAACTTTCTCTTTCTTTTTTAACAAAATTTAAATTGTCTGAAATATATTTCTGTCTTTTTTCTATAGTCATTAAAATAGGAGGCCAAATATATCTCATGCAAAACCAGACAAATAAAAAAAATGAAATAGCTTGCCCTATAATGGTGGAATTAAGATTCACAATGTTATACCTTAATTTGTTTAAAAATAATTTTTAAATCTTTGCATTATTTTAATAATGCAAAGACTCTTTGTTAATTTTTATTTAACTGTAACCTGCTTATTAAAGCAATAATACTCAAACTAAGCAATAGCAAACAATATATATAAAGCAAGACCAACTGCTATCATTGGAATAGCATCTACTAAACCCATAACAATAAAAAACTGAGTACGTAATAACGGAATTAGATCTGGTTGTCGAGCTGAACCTTCTATAAATTTACTACCTAAAATTCCAATACCAACAGCCGCTCCTATCGCAGCTAATCCGATCATGATAGCAACTGCTATATAAATCATATCTGGACTTAAATTTTCCATGATAACCTCCAAATTATACTTAATATATTACTTTTAATCAGTGCTTTTTTGAAGCCATTGATAAATATACAATAGTTAATACCATAAAAATAAATGCTTGCAGTGAAATAATCAAAATATGGAAAATTGCCCAAGGTACAGTCAGAATCCATTGTGCCCACCATGGAAGTAAACCGGAAATCAAGATAAAAATCATTTCTCCTGCATACATATTACCAAATAATCGTAGTCCTAAAGACAGTGGTTTTGATAATAAATTAACAATTTCTAATATAAAATTTAAAAAGAAAAAAAATGGATAATTAAATGGTTGCATCGTTAATTCTTTTAAAAAAGAAACTATACCTTTTATTTTAAAACTATAAAATAAAATTAGTATAAAAATACTAACAGACATAGAAATAGTAATATTAATATCTGAAGATGGGACCGTACGTAAAGATAAAAAATGAAAGCAATATTTGCCAATTAAAGGGAATAAATCTACAGGAAATAAATCCATAAAATTCATGAGAAAAACCCATACAAATACCGTTAATGATAAAGGTGCAATTAAATTATTTTTATTCCTATATATATCTTTTACATTACCATTAATAAAATCGAAAATTAGTTCAACTATTGATTGTAACTTATTGGGTACACTAGTAGTCATATTTTTAGCTATTTTATAAAAAAAAATAAGAAACAAACAACCCAATAAAATAGAAAAAAAAATGGAATCAAGATTTAATATCCAAAAACTATTTGCAGAAATTTCTGCTGAAGGAACTATTTTAAAAGTACATAAGTCTATCTGTAAGTGATCTAAATGATGACTGATATATTGTTGAGAATTTAATATTTCTCCTAAATCCATTTTGACTCCCATATTTTATTAATTAATAAATAATACCTATTAATTTAAAATAAATAAAAATATTTACATACCTAAATTTTAAAATTAATAATCTAGATATATAGTATTTTTTATTATTATATAAAATTATTTAATGAAAAATTAATGTTCATTAATAAAATTAATTTTTTATATAAAACTCATATTAAATGTCAATTTAACCATTAATAGTTTATTTATATTAAATACCATATGAGTTATATAATATATAAAATATTCAGAAAATTTTTAAATAAAATAAATATAATTTTAAATAACATAATAATTAAAATTTATGACAAATATCATCATCCATTTAAATAAAAAATAATTATAATATTTATTATATAAAATAAATTATGAAAAATACTATAATAATATTATTTAAAGATATTAAATACTAATTAATATATATTTATAATACTTTAAATATAATAAATATAAAATTTTTCATATCAATTAAAATATATGCATCATCAAAATATAATTTTTTTAATAAAGTATTTTTTTATAATAATTTTTTTTAATATAAATTAGTAAAATAGAAATTGCTGCTGGAGTAATACCTGAAATGCGTGATGCTTGACCAATAGAAAAAGGCTTATAACGATTTAATTTTGCAATTACTTCATTCGATAAACCTATTACATCTCGGTAATCTAATATGTCTGCTAAAATTGTATTTTCATGACTTAAATGTCTACTAATTTCTTCTTTTTGACGAATAATATAACCTTCATATTTTATTTGAATCTCAACTTGTTCTGCAGATTCATAATCTGATAATCCTGGACCAAAAAAAGGTAATTTCATTAGATTGTGATAAGTTACTTCAGGTCTCTTTAATAGATCTTTAGCATTAGAACATTTTATTAATTCTTTTTCTAAAAAATTATTTATTTTCTTTATTGCAGAAGAATTAGGAGAAACTTTTAAATTCATTAATCGATCAATTTCTGTATTAATTAGAATAAATTTTTCATTATAACGCTTCCATCTCTTATCATCTATTAAATTTAATTTTCGACCTATTTCTGTTAAACGTAAATCAGCATTATCTTCTCTTAATGTTAATCTATACTCTGCTCTTGCAGTAAACATTCTATAAGGTTCTTTTGTTCCTCTAGTGCAAAGATCATCTACCAAAACACCTAGATAAGCTTGACTCCTTAAAGGAAACCAAGATCCCGAATCAGATGCATGTAAAGCAGCGTTTAAACCAGCTAATAAACCTTGGGCAGCAGCTTCTTCATAACCGGTTGTCCCATTTATTTGTCCAGCAAAGAACAAACCTTGAATTAATTTACTTTCTAAAGTAGGCTTTAAATCTCTAGGATCAAAAAAATCATATTCAATTGCATATCCCGGTTGTGTTATTTTTGCATTTTCTAAACCCTTAATTGATTGCACAAATTGATATTGAATATCCAATGGAAGACTAGTGGATATCCCATTGGGATAAATTTCATGTCCGGTCAAACCTTCTGGTTCTAAAAAAATTTGATGCGCAGAACGATGAGAAAAACGAATCACTTTATCTTCAATTGAAGGACAATAACGAGGACCAATCCCTACTATTTCTCCTGAATAAATTGGACTTTGATGTAAATTTTTTCTAATAATATCATGTGTCACTTCATTAGTATGAGTAATATAACAAGGTACTTGACGAGGGTGATCCAATCTATTCCCTAAAAATGAAAATACAGGTAAAGGTAAATCTCCTTTCTGAACCAAAAGATTTTTAAAATCTATAGTATTTTTATCAATACGTGGAGGAGTACCCGTCTTTAACCGATTAACTCGAAAAGGTAAATTACGTAAACGTTGTGCTAAAATAACGGAAGACGAATGACCCATACGACCACCACTGTGCTTCTTATTAAGACCAATATGAATTTGACCCCCTAAAAATGTTCCTGTCGTTAAGACAACAGATCTCGCATAAAATTTCATTTCTGTCTTTGTAATCACACCTTGAATACAATGATTTTTAATAATTAGATCATCCACTTCTTGTTGTAAGACTAACAAATTATTTTGATTTTTTAAAGCATTCTTTATCATATAAGAGTATAATTTTCTATCAGCTTGTGCACGAGTCGCTCTTACAGCAGGACCTTTTTTAGAATTAAGAATTCTAAATTGAATACCAGAATGATCAATTGCTGTTGCCATAATCCCTCCTAGTGCATCAATTTCTTTAACTAAATGACTTTTACCGATACCACCTATAGCTGGATTGCAAGATAAAACACCTAAGCTCTCCATATTTTGAGTTAATAGAATAGTTTTATATCCCATTCTTGCAGAAGCCATCGATGCCTCTGTACCGGCATGTCCTCCTCCAATTATAATCACATCAAAATGATTAGACATTCAGTAAACCTTACTTAAGGTATAAAAATATTAAATTTATTTCTCATAATACAGAAAATAACATCAATATGAAAGAGATATATTTAGTTTAAGAGTAATTAAAAAAGATATAAATATCTTTAACTTCTTTTTTCTTTCTTTTATATCTTTAAAAGATAAA